>JAZPXY010000012.1:0-47342 GCA_045543875.1 Bulleidia sp.
TCGCCGCCCATGATGCCGGCAATACCGGTGGCTTCACCGCCGGTTGTGATCAGCAGGTCACCCTTTTTGATTTCAAACTCTTCACCGTCCAGTGCCGTCATGGTCAGATCGCGGTCATCGACAACCGTGATTTCCTTTGCCGGCAGCTTGGCCAGGTTGTAGTAATGCAGCGGCTGACCGGTTTCCAGCATGACAAAGTTGGAGATATCGACAACGTTGTTGATGGAATTGACACCGGCCGCATGCAGATAGGCAGCCATCCATTTCGGGGTCGGGCCGACCTTGACATGATTGACGACCTTGCCAGTGAAGGCCGGGCATTTTTCGGTTGTGCTGGAAACTCTGAAGGATGTCTTCCCGCCGATATCGGCTCTGCCGGAATAATCCGGCCATCTGACTTCCCGGTGCAGAATGGCACCGACTTCCTTTGCCATATTCCACATGGCCGAGCAGTCTGCCCGGTTCGGAGTCAGTGACACATCAAGAACAGTATCGTCGAGTCCGAGATATTCGAACACTTTTGTTTCGCCGATCGGTGCATCTTCCGGCAGTTCCTCAATGCCGGCCTGCTGGTATTCACTCAGGTATTTCTTGTCGACACCCAGTTCATACAGGGCGCACAGCATGCCGTTGGATTCATAGCCTCTTAACGGCTTGGCAGTAATGGTTCCGCCCGGCAGCTCAGCTCCCGGCAGAGCGGCAATGACCTTCAGGCCTTTGCGGCAGTTGGGAGCACCGCAGACGATCTTTGTGACATCTTCGGGATTCGGTCCGATTCTTGTCACGGTCGCATGCAGATGGGTATCGGGAATATCTTCGCATTCCACGACTTCACCGATGACCAGGTTGTTTCCCTGGGCCATGGGCTCGATGCCCTCGACTTCCAGGCCGGCCGTTGTCATCTTTTCGGCCAGTTCTTCAGGAGTGATGCCGGAAAGATCGACATATTCACTCAGCCATTTGTAACTTAATCTCATTTCCGTTTCCTCCCTCAGTCAAAGCGGTCAAAATTCTTCAGGAATCTGACATCGTTGATATAGAAATTGCGGATATCGTCGATACCGTATTTCAGCATGGCAATGCGTTCCAGGCCGATGCCGAAGGCAAAGCCGGTGCACTTTTCGGAATCAAAGCCGTTCATTTCCAGGACATGCGGATGCACCATGCCGGCGCCGAGGATCTCGATCCAGCCCGAGCCCTTGCAGACCGAGCAGCCCTTGCCGTTGCAGAACGGACAGGAGACATCAACTTCAACGGACGGTTCCGTGAACGGGAAGTAGGACGGACGGAAGCGGATCTGACGGCCGTTGCCAAACATCGTATTGGCCATATGCTCAAGTGTTCCCTTTAGATCAGCCAGCGTGATATGCTCACCGACAACCAGACCCTCGCACTGCATGAACTGATGGGAATGAGTGGCATCGTCATCGTCGCGGCGGTAGACCTTGCCAGGGCAGATCAGCTTGATCGGTGTCTGTCCCTCGGCCTTTTCCAGCTCGCGCATCTGCATTGCCGTCGTATGTGTACGCAGCAGTGTATTGGGATCGATATAGAAGGTATCCTGCATGTCTCTTGCCGGATGATCCTTGGGAATGTTTGCCAGTTCAAAGTTGTAGTAGTCCTGCTCGACTTCCGGTCCTTCGGCAATCTTGTAGCCCATGCCGACGAAGAGATCCTCGATCTCCTGCTGGATCATGTGCAGCGGATGCATCGTGCCGAGACGGTGCTGACTGCCGGGCAGTGTAATGTCGATCTTCTCTTCGACCAGGCGGGCTGCCAGTGCTTCTGCCTGCAGTTCTTCCTGACGTTTCTCAAGAGCTTCGCTGACAGTCTGCTTGCAGACATTGACCTTCTGGCCGAATGCCGGCTTTTCTTCCTTCGGCAGCGACTTCATCTCGCTCATCAAGGCCTGGATATCACCCTTCTTGCCCAGATAGCGGATCCTTGCCTGCTGCAGGGATTCGAGATCGGAAGCAGCTGCGATCGCAGCCAGCGCTTCATTCTGTACTTCTGTGATCTTGTCCATTTCTTACTTTCCTCCAACAAAAAACGTTCCTGTCACAAACACAGGAACGCTTCACACGCGGTACCATCCTGATTCATATCCATATAGGGATATGCACCTCAGTTGACTCGTAACGGGAGCATCCGGAGGGGATTGGCCTCACTGGAAAAGTGAATTCGCCGCGGCTCGGACAGGATCATTTCAGCATACAGATCCCTCTCTTGGACTTCGCACTGCGGGTACTGGTCTTTTCTTTATAGCGTTTTCAATACCTTGATTATAGAAGAATCCAGTTTTTTTGCAAGACAGGAGCGATGCTGAGGGAAGAAAAAAAGAATCTCCTCAGAGATCCCGCAGATATTCATAGGTCTGATACAGTTCGTCCAGATTCTTCCAGTCGAGAATGAACGAACCGCCGAGCAGTTCGAAATGATCGCCGTCGATCAGCACCCCGCCTTCATTCGGCACGGCAATGACCGGCACATCCTTTTCCTCAATCGTCCGGATGATCGCTTCAAGATGTCTGGCATCTTCCTCATAGTGGACTTCCAGATCGAAGCCGGAGAGAATGCCGAGGCCGTACTGGTACTGGAATTCATAATCATCTTCCGGTGTCAGATGATATTCCTCCAGCTGGATCAGGGCGCCGGCACTGGTGCCCATGATGACCCCGTCAAAGTTGCGAACGGCATCTTCCAGTTCAAAGTCATACAGTCTCTGCAGCATCCAGTCGGGATAGCCGCCGGTAAAAAACAGGACATCAGCCCATTCCAGCTTATGGCGGGCACTGACTTCATCGTCCTCATAATAGTTGATCCAGCGGATATTTCTTTCCGGAATGCCGTAGGACAGAAACGGCCTGATCAGCATTTCATAGCCGTCGGTCCCCTTCCCGTATTCATGCTGCCACTCCAGGGCATCGGTGATCCAGTCCTCATGATAGCTCAGCGGCAGGATCAGCACCTTCTTGTCCGGTGTCAGATACTGGGCCAGCGATGCATATGCCCACGGGGCGTCAAAGTTTGAAAGATTCAGAAGTACATTTGCCATACAGACCTCGCAATGAAACTATTATATTCTTCTTATTACAAAAAGAAAGACGGAATTGCTATACTGTATGTATCAGGAGAGCATCTATGAAACGCTATCATGTCATCGTTGAAGGACAGGTTCAGGGAGTCGGCTTCCGCGGCTTTGCAATGCTGCAGGCACAGCGCCGCAGACTGACCGGAACGGTCAAGAACATGGCCAACGGAATGGTTGAAATCTTTGTGCAGGGCGAGGAAAGTCAGATCGATGATTTTCTTGCGGCGATTGCCAAAGGAGACGGCCGCTTCATCCGTGTCGACGACATCACCGTCAAGCAGACAGAAGTCATTCCGGACGAAAGGAAATTTTCCTACGGGTGGTACTGAACCGCCCTTTTTTGTCTTCCGTCTTCTTTTTTCAAGTGTAACCGTTTACTTGTGATTTTTTTATCATAAAGTATTGTTTCATCAATTCTGTTGTGGTAACGTTAGCTCGTGAAATAATTCACCAGGAGGAAAATGTATGGCTGAACGCAGAAAAACCGTCAAGGCACAGACAAAACCCGAAATTGGTCCGACGCCCGTTGCGGAAGTAAATGAAAAAGTCGCAAAGGCACTGAAGGCCCTGGATGAGTACGCATCCTACGATCAGGAAAAAATCGATTACATCGTTGCCAAATGTTCCGTTGCTGCTCTCGACAAGCACGGCGAACTGGCAAAGCTGGCCATTGAAGAAACCCAGCGCGGCGTCTTTGAAGACAAGGCAACCAAGAATCTGTTTGCCTGTGAATATGTCGTCAATCACATGCGCAATCAGAAAACGGTCGGCATCATTGAAGAAGATCCTGTCAAGGGTCTGAAATATGTTGCCGAACCGGTCGGTGTCGTTGCCGGCATTACCCCGGTCACCAACCCGACATCAACAGCGATCTTCAAGTCGCTGATCTGTCTGAAGACAAGAAACCCGATCATCTTCGCCTTCCACCCCAATGCCCAGAACAGTTCGGCAGCTGCGGCCAAGGTCATGTATGATGCGGCTGTTGCGGCCGGTGCACCGGAAAACTGCATCCAGTGGATCGAAGCACCGAGCATGGATGCGACCAGCGCCCTGATGAACCATCCGGGTGTCTCCACCATTCTCGCAACCGGCGGCAATGCCATGGTCAGAGCTGCCTACAGCTGCGGCAAGCCTGCTCTTGGTGTCGGTGCCGGCAATGTTCCGGCCTATATCGAAACAACGGCTGATATCGCCCAGGCTGTATCCGATGTTGCCCTCTCCAAGGCATTTGACCACGGCATGGTCTGTGCTTCCGAGCAGGCCGTCATCGTTGACAAGGAAATCTATGACGACGTCAAGAATGAATTCCGTCACTACAATGTCCACTATGTGACAAAGGAAGAAAAGAAAAAGCTCGAGCGCTTCATGTTCAATGCCGAAGCCTACGGCGAAGGCTGTGAAGAAGCACGCCTGAACGGCAATGTCGCCGGCAAGAGCGCATACTGGATCGCCCAGCAGGCCGGCTTTGAAGTCGATCCCGACACTTCCATTCTGATTGCCGAATGCAAGGAAGTCGGCCCGAACGAACCGCTGACAAGAGAGAAGCTCTCGCCGGTTCTGGCCATGCTGAAGGCAAAGGATGTCAAGGACGGCATCGACAAGGCCGAAGCAATGGTCATGTTCAACGGCACCGGTCATTCCGCTGCCATCCATACCGCCAACGAAGACCTGGTCCGGGAATACGGCCGCCGCATCAGGGCCTGCCGCATCATCTGGAACTCCCCTTCCACCTTCGGCGGCATCGGCAATATCTATAATTCCTTTATTCCGTCCATGACCCTGGGCTGCGGCTCCTACGGTCACAACAGTGTTTCTGACAACATCAGCACGGTCAATCTGCTGAATATCAAGAAGGTCGGCGAGAGGAGAAACAATATGCAGTGGTTCAAGATCCCTTCCAAAATCTATATCGAAAAGAATTCCATTGAATACCTGCATGACATGCGGGAAATGAACAAGGTCTTCATCGTCACCGACCAGAGCATGGTTCAGCTCGGCTATGTCGACAAGGTTACCGATCAGCTGGCCCTGAGAACCAACAAGGTCACCTATGAACTGTTCTGCGATGTCGAGCCGGATCCGTCCATCCAGACGGTCCGCAAGGGACTGGAACTGATGAATTCCTTCCAGCCGGATACGATCATTGCCCTCGGCGGCGGATCGGCCATGGATGCAGCCAAGGGAATGTGGCTGTACTATGAACATCCGGAAGTCAACTTCGACGATCTGAAGCAGAAGTTCATGGATATCCGCAAGCGTGCCTTCCAGTATCCGGAACTCGGCAAGAAGGCCAACCTCGTCTGCATTCCGACAACATCCGGAACCGGGTCGGAAGTCACACCGTTCGCCGTCATTACCGACAAGGAAACACATATCAAGTATCCGCTGACCGACTACTCGCTGACGCCGACAGTCGCGATCATCGACCCGGCTCTGACCATGACCCTGCCGCCGGCGATCACCGCCAACACCGGCATGGATGTTCTGACCCACGCTGTTGAAGCCTATGTTTCCGTACTGGCAACCGACTTCACCGATGCGCTGGCCCTCAAGGCCGTGCAGATGGTATTCGAATACCTGCCGAGAGCCGTCCACAACGGTGCCAACGATCCGGAAGCACGTGAAAAGATGCATAACGCTTCGGCCATGGCCGGCATGGCATTCGCCAATGCCTTCCTCGGCATGAACCATTCCATGGCTCACAAGGTCGGTGCTGAATTCCATGTTCCGCACGGTCTGGCCAATGCCATTCTTCTCCCCTATACCATCCGCTACAACGGCACCAAGCCGGAAAAGCCGGGTATCTGGCCGAAGTACAAGCATTACAATGCCGACCTGCGCTACTGCGAACTGGCTCAGGCGATCGGCCTCAAGGTCGAATCCCTCGAACAGGGTGTCGAAGCATTCGCCAATGCCGTCACCACCCTCGGCCGTGACAGCGGCATCGAGATGAACTTCTCCAGCCTGTCGTATCTGAATGAAGAAGACTGGATGAACGCAGCCGAAAAGCTTTCCTACCTCGCCTACGAAGACCAGTGCTCGCCGGCCAACCCGCGCGTGCCGATGGTCCGTGACATGGAAGAAATCCTGAAGAAGGCATGGAGCGGCGAAATCATCCGCTACAAGCATCACTGATCATGAAATAAATAACGGTTTCCTTTAGCGGAAACCGTTATTTTTTCTGATTCATGATATGGTCCATCAGATCCCGTTCCGATTCAACTTCACCCGGATACGGATAGGATGGTACAATTTCTTCAAAATGGCGGCGGAGTTCTTCCGCCTTTTCACTGTCGCCATGAACGGTCCTGTCGGCATACAGGGTCCGGATGACGGCCGGATAGTCCCGCATTGTCTTCAGGAATGCCGGCATCTCCCCGCTTTGCAGGACGGATGAATCGGCATCCTTGCCGCTGCGGCAGAATTCGATATACAGTCTGTCAAGCTGCAGAAGGCTGCGGCCGAGACCGCTGAGAGCAGTGCCTTCCTGCAGCAGTTCTCCGGTGAGGTTTTCCGCCGTATCAAAATCCTGTTCATCCATGGCCCGGTTCTCTTTCAGCCACAGCAGTTCGGCGGTTCCGCTGTTCTGCAGATCATATCTTTCTTTGATCTCAAACCAGCTTTCATCCATATCTTTCAGACGGATTCCGTTGTACTGCTGTTCGATCATCTTCAGGACCAGCCAGGAACTGCGGGCCGTCTCCTTTTCTTTCTTCTGATACAGGGCATTGTATCCGTCATTGGTGACCATATCAGTCTTCAGGGGAATGCCGTTGGTCAGTGCCATGCTCAGGCCGCAGGCAATCATCATGTTTCCGAATGAATTGAAGAAACCGGCCGGATGAAATTTCAGCCGGATAATCAGGAAGAGAAAGGCAGCAATCAGATTCATGAAAACACCGCCGAGGTTGTACATGACAGTCGGATAGCTTCCGTTTTCATAATCGGGCGGAGCCATCAGGCACTGCCCGCTGGTGCCGGCAAGCGAATAACGGCCGAATCTGAGCTTTCCCTTCTGCTTCATCAGGACAAACCGGCCGATGCGGAAGGAAAGAAAACGGTAGCCGCTCAGCATTCCGAAGACGAGATGCCCGGCTTCATGCAGGATCAGCTGCAGCCAGTGAGCACACAGAAAGGCCGCAAAGAAGCTGCTCATGTCAATGATGATTCCCATCACCGAAGAGAGATCGGGATGATTCTCGATCATTGTAAAAGCGGCAGCAAATCCATAGAATATGCCGCCTAGTATCTGTATGATTTTCAGTCTGGTGCTGTCGTTTTTCATATCTGTTTTTATCCGCGGAAGCGGTACATGACGATGCCGGCCGCAACCGCCACATTCAGCGATTCGAAGCCGTCCATCTCAATGCGCACCCGCCAGTCGCTGAGCTTCTGCACTTCCGGCGTGACCCCCTGCCCTTCGTTGCCGAAGACAAAGGCCATCTTTTCACATATCTCAAGAGACTGCAGCGGCACCGAGCTGTCCAGGGCTGTGGCACAGACCTGCATTCCCTCTTTCTGCAGAGCGGGAATGATTTCCTTCAGATCTTCCCGCTGCACCGGAATATGGAACAGTGCCCCCTGAGTGGAGCGGATCGTCTTTTCATTATAGAGATCGGCACAGTCTTTTGACAGAATGACGCCGTCAAAGGAAAAGGATACGGCGGTGCGGATGATCGTTCCGAGGTTGCCCGGATCCTGTACCCCATCCAGCAGTGCGAGCCGTTTCGGTGATTCTATTGCATGTGAAAACTGCCGGCAGACAGCAATCAGATGGACATCGGATACATTGGCAGACAGTTTCTGCATGATTGCCGGTGTGACTCTGAACAGATGTTCATGGGCAAACGGACATTCTTCATCAAAGAGAATCGCTTCCGCACAGCCGGCCGCCAGTGCCTCGCTGATCAGATGTTCTCCTTCCACGAGGAAAAGTCCGGTTTCATCACGGTATTTCTTTTTGTGCAGGAGTGCCCATTTCTTGATTCTGGCATTCTGCAGTGAAGTAATTGTTTCCATGGTCAGTCCTTCGCCAGACCTTCAATGATCATGGCATTTTTCATTTCCGCAAACAGTTTTGACGGCAGCTTCAGCTTCGAGCATGCCCGGCCGCCGCCGATGATGACAGTTTCTTCATTCATGACGGAAGAATCAATGAGAATCATCCAGTCTTCCGGCAGGCCGACGGGTGTGATACTGCCGTATTCCATGCCGGTCATAGCGGTAACATATTCCAGCGGCGCAAAGGTCACCTTCTTGGCATTGAGCGGATTTCTGACCTTCGCATTCATGTTCGCCCTTTTGCCATAGGGTACAACCAGTGCTGCATACCTTTTTGTTTCATCACGGCTGCCTTCAACGACCAGGCAGTTCAGTTCTTCTTCATAGAGGACACCGTACTGCACGTGCATGTTTTCGCCGTCAGCAAAGGCCGGATCAATTTCTGCCGCACAGATTTCATATTTTTCTGCATACGGCATCAGAAACGCACTGACCGCTGCCGGCAGAAGTTCATCATTCTCATGAATGGGACGGAATTCCAGTTTCATAACTGTTCCTTTCTGTATCAGATGCCGCGCTGCCGCTGCACCTCAAAGGCCAGCACTGCTGTCGCGGCTGCAGCGTTGAGGGCATTGCGAAAATCGTTGGCATAGGGAATATAGATATTCTGATCGATCTCCTTCAGAAGCTTTGAGGAAAGCCCGCGCATTTCCCCGCCGATGGCGATCAGCAGCGGTTTCTTCATGTCTGCTTCATGGTATACGACAGCATCTTTCCGCATTGCCGCATAGCAGATGACACCCTGTTCCTTCAGTGTGCGCACGGCACTGACAAGATCGTCACAGGGAATGACATTCAGATATTCACTGGCGCCGGCACTGGAGCGGATAATGGTGCTTTCGGCATTCTGCCAGTCGCGCTTTCTCAGCAGCAGACCGGAACAGCCGGCACTGTAGAGCGTACGCATGATATAGCCGAGGTTGAACGGGTCTTCCACCCCTTCTGCCAGGGCATAGAACGGCAGATCATCATGAACATCGGAAAGTGTCTGCCACCGGGCATTCGTCACTTCCGCCAGCAGACCGCCGTGCGTCCGTCCGCTTGCCATGGCATCGATTTCCTCCCGCTTCATGTATTCCACCGGGACACCCCGTTCTTCGGCCCGGTGAATGATAAAGGCCAGATCACGGTCATGCTTGTCCCGGTCGGCATACAGTCTGAGTGTCCGGCGCTGCTGTCCGAGCAGTGCTGCCTTGACACTGACATTTCCTTCAATGATCATCTTACCCTCCGAAGTATATCTTCTTCATGAACTTCATACGGCACCGGTATTTCAACACAGACCATCGGTCTCCGGCTGGCTGTCAGCTCTTCTCCGTCTTCACTTCGGATCGCGGATATCGCAAAGCTGTCATTGACGGCATAGGGAGAAAGCATCTGCACCGTATCATTGACGGCAAAGACATTGCGGGTTTCGATCACCGCCGTGCCCTTCTCAGGATCAAACGATTTTACCGTGCCGAGGAAGTCATGATTGACATCGGCATTGCTGGTCATGTGATAGATCAGCGATGTTTCATCAGCCCTGCCGCCGTAGAAACCGCCGCATGTTTCGCGGTTTTCGGCAAACATGATCTGCCGCCGGTGCCATGCCATTCTTTCTTCGCTGAGCGGTCCGCCGTTTTCACACAGTTCATCGATCAGATGCCGGTAGGCACTGACGATCGATGCCACATAGTATTCGGTTTTCATTCTTCCTTCGATCTTGAAGGAAGAGACGCCGGCACTGATCAGAGGCCAGATCCATTCCGCACACATCAGATCCTTGGAGCCAAGGGTCATCAGCTGCTTCTCAGACAGTTCCTCTTCGCCGCTGTAAAGATGATAGAGCCAGCGGCAGCTCTGGGCACAGCCGCCGCGGTTGGCATCGCGCAGCGTCATGCGGTTGGACAGCGTGCAGCGGCCGGAATAGTTGACGCACATGCCGCCGTGAATGAAGGCCTCGGTTTCCGCCGGGCATTTTTCCGTGATCCTGCGGACGTCTTCAATCGAGCATTCCCGGCCGAGAACGACGCGGTCGGCGCCGAGCTGTTCGGCAAAGAAACAGGCGGCGGACGCATTGGTCACAGACAGCTGGGTCGAACAGTGCACTTCCAGCTGCGGGGCACATTCGCGCACCAGACGCATGACTGCGGCTGAGGCAACGATCACGGCATGAACGCCGGCATCCTGGAGCTGGATAAGATATTCTTTCAGACCTTCAAAGTCTTCGTCATGGGGAATCATATTGACGGTGACATGGATGCGGGCGCCGTGGCTTTTTGCAAAGGCACAGGCTTCGCGGATGTCATCCATCGAAAAATTGGAAGCCCGTGAGCGCAGCGAAAAGGAACGGCCGCCGATATATACGGCATCCGCTCCATAGCGAATGGCAGTCAGACAGCGCTTCAGATCGCCGGCCGGTGCCAGAAGCTCCGGTTTCCTGATGTTTTCATTTAATGGTTTTAATCCCATAGTATCCGTCCGTCAGCGGCATGCCGCTGTATTTCTCTCTGAATTCTTTCTTTGCCTCAGCATTGCCGGCAAGAACTGCCTTTGCGGCTTTCAGGGCATCCAGGCCCATCTCTTCCGGCAGGAATACACCGTCAAACACGAAGCGGGCAATGCCGGCTTCGGCAAACGATGCAAGCCGGTCCAGGGAATCCTGAATATAGTCGCTGTAGATCATGGCCGCATATTCATTTTCCCAGGCAGGCATTTTCTCTTCTCTTTTTTCTTCCCGCATATACAGATTCCGGCGGTTTTTCAGATCCGTGATTCCGGGCTGCATTCCGTAGGCGGAAAGCAGCGGCCGGGCAGAAACGCTCATCATCTGATGTCCGAAGACAGAAAGTGAGCAGTCCGGTACTTCCTTTGCGATCGCTTCGATTTCCTCAGCCGTCAGCAGCTGGGATATGGTCACGGAAGACAGTCCCAGATCGTGATAGAAGCGGACATCATGCACGTTTGTCATCAGGGTGCCGGGGTCATAGATCAGACGGTCCAGGCAGCCCTTCTCTGATGCTTTCTGCAGCAGGCCGGGATCGGCAACGATGATTCTGTCAATGCCTTCTTCCAGCAGCCACAGCATCTGATTCTGAAAGGATGCGGCTTCCGCCTCCGGCAGCAGCCTATTCATCAGCACCGAGACCTGCATTCCCAGTTCATGAATTGCTGCAGATGCCCGGATGATCTCATCTGCCGCAAATGTTTTCAGGGCACTGAAAACACCATCCTCGAGAGCCAGGATCACTTCATCGGCACCGGCTTCCTTCAGGCGCGGGAGAAGATTCAGATTTTCACATGCCAAAGCTGTTTTTATCATGTCTATCATTCTATCACGCATCCCTGTCAGTTCCAAACTGTTGACAGACGCCGGTATTATGTTAATGTATGCATGTAATACGGCGTCAAGTGCTGTGAATCAGGGATCTTCACGGACGAAGAGCATTTATGCTTGCGGTTGATATTACATATCCCATTATGTGAAATGTGCCTTCCCGGACTTCATGTGATGGAGAAAGGAGAAGGTTTTTATGTTCAGAAAAGAAACATGGATCAAATCTGCATCTTATCTCAAAAACACAAAATACCTGGCAATCATGGCAGTCTTCATTGCCCTGCATGTGGTCGTCTCCAGCATGTTTATTCCGGTGGCGGAGAATCTGCGCATCAGCGTCGCCTTTCTGGTCACCAGCATTGAAGGTGCCATCATCGGTCCGGCAGCTGCCATTGTCAGCGGTGCCATTGCCGACCTGATCGGCTTCATGCTGTTTCCGAGCGGCCCGTTCTTCTTCGGCTATACGCTGACAGCCATGATCGGCGCAATGATCTGGGGCATGTTCCTCTACAATCAGAAGATCACCGTTCTGAAACTGGCATGTGCCAAGATCATTCTCAATTATTTCGTCAATGTCCTGATGGGATCGCTTTGGTCAGCCATGCTGTATTCCAAAGGATTCCTCTACTATGCGGCCAACAGCCTGATCAAGAACACGGTGCTGCTGCCGCTGGAAATCATTGCCCTGGTGCTTGTCTTTTCCGTCATGATCCCGATTCTGAAGCACCGCAGCCTGATTCCTCAGGAAAACACTGTTCCGATTCCATTCAGATGAACCTTCATGGTTCATTTTTTTATATGACAGCTGCCGTGATACGATACGCTCCTTTTTCCCGGTCCGTGCTATAATTCCTTATATGATTCGTGACCATTATGACCTGGTAAAAAAGAATATTGCCGGCAGAGCATCCCTCTGCATTGTCAGCAAGCACCGCAGCACTGAGGAGATTCTTTCCTATTACGAACTGGGCGAAAGGATCTTCGCTGAAAACCGGGCGGATGAGCTTCTGGCCAAGGCAGAAGTTCTTCCCGGGGATATCGAATGGCATTTCATCGGTCATCTGCAGCGCAACAAGGTGCGCAGGATCCTGCCGGTGACAGCCATGATCCAGTCGCTTGACAGCATTGAACTGGCCGATGTCATTGAAAAGGAAGCTGCCCGCATTGATAAGACAATGCCGGTGCTGGCAGAATTTCATCTGGCCGGCGAAGATACCAACAAGAGCGGACTGCCCGCTGATCAGGCCGATGCCCTGTTTGAACACTGCCGTACTCTTGAGCATGTGCAGATCAAAGGCATCATGGTCATGGGTCCGCATACCGATGATGAGAAACGCATCAGCGAGGTATTCAGCGAAGCACACAAACTGTTCCTCTCACTGCAGGAGAAATACGGCGAAGAGATCCATATCCTGTCAATGGGCATGAGCAGCGATTATGAAACCGCCCTGCGATGCGGATCAGGCATGGTCCGCATCGGCACCTATCTGTTTGAAGAATAAGGAGGAACGTTTCATGGCATTTGTCAGAAAGAAAGCTGATCTTACACCGATCGTCGACACCGTCTTCAGCATCGTCGCTGCTGCCGCCAAGGATAAGACCGAAAACGGCGCAGAAAATGTCACCGATGCAACCATCGGATCACTGTTCGGTGAAGACGGAAAACTTGTTGCATTCGATACGGTCTTTGATCATTATGATGCCATCGACCACCGCATCAAGGCAGCCTATGCGGCCAGCTTTACCGGCAACCCATCCTACCGCGAAGCCGTCTGGGACTGGGTGCTGCAGGACAAGGTGGATCTCTGCGGCACCGTCATTGCCTCAACCGGCGGCAGCGGTGCTGTTTCCATATCCGTCACTTCCTTTCTCGATGAAGGTGAAACCCTGATCATCCCGGAAATTGCCTGGGGCAGCTACAGCCTGATGGCGCATGAAAACGGAATCAGATGCGAAACCTACAGAATGTTTGAGGGCAGTACATTTACCCTCTCCGATCTGAAAGGCAAGGTAGAAAAAGTCATGGCGGAAGAAGGCCGGGCTGTTGTCGTTGTCAATGATCCCTGCCATAATCCGACCGGATATTCCATGTCAAAAGAGGAATGGATGGATCTGATCGAATTTCTGAATGAATGTTCGGAAAAAGGACCCTGCATTCTGATCAATGACATTGCCTATATCGACTACTCCTATGATCCTGATCATTCCCGTGACTATATGGAAGCATTCAATGAAATCAGTCCGGGTGTCATGATATCGGTATGCTTCAGCTGCTCAAAGACCATGACAAGCTACGGCCTGCGCTGCGGTGCAGCCATCATCCTTGCCCGCAGAGCTGAAGATGTGCGGGAAGCGGAAATCGTTTTGGAGAAGAAAGCCCGCTCCATCTGGTCCAACATTCCCAATGCGGCCATGGAAAACTTCACCTGGGCGGTGCGCGAAAACCGGGAAGCATTCGAAGCAGAAAAGCAGAAGTATATCGATCTGATGAAGCAGCGCTCCGATATCTTCCTTCAGGAAGCAGCCGCCTGCGGTCTGGAAGTCTATCCCTACCGGGAAGGTTTCTTTATCACCCTGAAGATCGAAGACAATGCTGTCCGTGATGCTGTACATCAGGCCTTCATGGACAGGCACATCTATACCGTTGCCGTCAGCAAAGGCATTCGCGTGGCAGTATGTTCGCTGCCGCTGAAGAAAGCTGCCGGACTGGCAGCAGTCATGAAAGAAATTGAAGAAAGTGTAATGAAGAGGTAATTTATGCCGGCAGCAACCACCCATGTTGAATTTGCAAAAGACGTCTACCGCAGTCTGGATCCGATGGTCCAGGATATGATCACCAACCGGAACATGTTCCTGCTGGGCTCCCAGGGCCCGGATATATTCTTTTTTTCCAGAGCTTCCCTGCTTCCGGGATCACTGAAAAAATACGGCAACCTGATGCACGATACCAGGGTTGCCGAGACCGTCAGCTATTTTGACCGCTACGGCATGCGGGATCCCGATCTGCGCAGCTACTGTCTCGGCTTTCTCTGCCATTATGCCCTCGACAGCATTGCCCATCCCCTGATCTGTGCCGTTGCCAGAAAAAAGCATGAAGAAACCGGCATTCATGAAGGCGAAGCCCATGTCACGATGGAGGGCGACATCGATGCCTGGATCCTGAATCAGAAGAACCGCGACATCTGGTCCTACAATGTCTATCAGGATCTGAAGGTGGACAAAGAATCACGCCGCAAGCTGACAAACCTGTACTGCGGCCTCTTCAAAAGCGTCTATCATATTGATATCAGCAAATCCCGCATCAATGAAACGATTGCCCAGATTTCCTTCTGGACGGAATTCCTGAAGCCGGGGAAAAACAAGCAGGGCCTGATATGGAATACGGAAAAACTGCTGCGGCTGCCCCACTCTTTCAGCGGCATGATGCTGTTCGGACATGATGACAGGTCGGTCATCAACGAAGCCCATATATCCTATCCGCTGGCATTCGATCAGAGCCGGACGATCAGTGCCTCCTTCCCGGAACTCTACAGTGAAGCAGTACAGCTGGCCAGACGGCTCCTGGCATCTCACAGCGATGCCGATTTCCGCCTCAATTTTACCGGCGAACCATATTGATCTTCAAAGCATGCCGTTGCGGCATGCTTTTTTCTGTCCTTATGCAATGATCGTGTACAATCGTGGTACAATGTTTTCTGGTATGAAAAAAAGAAAACAGAAAAAGAACCCGTCCGGGCGGATATATCTGCTTCTGATTCCTGTTCTGATTGCTCTACTGGCCGGCTGCTTCCTTCTCTTCAACCGTCATGAAGTAACGATTGATATCAAGGGTGAGGAAACGGTTGATGTGGAATACGGAAACAGCTATCAGGATGAAGGTGCCGAAGCCTATTATCACGAGAGTCTGATTCCCTTTCTGCACAAGGATCTGGAACTGACAGCAGAAAGCAATGTCGATGACAGGATTCCCGGTCACTATACCGTTGTCTACCGGACATCCTTCCGCGGCATTGATGCCAAAGCGACAAGAAAGGTCAATATTGTGGATCCGGAACCTCCGGTCATAACCCTCGTTTCCGATCCTGATGGATACACGCCCTTCGGCCATAAATATGAAGAAGAAGGCTACAGTGCCAGTGACAACTATGACGGCGATCTGAGCGAAAAGGTTCAGCGCACAGCCTATAAGGACTGTGTCAAGTACACGGTCAGCGATACCTACGGAAACAAAACCACCGTTACCCGCACCATCATCTACGATGACCGCAGGGGTCCGGAAATCACTTTCCCGCAGGGAGATGCGGAAGAAACGGTCTTTGTCGGCGGATCCTGGTACAACGACTATCAGGCAGTTGATGATGTCGACGGCGATGTCACGGCTGCCGTCAAGGTTGACGGTTCCGTTGATACCTCCGCGGCCGGTGACTATACACTGACTTATACCGTTACGGATGAACACGGCAACAGCAGCGAAGTCTCCAGACTGGTTCATGTCAAGCCGCGGCCGGCAAACAACGGCGCTGCCGGGGAAGACAACATGACGATCTACCTGACTTTCGATGACGGTCCCTATGCCTATACCGAGGAACTGCTCGGCATTCTGGCACAGTACAATGTCAAGGCAACCTTCTTTACGACTTCTGCCTATCCTGCCTATGCCTACTGCATGACACTGGAAGCCCAGCAGGGACATACCGTGGCAGTCCATACAGAAACGCACAACTATTCCTATGTATATGCCTCGGAAGACAATTACTGGGCGGATTTCAACCGTCAGAATGAAGTGATTGCAGCCCAGACCGGATCGTATTCCTCAATGTTCCGTTTCCCGGGCGGCTCTTCCAATACCGTTTCGATGAACTATAACTCCGGCATCATGTCGCGTCTGAGCGAACAGTCGTATGCCAGAGGCCTGATCTACTTCGACTGGAATGTTTCCAGCGGTGATGCCGGCAACACCACCGATACCGAACAGGTCTATCAGAATGTCATTGCCGGCATTCAGGCATGCAGCAGTGCCGGTGTTCCTTCCGTTGTCCTCCAGCATGATGTCAAGGACTATTCCGTAAGAGCAGTTGAAAAGATCATCACCTGGGGTCTGGAGAACGGCTATCATTTCGCTGCCCTGCAGCCGGGAAGCTATGCCCCGCACCAGCGCATTGCCAACTGAATCAGATAAAAAAACAGTGTCTCTGCATGATATGCAGAGACACTTTTATGATGATTCATTCCTTTTCACAGAAGAGCTCACAGCATTTTCTGAGGCATTCCAGCGGCTCGGGACTGCACTGTCCCCAGCTGCGGTGTTCTCCCTCTTCACTCCATTCACAGCACCATGTCAGCTTCTGACCGCTGAACAGCGATTCGCCGTATTCGATCGTATAGTAGGCCCGGCGGCTGAAGCTGCCGGTATATATCATCAGAATCTGCAGGCAGTCGCCTTCCTGTTCCGGCTCCGGCATGCGGATGCTGAGACAGAAGACATCCCCTTCCAGATGCAGTGCAGCAATGGTGAACATGTCATCGGTAAACGGACACTCAGCACCATTCTCCTGATAGACCTGACGGACCATGGCCGGATAGATTTCTCTCCGTTCCGTCAGAACTGATGTAAACTGCAGACCATCCTGAAAGAACCAGTTTCTGGTCAGCTGATGTTCAATGAAGTACCGGATACCGTTTTCTCTGTTCATACATGCCTCCGCATTCAGAAAAGAAAGAACAGCGCAAAGCTGTTCTGTGATCAGTTATCGGATATGCCCCAGGCCGGGATCTGACTGCCGCGCCGGATCAGAACGGTCTTCTGATAATCGGTCTGATTCAGGAAGCGCAGCACATCGTCGGTTTCCTGTTCGGAACAGCCGACCAGAACCTTGACATCGAGTTCCTTGGCCAGAATATCGGCAGCCACGACAAGCGCGGTGATGATATTGCGGTTGCCGGTGCCGGCATAGACAGATACACCGTCGCCGCTGACACTGTGCGTGTCATTGACATAACCGTAATCCGTCGGATAGATCAGATTTGCAAAAACAGGATGCACATCTCCTTTTTTGCGGAAAAGCGTAATGCCGCTGGACAGAAACAGTGCGTCGACTTTCTGCCAGAAATATGCATTGTTCTCATATTCAGCCATATTGTAAAAACCCCTTTGCAACTATGATGATTATATCCTGCCGTCTATCTTATGTAAACAATTTCAAATAAATGAAAATTTTTTCATTTACAGTTCAAAAATGCGTGTGCGGCAGGCTTCAAGCAGTTCTTCCGGCTCATAAATGCCGGTCAGATTCATGACGTGAGCGACGATCATCAGACAGCCGGCGGAATCGCTGAGGGCATTGTGGTGATCGAGTTCAACATGCAGATAATCGCACATGTCATTGAGCCGGTGGTGCTCCAGCTGCGGAAAGACACGGCGGGAAAGTTCTACGGTATCAAAATATCTCAGATGCGGAACCGGCAGGCCGCTGTGCCGGCATGCGGCCTTCAGGCAGGACATGTCGAAGCGGGCATTGTGAGCGGCAATCAGGGCATCTTCAAAAAACGGTTCCATTTCTCTGTACACAGTCCGGAAGTCCGGGGCATTTCTGACATCGGCAGGACGGATGCCGTGCACGGAAATGTTCATCGGTGAAAATCCGCCCAGGTCACTTTCGGGACGGATCAGGGAGTAGTAGCTTTCCGAAACTGCCCCTTCTTCCATGATGCTGATGCCGACAGCACAGACACTGGCCATGGAACGGTTGGCGGTTTCAAAGTCGATTGCACAGATTTTCATTCCTTGATATGTTCGTATGCCATGCGGTAGATATTTTCGATATGTTCATCCGCCATGGAATAATAGACGTTCTTGCCGATCTTGCGGGTCCGCACCAGCTTGGTCTTCTTCAGCGAGGCCAGCTGATGGCTGACGGCACTGGTGCTCATTTCCAGCAGTGCCGAAAGATCGGACACGCACAGTTCATGGGTAAACAGAGCACTCATGATCTTCAGCCGGGTGCTGTCTCCGAACATGTCAAAGATCTGGCTCATATCGTCATAGTCATTTTCGCAGAGCATTTCCCTGCGGCACAGTTCAACTGCTTCCGGATCGATCAGTTTCATGGTTTCATCCTCTTGATGCCGCTGTTCTTGACTTCTTTTCCTTCCGCATACCTGTCCATATAATACTGGATGCTCAGACGCGAATACATTTCCTGGACCTGGGTGCTTCCGTCAGTCAGAAAAATAACCAGCTGATCATAGGAGGCATGCCACTCATAGCGCCAGGAAACAATATCCTCCCAGTAGACCATGAAACAGCGGCTGCGGTCTGTCTGGTTGTAGAGCACCATGTATTCATCGGTGAATTCACACAGTTTCCGATCCGGCATGATGAACAGTGAAAACAGTGCCAGCAGGATCATCGTCATCGCTGCCAGAACAAGATACGGTTTCATAAACAGCATGATCACTCCCGCCAGCAGGAAAACCACCATCATAGCCGTCGGCTTGACATGCACGGTATGACGGACTGTCTGATCAGAAGGAAGATTGCGGATGCGGATTGACTGCGATCTCATATCAGTATTATAACATGTGCTCTGCAAAGGGCGCATGCGAGGCAAATCTTTGTTATACTAGATGGCAGAAATGAGGAAATCATGAATCCAGTTACATTTGAAGTTACCCATATATGCAGACAGTCAGGTGCCCGGACGGGCATCCTTCATACCCCGCACGGTGATGTTGAAACACCGATGTTCATGCCGGTCGGCACCCAGGCCACCGTCAAGTTTCTTTCGCCTGAAGAGCTCTATGATCTCGGCGCCGGCGTTGTTCTGGCCAATACCTATCACCTCTGGCTGCGGCCCGGTGAAGATGTCGTTGCCAAGGCCGGCGGCGTGCAGAAGTTCATGAACTATCACGGACCGATGCTGACGGACAGCGGCGGCTTCCAGGTCTTCTCACTGGCCGATACCAGAAAGATCAGCGAGGAAGGCGTCACCTTCAAGAATACCCTGAACGGCGACATGCTGTTTCTCTCACCGGAGAAATCGATTCAGATTCAGAACAAGATCGGTGCCGACATCATCATGTCCTTTGATGAATGCATCCCCTTCCCGGCCACCCGCGAATATGCCGAGCAGTCGATGCTGCGGACACTGCGCTGGGCAAGGCGCGGCCTTGATGCCAACCAGCGTCCGGATGAACAGGCCGTCTTCGGCATTGTCCAGGGCGGCGACTATGAGGATCTGCGTCACTACTGTGCCGAAAAGCTGGTGGAAATGGACTTCCCCGGCTATGCCATCGGCGGCACATCCGTCGGTGAAGACAAGGAAACAATGTACCGCATGGTCAGATGGTCGCAGGAAAAGCTTCCCTTTGACAAGCCCCGCTATCTGATGGGCGTCGGTGCCGTCAATGACCTGCTGGAAGCTGTTGCCATGAATATCGATATGTGCGACTGCGTCCTGCCGACCAGAATTGCCCGCCACGGCACGCTGATGACTTCCCAGGGACGCATCAACATCCGCAAGGCAATGTATAAGGAAGACTTCACACCGCTTGATCCGCAGTGTGACTGCTATTGCTGCCGAAACTATACAAAGGCATATCTGAACCATCTGCACCGCACCGATGAAGGCTTCGGCACCAGACTGATGTCGATCCACAATACCCGCTTCCTGGTGCGTCTGATGGAAGATGCCCGCAGAGCCATCCGTGAAGACCGCTTCAATGACTTCAGGGAAGAGACACTGCACAACATGAAATTCGACGAAAGAGGCTTCTGATGAAATATACAAAAACAAGTGATTTTGACTATGAACTTCCGAAGGAACTGATTGCCCAGACACCGCTGAAGGACCGTACGGCTTCGCGGATGCTGGTGCTGCACAAAAATACCGAAACCTTCGAAGACCGGCATTTCTATGACATCATTGATTACTTTCATGAAGGCGATGTCATTGTCCGCAACAATACCCGTGTCATTCCCGCCCGGCTGTTCGGCACCAAGGAAGAAACCGGCGCCCATGTTGAACTGCTTCTGCTCCGACAGGAGGAAGACGACATCTGGGAATGCCTGGCAGGCAATGCCAAGGTCATCAAGCCGGGAACGGTCATCTCCTTCCATGACGGCAGACTGAAGGCTCAGTGCACCGAGGTCGGGGAAAAAGGACTGCGGAAGATGAAGATGCTGTATGACGGCATCTTCAATGAAATCCTGGATGAACTCGGCAATGTCCCCCTGCCTCCGTATATCCGCGAAAAGCTGGATGATCCTGAGCGTTATCAGACGGTCTATGCAAAGGTGCGCGGCTCAGCCGCTGCTCCGACTGCCGGCCTGCACTTTACCCCGGAGATTTTTCAGAAGCTGCGTGACAAGGGCGTAATCATTGCCGAAGTCACTCTGCATGTGGGACTCGGAACCTTCCGGCCGATGGATACGGAAGTCATCGCCGATCATGTCATGCACAGTGAAGTCTATGAGATGCCGCAGGAAACCGCCGACATTCTCAATCAGGCCAAGGCGGAAGGACGCCGCATCTTTGCCATCGGCACTACTTCCGTAAGAACGGTGGAATCGGTATGGAACCGCTTCGGAAGCTTTCAGGCCTGTTCCGGCGAAACAACACTGTTCATCTATCCGGGCTATGAATGGCATACCATTGACGGCATGCTGACGAACTTCCACCTGCCCAAGTCAACGCTGATCATGATGATCGCATCCTTTGCCGGATACGATTTCACATTTGCCGCCTACCGTCATGCGGTCGAAGAGAGATACCGCTTCTTCTCCTTCGGTGACTGCATGCTGATCACCAATGAATGACCGTGAGGAATACCTCGCCTATATTCTCGGCCGGAAATCTTCCGGCAAGGTGAATTATCACCTGCTGGCTCTGAAGGAAATGGAACAGCTGAAGCAGCGGCAGACAAAGCCTTCGATCCTGCTTCATGCCTGCTGTGTGGTCTGTGCCTGCTGGCCGATGGATTTTCTCAGCGATGTATTTGATGTCACACTGATCTACAACAATTCCAACATCTATCCTTCAGCAGAACATGATCTGCGGCTTTCCGAACTGAAGCGGTATCTGAAGGAGCGCTGGAATGATTCGATTCCGCTGATTGTCACTCCTTATGACAATGAAACCTATAACCTTTCCCTGCAGGAAAGAAAAGATGATCCGGAAGGATGGAAACGCTGTTTTGCCTGCTATGAAAAGCGCATGGACGAAGGTTTCCGCTATGCCGATGAACACGGCTTTGATTACTTCACGACTGTCATGACCTTTTCCCGCCAGAAGGATTCCCAGAAGCTGAATCAGATTGGCCTGAAGCTGCAGGAGAAATACAGCAATACGAAATACTTCTGTTCTGATTTCAAGAAAAATGACGGACAGAGGAAATCCAATGCCATCTGTGATGCCTATGATCTTTACCGCCAGGATTACTGCGGATGCATCTATTCCTATGCCGCAAGAATGAAACAGAAGGAGGCCGCCAATGGATCAGAATCAGTATGACCGCCGAAACGCAGAAGATTCCTTTCAGCAGGATCTCTGGAATGACTATCTGGATTCTCAGGAAAAAGAGAAAAAAGAAGAGCCGCAAAGCAGCCTGAGCGATCAGGTGGAACAGGATCTCTACAGCTATCAGCGGCAGAAAAACAGCCGCCGTCCTGCCCTTGCCGTGATTCTGCTTGTGACCGGGGCAATTGCCGCAACAGCTCTGGCCGTCGGCATCTTCGCAGCCAATACGGCAGAGGATGACTATTCCGGGGCATATGTCGTTGAAGAGAATTATGACGATTATGACTATTCAGATGCATATGAACAGCTCTCTGATGACATCGGCAAGCCCGGCTTTGTCTTTTCCGGCGAGTATTATTCCCTGCCGGTTTCGTTTTCCGAATTCAACCTCAACACGCATGTGATCGACAAGGATGCCTTCAGCGAGGAAATTACGGAAGTCGGCGCTGAACCGGTACGGCTGACCCTGAAAAATGAATACGGTGAAAACGACGCCGTGCTGCTGGTGGTTTCTCCGGACGGAACAACCGTGCCTCTTGAACAGGGAAAGATCATCGGCATTTCTTCCTCCTCCTATGAAATGACCGTCGGCGGCTGGCATTCACCCGGTACTCTGTTTGAGTATGTTCAGGAGGATCTGAACCGACAGGGCTATGAATACAGCACCTACCAGTATTCATTCGGAGATGAATACCGCATTGCTGTTGAAGCTCCGGACGGAAGCGGATATGACTACTACAATCTGTCATTCGATGTGCAGAATGACAGGGTGTCTGACATCACGATGCTGCTGAGCAATGAAGACCTGCACTGAAAAAGACAGAGGGACGGATCTGATGATCCGCTCCTCTTTTTCGTTTCACTGAGTATATTTACAGATTGCCGCAGATTGCATCTTTGATCAGGGCACAGCATTCGCGCAGGAAATTGTTCGGCATATAGACTGCCCTGGACTTTCCGGCCAGGCCGTATACATGCTTAAAGCCGGCTTTGCGGGCCAGCGCCATGCCGCGCCAGAGATGGAATTCATTGGTGACGATGGCTGTTCTGTCATGTTCGGGATCGCACAGCTCGCGGCTGAACAGAATATTTTCATATGTGCTTTCCGAACAGTTTTCTTCCTGTATTCTTTCCCCTTCGATGCCTTTGGATATCAGATATTCCTTCATGGCCTTTCCTTCCGGGCAGGGTTCATTGGCACCCTGTCCGCCGCTGACAATGCAGCGGGTGCGGGGATTTCGTTTCAGATAGTCGGCCGCCGCATCCAGGCGGTACTGCAGAACCCGGCTTGGTCCGTAGGAATGCACCAGGGCACCAAGGACAATCAGCAGATCCAGATCTTCCGGCGTTTTCTGATGAAAGGCACTCAGGATCCTGCCGGCCGCAAGCGCAAGCAGAAGCAGAATCACGGCCAGGATCAGGGCGCCGCCAATCAGAATCCAGGAAGGGATCAGATGCCACAGTGATGCGGCTGTCAGATATCCCGCTGCCGCAAAGGCTGCCGCAAGCACATACCAGATGATGAAAAACGGCGAGCCGGTTTCAGGATCGGTCAGAAAGAGAGCGTACAGCAGGCAGATGCCGGCGAGAATATACAGCAGGATGCTCAGCATGCCGGCTTCTCCTGCAGATCAATTGTCATTTCATGCCAGGTTTCATTTCCCCAGGATGATGCTGAAAGACCGCAGTCACGGTATCCCATGCTTTCATAGAACGGGATCTTTTCTTCCAGACATGTCAGAAGCACCTGTTCCCTGCCCTTCTCCTTTTCCCGTTTCAGAAAGGCATCCATCATGGCATGGGCCAGGCCGGCATGACGGTATGCAGGAAGCACTTCAACACCGGCCAGAAACATCCTTCTGCCGTTTTCTGAATACAGATCAAAGCCGGTAAAGACAGCATCGGAAAAGACAGCGGCATCTGTCGGCATGCCGTTGATCATGCCGCAGAGCCGGCCGGTATCCTTTTCTTCGGCAACGATGAACATTCCGGGATCTTTATTCACTCTTCTGATCATGTTTTCTCTGGAACATGCTTCATGCGGCGGAAAGCAGATCTGTTCCATGTCGGCAGCGATTTCGGCCTCTTCCCGGCGGATGGCACGGAAGCGGAAGCGGCTGCAGATATCATTCTTCATTTCTGTTCCCTCCTTCTTTTTAAAAGAGGATGCCTGCCGGCATCCTCGAAACTGTATTTCTGTTACTGCAGAGTAACGCGCAGCAGCACCGGATTGTGATTTGAGCTGACAAACTGCAGATCCTTGACCTCGGCACCGTCAACTCTGACATTGGGGCTGGTGATGAATCCGTCGGTCAGACTGAGCTGGATCTGTTCCTGCGTGCCTTCCTTATACGGCAGGTTCAGTGAACGTTCGCTGGGAATTCCGCCGCCTCCGGTCGTGACATTCCAGCCTTCCTCAAACAGGTCACGGGCAACTGCACCCGGCTGCCAGCGTCCTTCAACAACCGGGAAACTGTTTTCTTCCGTGGCAAAGGACTGATGGAAATCACCGCCGGCAATGACGAAGTTTCCTTCTTCGTATTCTTTTTTCATATAGTCACGCAGCGCTGTCATCTGGGCAGTGATGTCTTCCGGATGATCGTAGGCGATCATACGGACATTGACAATGACAAGCTCCTGCTCGACACCGTAGACCGGATACCTTGTCACCAGCATGCACGGTCTTACCGTAAACAGATTGTCCGGCTTCTTTACGTTCACCGGCAGGGCATAACGCTCGGCATAGTTCTGATTGATCTGGGAAAGGGTCATGGAACCGCCCTTGATCTTGCCGATCATCGGCCATGGCCACGGCACAAGATGCGCCTTGTGGTCAAGCGCAAAGGAACTTCCGGTCTCTTCAAATGAATCGCTGATCGTATTCTGCACGTCAAAGTAATAGCTGCGGGTGGAATTGAAATCAACCTGCTGCAGCAGCATGACCTGCGGATTCCATTCATGCAGCTGGGCGATGATCGTATCTGTATTTTCCCTGACGCGTTCTTCTGTCGTCGTCACGACATTCTTGCCGCCGTCAAGGAACCAGTCGGCATCGCTTCCGCTTGAGCCATTGCCGATGTTCCAAGTCAGAATGGAAAGCGACGCACCGGGAGAAATGACATTCTCCGAACGGCCGCTGATTTCGATTTCTTCCCAGCTTTCCGGCGTATAGGCTGTCTTGTTTATGATAATCCATCCGGCTGCCAGAATGAAGATCGCCAGGACTGCGATTCCGATCAGCACATTCCTGAAAAACCTCAAAATTGCCTTTAACATATTTCTTACCCCTGAACAGAAAAGAATGTTCCGCAACTATCATAACATGACTGAAAAAGGAAAGGCAGATTTTCATCTGCCCTGCTTCTTAAGAATTATTTATTTTCTTCTTTTTCAATCAGATCCAGCTTTTCATTCAGCAGTTCGATTACCTTTTCCTTGGAACGGATCAGATTGAAGGTCTCATTGTTCGAACTGAGGTCATGGCCGGCCATTTTCGCTGTGAAATAATCACGGCCGAGCTTCTCATAGGCTTTGCTCAGATCGCGTGAATTATGACCGATTTCCGAACGGATCTCAGCCTTCTTCTTTTCCGTATCGAGCGTGTCCAGAACCTTTCTGCCGGTTTCATTCAGTGTATCCAGAACAGATTTGCTGCTGTCTTCCACAGCTTTTCCTACCTTCTGGGCGATATCATTGATTTTCTTGTTCAGATCTTCACTCATTTCAGTCCTTGCCTGCCCTTTCAATCAGATCATAGATAATAAATTCGATTTCTTCATCGGTTGCTTCGTTTTCTTCAACCAGTTCAACTATACCGCTGATCAGGATATTGGCATAGTATCGTGCATGCATAATGGTCAGTTCCCCGATCCTGTTGCCTTCTTCAAGAAGATCCTGCAGCGCCTTGATGGCTTCCTGCTTGGCATCATCGATGGAACGGGAACTCAGTGCGGTCAGGTCAACCTCACCGCCCTTTCCCTGCAGTTTATTGTTCAGTTCACGGAAGGAAAGAACGGAATTATGCACGTATTGTTTCAGTCTTGATTCATAGTCTTCCTGATCCATTGCCGCATTCAGCATCTCCCGGAATACTTCGTTGTATTTCTCGCTGATGGCATCGATCACATCATCTTTTGACTTGAAATAATAATAGAACAGACCTTTGGCAACATCCATTTCCTTGACAATGGAACTGATTGTTGTATCTACAATGCCGTTTTCCTGAAACAGTTTTTCAGCGGCATCTACAAATTCATTCCGGCGTACATCACTGTCTTTGCTGTCAGGCATAGCGGTTACCTCCTACAACTGAATTCTACCTTTCGACTGACTGTCAGTCAATCCCCTTTCTGTGCTATAATCAATCTATGTTATTACGCTGTCCTGTATGCAGATGTGAACTGCAGAAAACTGAGCGCACAGCTGTCTGTGCAAACCGTCATTCTTTTGATTATGCCCGCCAGGGCTATCTGAACCTGTATCTTTCCCACGGCGGAAACCACGGGGATTCGGCGGAAAGCGTCAGAGCCCGCACCCGCTTTCTTTCCCGCGGCCATTATGGGTTTCTGAAAGACTGCCTGGCTGATCTCAGTGCTTCCTTGCCGCATCAGGTCACCGTTGATCTGGCTTGCGGCGAAGGCTATTATACTTCTGCTCTGAGCGGTGATGAAAAGTACGGCTTTGATCTTTCCCGCGATGCTCTGAAGCACGCTGCCAGAAATGATCCTGCCGGCCAGTACACGGTTTCATCAATTTTTGATCTTCCCTTTGCCGATGCATCAGCCGATCTGGTGACGACCTGCTTTGCGCCGATCGCAAAAGATGAGATCATGCGGATCCTTAAGCCGGGCGGCATTTTCATCAGTGTCACACCGGCTGCTGATCACCTGCTGGAACTCAAGCAGGTTCTCTATGAGAATCCCTATCTGAACACGGAGGATGAACCGCCCTTCCCCATGAAAGAGGAGCGGAGAATCTCAGAGGTCATGCATCTGGATCATGACGCCGTGATGGATCTGTTCGCCATGACGCCCTATTACTATCACACTTCTGATGACGACCGCCGCAAGCTGGACGGTCTTGATCATCTGGATGTTACCGCATCCTTCCTGATCAGAATCTTTCCGAAACAATAATCGGTGCTTCCCGCAGGAGGCACCGTTTTTTCTATACTTAATTCGTTTTTTGTTCTGCTTCTTCCAGTTCCTTTATCTCATGACTGTTTTCCCAGCCGAGGATAAAACGGAAGACGATGATGGCGCCAAGCACATACAGTTCATGAACTTCCTGAGCGATAATTGTATGCAGGATTTCTCCTGCCATCAGAAATTCCAGTCCCAGAGCGAGCCGCTTTGCCAGTTCAAGCCGTACCGATGCGCCGCGGAAATATCCGATAAAACAGTATATAGAACTGTATACGATCACCGTCAGTCCCATGATTTCCAGAACCAGCTGGGAGATATGCACTGTCTGATGTAGAATCATTTCAAGCACTTCCATCATTTAAACCTCTTGTCAGATTTGATTATACGCCTTGCCGGCAGGTCTGTCATGCATAATCAGAGATCGTAGATGTCGTTCCCTTCGGTATCGATTCCGACATAGCAGGGAAAATCTTCCACCCTGAGTTCGGTGACTGCTTCTGCCAGCAGGTCTTCAAAGGCAATCATGCGGCGCTCTTTGATACAGTGCGAAAGCAGTGCCCCGGCTCCGCCGATGGTCACAAAGTAGACAGCATCATGGCTGATGATCGCTTCTTTTACGGCATCACTGCGGCGGCCCTTGCCGATCATGGCCCGGACACCGTTTTCAATCAGTTCCGGTGTATAGGGATCCATGCGGGAACTGGTTGTGGGGCCGGCAGAGCCGATGGCCTGTCCTTCTCTGGCCGGTGTCGGACCGACATAGTAGATACAGGCATTCTGCAGGTCAACCGGCAGCGGTTCACCGCGTTCCAGCATTTCATGAAGACGCTTGTGGGCGGCATCTCTGGCTGTATAGATCACGCCGCTCAGGAGTACCCCTTCTCCGGCTCTGAGGCTGCGTCTTTCCTCAGAACTCAGGGGCAGTGTCAGTTTTTTCATCACAGCACCACCTTTGCATGCCGGCAGACATGGCAGCAGATATTGACAGCACAGGGCATGCCGGCGATATGTGTCGGCATCTGTTCGATCTGCACCTTCAGAGCAGTTGTCTTTCCATGCAGTCCCTGCGGGCCGATGCCGGTCGCATTCACTTCCTGCAGCAGCCGGTCTTCCAGGGCTGCATATCTGGCATCCGGATTGCTTTCATTCAGGTTCCGCAGCAGAGCCTTTTTGGAAAGCAGGGCGCAGCTTTCAAACGTTCCGCCGATGCCGACGCCGATGATCAGCGGCGGGCAGGCATTGGGGCCGGCTTTCCGGACCGTGTCGACAACAAAATTCACGATTCCCTCTTCCCCGTCGGCCGGTGTCAGCATGGCCAGGGCCGATTTGTTTTCCGAACCGAAGCCTTTTGCCATCAGGGTGATTTCAACCCGGTCGCCTTCCACGATTTCCGAATGAATGACAGCCGGTGTATTGTCTCTGGTATTGATCCGGTCATACAGCGGATCAGCCACTGCCGAAGCCCGCAGATAATGATCGCGGTAACCCTGACGCACGCCTTCATTGACGGCATCCGCAAAGCTGCCGCCGCAGAAGTGCACATCCTGGCCGACCCTGGCAAAGGCAATGATCAGGCCGGTATCCTGACAGATCGGAATTCTCTCCTTTACGGCAATATCAGCATTTTCCAGAAGCAGATCAAGAACCGAGCGGGCAAGCTCGTTTTCTTCTGTTTCCCGGCTGCAGCGCATTGCCGCAAGAATATCACTGCTGTACTGCACTGCCATTGTTCCGCAGGCTTCACGGATCAGCGGCACCAGATCAGATACGTTGATTTCACGGATCTTTCCCATGGGCATTTCCTCCCTTTTTCCGCCCCTACTATAACATAAAAGGCATGTTGCAATCCCTCCCGGATAGTGCTAATATGATTTAGCAGTCAAACACTTAGAGTGCTAAGGAGGTTTACAGTATGGCCAAAAAACAGTTTAAAGCTGAATCAAAGCGTTTGCTTGAATTGATGATCAATTCCATTTATACCAACAAGGAGATCTTCCTGCGTGAACTGATTTCCAATGCCAGTGATGCGCTCGACAAGCGTCACTATCTTTCCCTGACCGATCACGATCACAAGGTTGCCAAAAAGGATCTGACAATCACCATTATCCGTGATCAGCAGAACCGGCAGCTGACAATCGAGGATACCGGCATCGGCATGACAGCGGAAGAGATGGAAAAGAACCTCGGCACCATCGCCCGCAGCGGTTCTGCTGAATTCGTCTCCCAGCTGGAAAAGGCATCAAAGAACATTGATATCATCGGCCAGTTCGGCGTCGGTTTCTACAGCGCCTTCATGGTCGCCAAAAAGATTACTGTCGAATCCCGTTCCGCCCTTTCTGACAAAGGCTTCTGCTGGGTCAGCAGCGGCCAGGACGGATATACCATCAGTGAAATTGAAAAGGATACGATCGGCACCCGCATCATTCTTGACCTGAAGGATGATACCGACGATGAAAAGTATTCTGATTTCCTGCAGGAATACAAGATCCGTGATCTGGTCAAAAAGTATTCCGACTATGTCCGCTATCCGATCAACATGGAAGTCACAAAGTCAGTTCCTGATCCGACCGATGAAAATGCGACCATCGACACAAAAGAAACTGAAACGCTGAATTCCATGATTCCCCTCTG
This sequence comes from Bulleidia sp., assembly GCA_045543875.1. Classification (GTDB taxonomy): domain Bacteria; phylum Bacillota_I; class Bacilli_A; order Erysipelotrichales; family Erysipelotrichaceae; genus Bulleidia. Next base: position 29,764 of record JAZPXY010000012.1, read on the forward strand.
GAAGAAGAACAAGTCCAAAATCACTGACGAAGAATACAATGAGTTCTACAAGACCAAGTTCTCTGACTGGGAGGATCCGGCCAAGGTCATCCACTACAATATTGAAGGAAACATCTCCTATACGGCACTGATGTATATCCCCTCCAAGGCTCCGTCCGATTTCTGGTATCAGACCTATGAAAGCGGACTGCAGCTGTATACCAAGGGTGTCTTCATCATGGACAAGGCAAAGGACCTTCTGCCTGAGCACTTCCGCTTTGTCAGAGGCCTGATCGACAGCGATGACCTGAATCTGAATATCTCGCGTGAGATCCTTCAGCAGGACCGCCAGGTCAGAGCCCTTGCCAAGTCAGTTGAAAAGAAGATTCAGAATGCCCTGGAAGACATGCTGAAGAACGAGCGTGAAAAGTACGAAAAGTTCTTTGATGAATTCGGACTGAATCTGAAATACGGCATCTACAAGGATTTCGGCATGCACAAGGAACAGCTGCAGGATCTGCTTCTGTTCCGCACCGAAAGCGAAGGCAAATACGTCACCCTGAAGGAATACACCGAAAACATGAAGGATGACCAGAAGGTCATCTACTATGCCTGCGGCAAGTCCCTGGACGACATCCACAACCTTCCGGCTCTGGAAAAAATCCGCGACAAAGGCTATGAAGTGCTCTGCTTCCTGCATGACATCGATGAGTTCTGCATTCAGATGATGCGTGACTATGACGGAAAGCAGTTCCAGTCCATTACAACGGCTGATCTCGACCTTGACAGTGATGAAGAAAAGAAAGCCAAGGAAGAAAAGACGGAAGAAAACAAGGACATGCTGGGTGCGATGAAGGAAGCGCTCGGCGATCTGGTCAAGGAAGTACGCATTTCTTCCCGTCTGAAGGATGATCCGGTCTGCATTGTTGCGGCTGAAGGCCCTTCTCTTGACATGGAACGCTACATGGCCAATGATCCGAACAATATACTCGGCAATATCAAGGCCAACAAGATCCTGGAAATCAATCCTGACCATGCCATTTTCGGCAAGCTGCAGGAAGTCTACAGGGAACATCCGGAAGAACTCAGCGACTATGCGGATGTCCTCTTCCAGCAGGCTCTGCTGATTCAGGGACTGCCGATTGAAGATCCGGTGGCATATACAAAAAAGATCACCGAAATGATGATCCGTACAAAGTAATGAATACAGGCAGGCTGTCAGCTGACAGTCTGCTTTTTTTCCGGCATCTGGGCCAGCAGAACACCGGCAAACACCAGACAGCTTCCCAGCAGTTCCCGGGGCAGCAGGACCTGGTGCAGGATGACAAATCCGCACAGTGCCGCAAATACGCTCTCCAGTGACATGATGATGCTGGCAAGCGCCGGCTCCAGATTCTTCTGGGAGACGATCTGCAGCGTATAGGCGATGCCGCTCGACATGACGCCGGCATACAGCAGCGGCACTGCCGCATCAAGAATGCTCTGGAGCGTCGGCTTTTCAATGATGAGTGCCGGCAGCAGGCAGAGAAATCCGCAGACCAGAAACTGCAGACAGGAAAGACGCACAGAATCGGTATGGGGTGAAAAATGATCGATCGTCAGGATCTGCACGGCATACAGAAAGGCACTGATCAGCAGCAGAATATCGCCATAGGCCAGGGCTTCATTTTCAGAAACGCTGAGGAACCAGATACCGCTCATTGCCACCAGCACTGCCAGCCATACATTCCAGCGGATCCTGCGGCCGAGAAAAACCGAAAGCACCGGCACCAGAACGACATACAGGGTTGTCAGAAATCCGGCTTTGCCGACCGTTGTATACTGCAGGCCGGCCTGCTGGAAAAAGGACGCAATGCATACTGCTGCCCCGCAGAACAGCGAAGCCTTCAGCAGATACCTGCGTTCTTCCGAAGATCTGGGCGGGGCTGTATGGCGGATTCTGTCCAGCAGCGGCATCAGAATGCTCAGGGCAATAAAGGCAATAAAGGAACGCACACAGGTGAATGTCCAGGGGCCGATATAATCCATGCCGGCTGACTGGGCGACAAAGGCACTGCCCCAGATAAATGCTCCGAGGATCAGAAGCAGCTGATATTTCAGACTGTTTTTCATTCGTTTTCCCCCGCATAGCCATGTTCGAAATGGATCTTTGTCATCAGTTCCGGATATGTTTCCAACAGTTTCTGCTTCACCTTCTGTTTCACCGCTTCCTTATCGGTGTCAAACGGAAGCAGGATCTCGCATGCCAGGATCTCTGCCTCTCCTTCCTTTTTCAGACGCAGATCATGAATCGTAATACGGGGATCCTCATCTTTCAGAATATCCATCAGGACATTTTCATATCCGGCCCGGCGCGGATCTTTCAGGTCTACCGGATCCATATGCAGGGTCATGTCGACCCGGTGCTTTCTGCGGATCTCGCTTTCGGCCCTGTCGGCTACTTCATGGGCATCAATGAAGCGCATTTCCTGATCCATCTCGATATGGGCCGTACCCATCATCCGGCCGGCACCGTAATCATGAATGATGACATCGTGCACGCTGAGGATCTCGGGATGTTCTTTCAGCTGGGCCGTGATCTTTTCGATCAGTTCCCTGTCGGCCGGCCTTCCCAGCATGCGGGAAAGAATATCACCGGCTATGCCGTATCCGGACCAGAGGATATAGAGGGCAACAAGCACGGCCGCAATGCCGTCAAACGGCAGCTTTCCGACAAATCCTGCCAGCAGCATCGAAACCGCCGCAATTCCGGTTGCCAGGACATCATTCCGGGAATCCTCGGCTGTTGCCAGCATGGCAATGCTGTCGATCTTCTTTCCAAGGGTCCGGTTGAAGCGGCTGAGCCAGAGCTTGGCCAGGATTGTCAGCAGCAGTACGGTGAAGACGACCGGGTGAAAGATCTGTCGTTCGGGATGAATGATATGCTGTATTCCGGTAAGGAGAAGATTACCGCCGACAAAGAAGATCATGACGGCAATGATCTGGGAGAAGATATATTCAATGCGGCCGTGTCCAAAAGGATGATCACGGTCCGCAGGTCTGGCTGCGAAGCGGTAGCCGATCAGTGATATCAGGCATGACATGGCATCGGTCAGATTATTGAATGCGTCACCGGTAACGGCGATGGCACCGCTGATCATGCCGATGACAAATTTCACGAGAAAAAGCAGTATGTTGCAGACAATGCCTGTAATACTGCTCAGATTTCCGTATGCAAGCCTGACTGTGTCATCATGGACATCTTCAGGATTTTTAATAAAATGCCGGATCAGCCACTGTGTCATAACAGTGGTATTTTAACGCATTGCCGCATTTCCTGCCACCGGTTTTGCTCCGGCGCTGATTTTCATCAGACTGAAGAAATACATGCCGCAGGACGGACCGAAGATCAGCAGCAGAAGCGTGATCATTTCCCTGGTGCCGAACTGGGCGGAAGGCAGCAGTATGGCCAGGACGGTATACAGCAGACCGCACAGCAGAATGCCGCGGGATGTTTTTTCCGTCTGGCGGGGATAATAATGCATGAACATCACTGCTGTATGACAGCCGCTGATCATGACAATGCCGAGGGACGGCAGATATTCTTTCAGCAGACAGGTCCGGATCAGGATCAGACCGGCCAGCGATACCGCCGTCAGTGCCGGCAGAAGATGCAGATGTTCCTGTTTTGTAAATGCGGCTGCCGTGCATCCGGCTGCCAGCAGGGCAATTGCTGCAGCAGCAGCGTGATAGCCGCTGACCACACAGGCATAGGCCCAGATCACAAGTGCTTCCGAGAAGATATATCTGATTCGTTCCATACTGTTCACCTCTTTGTTTTACGGCTTCATTTTATTGCTGTTTCTGGCATTCACTGTACGCAGCGGTGTACAATGAATAAAAAGAGAGAAAAAATGAAACGTTCTGAAATGATGGCGCTGCCGCCTCTTGTCTGGCGGCTTCTGCAGCAGCATACCGACCGTGAAAACCGAATGTCCATGCCGGAAATTCTGGCTTTGCTGGAAGAAGAAGGCGTGCAGACCGACCGCCGTTCTGTATACAAGGCGATCCGCATTCTGAATGAAAACGGCGCCGATATCATATTTGACCGATCCGGCGGCAGTCAGGGCTATTATCTGAATCACCGGTTCACCCCTGCCGAATCCCTTTTTCTGATCACCGCCGTGCGGAATTCCTTTTCCCTGGCGCCGGAAGAAGCCGAACAGTTCTGTTCCAGGATTACGGACATGATGAGTTCGCATGAAAAAGAACTGCTCGCCGGCAGCCTGCCGGAAGCAGTCCATACTGACAATGAACATGTCATGGAATATATACAGATGCTTCTGGAGGCGGTGCGTGACTGTGTCTATGTCAGTTTCCGCTATTATGACATGACCGTTACCCGGCAGAAAAAATACCGCCGCAGCAGCGAAAAATATCATCTCGTTCCCTATGCGGTTGTCAGTTCTGAAAACCGCTGGTACTGCGTATTCTGGTCCCCTGTTCACCGCGGTTTTGCCAATTACCGCATTGACAAGATGGACCGTGTCACCGTCACATCGGAAAAGGCAGATCCGGTTCCGTTCTCCCTTTCCGATCATATGCGTTCAGCCTTCCGGATGTATCACGGCGAGGCCAGAACCGTCATTGCCGAATTTGACCTGGCGCTGACATCCCAGGTATTTGACCAGTTCGGCAGCGACATTATTATCAGCAAAGTCACTGAAAAGACTTTCACAGCCGCCATCCGCACGGCAATCACGCCGCCGCTTGTCAGCTGGCTGCTGCAGTACCCTTCTTCGCTCAGAGTTCTGGAACCGCCGGAACTGATCAGCCGCATGAAAGAAATTGCAGACATTCTGCAGAAAACATATCAGGAGGAAAAATAATATGTCAGACAAGATCCAGGAGCTGCAGGAAATCATTGACAATGCAAAGCACATCGTATTCTTTACCGGTGCCGGCGTATCGACCGACAGCGGCATTCCCGATTTCCGTTCCCAGGACGGACTTTACAACATGGAGTATGCCTATCCGCCGGAAGAGATCATCAGCCATCATTTCTATGAGGAAGACCCGGAGGAATTCTTCCGCTTCTACCGCAACAAGATGCTGTTTCTCGATGCCGAGCCGAATGCTGTGCACCGGTTCATTGCCGATCTGGAAAAAGCCGGCAAAAGCCTCGGCGTTGTCACCCAGAATATTGACGGACTGCATCAGAAAGCCGGCTCAAAGCGGGTCTATGAACTGCACGGTTCAGTGCTGCGCAATTACTGCACCCACTGCAATAAGTTCTTCCCGGCCGAGTATATCAAAAACAGTGAGGGAATCCCTCACTGTGATAAATGCGGTCATATCATCAAGCCGGATGTTGTCCTGTATGAAGAAGGACTTTCTTCAGCCGTCATCAACGGTGCCGTTGCGGCCATCCAGAGTGCCGATGTCATGATCGTTCTCGGTACTTCGCTGGTTGTCTATCCGGCTGCCGGACTGATCCGCTACTTTGCCGGAAAGAAGCTGGTTCTGATCAACCGCTCTGTCACACCGTATGACAGTTCCGCCGATCTGCTGATCCAGGACAGCTTTGATCAGGTCTTTCCGAAGCTTCACATCTGATCAGATGCCGAAGAAGCCGCGGATGAAGATCTCCAGTCCGATCAGGATCAGAATCACACCGCCCAGCAGTGATGCCTTGGATGCATATTTCATGCCGGCAATGCGGCCGAGCCGGATTCCGGCCAGACAGATTACATAGGTTACCGCGCCGATGATCAGCGAAGCGGCCATGGCTGCCGCAAAATCATATTCAGCGATCGTAAAGCCGACCGACAGCGCATCAATGGAAGTGGCAATTCCCTGCAGGATAAGCGTTCTGAATGAAACCGGAACGCTTTCTTTTTCTTCTGCGTCACTGCCGCTTTCCCGCAGCATCCCGATGCCGATATACAGCAGCAGAAACAGTGCGATCCAGGGAATGAACTTCTGCAGGGCTGTAAAATACTGAAGAATCGTATGCACAAAGATCCATCCCAGCATTGGCATCAGCCACTGGAAGAAGGCAAAGGTCCCGGCAATCAGATGCATTTTTCCGCTCTTCATCTTGGCATCGCTGAGACCGTTTGCCAGTGATACCGAAAAGGCGTCCATTGCCAGCCCTGCCCCGAGGGCCAGACTGTTGACGATAAAAAGAAAATCAGTTTTCATCGCTATACTCCATCACACAACAGGAGTATCATAGCACAACAACGCCTCTTTTTCTTAATTACAGCGCTCTGTATCCGTCCATCGACAATGCCAGTTCGCCGTTGTCCAGCCATACCAGGGTGCCGTAGGCCTCAACCGGGATGGAACCTTCAGACGGAATAAAGTTGATGATTCGGATTCTCTGGCCGGAATCATGAAGGCCGTTCAGATAGGCAATCGGGTTGCCGTTTCCGTCAATGCCGGCAATGCTCTGGGGAAGCGTGCCCTGAATATAGACATAGGTATCCGCGAAGGCAGACGGATTCTGCAGCACCGTTTCCACCGTCAGACCGGCTGCCGCCGGCTGTTCCTCAAGGACCGTATAGCCGTCCATCGACAATGCCGGTTCACCATTGTCCAGAAAGACCACGGTGCCGTATGCTTCAACAAGGACTGAGCCGTCCTGGGGAATGCTGTTGATGATCCGGATCTTCTGACTGGTATCTTCAGCTCCGGTCAGATAGGCAATCGGATTGCCGCTGCTGTCCATGCCGGCAACGCTCTGGGGAAGATGGCCCCTGACATAGACATAGGTATTCGCAAAGGCAGACGGATTCTGAAGCAGGATCTCAACTGTTGTCAGCACCGGATTCTGCGGCTGTACAGCTGCTGTTTCCTGATTTGCCGGTGCTGATGCAGACTGTGATGTCCCGTCCTTCGGCCTGGTATCTGTCTCTTTTGACGTTTCTTTTGAAGTTTCCTTTGATGTTTCCTGTTTCGGCTGGGTATGCGCTGTATCATTGCCGTGGATATTGATTTCCTGGTCGGCAAAGCAGCCTGTGCATATTACCGCCGCACAGATCAGAAGGCATACTGCCAATGCGGCAGACGGCTTCCGGTATTTCAGGATATTCCGGATTCGCTTTTTGACATCCGTTTCGCCAAAGGCAACCGGAGCTGCATAGATCTGTCCGGCAGAAGCATATTCAAGCAGGATCTCAGCATAATTGCCCCGCTCATTCCTTGCCAGTCTCTGAATTACAGCTTCATCGCAGGCTATTTCAATATCCCGGCACAGCAGATGATATGCCAGCCATACCAGCGGATGAAACCAGTAAACGGAAAGAATGACAAACGCTGCCGGTTTCAGGATATGGTCTCTTCTCTCAATATGGGTCCGTTCATGAAGAAGGATCATCTTTTTCTTTTCTTCATCGCACGGCGGCATGCAGATGACCGGCCTGAACAGGCCAAAGACGAACGGAGATTCAAACTGACTGCTGACCACGATGCCGTTTTCAGCAGCTGCGGCACGGCTGATCTTTCTTCTCAGCAGAACAGCAGACACGATCATATAGCCGATCATCACGGCAATTCCAACGATCCAGACTGCTGCGGCAATGGTGCTGATCACCTGCAGAGGATTGACAGAATCCGTCACAGCCGGTGAGAAATTCTCCTGCAGAACCGGATTGACTGCCTGATCGACTGCCTGAAATCCGCTGCTGATCTGCGGCGTCTCACTGACGGCAATATTCTCCGGTATGACTTCGGCAGGCGGCAGAACTGTCGGTATGAATGAAAAGGAAAACGGGAAAATCAGACGGATGCCGACCATGATCCACAGCCACACCAGATATTTCCTTCCTGCCCGGGCAAAAATCATGCGAAGCAGAAGGACAGCAAGGATCATGTAGGAGGCACGGATCGAAAGATTAAGACATTTCAAAAACAGTTCTTCCATCATTATTGTCCTTTCCTGTAATCAGATATCATTTTTTCCAGCTCATTGATATCAGCTTCACTGAGCTTTTCATGTCTGGCGAACGCACTGATAAATGCGGGAAGCGAACCGCTGAACCGCTTCTGTACAAGCTCATTGATTTCCGAAGCCTGTACCTCTTCCCTGCTTACCAGTGATACGACCATTGCATTTTCATTTTTCACTGCGCCCCGTTCCGAGAGCCGGCGGATCACGGTATAGGTTGTCGCCTTGGACCAGCCAAGCTTTTCTTTGCACAGACGCACCAGTTCGGTGCTGTTGACCGGCTCATTCTCCCAGAGAATTTCGCAGAAGCGATATTCGCTTTCATAGATTTTTGGTGTTTCCATGATTCCTCCGTGGTTTAATCGATTCAACCTTCAATTTAAGTTTAATGCGTTAAACCTCTGATGTCAATATCCGTAAATACGATTCAGAAAACAAAAAAGAGAAGATGTCTTATCTTCTCTTTTGTTTAAACTGAGATCTTTGCGACCTCGTTTTCAAAGAATGCCTTCGATTCCTCAAAAGTCATTCCCATGGCCACTGCGATTTCGGCATAGAGGTACTTCTCCGCTTTCTGCAGGTATTCATCATCAACAGTTGCCATTCTCTTATTGGCTTCTCGCCTGGCTTTATTGCGGCTGTAGGAAGTCTTGATAATACAGATCAGATCAGCAACTTTGTCTGTTTTCATCAAAGCAGCATACTGACTCTTCATATTCGCCGGCTTATTTGCAAGCCGCTGAATATCCGGAGCTTCCTGAATGAGTTGATCAATCTCTTCTTTTGTGATTAGGTTTCGCAGATGTCCACCCTTATTCGAAACAGGAACCTGCATTTTCACGGAACCGTCCTGCTTTTCATAAGGTACGAGAATGTAACACTGTTCTCCCGTAAAGTCGCTTCGGTGTTTGCCGACAATCTTGCAGACATCCCGTCGGTAGACGACGATATCATTGACTCTATACATTTCAAACACCTCTTTTGTAGACATATTATACCATTCACCACAGCTACAGTTGAACATGTCAATCGTGTGAAATAATGTTATTTTTCACGCAATGCTGTGCGTTTTCATACAATCTGCAGCAAAACAAACTTCAGATATTCCGTTTCCGGCACTGCCGGCATGACCGGGTGGTCAAAGGCGGCACCTCTGACTTCAACCAGACGGATCTGAACGCCGGCATCCTTTGCCGCTTCCAGCAGCATTCTCATGAATTCTTCCTTCGGCATGAAATGCGAGCAGGAATTGGTTGCCAGATACCCGCCCCGCGGCAGAAGCTTCATGGCTTCGGCATTGATTTCACGATAGCCTCCGAAGGCATTGCGGAAAGTGCGGCGGCTTTTGGTAAACGCCGGCGGATCAAGAATGATCAGGTCAAAATGTGCATGTTCCGCTCTTAACTGCGGCAGCACTTCAAAGACATCACCCTGCCGGAATGTAATATCCAGGTGATTGCGTTCAGCATTTTTCGCAGCCATAGCCAGTGCCGTTTCGGAAATATCCATGGCAGTGACAGATGCCGCATTTCCCATGGCCGCATTCATGGCAAAGGATCCGGTATGGGTGCAGCAGTCAAGCACATGCCGGCCGCCGGCTATCCGCCGCACCGCCAGGCGGGTGTATTTCTGATCCAGGAAAAAACCTGTTTTCTGACCGTTCTCCACGTCTACTTCATAGCGGATGCCGTTTTCGGTTATTTCCGTAATGCAGGAATCCGGATGTCTTTCGCCGTACCATCCCTGATACTGCGGAAGCCCTTCCTTGGCACGCAGGTCATCTTCGTTGCGTTCATAGATGCCGCTGACGGCAATGCCCAAGGCCGCAAGCTGATCCGTCAGTGCCTGATAGACTGTATCCTTATGCATTTCCATGCCATAGCTGGCAACCTGGCTGACCAGAATGTTTTCATAGCGGTCCACGGTCAGTCCCGGCATGCCGTCGGCCTCGCCGTGAATCAGCCGGCAGCAGGAGAAATCCTCACCCATCGTATCCACACGGTACTGCAGGGCATATTTCACCTTCCTCTGAAAGAAGGCATCATCGTATTTCTCATTGGGATTGCTGCCGAGGATCCGAACCCGGATCTTGGATGCAGCACTGTAGAATCCGGTTCCCAGCCAGTTTCCCTTCTGTCCGAAAACATCAGTAAACGATCCGTTTTCGATGGTCTCTGTCTGTTCTGTGATCTCATCCGCATAAACCCACGGATGACCGTTTTTGATACGGATTTCCTGTTTCTTTGTAACCCTGATATAAGGGAATGTTCTCTTCTGTTTCATGTGCCCTATTGTAACATCAAAAAACCTGATATTCATATGAACATCAGGCTTCGGAAAGTGCATTGTAATACGCGTCATCCACCGGTTCCAGCCATTCATGGCTTCCTTCGGCAAGTCTTGACATGACGGACAGATGGGCAAACCAGGAATCTCTGGCAGCTCCGTGCCAGTGCTTGATGCCAAGGGGAATCTCAATGACATCGCCGGGCACCATCCTGACCGGATCCTTTCCCCATTCCTGATACCAGCCTTCGCCGCCGACACAGACCAGAATCTGCTGGCAGCCGTGATGGATATGCCAGTTGTTGCGGCATCCCGGCTCAAAGGTAACGTTGCTGATATCAGTCTGGGCAGACGCTGATGTCAGCGGCGCAAAATAGCTTTTGCCGATAAAGTACTGACTGACAGGATTGGTGCCGCCCAGTTCAAACGGCGATACTTTGTTTTTCATATGCCGCCTCCGTTATTCAAAGGCAAGCGTCAGTCTGACATTGCCGTTTGCGAGCAGATCCTGCATCTCCTGCTCTGTCTTGTTGTCGACATGGCCGAGCCGGGTATAGTCCCAGGAATTTGTTCCGTAGAAGATGACGATCATATTGCCGGTATACAGGACAATATCTCCGGCTTCGGTATCGGTCGCGGTATCCTCGGCCGGCAGGCTGAAGCCAAGCGCTCCGACCTGTTCAAAGCCGCCGTACATTGTCATCTGGATCTCCAGCGGTTCTTTCTGAACGGTTTCCTTCAGCGCCGCAACAGCCGCATTGTCTTCCCATGTCACCGGCACGGTGACGCCGTCGATCTTCAGTATCATTTCTTTTTCTTCCTCTTTCGTTTCTTCGGTTTCTGTCTGTTCTTCAGTAACTGGTTCTTCTGCCGGTGCACTGCATCCGCAAAGCATGGAAACAGCAGCGGTACCCAGCAGGATTTTCATGATTCTGTTCATTTTGCATTCTCCATATATTCCCGTATTTCAGCCATGCGTGTGCTCTGCTTTACTCCGAACGGGCATCTGCTGTCGCAGTGTCCGCACTGAATGCAGGCTGAGGCATTGACTTCCAGCGTCCGGTAATGTTCAGCAGCCATCGCATCGCCGGCCAGGGAAAGGTCATAATACTTGTTCACCAGGCCGATGTCGATGCCCATCGGACAGGGTCTGCAGTGACCGCAGTAGACACATTTGCCGGCTGCCTGCGGCGGCGCAAATGTTCCGATGACAGAATAATCGAGTTCTTCATCGTTCTTTTCATAATATTTCAGCAGCTCATCAATTTCCGCCGTGCTTTTCGCGCCCGGCAGAGCAACGAGCACGCCCGGCTTGTCAAGAATATAGCGCAGGCACTGCCATGGCGTCAGAGCCCGGCCGAACGGTGAAAGCGAAGCATCCAGCAGCTGACCGCCGGAAAACGGCTTCATGACGGAAATGCCGATACCTTCCTTTTCGCAGCGCCGATAAACGGCATTGCGTTCTTCCACGGTTCCATTGGCATACTGTCCCTCACCCCAGTCATAGGCAGGATTGACGGAAAACATCAGCATATCCACATCGGCTTCATCAAGAATTCTCATGATGACTTCCGGCGTATGGGAAGACAGGCCGATATGGCGGACGATTCCTTCCTTCTTCAGCTGCAGAATGTAGTCATAGATGCCGTTTTTCTGATATGTTTCCCAGTCTGAAAACTCATCCTGGCAGTGAATGAAGCCATAGTCAATATAATCCGTGCGCAGCTCCTTCAGCATTTTTGCGACCGATTTCCTGACGGTTTCCAGATCCAGTGACCAGCCGTATTCCCCTTCGGTATAATCGGCCCCGAAATGAATCTGATAGAAGACATTCTCACGGACATCGTGCAGGGCTTCGCCGTACAGCGGAAAGGCATCGCCGTGTCCGGCCGCCAGGTCAAAGTAATTGATGCCGCCTTCATAGGCCCGGCGCAGAACCTTTATGCCCTCTGCACGGCCGGCTTCATGAATGTATGAAGAGCCCATGCCGATCTCACTGATCCTGTCACCGGTTTTTCTGTTTGTTCGGTATTTCATGCAGATTCCCCCTGTACATCATTATACGATTTCTGATATAAAGAAAACCATGCTCCGCATGGTTTCTACAGTTCTTCACCGTTGGAGGCAATGACTTTCTGATACCAGTAATAGCTGTCCTTGGGGATGCGTCTGAGGTCTTTCAGGTCCATGTCTTCGCGGTTGATATAGACAAATCCATAACGCTTGCGGAAACCTTGATGGGAAGACAGCAGATCTTCGAAGGACCACGGCGAGTAGCCGATCAAGTCAACGCCGTCGGCAATGGCATCAGCGCAGGCTCTGATATGTTCCCGCAGATAGTCAATGCGGTAGTCATCGTGCACCTTTCCGTCTTCGGTAAGAGTGTCAGCCATGCCCAGTCCGTTTTCAGTGATGATCATCGGCAGATGATATCTGCCCCAGTAATCATTGAGGACAATGCGCAGGCCCATCGGATCGATCTGGGCGCCGTATTCACTGGCCTTCAGATTCTCATTTCTTTCATCCCGGCAGTATCCGTACTGATCAAAGTCAACTTCATTGCCGCGGAAGACACGCATGCCGGCCGGATGTTCCGCATCGGCAGGCAGATATGAGGCACACAGGGTACGGTAGTAATTGAAGGCAATATAGTCAGGCCGTCCGCATTTCAGGATCTCCCTGTCCCCTTCCTGCATCTGCGGAACGATATTTCTCTCTTTGAGATAGCGCATGTAGATACCGGAATATTCTCCGTAGTAATGCATATCCAGACAGTAGACCGTCTTCATGTAGTCATTCATCCGGGCTGCCCATACATCCTCCGGCCGGTTGGTCAGCGGATAGGTGCAGGTTGAGGAAACAGCCGGTCCGATCTTTCCGCCTTCTACCAGTTCATGACATGCCTTTGTTGCCAGGGCATGGGCCAGGAACATATGGTAATCCATCTGGGCTCTGATTCTGTCTGCCTTCCAGGCATCCGGCTCACTGATGTTCATTCTTTCATCGACCCGGATCATCAGGTTCTGTTCGTTGATGACCTGCCAGTATTTCACCCGGTCACCGTAGTGTTCAAAGCAGAGCCGGGCATAGCGTTCAAAGGCATAGGCACAGCGCCTGTCTTCCCAGCCGTTGTATTTTTTTACAAGTGCATACGGCAGATCAAAGTGATACAGGGTGACAAACGGCTGAATGCCGTTCTGAATGAGAAGATCGATCACTCTGTCATAGAAGGCAATGCCCTTTTCGTTTATCTCTCCGTCACCGTCCGGAATGATTCTTGCCCAGGACAGTGAGAAGCGGTAGATCTGCATGCCCAGTTCCTTCATCAGGGCAATGTCTTCTTCATAATGATGATAGAAATCGCTGGCGACCCGGGAGTCAGCCTGACGGTCAGAGCGTTTAAAGGAGTTGTAATCGGCAACGGTCATCCCCTTGCCGTCTTCATCCCAGCCGCCTTCGATCTGAAATGCGGAGGATGAGGCACCCCAGAGAAAATCTTTCGGAAAATAAGTCATGATCAGCCTTTCTGTTATTGTTCTTCTGAAAAAGCACGGAAACCCGTGCTTTTTGTTTATCGTTTGCTTGGATCGTAGATTTCGCCGCTGGCTTTCGGTCCGACCTGTCTGCCCGAGAAGAGAACAATGACAACAATTGTCAGTACATACGGGAACATGTTGACAAGTTCAGCCGGGATATTCGCCAGCAACGGAATGCTTGATACATAGAACGACAGGGTCTGTGAGAAGCCGAACAGGATGCCGGCTCCGAGAATGCCCCACGGATTCCACTGGCCGAAGATCAGGGTTGCGATGGCAACGAAGCCGAGGCCGTGAATGGATCCGACATTGTAGTATGTCTGGGTCGAAAGAACCAGAGCTGCGCCGCCGAGACCGGCAAAGGCACCGGACAGCAGGACACCGATCCATCTTGTCTTGACGACACTGACACCCATGGAAGCAGAAGCCTGCGGGAATTCACCGCATGATCTCAGGCGCAGTCCGAAGGCCGTCTTGTACATGACAAACCAGACAATGACAACCAGCACATATGCCATATAGGTAAACGGATAGTTGCTGGTAAAGAACAGCTTGCCGATGACCGGAATATCCTTGAGAAGCGGCACCGAGACACGGCTGAATACATCGCCGTTATTGAAGGATGCCGTGGATTTGGCATTGAACAGAATTTCGCAGAGATAGATCGTCAGACCGCCGGCCAGTACATTCAGTGCCGTACCGGAAATGGTCTGATCGGCCCGCATATGGATGGCCGCAAAGGCATGAATTGCCACGAACAGCGTCGCTGCCGCAATCGCTGCCAGGATTGCAAACCAGATGGCATTCTTGACTCCGGCTGCCGACAGCAGGACCAGAACCGTGGCGGAAGTGAAGCCGCCGATCTGCATGCAGCCGTCAAGCGCGACGTTGACAACACCGGAGCGTTCCGAGAACAGACCGCCGAGTGCCGTGATGATCAGCGGTGAGGCAAGCATCAGGGCAATCGGAAACATTTCAACAATCAGTTTCATGATTTCGGCGCCTCCATTTTTCTTTTCGATTCAATTTTATTCAGCACCAGAACGATACCGTACTGGATGGCAATGAAGATCAGAATGCAGGCCTGGATCAGCTGGGCGATCTCCTTGGAGATGCCGAGCAGCTGCAGGGTTGTTCCGGCTGCCTTGAGCAGACCGATCAGGAGTCCGCCGAAGATGATGCCGCTGGTCTTGCAGGCACCGATCAGGGCGACGGAGATGCCGTCAAAGCCGTAGTTGTCAAAGGCGGTAAAGATGCGTCCGTAACTGTAGACACCCAGGGTAACGATGGCTCCGGCAATACCGGTAAAGGCACCGGCGATCATCATTGAGAGAATAGTATTCAGATTCGTTGACATGCCGGCGTAGCGTGCGCCTTCCTTGTTGAAGCCGGTTGCTCTGAGCGAGAAGCCGAAACTGGTCTTTTCAATGATGAACCAGTAGAGCAGCAGGCAGAGAATGACAACGATGAATCCGAAATGGAACTTGGAAGAAGTTCCGAAATTCAGCGGTGTAAAGGAAGCGGAAGCCGGGAACTGAATTGTTCTTGCCAGCGTTTTCTGGTCAACCGGCAGAAATGTGCGGACGACCCAGGAATTGAAATACAGGGCAATGTAGTTCATCATGATGCAGATGACGACTTCATTGATATTCCGCAGGGCCTTGAGCAGACCGGGCAGGAATGCCCAGCAGGCTCCGGCCACACCGCCGGCAATGACGCAGGCAATCGGATGAATGACCGGCGGCAGCGGGACGAACAGAGCAACTGCCGAAGCCGCCAGGGAGCCGATGATAAACTGTCCTTCACCGCCGATGTTGAACATGCCGGTACGGTATGCAAAGGCAACCGAGAGACCGGTCAGAATGACCGGCAGGCAGTTCAGCAGCCAGTTCAGCGGATACATCATGTTGAAGCCCTTGTGCGGTGCACTCAGATCAAATCCGGTCAGAGAACACAGCAGAGCCGAGAACATATCCAGCGGATTCTTGCCGGTGATCAGCAGCAGCAGGCTTGCCAGCAGCAGACCGAGGACGACAGCCAGCAGAGAAATTGTTCTTGAACTGTATTTTTTCATACCTGCGCAGTCTCCTTTCTCAAAGCACCGGACATCATCAGACCGAGTTCATTTTCGGTCGCATCCTTACGGTCGATCATGCCGGTCAGCTCACCGTCGTGGATGACGGCAATGCGGTCAGACAGGTTCATGATCTCATCCAGTTCCAGGGAAACCAGAAGCACTGCCCTGCCCTTGTCTCTTTCCTGGACAATGCGTTTATGGACACTTTCGATGGCGCCGACATCAAGGCCGCGGGTCGGCTGTACGACCAGCAGCACATCAGCCGAACGGTCCAGCTCACGGGCAATGATTGCCTTCTGCTGGTTGCCGCCGGACATGCTGCGGGTAACCGAATCCTTGCCTTCGCCGGAACGGACATCGAATTCATCGATCAGACGGATCGACTGCCTGTCGATTTCATCTGACTGCAGAATACCGTGCCGGACATACGGTTCGGCATTGTAGTCATGAATGACAAAGTTTTCGCGCAGCTGGAAATCGAGGATCAGGCCGTGCTTATGTCTGTCTTCCGGCACATGTGAGAGGCCTCTGGCATAGTGCTCACGGATCGACATGTTGGTAATGTCTGTGCCTTTCAGAATAATTGAGCCGCTTTCCGGCTTTACCAGTCCGGTCAGGGCATAGACCAGTTCTGTCTGGCCGTTGCCGTCAATACCGGCAAGACCGACAATTTCCCCGGCTCTTACCGTCAGTGAGAAGTTCTTGACTGCCGGCAGACCCTTGACATCCTTTACATTCAGATTTCTGATTTCCAGAACAACGTCGCCCGGTGTCGCTTCCTTCTTTTCCGTCGTAAAGCTGACAGCACGGCCGACCATCATTTCCGCCATCTGTTCTTCCGTCACATCGGCAACTTTATATGTTCCGATGTATTTGCCTTTTCTGAGAACCGTGAAGGTATCGGCAACAGCCTTGATTTCCTTCAGCTTATGGGTGATCAGCAGAATCGTCTTTCCTTCCTTGATCAGGTTGCGCATGATCTCCATCAGTTCATTGATTTCCTGCGGTGTCAGAACCGCTGTCGGTTCATCAAAGATGAGAATGTCAGAGTCACGGTAAAGCATCTTCAGGATCTCGACACGCTGCTGCATGCCGACGCCGATGTCCTGGATCTTGGCTTTCGGATCGACCTTCAGGCCGTACTGTTCGCTCAGTTCAGCAACACGCTTCTCGGCATTCTTCAGGTCAACGGTGCCGAATTTTGTTTTAGGCTCCTTGCCGAGAATGATATTCTCGGTGACTGTAAAATTATCAATCAGTTTAAAGTGCTGGTGAACCATGCCGATGCCGAGATCGTTGGCGATGTTCGGATCGGTGATCTTCACCTCCTGACCATTGACCTTGATCGTTCCCCTTGTCGGCTGATACAGGCCGAACAGAATCGACATCAGTGTCGATTTGCCGGCTCCGTTTTCGCCGAGCAGAGCATGAATCGTATTTCTCTCAACCTGCAGAGTAATATTATCGTTTGCTCTGATGCCGGGGAAGTCTTTGGTAATGTTCAGCATTTCAATTGCATAATCCATGAGACCCCCTTCTGCTGTAATGATCTTACGGTCTTTATCTTTTTTATTGTAACAGGTTCAAGAACCCGGCGGATACAAATCCGTCAAAAAAACATGCAGCAATCCTGCATGTCAGTTCGGTTCATTCAGATTCAGTTCAAATTCTGCCGGATTGAAGCGCGGACAGACGCTTTCCTTTGTACAGATCACGGAAGCGGCCAGCCGGGTTCCGATCACGCATGCCTCATGCATGGTCTTGCCGTAGG
>JAZPXY010000013.1:0-47434 GCA_045543875.1 Bulleidia sp.
GACAGGCTTCTCTGTTCTTTTGTCAAAGTACGCATTGAAGGCATCGGAAAGATTTCTCAGGGAAGACTGCAAAGCGGTGGATTCAGCTTCTCTGAGCCATGGAAGGACCTTCTTGAGTTCCGTCATATTATTACAGCAGGAATTGTATGACATGCCTATGCCGGTATATCTGTATACGGTATTCCAAACATCGAGACAGAGGTTGTATATATACCGGCAGGAAGCGAGAGTCTTTATGGCAGATGTCATCTGGGCATCATTGAGATACAGCCTGCATCTATTTGAAATCATCTGTTTCTTCATACCTGTATTATTACGCTGAAGATCAAAATCACTGTACTTTTCTGAGTACAGTCAGATAATTTTTGCGACAATTCATACAGATCAATCCGGATTCATCCCCGCTCTATAGAGAACGGGGTCTTCTCCGGACAAAGGATAAAAAAAAGAAAAGAAAAACGGATCGGGCTGATTCACTCATGCCTGATCCGTCTGTTTTTTTGGCTTTGCATATTTTCTGAACTGTACTGACAGTTCCGTGATGTCGTCAAACTGTGACGCGCCGCGGTAGAACTTTTCTACGTCCTCCTTGACACTGAGGCAGAGTGTCTGGGCATCTTCGCCAAGGTGAGCATTGATGCTTTCCGCAAGACGGCTGTCGCTGAACAGTTCCCGCCTGCTGTTCATTGCCTCAGTAACACCATCGGTATACAGGAAGATTTCATCACCCGGCTCCAGCACAACCGACTGTTCCTTATAGACGACGCCTTCCAGACCGCCCAGTACAAATCCGGTCTTGCCTTCAAGGAATTCATACTTTCCGTTCCGGCGGCGGATCATCGGCTTGTTGTGGCCGGCATTGGCATATTTCAGTTCACCGGTTTCAAGATTCAGGAAACCCATCCAGGCGGTAACAAAGATGCCGGCATCATTGCCTTCACAGAGCGTGTAGTTTGCGTTGGTCAGGATATCTGCCACAGCGATGCGGCTTTCGGCATATGTCTTGATTGTCGACTTGGCGCGCATCATGAACAGCGAAGCAGGGATTCCCTTGCCGGCAACATCAGCCACCAGGAAGACAAGCTTGTTGCGGCCGACAAAATAGAAATCATAGAAGTCACCGCCGACTTCTCTTGCCGGCTGGGTCAGGGCATAGATATCGAATTCATCCCGGTCCGGGAAAGCCGGGAAATGTGACGGCAGCGCCGACAGCTGAATTTCCCGTGCATACTGCAGTTCGGAATCAATGCGGGCATTCGCTTCAGCAATGTATTTCTTCAGGGCATCAACAGTCGTATTGACACCGTTGGAAAGAGAGATGAATTCCTTGCTGGAAGTCACATCAACCACCGTATCCAGATTGCCGTCCGTGATCAGTTTCAGGGATTCATTGACGCGGTTGACGTTTTCAACAATCTGCCTTCTGATGATCATGTAGATGAACAGGAACAGCGTTCCGAAAATGATCATCATTGTAAAGATGCTCAGATAGGTGGAAATCGTAACCGAATAATTAGCCTCCGTCTTGGGCAGCAGGCCGATGATCGAATAGTTTTCGGCAGTTGTGAACATGTAGAAATATTCCTTGCTGCGGATCACCGTTTCATACACGGTATACTGCTTGGCTCCTTCCGGAATCTGGATATCATTGGGTGTGCTGTACTGCAGCAGACTGCCGCTGGAAGAAGAGACAACCTGATTGCCTCTGTTCAGCACCATCAGACTGCCGCTCTCACCGATATGACGGTTGGATACGACGTTGTTCAGCAGTGAGGAGATCTCGTTGTTGATCTGCTCGCCGTTATAGGCAACCTGCACAAATCCGCCCGGAATCTTGACACCGCTGTATTTCCGGTAAACATTTTCATCCTTGGCCGTCGGCATATATGCCTGCACAATTTCATCCGGTCCGAAATCATACAGAAGACGCATGAATTCCGCTGACTGTTCGCCGCCTTTCAGCATGTCAAATCCGATGTTGTCATCTTCGCTGGAAGCGATGATGATTGCGTCCTGATTGACGACATCAATTTCACAGACATTGTATCTGTCCTTCAGATCCTTCAGGTCAATATCCGGTTCCCGGGCAATGACACTGGCAACCAGACGGTTGACATGAAGCAGTGTTTCATCACACTGATCCTGCACATCACGGACAGCATCCTCAAGGCTCAGACGCAGCAGCGACTTGGTATTTTCCCTGGTGATCTGAATCTGCAGCAGATAACTGAAGACAGTTGTCGCCGCGAAAGCGCCAAGCAGCACAGCCAGCAGCTTTTTCTGGAACTGGATGGAAATGCTGGGAACCGCATCGTTTTTCTCAAACAGACTGCTTCGCTCGATCCGGTCAATGACAAATACAGCCAGGGCTACCGCCAGGGCATTGAGCAGCACCATCGGAATGGTGCAGGCACTGACATATTCAAAGGCCCGCTTGACATCCGACATGTTGGTCAGGAAGATCATCAGCATGTGCACGACTTCCATGACAACACCGGCACCGAAAGCCTGGATGCTGTTGGGGTTCTTATTTTCAAAAATGTATTTTTTCAGTACGGCTGCGGCAAAGCCGACAATAATGGTCGAGATCGTGCAGGCAGTGCGGGTATAATAGCCGGCACCCCACGCTACCGCAAACCAGCGTTCAATTCCTCCGATCAGACCGGCAATGATTCCTGCCAGCGGTCCGAACAGAAGACCGGCACACAGCGGAGCGGCATCTCTGGCATTGATCGTCGCACCCACGATCGGTATGCCGAACTCGGTTCCGCATACCGCGATCATGCCGAAAATCAGACCAACGATAATCTGTCTGCTGCGGTAGGATATTACTTTCATCCGTTCATGCTTAAAAAGCAGGTGCAGAAGCACGCTGACAATTACCGGCAGAATAGCTGTAATGATCAGAGAAACAGTAATATTCATATATTATATTTTAACTCTTTTTTTTGTATGAAAACATGTCTAATCCAAAGGATATGATAATAACGGCTGTCCTATTTCGAAGCAAGGCGGCGGAGCCAGTAATCACCGACAGGGACATCCGGCTGCTCAGGTTCCCAGGGAACTTCATGACGCTCGAAGTATCCGATGACCGTGCCGTCAGCATCCTTCACCGGTGTAAAAAATTCCCGTTCTCCGGTCTTGCGGTTGTATACTTCAAACATTTCCTCTTCGCCGGCATCAGCCCGGGCAAGGAAGGCTTCAATTTTCGGCTTTGTGCTTTCATTGTGACAGTTGAAAAGACTATTGCCGATAAATACCCTTCCGGCATAGCGTTTTTTCGCTGTCCTGTTCATATAGCGGACTGTATGTGTCCTGTCGACGAAAACGACCTCATACGGATAGGCATCCAGAATGGCCGCAAGTACTTCTTCATTGACAATCATAACTACCTCATTTTCCTGTCTTTACTGTCATTTTACAGGATTCCGCACGGATGCGCACAGCAGCTGACCGTCCGGTGCGATATAATGCAGACAGAGAGATACTGTCAGATACATTTCATCACTGGAGGTTTCGATATGATCGTCAAAGCTGTCATGGTTCCGCACCCGCCGCTTGCCGTTCATGAGGTGGGACGCGGCGAAGAACAGAAGATTTCCGCTACTCTGCAGGCCTACAGAACAGCCATGCAGGAAATTGCCGGTGCCGCGCCGGAAACAGTCATCATCCTTTCACCGCATGCCCTCCTTTACCGGGACTATTTCAATATTTCATCCGGGCCGGAGGCATATGGAGATCTGGGAAAATTCAATGCCGGTGCTGTTGCCTTTGAAAAAGAATATGACGAAGAATTCACCCGCGAGCTCAGCGGCCTGCTGTATGAGAACGGATTCCCCGGCGGCACTGCCTATGACCGGGATCCGCAGCTTGATCACGGAACAATGGTTCCCCTCTATTTCCTGGATCAGGTTTTCAGCAGTTACCGGCTGGTGCGGATCGGACTCAGCGGCCTGCCTCTGCCTCTGCATTACCGGCTGGGCATGTACATTGCCGAAACTGCCGAAAAACTGAACCGCCGGATTGCCGTGATCGGCAGCGGCGATCTGGCCCACTGTCAGAAAAAAGGCGGACCCTACGGCTGGCGGCCGGAAGGTCCGGAGTATGATGAGAAAATCATGAAAACGATGGGGAGCGGCAGCTTCGGGGAACTGTTTGACTATCCGTCCTCCTTCCTCGATGCCGCCATGGAATGCGGCCATCGTTCCTTTGTCATCATGGCCGGCATGCTTGACGGTCTTTCCGTTACCCCGCACGTGCTCTCGCATGAGGCAACCTTCGGCGTCGGCTACGGCATCGTGACATATGATATCGGCGCAAAGGATGAAACCCGTCACTTTCTCGAACAGTATGAGGAAAAACAGAAAGCCAGTCTGGAACAGAAAATGGCGGAAAGCGACAGTCATGTCCGGCTGGCCCGGGCTTCTGTGGTTTCCTATGTGCAGAGCGGCCGGATTCTGAAACTGCCGGCGAACCTTCCGGAAGAACTGCTGAATGAACGGGCCGGATGCTTTGTCTCGATCCATGAACACGGCGAACTGCGCGGCTGTATCGGCACAACCGGACCGACCAAAAAGACACTGGCCGAAGAAATCATTGCCAATGCCGTCAGTGCCTGCAGCCGTGATCCGCGCTTTCAGCCG
The DNA here is from genome assembly GCA_045543875.1 of Bulleidia sp. GTDB lineage: Bacteria > Bacillota_I > Bacilli_A > Erysipelotrichales > Erysipelotrichaceae > Bulleidia. The sequence continues at coordinate 4,647 of JAZPXY010000013.1, forward strand.
GTTGAAGCTGATGAACTGGAATGGCTGGAAATCAGCGTTGATGTTCTCGGCCGGCCGGAACCGGTCAGTGATCTGTCACAGCTGGATGTAAAAAAATACGGAATCATCTGTTCTTCGCACGGCCGCAGAGGACTTCTGCTTCCCGATCTTGAAGGCGTTGATACCGTTGAGAAGCAGATCAGAATCGCCTGTTCCAAGGGCGGCTTTGACAGTGACGCCGATGATCTGGAAATCGAACGCTTTGAGGTAGTCCGCCATGTCTGAAATCATATGTGATGTCTGTTTCCGTCACTGCCGTCTGCCGGAAGGACAGACCGGCTTCTGCAGGGCCAGAAAAAACACCGGCGGCAGAATCATTCCGGTCAATTACGGAAAGCTGACTTCGCTGGCCATGGATCCGATCGAGAAAAAACCGCTGTATCATTTTCATCCCGGTTCCTATATTCTTTCTGCCGGCAGTTTCGGCTGCAATCTTGCCTGTCCGTTCTGCCAGAATCACGAAATATCCATGCACGATGATATGCCCGTTTATGAAGTCATGCCGGAACAGCTCTGCGAGATTGCCCGGCGGCAGGAAAACAATCTCGGCGTTGCCTTTACCTACAATGAACCGACGATTTCCTGGGAATACATTCTGGATACTGCCAGCCTTCTGAAACAGAATCATCTCTGTACCGTGCTTGTCACAAACGGCTGTATTTCTCCTTCAATCATGGAAAAGCTGATACCATATGTTGATGCCATGAATATCGATCTGAAAGGCGATGAACAGTTTTACCGTGAACTGGCCGGTGATTATGAAACCGTCAGGAACACCATTGCCTTCTGCATCCCCCGCACCCATACGGAAATCACAATGCTGATCGTTCCGGGCAAAAATGACAGCGAGGAATTCATGCGCCGGGAAAGCAGATGGCTGGCCGGACTGGATCCGGATACCTGTCTGCATATTACAAGATACTTTCCCCGCTACCGCTATACCGCTCCGCCTACGGACATTTCCCTCATGCACAGATTAAAAGACATTGCCGAAGAATCTCTTCACAATGTCTTTCTTGGAAATGTATGGCAATAGGATCTTCGGATCCTTTTTTTATCTTACCAGCAGTCCGGCTCCGACCAGACCGGCGTCATCATCATATTTTGCCGGTACGATCAGAATGTCATCTGCGGTAATATACTTCATTGCTTTCTGCTTGACCACATCCATGTACCAGGGATGATGGATCGCCACCGATCCTCCGAATACATACACATCCGGATCAATCGTATAGTAGATATTGGCCACGCCGCGGGCAAGAACCTCAGCCGTATAGGTCAGAATCTCCTTGGCATCTTCATTGCCGGCATAGAACAGCTCGAACAGTTCCTTCGGGGTCGTTTCCTTTCCGAAACGTTCGGTGGCAAGTCTCTGCATGGCACTGCCGCTGGCATTTTCATTCAGGGAACCGGGATTGGCACCCTTATGGCTGTAGGGATCATCATTGACGATCATGTTGTAGAATTCCGCACCGCAGGAATGGGCACCGTGAATCAGCTCTCCGCGGTAGACATACGCACCGCCGAGGCCGGTGGAAATGCCGATGAAGGCAACCGATTCATAGCCGGTTCCGGCACCGCGCAGTGCTTCTGCCAGGCCGGCCACATTGGCATCATTGTCCAGCCAGGTCTTCAGACCTGTTTTTTCTTCCATGTACTTCACGATTTCAAAGTTGTCCCAGCCGATCAGATTGGGCGGATTCACTACGATGCCTTTTTTCAGATCCAGCGGTCCCGGGCTGCCGATGCCGATGCCGGCCAGAGGTTCCTGCACCGACTGAATATAGCGGATGATGCGGTCCATATTTTCGGCACCGGTCAAGGATCTATCATTGACAGTCTTGAAGGAATCGATGATGTTCATTTCATCATCCAGCAATGCCGCACGCAGCTGGGTGCCGCCGATATCAATTCCTATTCTGTACATATCTTTCTGTCTCTCTTTCTGAAAAAGAGCTTCCGGCACACGCCGAAAGCTCCTGTAAAAACTGCAGTATGATTATTTGCACTCTGCGGCGCCGAGATCAACACCCTGGTTGAAGTTACGGGCATTTTCGAGTGTAACAGCTGCGATTGCCTGCAGAGCTTCTCTGGTGAAGAATGCCTGATGGGAAGTCAGGACGACATTCGGGAACATCTGCAGTCTGGCAGTAATATCATTTACGAGGTAATCATCAGAGTGATCGGTGTAAACGTTGGCATCTTCGCCTTCATAAACGTCCAGACCGACAGCATGGAACTTTCCCTGCTTCAGAGCATCGATCAGCGCTTCTGTATCAATCAGGCCGCCGCGGGCTGTGTTGACGAGCATTGCTGTATCTTTCATCTTGGCGATGGCATCAGCATCGATCATATGATATGTGCCGTTCGGACCCATGATCAGCGGTGCATGCAGGGAGATCAGATCTGCCTTCTGGAGCAGTTCATCCTTGTCTACATATGTCAGCAGGCCTTCATCAACCAGGCTCTGGTTCGGATATGCATCCCAGCCGATAACTGTCATTCCGAAGCCCTTGCAGATACGGGCCATGCACTGACCGATCTTGCCGGTACCCATGATGCCGGCAACCTTGTTGTGCAGGTCAACGCCGAGCAGTCCGCTCAGTGCGAAGTTGTTGTCCTTGACCTTGTTGACAGCCTTGTGCATACGGCGGTTGCAGGTCATGACCAGTGTCATTGCATGTTCAGCAACAGCGTACGGAGAGTATGCCGGAACACGTGCGACCTTGATGCCGCATTCCTTGGCAGCCTGCAGGTCAACGTTGTTGAAGCCGGCGCAGCGCAGCAGAATGAGTTTGACTCCGCATTCATGCAGCTTTTCAACAGCACTTCTCGGGCATTCGTCATTTACGAAAATACATACAGCATCAAATCCCTGGGCAAGTCCGGCTGTTTCAGGTGTCAGACGGGCATTGAAGTATTTGATATCGCAGTTATAGGCGCCTTCACCGACATCGCTTGCCAGTTCGCTGAAGAAAATACGGTCATAATCCTTGGCACCGAAGAAAGCGATCTTGAGAACGGAAACTTCCTCATATCTCTTCAGTCTGTGATCCAGTTCTTCCTTGATTGTTGCCAGAGCAGCATCTTCATCGCCGCCTTCAGCGCTGATTTCAAGAATTGATCCCTTCTGGGCATCAAGCGCCAGGATCTGAAGGACATTGTCACCGTTGGCTACCTTGTCGCCGCATTTGATTGTGATCTGGGACGGCAGTGCAACGCAGGCCTGCGCAACGAAAGCAGCCGGACGTGCATGCATTCCAAGTGGGTTGGTAATTTCATACGTAATCTGTTTCATCTTTCTCTCCTTAATCATTACCTTCTGAATAAATTATGTAAAAACATGATTCTAATAAAATGATACTACATTTCTCAGCAAACGCGGCGAAAAATGACATGACTGTTAGTTTCTTTTCATAACTTTCCGATAAGAAAAGCGGCTTTGGCACTGTCATGCCTGAGCCGCTTTGCATCGTATTAATCAATTACCGATCCGGTCTGTCCGGTTCCGGCACACATCAGGGCCAGAAGGAAGGCACTCTGGGCGCCTTTGAAAGCCCCCTCTTCACGGAACTGTTCTTCCAGACTGTGGCAGCGGGAATCATAATCGGCACCGCCGCCCAGACATACAGCCGGCAGATTTGCCTCAAGTGCCCTTGAGCAGTTGGTTGCACCGCCTTCATCCAGACCGACTTCCCCGCAGCCAAGATATCTGGCTGCGGCCACTGCTGCCTGCACGATCGGCACATCACTGGCCTGGCTGCCGGCATTGATGTCACAGACATGCCGATAGTCATAGGTGATCGTATCCTTTCCCCAGCGCTCTGTTTCTTCCCGGCAGGCTTCATCAATGCAGCGGAAGATTTCTGCCCGCAGCCTTTCAAGTTCTTCCTGGGTATTGGAGCGGAAATTCAGCAGGATCGTTGCCTTGTTCACAATGGCATGGATCGATTCATATGAACCGGCAAAGGCGGCTGTAACAGCAAATGTCGTACGGGGATATTCCGGCACCTGAAGATCGGCGATTTTGGCAATCGCCCGGCCGGCTGCCGCCAGCGGATTTGCGACTTTTCCGAAGGCTCCTGCCGCATGGCCGCCGATGCCGTAGAAATTGAATTCATAGGACTGGATGCCGGTTGCCTGATAGGTGACTGCCTCATAGCCGGGGCCGTCGATGGAAATGCTGGCATCGAGTTCGGGATGATGATTCACATAATACTGCATGCCTTTCAGCGCACCCATGCCCTCTTCCTGCACGGTTCCGACAAAATGAATATCGCCGGCGGTTTCGATTCCGGCCGCATTCAGCGCCCGGATGACAGAAAGCACAACGGCACAGCCGCGGGTATCATCCACAATGCCGGGACAGTAGATCCAGCCGTTTTCACGGCGGATCTCAAGCTTTGTATCAAGCGGAAAGACAGTGTCCATATGTCCTTCCATCAGAACGGTCCTGCCGCCGCCGGTTCCTCTGCGGATGCCGACTGCATTGCCGTAGGGATCAATGCGGCAGTCCGACAGGCCTTCCTCTTCAAACATTTCCTTCAGGCGCTGTGCCTTCTTCTCTTCATGTCCGGTCGGAGCCGGAATCAATGTCAGTTCGATCTGTTTCCGGATGATGTTTTCCTGGTCTTCCTCGATGAATTTCAGGGCTTTCTGCACCTTGTCTTCATCGGTCAGCTGCCGCAGCACTGCCGCAATCTGTTCTGATACCTGATACTCCATATTCCACCCTTCTTTCTGTATGAATTATCACTGCCTTCATTATAGCAGTCTGATCATTCGGTATATACCAGTCTGAATTCGGCCTGGACGCCGGCCTTGCCGATCCGGTAAATGCCGGGCACCAGCGGTTCAGCCAGCCGGCTGAGATCAGCCGAAAGGCGGATGCTTTCACCGTCTGCCAGTTCATAGGCTTCCATCGTCCAGATCATTTCCCGGCTCTGTTCGGTTTCCTTCCATTCACCGTTGTCATTGACTTCCAGGGTAAATGCACTGCCGTAGGAAATCGTCCTGCCGCTGTGATTGGCCAGCACTGCTGCCAGATTCGGACAGGCAAACGATTCAGGAGTCAGGGTCACACCATCTGTTTCTCCGGGCACGCTGCTGTCCAGAATCAGATCATTCTTCGTGAGAGCCTCCCTGATTTCTTCCCCTTCCGTAATTTCCCCCGGCCAGGTTTCAATTCCGCCGATTTCCATAATGTTCGTATATCCCATATCGGCAAGCTTCTGTGCTGCCTGTCTGCTGCGGTTTCCGCTGCGGCAGTATACAAAGATCAGCTGGGAAAGATCATCCAGTTCTTCCGGCCTGACATCACTGATGGTTTCGTTGGGGATGTTGACGGCACCGGGAATATGCTTTGTTTCATATTCATCCGGTCTTCGGACATCCAGGATGACATAATCTGTTTCCGCTTCCATCATTGCCATTGCCTCATTCTGAGACAGAGAACGATAGGCAGTGCTGTTTCCGCTGCATCCGCTCAGGATGCATACTGCCAGCAGGGCAGCTGCTGTCTTTCTGCGCATGATTCACTTCCTTTCCGGGCTTGTTTCCTGATGTCATTGTACTGCGCCATACCCGGTCTTTGAATCATCATTTCTGTACAGTCTGCCGCAAAAAGATACAATGAAACCGAAAGCAGGTTTGAATATGAAAAACACAGACAAAGTCCGCTATGGCATCATCTCCACCGCTTCCATCGTTCCCCGCTTCTGCCGGGGAATGGAACTGACCGGCAGCGGTATTGTTACGGCTGTCTCTTCCCGTGATCTTCAGAGGGCAGAAAAGACGGCAGCTGAATTATCCATTCCGAAAGCCGTTTCCGATCATCGTCAGATTCTGGATGATCCTGACATTGATGCTGTCTATATCCCGCTCATCAACAGCCTGCACTATCCCTATGCCAGGGAAGCACTGCTGGCCGGAAAACATGTAGTGATGGAAAAGCCGTTTGTCCTGCATGCCGAAGAAGCAGAAGAACTGTTTGCCCTGGCAAAAGAAAAGCATCTGTTTCTGACGGAAGCGGTAAAGACGCCGTTTCTGCCGCTCTATCAGAAGATCCTCGATCTGATCCGGGGCGGCACCCTCGGTGGGATCCGCTATATGGATTTCCGGCAGTCCTACAACAGCGGCCCGTATATCAGCGGCTGGAATCGCGAAAAGGACTGCGGCGGCGGTGTTCTGTACGGAAATGAGGCATATTTCTTCAGCATGGCAGAATATCTGAACGGACCAATCGAATCCTGCTACGGCAATGCCTCCTTCTTTGAAAGCGGAGCTGAACAGCAGTGTTCCCTCAGTGTCAGGTTTGCGAACAATACGATGGCAGCTCTGGCCGTATCCAATCAGGTGCTGTTTGAAAACGGCCTGACGATCTATCTGGATCACGGCCGCATTGTGATACCGGATTACTGGAAGGCTTCCGAAGCACATGTTTTCCATGAAAAGGAAGGCAGGAATGAAACCCTGAGCTGTCCCTGCCCCTGGGAACTGCAGTATGAACTGCGTCATTACAATGAATGCATTCTGGCAGGAATGACCGAAAGCCCGGTCACAGCCCCGGAAAAAACCATCCGCTATATCCGATTCTGCGAAAGTCTGCGGCAGATGTGGGCAAATGAAAAGAAGTTCTGAGAACTTCTTTTTTTCAGTCCAGATTTAATGAGGAAATGCGGGATGCATCCGCGGCAACAACCAGATAATCGCTCGGAACAAATACGGTATCCCTGGTTACATTCGTATCCACCTTGGTTTCATTCTCATGCCGGACGCCGATGATATTCACGCCGTAGACTTCCCGGACATTCAGCATTCCGACCGGACGGCCGCACCACAGTTCCGGCACCTTGATTTCCATGATGGCATAGTCATTTGTCATCTGGTAGATATCAATGATCTTCGGATTGATCAGGGAAATGCCGACCCGCTGTCCCATTTCATTTTCCGGCTGAATGACACTGTCGGCACCGACCCGTTCCATGACATACTTGTAGCGCTCGTTATTGGCTTTGGCAATGACATTCTTAATGCCGAGTTCCTTCAGATTCAGGATCGTAATGACACTGGATTCCAGATGTGATCCCATGGAAACGATGACTACATCAGCATCCTGAACACCTGCTTCTTTCAGAAGCTCGATATCCCGGGAATCCGCACAGACAGCATTCGGCACAAAATCGGATATTTCCTGTACAAGCAGCGGATCCTTGTCGATGGCTATGACATCTTCACCGGCATTGGCAATGGTTGTGGCAATTGCATTGCCGAAATTGCCGAGACCGATGACGACATAAAGCTTGGAACTGGATTCAGACATAATTAACCTCCTGTCAACCGATGATGATATTTGCATCGGGATATTCCACGTGATTCCTGATTTTCTGTTCCTTATGGAAAGCGGTATAAAGGCTGAGCGGTCCGAGTCTGCCGATGAACATCAGCAGCATGATCACAGCTTTTCCGATGACGGAAAGAAGCGGTGTGATGCCGGTCGATATGCCGACCGTGGCAATCGCCGAGAAGGCTTCAAATACCAGTGCGATCAGCGAAGCCGCCGGTTCTGAAACCGTCAGGACCAGTGTCGCAAAGAAGATGATGGCAAAGTACAGTGTGGCAACCATAAAGGCATGCTTCATCAGTGACGGCGATATCTTGCGGTGACGGATCAGGGCATCCTGATGTTTCTGATTCAGGGAATTGACGGCTGTCTTGAAAAGAATCGCAGCTGTCGTTGTCTTGATTCCGCCGGCCGTGCCGCCGGGAGAGCCGCCAACCAGCATGTAGAAGCACATGATCAGCAGCATCGGTCTGGTGCACTGGCCGATGACAACAGTTGAAAAGCCGGCTGTGCGCAGCGTCACTGACTGAAACATCGAAACCAGAACCCGTTCCGGCCCGTCCATGTTTTTCAGAGTGCCGTTTCCGGATTCCAGCAGAGCAAACAGCAGTGCTCCCGATACCAGCAGGATTCCGGTTGCCTGCAGCACCACTGAGGCATGTTCGGAAAGATAGCGGTGCCGTTTCTTCATCACGCTTCCTTTTCTGAAGCGGGAAATCAGCAGATCATACAGTTCAAACCAGACAACAAAGCCAAGACCGCCGGTAATGATCAGGCCCATGATGGTCAGATTGACAAGCGGATCAGCGGCAAAGGAAACCAGGCTGTCCGGGGCAATGCAGTCAAAGCCGGCATTGGTAAATGCCGATACGGAAAGAAACAGGGAATTGAACAGACCTTCCCATAAGCCGTAGATGCCGCAGAAGCGCAGGCTCAGCAGCAGGAATCCGATCGTTTCAATGATGATCGTATACAGCATGATCTTGCGGATATAGCTTGGAACATCATACAGATTGCTTTTGCCTGATGTTGCCGCAAACAGTTTCTTTTCAACAGTTGCCATCCGTTTTTTGTTTCTCTGCATGATGATGGCAATGATCGTCATCGGTCCCAGGCCGCCGATTTCCATCAGCAGGATCAGAACGATCTTTCCGAACAGACTGTACTGGCCGGCAACCGTAACAGTTGTAAGACCGGTAACACAGACGGCACTGACAGCCACAAACAGATTGTCCAGATACGGCACCGGAGCAGTAATGTTGGCTGACGGAAGCGACAGCAGAACCGATCCGGTGAAAATGATAAAAAGGAACGAAATCAGCAGCAGTTTTTCCGGACTGTTTGATTTCGCCAGCCGCTCAATCAGCGATGACTGTCTTTTTATTGAAAAGATACTGGTAATATTCTGCTTCATTCTGTCCTTTCTGAAAGATACCTGAAATTGTCAGCCAAGCGGATGTTTCTTGAAATCTGCCTTTTCGCCCCGGAGCCAGCGGCGGTGGGAAACCATTCTCTGCACAGCCAGAGGCCGCGGTTCATCAGGGAATGTCATCATGTTCTGACCGCCCTGTTTCCACAGTTCAAGCAGGTCTTCGGCGTCATCCACAAAGTCGAGGACCGGCATCAGCCCGTAGAGGCGCGGCGGAATGATCGTAACCGGAATATGATAGCGGCCGGCTGCACTGTCCTGCTTTACCTTGTATTCCATATGCGGGCATACCATGGCGATATCCGCTTCATCCTGCCGTTCAGCAAGCTGGCCGATGGGAATAAAGACAAAGCTGACGTGTTCCTGCAGATTATGGGCAATGACTTCTCTTTCGAGATGCGCTGCCAGTGCCGAGGATGAGAAACCGCCGCCGCAGCAGATTGCAATTCTGATCATAGATCCCTCCGTGAGATTTTCTGAAATCATCATAACATTTTCATGACAAAAGCGGCATTTTCTCCATGCATACAGCACAGGAACTGCCGCTGTTTTTTCAGATCAGTCCTTTTGGCTTCAGATAATGATCAGCCAGATAATGTCCGACGCCCTCATCGGCACAGGTTCTGTCCGTGATGTCATCGGCGCAGTCCTTTGTGCCCTGGGCACCGTCAAGAAGACAGACACCCCATCCCGATCTGATCAGCATCGGATTGTCGTTTTCGTTGTCTCCGAAGGAAATGATATCTTTCAGTTCAATGCCGTTTTCAGCCGCATAGCGGGCAAGACCGCTGCCCTTGTTGATATCCTTCTGCATCATTTCCACTGTGCCCGGGAAGGTTCCGACGGCCTGGAAATGATCGCTCCAGCGTTCATGGATCCGCTGCCGGATCAGCTGCTCGACATCCGGTGTTGTCCGGAACAGGAACTTGTAGCATGGCTTCTGGCAGAAGCCGTCAACATCGCCTGTATAGTCATCAAAGGTCCAGCCGCGGCGCATCATAGACGCAAACAGTTCCCCCTTGATATACATGGCCGCATGATTCCCGCCGCCTTCGACATTGACAGATACTTCATGTTTGGTGATGATCGGCATCATGTCATGCAGGATTTCCTTCATGACATCTTCCTTCATCAGTTCCATGTTCCAGAAATTGCCGTGGTCCTTATCCCACAGCATGCCGCCGTTCATGCCGATCAGGAAATCAAAGGGACGGTCCATTCCCCACTGTTCCCACTGCCGGTACAGTCTGTCATTCAGTTCCCGGCCGGTCGCAAGTCCGATCTGCACTCCCTGTTCCTGCAGGATGTGAAAGATATTCTTTGTATATTCCGGAAGATCTCCTCCCTTTGCGGTCAGCGTCATGTCAATGTCCGCTGCCACTGCTCTGATGTTGTCAATCATTTTTTTCTCCTGCTGTATTTCAGTCTCCCAGCCGGACGGAAAGCTGCGCTTTGCCGGCTTTCTGGCTGACTGCCGTAAGTGTCACTTCGCTGCCTTCTTCACCGCGTACATACCAGGTCACTTTTTTGCTGACAGGACCGCGTTCGGTATTGGAAGGACCGAAGAAGGAATACTCTCTGCGCACTGTGCCGTAGCCTTCCAGCTGGCCGATCTTCTGCATGGCCTTGCCATCAGCAATTTCGGCACCGCTCAGAGTCACTTCGATATCTCTTGCCAGGCGCAGCGTATTGAACTCATTGGTGGCATTGGTCGGCATATATCCGGTGTTGCCGATGACTGCCTCTACCTTGTACAGGCCGTCAGCAAGTTTTTCCGTTCTGGCTCTGTCAAATGCCAGATGCGGCATTGCCTTGGCATGACGGAGAATATAGCGGGTATGCTTTTCAACTTCCTGGGGCAGGAACTGCACCGGCGGATTCTGCAGCAGATACTTCTTGTCGGGACCGCCGATTTCCACTTTGCCAAGCTGGGGATGATCAAATTCTGTCCACTCCAGGTAGAAATCGTTCAGATTGTTTTTGTCTACCCATTCCAGCATCTTGCGCTGGTTGTCTTCCTCTTCTTCGGCTGTCAGCTTCAGCGGCTTCGGATACTCCGGCTTCATGCCGCACTGCTCAGACAGGTTCCATGTTTCAACGGAATGACAGAAGACGCCGTTGCCGTGATACAGATAGTCATCCAGTGAACCGTTGGCCGGATAGTCGGTATCCAGGCCAAGGAAGTCATCCTTGATGCGCAGCTGATGATAGCCGGTTTCCTCTTTGGCCATCTTCATGAAAGCCTTGAACATCTCCTGGTCCTTCTGATCGGCCTGGGCTGCCGGAATGCCCGCCGGCGGATACAGATACATGCCGCCGAAGGTATGGAAGATGATCGTGCTGACAAGATTGCGGCGGGTGCTGATCCATTCGATCAGATTTCTTGATTCAATTACCTGACCCGGATAGATGCCGCCGCCCGGCTGCTTGTATTCCGGATTCCAGTTCATCGGGTAATTGCGGTTCAGATCGAGTCCGTATTTCGGCGGCGCAGATTCAATATGCACACCGTCATAGTCATTGATCATGCCTTCACTGTATACATTGTAGAAATCGCCGCATACATCATCAGCCTGACGGCGGACCAGCAGACGGCTGTCCTTTTCATCCTTCTTCCAGCATCCGAACGGTGTCTTTACGATCATGTTTCTGATCACGCCGTCACCATCCAGGTCGGCCGGAACCAGACCCGGCATCTCAGACTCAAACGGATACGGCTGATTGATGCTGCGGATCATGTCAGGATGTGTCAGATAGTATTCCGAGCCATCGGCGACCGGCCGCGGCATGATATAGAATGTGGAATTCTTCAGCAGTGAAGCGATTTCCTCTTCTTCGGTATTGTGCAGCAGCACATCGGCCAGATACATGGCGCACATACTGCCGGTCACTTCACCGGCATGCACATGTCCGACAGCCATATAGGCAGGTTTTTCATCCCAGTCTCCGGCTTCGGAATCAGTGATGGAAAGCAGCCACATCTCTCTTTCTTCAGAAGTCTTGCCGATTGAAGAAAGACGGACATAGCGGGGGAATTGTCCGGCATATTGATGAAGAATATCGGTGATTTCCCGGTAGCTGTAGTAATGATCATATGTGTACGCTGTTTTCATATTTTCATCTCCTGCATAAAAGTATATTCATTATAGTATCTGTTGCCTTTCCGGTCAGTCTTTTTGCCTTCCTGTGCAGGCAAAAAAACAGCCCTGTTTTCATATCAGGGCTGTGTGCTGACAGCCGTAAAATATTTTGTCAGAGTAAGGATGTTGGAATTGTCTTCATATCTGTATTCCACCCTGTCCATATTTTTCTTGACGAGGAAAATTCCCAGACCGCCGATTGGTCTCTCCGCTGCTGACAGCGTGATGTCGGGATCAGGTTTTTTCAGCGGATCATATGGAATTCCCTGATCGACGAAGATCAGCCGGATGCCCGCCGGCTCCCTGACCGGTTCAAGAATGATCCTGGCCGTGCCGGCTGAATCAGGATAGGAATAGCTGGCGATATTGACAAAGATTTCTTCTGCTGTCAGACTGATCTGCATTGCCGCCTTGCGGGGACAGCCGGCATCCTGCAGATAGTCGCTGACAAAATCAAGTACAGCCGGAAGACTTTCCCGTACCGCATCCACCTCGATTTCTGCCGCCCGGTTTCCGCATGCACTATCAAAACCGGCATCCTGCCGGGATGTATTTTCCACAGTGCAGTTTTTGTCAGAAACTGATATCTTGCCGTTCATGATTCTATTCCGCCATTATGTTTGGATACTGAAGTCTTTTGACATTTACTAATTATATCATACTGCAGTAAAAATGAAAAAACCGGCTGTCACTGCAGCCGGTTCAGTTCATTCCGGCATCAGGCAGACACTGCTGCTTTTTTCAAATGCCAGGCGGGGATCATTATCCTCTTCAACATAGATCGTTCCGCAGTGCACAAATCCAAGTTTATGCAGCAGATTCTGCATAACCGTATTGTCACCGTGCGTATCGATGCGCAGATGTCCGCACTGCTCATATGCCCAGCTGATACAGAAAGATCCGGTTCCCTTTTCTTCGCCGGAAGAGGCGATTCTGTGCACCACACCGTAAGGGCTGTCATCCTGCCACTGTCCGTCGGTAATATTCCGGTAGGTCGGCTCTATGTCGCTGCCGCAGATAAAGAAGAAGGTTCCAAGGATCCTGTCTTCTTCATCGGTGCACACATAGCTGTGTCCCTCTTTCACATCATTTTCAATCAGCTCCCGGGGCGGCCACCTGGTCGGTCCCCACTGCCGGGGATTGCCGTGTTCTTTCATGAAATCTCTGGCATGGGCATAGATTTCCATGATCCGGTCAATATCCGCCGCTGCTGTTTTCCTGATTCTCATATACACCTCCGGCTCCGGCAGTTTTCTGCCGCTGCATCTGAACAGTTATTCCTGTTCGCTGTTGTCTTCTTTTTCTCCCTTGTTCTTATCCCGGTCAGAATACGCCTCTTCGACCTTTTCTGCCAGCTTGACAGATGATACCAGAGTTGCGATGGCAATAACGGCTGTACCGACAACTGCCCCAACCAGTCTTCCGAATGTTTTCATCACTCCGCCTCCTTTTTGACCGCCGGTCACTTTTCTGTTTTCATTATACCTGATCACGCATGAATGTAAATATCCTGAAAAGAAAAGACCCTGCCCGGGCAGGATCCCCTGTTTCAGTACCAGTCATGCTTTTCATGTCTGTCCAGACCGGCGATCTGTTCCATTTCTTCTTCACTCAGTTCAAAGCCAAAGAGATCAAGATTTTCTCTGATGTGATCAGGATTGGAAGAGCCGGGTATGACCGCTATGCCCCTCTGCAGATCCCAGCGCAGGATCACCTGGGCAGAGGAGACACCGTGGGCTTCGGCAATCGCTGCAATCGTTTCATCATTCAGCAGCTCCGCGGTATGGCCTCTGCCGCCGAGCGGATACCAGCACTGCACGACGATGCCTTTCTCCTGAATGAACGGCACGACTTCCTTCTCCTGATAATACGGATGGATTTCATTCTGCACCAGAGCCGGCATGATATTCACCTGCGGCAGAAAATCCGTCAGTTCTTCAATATACCAGTTGGACAAGCCGAGCGAACGGATCCTGCCCTTCTGTACATACTCTTCCATTTTCAGGTATGCCTTCACATCGCCTTCGCCGGGGTAATGCAGCAGCATCATGTCAATATAGCCGATATCGAGTTTCTGCAGGGCATCTTCAATCGCTGTTTCCGGATCATTGAACTGGCTGGGATAGATCTTGGTGATGACATAGATTTCTTCCCTGCCGATGCCGTATTCCGCCATAGCCCGGCGCGCGCCTTCTCCCACTGCCTCTTCATTGTGATACATATAGGCAGTATCGATCAGCCGGCCTCCGGATGCCAGCAGGCTCATGACCGAATTCACACAGGTGTCATGATCCAGGGCATAGGTGCCGAGGCCGAGCACCGGCATTTCATAGCCGCTGTTCAGCAGCACTGTCTTATCCTGCAGATCAAAGACACTGGTTTTTTCTTCCGGTTCCTGCCTTTCTGCTGTTTCCGTCATTTCTGCAGCATCGTCTGCCGTTTCCTGCTGTACGCATGCGGCAAAAGAAAACGGCAGCAGGAATGCGCAGATTTTCATGATCATTTTCTTCATTACTTCACCTCCGCATCCGTGCTGCCGCTGTATGAATCAGCCAAGCTTTTCGGCAAAATCACCCATGATTTCTGAAATCTTTATCTGCTGCGGGCAGACCTGCTCACAGCTGCGGCAGTGCAGACATGCCTGCGGCTTTTTGTCATCGGCAAGAGCCTGCAGCGCCATCGGGGCAATGAATCCGCCGCCGGTATAGATATGCTCGTTGTAAAGCGAAATCAGATGCGGGATATCCAGCTGCATCGGGCACTGGCTGACACAGTAGTGGCAGGCTGTGCAGGGCACAGTATTGACCGCCAGCATTCTTTCCGCGATCTTCATCAGAGCATCTTTTTCTTCCGTATTCAGCTTTCTGTCTTCGGCAAATGTCTTCAGATTCTTCTCAACCTTGTCTTCATCAGACATGCCGGAGAGGATCATTGTTACGCCTTCCGTGGACTGCAGGAAACGGAATGCCCAGGCTGCCGGATCCTCATCCGGACGCAGAGCTCTGAGTTCTTCTTCATACTCTTCTTTCAGAGACGCAAGCTTGCCGCCGCGCAGCGGTTCCATGACCCAGACCGGAATGCCGGCCTTGTTCAGGATATCAACCTTCTCCTTTCCCTTCTGGAAGGTCCAGTCAAGATAGTTCAGCTGCAGCTGGCAGAATTCCATATGTTCGCCGTAGGCATCCAGGAAACGCTGCAGAACATCGATGTTGCCGTGGCAGGAGAAGCCAAGATGACGGATCTTGCCTTCCTTTTTCATTTCCATCATATAGTCAAAGATGCCGTACTTCGGATCCAGATAGGCATCAATATTCATTTCGCATACATTGTGGAACAGATAGAAGTCAAAATATTCCATGCCTGTCTTTACAAGCTGTTCCTGGAAGATTTCCTTTACCTTCGGCATATTGGCCAAGCTGTAGCCCGGAAACTTTGTGGCAATATTGAAGCTTTCACGCGGATGTCTGGCCAGGCATCTGCCCAGAATGGTTTCAGAATTGCCGCCGTGGTATCCATACGCTGTATCAAAATAATTGATTCCCGCTTCAAAAGCACGGTCTACCATTCTCTGCGTTGTTTCTTCATCAATACGTCTGTCATCGTTGTCGATTACCGGCAGACGCATGGTACCGAAACCAAGTGCAGACAGTTTCTCACCCTGAAAATCTCTGTAAATCATTCAGCACCTCCTCAGTATCCTTTGTGATACTCTCTTTCGTCTACATTATATGTGCCGGGCATGCATGACCGCCAATACCTCTTTTGCATATCCTGTTATTTACAGGCTGAATATCTGCCGGCAGTTATAATCAACATTCAGTTATTCCGATTATGAATATTGAGATATATAAACTAAGTATTCATTATATTCGATTTAAGAAGATATATTTGTAGCCGTAGAGGTAAGAACGATGAAAATACTGACAACTCTGTTCCCGGTATTCGTCATGATGGTACTGGGATTCGTATCACGTATAAAACAATGGCTGACACCGGATCAGAAGGAAGGTGCCAAGAAGCTGGTCTTCGGCGTTCTCTTTCCGGTTCTGATTTTCAATGCCATATTCACTTCCAGCCTGTCTTCTTCAACAGCCGTCGTAATTCTGTATGTAACAGCTGCATTCCTGGCAGTCTATCTGCTCGGCAAGGTGCTTCTGAAAAACGGCAAAGGGCCCTATGATGAACTGATTCCGTTCCTGCTGACAACCTGTGAAGGCGGCAGCGTTGCCCTGCCGCTGTATACGACCATCGTCGGAGCCGGATATGCGATCAATACCGTAACCTTTGATATGGCCGGTGTCATTCTCGCCTTCGTGATCGTGCCGGCAATTGTCACTGCCCGCACATCCGGATCAGCCGACATGAAATCCATGCTGAAAAAGATCTGCACCAATTCCTTTGTTGTTTCATCGGTTCTCGGTCTGATCATGAACCTGACCGGCATGTATCACATACTGGAACAGTCTGCCTTTCTTGATCTGTATACCGGAACAGTCAATATGATTCTGGCGCCGATTGCCGGCGTCATTCTGTTCACGATCGGCTACGACCTGAATGCCGATACAGCCATGATCCGGCCGATTCTGAAGACCTGCGGGCTGCGCATCCTCAGCGGCATTCTGATCATCCTGGGCTTCTATCTCCTTTTTCCTTCCCTGCTGGCAGACAAGATCTACCGGACAGCCGTCATTCTGTATTTCATGAGCCCGACCGGATTTGCCCTGCCGATGCAGCTGCAGCCGCTGTGCCGGGATGAATCCGGAATGGCATTCATGTCTTCCTATATTTCCATCTACATGCTGGTGACACTTGCCGTATATGTCGGACTGGTCGTCACCTGGTAAATGATTCATATATAGGAAATGCCGTCGCAGGGACGGCATTTTTTACTTTGCACTGCTGTTTTCCAGCATCCATTCTTCGAATGTACAGACAGAATCGTTGCTTCTGATATATTTATCCAGTTCAGCGTCGAATGCCTGGATGGCAGCCGCATGTGAAAAGTTCGGATAGCGGCTGACCAGTTCATAGCAGATGCGCGGCGGCGGTGAATCTTTCAGACGGTAGTAAACAAGTTCTTCACCGCGGATTGCCTGGATCGCTGACATCGGCGCAACTGCCCATCTGTTTTTTTCATGCAAATAATGCTGCAGCATGTTGCCGGTGTTGACGGTAATCAGAGGATATCTGTCTTCCGGCCAGTACTGCATATGCCACTGCAGATAGTCGGGACCCCAGTTCAGATAGATTTCCTGTTCTGCCGGCAGTTCCCGGCAGTCGATCAGATCATGATAGTCACTGTCCCTGCGGCATACCAGATACATCAGTTCTCTGTATACCGGCCGGGAAATGATATTCGGATAGCTGATGCGGCTGAAGACAAAGCCGATATCGGCACTGCGGTTTTCTACCAGTCCGTGGATTTCGTTTGAATGATGGGTGTGCACCCGCAGCTTGATCTCCGGATGACGTCCGATCAGACGGCTGTAAAAATCGGTAAAGGTATAGGTATTGACGACATCCACTGCCGCAATCGTCAGCACCTGCATATTTTCCTGATACTTGATGGCCTGGGTGTCCTTGTACAGTGCCGCCCACTGTTCGGCTATGGCAATAAAGGCATTCCCATAGCCTGTCAGTTCAATATTTCTCTGTCCTTTGCTGCGGATAAAAAGCTTTGCGTCAAGTTCCTCTTCCAGTGACTGGATCCGGTTGGAAACGGTTGACTGGGAAAGATAGAGATGATTGGCAGCTGCCGAGATATTCCGATAGGCAGCAACAGTCAGAAACGTCTGGATTTGTTCGTAATTCATGGTTCCTCCAATTATCGGATATATCGATATTATATATGTATTTTATCCGTTTTACTATTTATTCCGGCACTGCTAGATTGAAAGTGTAAACATTGATCAGCAGTGATCAAAGAAAGGAAATCATCATGACAATTCAACTGGATCTCATTCAAACTGTCGGTCTTGCCGTTATCGTCTTCATGCTCGGGCGCTGGATCAAATCCAAGGTTCCCCTTTTCCAGAAATACTTCATTCCTGCTCCGGTTATCGGCGGACTGATCTGCAGCATTCTGATTTTCATCGGCATTCAGACCGGCGCATTCACGGTCGAAATGACAAATACGCTTCAGGACTTCTTCATGAATATCTTCTTCACCGGAACCGGCTTCACCTGCAGCCTGGCAGTGCTGAAGAAGAGCGGAAAGCTCGGCGCCAGACTGGCAGTCGGAGCCGTTCTCTTCCTGATCGTCCAGAATCTGGTCGGTGTCGGTCTCAGCAAGGTATTCGGTCTGAATCCGCTGCTCGGTGTCGCCATGGGTTCCATTTCCATGTCCGGCGGCGTCGGCTCCGGTGCTTCCTTCGGTCCGACTCTGGAACAGTTCGGTGCCGAAGGCGCAACAACGATCGGTGTCGCTGCCGCAACCTTCGGCCTGCTTCTCGGCAGCATCACCGGCGGTCCTGTTGCCCAGGCTCTGATCAAAAGATATGACCTGAAAAGCTCAGTTACCGAAACAGCGAAAGAAGAAAAGGAAAACCATCTTCTGCAGCAGAATACATTCTTCAACAGCGTGCTGCTGATTCTCCTTGCGGCATTTATCGGTTCCTATATTTCCAAGCTTCTGAATCTGACCGGTCTCAGTTTCCCGTATTATGTCGGCTGCCTGTTCGGCGGTGCTCTAATCCGCAATATCGCTGATGCCCGCGGCACCGAACTGCGCATGCATGAAATCGATGTGATTTCCAACTGCTGCCTGAACCTGTTCCTCTCAATGGCACTGATGTCCCTGAATATCGCCAAGCTGATCAGCCTTGCCGGTCCGATGATCGTCATCCTGCTTTCCCAGGCTGTTGTCATGATGCTGTGGGCATACTTTGTCACCTTCAATACCACCGGACGCGACTATGATGCTGCTGTTATGGCTGCCGGTCACTGCGGTGTCGGTCTCGGCCAGACTCCGAATGCTGTTGCCAACATGGCAGCGGTCATTGACAAGAACGGTCCGGCACCGACTGCCTGGTTCGTCCTGCCTGTTGTTACCGTCATCTTCATCAACATCATGAATCCGATCATTATCACCTTCTTCATCAACCTGCTGAAATAAAGGAGAGCCGCAATGAAACTGACAAAAGAACTGATTGAACAATACTCTGAACTGCCGACCGGCAACGTCGCTGACAACAATCCGAACGGTTACGTGCTGCCTTCTTCCATCAGGCCTGTGAATCCTTCCCTGCATCTGATCGGCAGAGCCTTCCCGGTTGAATGTGCACCGGGTGACAATCTTGCCCTCCACCAGGGAATCGAAGCAGCAGGTGCCGGTGATGTCCTGATCTTTGACTGCAAAGGCTATACCGAAGGCGGACATTTTGGTGACATGATGGCAAATGCCTGCAAGACAAAAGGCATTGCCGGTGTCATCATCAACGGCAGCTGCCGCGACAGTGAAGATATCCGGACCCTGCAGTATCCGGTATATGCAAGTGCCTTCTGTCCTGCCCATACCGTCAAGGAACAGCTGGCAGAACTGAATGTCACTGTAAAGATCGGTGAAGCAGTCATCCGTCCCGGCGATCTGATCTTCGCCGACTGTGACGGTGTTGTCGTTGTCCCCTTTGAGGAAGAGGATACGGTCATGGCAAAAGCCGTTCAGAAACATGAGCAGGAAAAAGAAATCCTGCACCGCATCCTGAGCGGAGAAAACTCCATGCACATTTACGGGTTCGACAGACTCGTGCAGCAGAAACTGGAGAAATAATTCAGACTGAGAGCAGCCGTACAGCGGCTGTTTTCTTTTTTCCGAAGCAAAGAAAAAGACGTGCATTTCTGCACGTCTGTTCTGAGTGATTACTCTTCGTCAAGCTTCGGTCCTGCTGCAACAAGAGCCTTGCCGGCAGGATTGTTTTCATACTTGCGGAAGTTCTTGATGAAGCGTCCGGCAAGATCCTTTGCCTTGGCATCCCATTCAGCCGGATCACCGTATGTGTCACGCGGATCCAGAATGCCTGTATCAACACCCGGCAGTTCTGTCGGAACTTCGAAGTTGAAATACGGAATCTTCTTTGTCGGAGCCTTGTTTACATCACCGCTCAGGATGGCATCGATAATGCCGCGGGTATCCTTGATGGAGATACGCTTGCCTGTGCCGTTCCAGCCGGTGTTGACCAGATAAGCCTTGGCACCGCTCTTCTGCATCTTCTTGACCAGTTCTTCACCGTACTTTGTCGGATGCAGTTCGAGGAAGGCCTGACCGAAGCAGGCACTGAATGTCGGTGTCGGTTCGGTAATGCCGCGCTCGGTACCGGCCAGCTTGGCTGTGAAGCCGGACAGGAAGTAGTACTGTGTCTGTTCCGGATCCAGGATAGAAACCGGCGGCAGAACACCGAAGGCATCAGCAGACAGGAAGATGACATTGTCAGCTGCCGGTCCGGAAGATGTCGGACGGATTCTCTGAACGATCTTTTCGATATGATCGATCGGATAGGATACACGGGTATTTTCCGTTACGCTCTTGTCTGCGAAGTCGATCTTGCCGTTTTCATCGACAGTAACGTTTTCCAGCAGAGCATCACGTCTGATTGCATTGTAGATATCCGGTTCGGAATCCTTGTCCAGGTTGATGACCTTTGCATAGCAGCCGCCTTCCAGGTTAAAGACGCCGTTGTCATCCCAGCCGTGTTCATCATCACCGATCAGCAGACGCTTCGGATCAGTGGACAGTGTTGTCTTGCCGGTTCCGGACAGACCGAAGAAGATGGCAGTGTTCTTGCCTTCCATATCGGTGTTGGCGGAGCAGTGCATGGAAGCGATTCCCTGCAGCGGCAGATAGTAGTTCATCATTGAGAACATGCCCTTCTTCATTTCACCGCCGTACCATGTGTTCAGGATAACCTGTTCACGGCTTGTGATATTGAAGGCTACTGCTGTCTCGGAGTTCAGTCCCATTTCCTTGTAGTTGTCTACCTTGGCCAGGGAAGCTGTATAGACGACAAAGTTCGGTTCGAAGTTTGCGGCTTCTTCCTCAGTCGGCTTGATGAACATGTTTCTGACGAAATGTGCCTGCCATGCGACTTCCATGATGAAGCGTACAGCCATGCGGGTATCCTTGTTGGCACCGCAGAAGGCATCAACAACAAACAGTCTCTTGTCAGACAGTTCCTTGATGGCAAGATCCTTCAGAACTGCCCAGTTTTCTTCAGACAGCGGATGGTTGTCGTTCGGATATTCCGGTGTGTTCCACCATACTGTATCCTTGGAGTTCTCATCCATGACAATGTATTTATCCTTGGGAGAACGTCCTGTGTAGATGCCTGTCATGACATTGACAGCATCCAGTTCAGTCAGCTGACCTTTTTCGTAGCCGGTCAGTTCCGGTTTCATTTCTTCGTTGAACAGAAGTTCGTAGGAGGGATTGTAAACAATCTCTTTGGCACCGGTAATTCCATACTTTGTTAAATCAATCTGAGCCATATATATACCTCTCTTCTTTCCTGGAAATTTGTTAAAATATTCCCAAATATAAATAATCCTGTATGATTATATCATGCGAAATTACATAGTCAAAGAAGATAATATGATTAAAAAAATGGACAAAAAAGATATTCTCAGGCTGTTAAAAAGCCCTGTTTCCGATGTAACCGTTTACACCGTCACCGACTCAACAAACACCCGAGCAAGGGATATGCTGAAGGAAGGAAAAAAGGCTCCATTCCTTGTCGTAAGCGAGGAACAGAATGCCGGCAGAGGCCGCCACGGCAATTCCTTTTTCTCACCTGACAGCGGTCTGTATTACACGCTTGTAATCCAGCCCGAAGACCTTGATCTGGCCATCCAGAAGACAACCCTTGCGGCGGCTGTCTCACTGTATGAGGCGATTCTTGAAACCACCGGCATCGAATGCGGTATCAAATGGGTCAACGACCTGTATCTGGACGGCAGAAAAATCGCCGGCATTCTCTGTGAAGCACCCCGCAGCAAAGACAATGAAGTCATGGGAATCATTATCGGCATCGGCATCAACATTGCCGCAAAGGAATTCCCCGAAGAACTGAAGGACAAGGCCGGTTCCCTGAACCGGCCGGATCTGGACCGCAGCCTTCTCACTGCCGTCCTGACTGACCGGCTGATGCACTGGACGGCAAAGCTGGACAGTCCGGAACTGACCGAAGCCTACCGGAGCCACTCCTTCCTGATCGGAAAGGAAGTGTCGTTCGTACAGAACGAAATCGAAATATCCGGAACCGTTACCGACATCAATGAGGAAGGCAATCTGGTCGTGGATGCCGGAGAGACCTATGTGCTGAGCTCCGGCGAAGTATCGCTGAAATCCTGGAAAGCATAAAAAAACCTGTATTCACAAAATACAGGTTTTCTACTTTTATTATGCGTATTATGCGCCGAAGATCTTCAGCATGAAGCCCGCGGCAACGGCAGAGCCGATGACACCGGCAACATTCGGACCCATGGCATGCATCAGCAGATAGTTGCTGAAGTTTGCCTTCTGGCCTTCGATCTGGCTGACACGGGCAGCCATTGGAACAGCAGATACACCGGCAGAACCAATCAGCGGGTTGATCTTGCCGCCGGTTACTCTGTACATGATCTTGCCGATCAGAAGTCCGCCGATCGTCGAGAAGCAGAATGCAATCAGACCGAGGACAATAATCTCAATCGTACGGATCGTCAGGAAGGTCGGGGCAACGGCCTTGGCACCAACTGAAATGCCGAGGAAGATGATGACCATGTTGGTCAGGGCATTCTGGGCAGTATCACTCAGTCTGTCGGTCAGACCGGTTTCCTTCAGAAGGTTGCCCAGCATCAGCATGCCGACCAGCGGAGCTGTATCCGGGATCAGCAGAACAACGAATGTCGTAACGGCAATCGGGAAGATGATGCGTTCCTTCTTGGATACCGTACGGGCCTGCTTCATGACTGTCTTGCGTTCCTGCTCGGTTGTCATCATCCGCATCAGCGGCGGCTGAATCATCGGAATCAGAGCCATGTAGGAATAGGCCGCAATGGCAATTGCCGGCAGGTAATCCATGGCCAGCTTGGAAGCTGTCAGAATTGCTGTCGGGCCGTCGGCACCGCCGATAACACCGATTGCAGCTGCTACCTTTGGTTCAAATCCCAGCAGCAGAGCCATCAGGAAGGCTGTGAAAATGCCGAACTGGGCGCCGGCGCCCATCAGAAGCGAGGATGGATTGGCAATCAGCGGTCCGAAATCAGTCATTGCTCCGGTTCCCAGGAAAACCAGGGACGGATAGATTCCGTATTCCACACCGAGCGAAAGATAATGAATCAGTCCGTCAGTAATGCCGGTGCGCGGCAGGTTGGCCAGCAGCACGCCGAAGGCAATCGGAACCATGAGCAGCGGCTCATATTTTTTGTGAATGCCCAGGTACAGCAGTACAAAGGCAACAATGATCATGACCAGATAGCGCGGATCTTCAAACAGACCGGCGAAACCTGATTCAGCGAAAATCTTACCTAAGATATCAAATATATTCATCGGATGTCTCCTACAGAATTGTCGCGACGATCTGATCGGACTGTACGGAAGAACCCTTTGAAACGCTGATCGAAGTGATTGTTCCTGCAACCGGCGCAAGAATTTCATTTTCCATCTTCATGGCTTCAAGGATGAACATTGTATCGCCTTCCTTGACCTTCTGTCCGACCGCAACGCGCACGCCGAGGATCGTTCCCGGCATCGGTGCCTTTACCGGTTCGCCTGCGCCTGCCGGTGTGGAAACAACAGCTTCACCGGCTTCCGGTGCAGCAGCTGCCGGTGCCGGAGCTGCCGGTGCCGAAGCAGTCATCGGTTCTGCCGGTCCGGCATAGACAGCAGTAGCCTGTCCCCGTTCAACTTCGACTTCGTACTTTTTATCATTTAACGTAATCACGTATTTCATCTTTTTTCTCCCTTCAGTCCAGTGCCCTGATTGATTTGAAGATCAGTTCATTCAGCGGAATTTTTGTCTGATCTGCGACAATCGCCATCAGACATGCGGCTGTCTTGTCATCAACATCAAACAGAAGAATGTCGCCGCCGAATGTTCCTTCAACGGCAGGTGCCGGGGCAGCCGGTGCCGGTGTCGATTCCGGTGCCGGAGCAGGCTGGCTGACTTCCTTCTTCTCAGCTTTCGGTTTCGGCGTAAAGATGCCGATGACCTTCTGAATCGGTCTGTCCCAGGAATCATCTCTCATCTCACCGAAGGCAAATTTCTTTTCAGACTCGTGCGGAACAAATGTGCCGACAACCTTCTGAATCGGTCTATCCCATGTTTCATCTCGCATTTCACCGAAGGCAAACTGCTTGGCTGCTTCCGGAACTTTCTGGGTCGGTTCCGCAACCTTTTCAAAGCTTTCGGTAAAGGAAACGAACTTGTCGATCAGAACCATGGACGCCCACAGGATGCAAAGCATCAGGAAGACTACTGAGATGCCTGAGATTGCTATGATTACTGCATCTCCAAATGACATATTATTCAGCCTCCGTAATCGAGTAGCTGACTTTCAGAGCTCTCTTTTCTTCACGGCTCTTGAAATATGCTTCTGCCTGCTGCGGGAAGGCAACATAGCTCAGCACATCTTCTTCGCTTTCCGCCATCTTTCCGAGATATTCACGGGCTGCCGGGATTTCCGGTTCGATCGTATCATCATAGCGGCCTTCAAACGGCTTTTCATCACCGAGGGCCTTCTTCATCAGTTCTTCGGAAATCGGTGCCGGAGAATGTCCGTATTCACCGCGGCAGTATGCCTTGACTTCCTTGGAAATGGACTTGTAGCGTGTACCGGTCAGAACGTTGGTCACTGCCTGGGCACCGACCATCTGGCTCATCGGTGTAACCAGCGGCGGATATCCCATGTCCTCACGGACACGCGGTGTTTCTTCCAGTACGGCATCAAGCTGATCCAGCTTGTTGACAGCTGTCAGCTGGGAAATCAGGTTCGACAGCATGCCGCCCGGAATCTGATAGTTCAGGGCGTCGATCTTGGTTGTAAGAACGGACGGATTCAGTCCGCCTTCCTTCAGGAAGCGGGCCTGTACCGGCTTGAAGTGATCATTGATCTTCTGGCAGACCTTCAGATCAACACCGGTGTCATAATCCATTTCATGCAGTGTATAAACTAGGGACTCTGTCGGAGGATGAGAAGTGCCGCCGGAGAAAATGGAGATGGCAGTATCAACACCATCGGCACCGGCTTCAATTGCCTTCAGCAGCGTCATGGATGCCAGACCGGTTGTCGTATGAGAATGCACATAAACCGGAATCTTGACATCTTTCTTCAGTTCCTTGACCAGGTCATAGCAGATCTGCGGGCTCATAATGCCGGCCATGTCCTTGATGCAGATGGAATTGCATCCCATGGATTCCAGCTTCATGCCCAGCTGTACATAGCTTTCAAATGTATGGATCGGGCTGATCGTATAGCAGATCGTTCCCTGGGCATGGCCGCCGGCCTTGAGGCATTCATCGATTGCCGTTTCCATGTTCAGCGGGTCATTCAGGGCATCAAAGATACGGATGATATCAATGCCGTTTTCAACCGATTTGCGGACGAAGGCACGGACTGTATCATCGGAATAATGTCTGTAGCCAAGAATGTTCTGGCCGCGCAGAAGCATCTGCAGTTTTGTATTCTTTACTTTCGAACGGATGAAGCGAAGTCTCTCCCAGGGATCTTCATCCAGGTAGCGCAGACAGGAATCAAATGTTGCACCGCCCCAGACTTCCATGGAGTAATAGCCTGCCTGATCCATCGTTTCAAGAATATCTTCGAAATCGGACCTTGGCATACGTGTCGCAATCTGTGACTGATTGGCATCACGCAGCACAACTTCAGTGATGTTTACTTTTCTTTTCATTTCTTCTTCTCCTGAAAAAATCAAATCCTCTCTATAATAATAGATTTCTGAAGATTATGCTCATAAAATTACCAAATTCCTCCCATATTTTCACTTATTTTCTGTTTTTTTACATTTTTCTTACAAAAAGAAAACACCCTGCATTCCCAGGATGTTTTCAGTACATTATTTGAAATATGAGATTCCGTAGGTATTGACGATGGCGTCAACTTTCTTCCCTTTTTTGCACAGCGGGCATTCATGCGAATTCTTGCTCATGTAGTCATCCAGAATTCCTTCCGGTGTAAAGACTGAATGCACGGTATAGCCGAAGCATTCCTTGGCGGAAGAGAAGATGGCACAGACACCGGCCACCGATCCGCCGTAGTACTGAATTGCCTCGATGCCGCCCTGCACGGTATAGCCGGTCGTGACCGAAGCAGCCAGGATCAGCACATGCTTGCCCTTGATCATCGGCTGAATATTGTCACGGAACAGAAGCTGGCTCCCGGTGGTATGCTCAGGTGTCACAACATAGATTGTATTATGAACATTGATGCTTGAGAAACCTGTCTTTGTCAGCTCACTGGCCATGCAGGCACCGATGACTTCCGTACCGTCCAGGCAGAGAATTGTATCAATGATTGTGGACTGCCTGAACTTCGAGGCGAGAATTCTCGCTGCCTCTTTCGCCTCGGAAAGACGATGCTTCGTGTATGTCAGATCAACATAATAATTGATATGACTGTGACTGGTCGCAAAATGTCCCTTGGCGACCCGAAGTTTCAATGATCCTTTCGGATTCGGAAATTCCATAAGTTTCGCTGCCATAATGACCTCTCAATCTAATACTTTGTATAACTGTATTGTAGCAGATTCAAAGAAACAGAATACAGCGGTTTCTGCATTGTATCCTTTCCCGCATATTCCGGTTTCATTCTCCGGACAGAAAAAAAAGACAGTCTCATCCGCAGCGGACATCAGACTGTCATTCCATTGTATTCTGCTGTTATCTTCAGCGCCGGTATCCCGAGCAGTTCAGCATATCCTCATAGAATTCATACGGCACTTCCAGGCTGCCCCGGCCGGTGCCGAGTTCAATTCCCGGCTTGGTCTGACCGTGATAGTCAGAGCCGCCGCTCTGTTTCAGGCCGAACTTTTCCGCCAGGGAAACTGCTGTCCGGGTCATCTCATCAGTGAATTCTGTATAATGCGTCTCAATCGCATCCAGGCCTGCTTCCTTTGCCTCCGGCAGGAATTCCGTCATTTCCTGCGGTGTCAGGTTCAGGAGCGGATGGGCCATGATCGCCGTTGCCTGATAGGTCTTGATAAAACGGATGGCAGCACTCGAAGTGATGCGCTTGGCCGGGTAATAATAGCCGTTTCCTTCCTTCAGCAATGTATCGAATGCTTCTGAAACTGTCTTTACATAGCCTTTGGCCATCAGCAGTCTGGCAACATGGGAGCGGTTGAAATCCTCATCCCCTTTCAGTTCGACTGCCTCATCATAGCTGATCGCATAGCCGTCGGCCGCCAGGTTTTCTATCAGCATGCTGTTGCTGTTGATCTTGGCAATATGCTGCAGCTCCAGGAAGTCTTCGATTTCATCCCAGGTTTCCGGCCGGAAAAAAAGGCCGACGATATGAATCTCCTTCTTATGCCATTCGGTCGTAAACTCACATCCGGGCACGGTAATGACACTGCTGTGTTCACCGGCTTCCATGAAGTCCTTCAGACCGTGTGAGGTATTGTGATCTGTCAGAGCCAATGCCGAAAGGCCCTGCTTCTCGGCAAGGCTTACCAGTTCCGCCGGTGTCAGAGTGCCGTCGGAAAAAGTGGAATGACTGTGCAGATCGACTGTCTTTTTCATACATAAAAAATATAGCACAAAGAAAGAGAACCGTATCAAGCGGTTCTCCCTTTTGCATATTCAGTAAGCGGGATGCCGGTTAACGGTCGAGGCAGAATGCCAGGGCACCGATCAGGTTGGCATCGTTCCGGAATTCGCAGGTTACGATTTCCGGTTTTGAGAAAGGCAGCGGGAATCCGCCTGCGTGCAGTCTGTCCATGCCTTTGCGGATAGAATCAGTCACTTCTTTTCTGGCGCTGATGCCGCCGCCGATCGCATAGCGTTCAAGATCCAGCACGCACTGTACGGAGTTGATGCCGATTGCCGCATTCAGGCCGTATTCCTCCAGTGTTTCAACCGCTTCCTTTTCACCGGCATCATATGCTTCAAAGAATGTGACACCGTTGATGGTTCTGAATGCTTCGTTTACCGGGATTCCCTTCTTGGACGCATACAGCAGAACCAGTCCGGTCGCACTGCCGTAGCCGGCATAGATACTGCCGAAATCAAACATGCCGTAGCCGTTTTTCGCAATTGTCTTCAGGTCACATACAAGTGCTGAAAGTTCTCCGGCACCGCCGGTTGTTCCCATCCAGACTTCATGATTCAGGACAATGCCGCCGCCGGTTCCGGATCCGAGCACAATGACAGCTCCGTTCTGTACATCCTTCAAAGCACCTTTTGCGACTTCCGCTTTTGCCGCACATTTGCCGTCATTCGCAATGACTGCTTTGCAGCCGATTGTTTCTTCCAGCTTCTTTGCGAACGGTGAATTCTGAATAAATGAATAGGCGCCGCCGGTATAGGCAATGCCTTCGGCAGTATTGATTCTTCCCGGCATGGAAACTGCTGCCGCTTCAAACTTTCCTTCATAGCGGTCAGCGATTCCTTTCATCGCAGCCAGAAGATTATCCATGGTGTCTGTCGGTGAAGGAACTTTGTCCTGATCCAGGATTTCATAATTTTCATTCATCAGTGCAAACTTGATAAAAGTGCCGCCAAGATCGTAAACCAGGTAGTTTTTCATATGATTGTTTTCCTTTTCTGTTCTTATATTATTAATGTACCATTTCTGTCCGGCAGATGACAGGCTAAATGAAAGGCAGTGCATATCAGTTTCCTTGTTTACGCTTTCAAGCATGAAAGTGCTACAATGGACTGGCAAGGAGAAATATATCAATATGAAAATCTTAGTAACCGGCGGTGCCGGATTTATCGGTTCCCATACTGTTGTCGAACTGCTGAACAGCGGCTATGAAGTTGTTGTTGCAGATAATCTGTATAATTCCAAGGCCATGGTCATTGACCGCATCGAAACCATCACCGGAAAGCGGCCGGCTTTCTATGAAATTGATGTCATGGACAGAGAGGCCCTGAATGATCTGTTTGACAGAGAAAAGATCGATGCTGTCATTCACTTTGCCGGATACAAGGCAGTCGGCGAATCGACCAGAAAGCCGATTGAATACTATACCAACAACCTGATGACCACTCTGGTTCTGACTGACGTCATGAGAAATCACGGCTGCTTCAAGATCGTCTTCTCATCTTCCGCTACTGTCTACGGCGATCCGGCCTTTGTCCCGATCACGGAAGAATGTCCGCTCGGCGAAAGAACCAACCCCTACGGCGAAACCAAGGCCATGCAGGAAAGAATCCTGACCGACATCTACAAATCCGACAGCAGATGGCAGGTCACCCTGCTCCGCTACTTCAATCCGATCGGTGCTCATGAGAGCGGCCTGATCGGCGAAGATCCCAAGGGCATCCCGAACAACCTGCTGCCGTATGTTGCCCAGGTTGCTTCCGGCAAGCTGGAAATGGTTCATGTCTTCGGCAATGACTATGACACACCGGACGGAACCGGCGTACGTGACTATATCCATGTCGTAGACCTGGCCAAGGGACATCTGGCCGCAATTGAAGGCATGGACAAATATCCGGGCATCAACATCTATAACCTCGGCACCGGCAACGGCTACAGTGTTCTTGATATCATCAAGGCATTCTCTGCCGCCTGCGGCAAGGAACTGCCGTATGTCATCGACCCGAGAAGACCCGGCGATGTTGCCACATGCTATTCCGATCCGTCCAAGGCTCTGAAGGAACTGGGCTGGAAAGCAGAAAAGAATCTGGAAGACATGTGCCGAGATGCCTGGAGATGGCAGTCAAAGAATCCGAACGGCTACGAAGAGTAAGGGAAGCGCAAAGCTTCTCTTTTTCTTTTCATTCGGTATGAATCTGATATGAAAAATATGAAATTCAGACAATTTTGTTAGCACTTTACGCTAAAGAGTGCTAAACTGCATTCATAAGGAGGTTTTTGTGTATGAATCAGAACGACAAAAACCAGCAGCGCAAGCCGATCATCTACTACTATGCAATTGTTATGGTGATCCTGGTGCTGCTGAATCTGTTCGCCAGGCCATTTCTGGAAACACAGCAGATTCAGCTGGAAGACTACAGTACCTTCATGAAGGAAATCGATGACGGAACTCTGGCGGAAGTGGAAATTCAGTCCAACCAGATCCTGTATAAGAAAACCGGTGATACAACGATCTACCGCACCGGTCTGATGAATGATCCCCAGCTCACCCAGAGACTGTATGAAGCAGACGTCAAGTTCACTGCCGACATTCAGGAACAGGCAACGCCCTGGATCTCACTGATTGTCAGCTGGCTGTTCCCGGTTCTGATGGCTACCCTGCTGCTGCGGGCGATCATGAACCGCCCCGGTGCCGGAAACAACCCGTTCAATCTCGGCAGATCCAACGCCCGCATCTATGACAAGAGCGGCAGCAATATCCGCTTCAAGGACGTTGCCGGTGAAGATGAAGCCAAGGAAAACCTGCAGGAAATCGTTACCTATCTGCATGACCCCGGCAAATACAAGGAAATCGGTGCTTCGATGCCGAAGGGCATTCTGCTGGTCGGTCCGCCGGGCACCGGCAAGACCATGCTGGCGAAAGCAGTTGCCGGCGAATCCAACGTACCGTTCATCTCCATGTCCGGTTCAGAATTTGTCGAGATGTTTGTCGGCATGGGTGCTTCCAAGGTCAGAGACCTCTTCAAGCAGGCCAAGGAAAAGGCTCCCTGCATTGTCTTTATCGATGAAATCGATGCCATCGGCGGCAAGCGCAATACCGGCAATATCGGCGGCAATGATGAACGCGAGCAGACACTGAATCAGCTGCTGACGGAAATGGACGGCTTTGAAAGCAACAACGGTGTTGTCATCCTGGCTGCCACCAACCGTCCCGAGAGCCTTGATCCCGCCCTGCTGAGACCGGGCCGCTTTGACCGCCGGGTACCTGTAGAACTGCCGGATCTGAAAGGCCGCGAAGATATTCTGAAGGTCCATGCTGCCAAGGTCAGAACTGAACCCGGCATCGACTACAATGTCATTGCCCGCATGGCATCCGGTGCCTCCGGCGCCGAACTTGCCAACATTATCAATGAAGGCGCCCTGAGAGCCGTCAGGGAAGGCAGATCCGCTGTTTCCCAGAAAGATCTGGAAGAAAGCATTGAAGTTGTTTTTGCCGGCTATCAGAAAAAGAATGCGATTCTTACGGACGAAGAAAAACTCCGTGTATCCTACCACGAAGTCGGCCATGCCCTGGTTGCGGCTCTGCAGAGCCATTCCGCACCGGTGCAGAAGATCACGATCATCCCCCGCACATCCGGCGCCCTGGGCTATACGATGCAGGTCGAGGAAGGCAATCATTACCTCTATACAAAAGAAGAACTGGAAAACCGCATTGCCACCATTACCGGCGGCAGAGCGGCTGAGGAAGTTGTCTTCGGCAATTCCTCCACCGGTGCAGCCAACGATATTGAACAGGCAACCAGAATTGCCCGGTCCATGATTTCCCGCTACGGCATGTCAGAAGACTTTGACATGGTAGCCATGGAATCCGTCAACAACAAATATCTTGGCGGCGATACCACCCCCGCCTGCTCCGATTCAACTGCGGCAGAAATCGACCGCAAGGTCGTTGAACTTGTCCGCACCCAGCATCAGAAAGCCATTGCCATGCTGAAGGAACACCGTGATGATCTCGAGCGGATCGCCCGCTTTCTGTATGAAAAGGAAACAATCACCGGTGAAGAATTCATGGATATCCTGGAACACAGAGGCGAAGACGAAGAACCGACAGAGGCAGCGGAATAACCCGCTGCCTCTTTTCTTTTACCTGATTTTCTTTTTTGCCTGAACACCGTCGCATTCAAGAATGAAATACCCTTTTTTCTTCTGCAGGAATACTGTCTGCCGGCAGTTGCGGCCGTAACCTTTGACAATGGCTTCTTCATCATTGAGAACATGCAGGTAATAATTCAGTTTCTCGCCGATAATCTTCAGCGTCAGGATCAGTTCACCATCCTTCAGTTTCAGATCCATGCCTTCAAAGAAGCTTTCCGGAATGCCTTCATCCGGTGCATAGCTGCCGGCTGCCTGCAGCCAGACTGCATTGATATCGGGATTCATATAGCGGCATCCGATCACGGTCTTTGCCGTGCCGTTGTCCATGACCAGCACCTTGTGGCCGAAATAGACTGCCTGTTTCAGATACACCCTGCCGAAGACTCTGAGACCGGCCGGCACATCCTTTACAGGTTTCGGCAGAAGGCAGCGGATCCAGCCGTCTTCCAGCGTCTGTGTCTTCATGACAATAGTTCCTGCCTTCAGAACCAGTCTGCCCTGATCACTGAGTTCAAAGGACAGCGGTCCGAAACTGGTGTCATATTTTCCGACAAGGCGGGTAATGTCTGCCGCCGCTGCCTTTCTTTTCACCGCTTCTTTCTTGGCAAATCCGGCCTGACGCAGATATTCATTCAGAAGCGCCCGCTCCAGGGGATTGATGACAGACAGTGCTGTCTCAAAATTTGAAAAGATGATGATTCCGATCTTCTCTTCCGGCAGATAGTCAAACAGCGAATAGTGATAGACGGTAGCCCCGCCGTGGCCGTGGAACGGACCGGTCTGATAATCCGAAAGATTTTTGTGATGGAACAGGCTGTGTCCGATCACTGCCAGTTCTTTGTCCAGTTCATCATGAACAGGAAGCTGTTCCAGCCATTCGATTGTCTTCTTTTTGTACAGCCGTTTCTTCCCGTATTTCCCCTTGTTCATCAGCAGCTGTCCGATCTTGGCCAGATCACTGACTGATGTATAGGTATGGGCACCGGCCGGAATGCAGCAGCCAAGCGGATCGATCTGCCGCTTTCCCTTGCCGTCATAGCCTTGGGCTGTTCTGTTCCTGACTTCCTCCGGCAGTTCTGTCTCCGTCAGAAAATAGACTTCCATGGCAAGCGGCCCAAACAGATATTTCTGCATGAAATCGGCATATTTCATGCCGCTGATGCGTTCAATGACGATTCCCAGCAGACTAAAGCCGAGATTGGAATAGGAGAACATCTCAGTCGGCAGTGCCGTTCTGCAGGTGTGGTGCAGGCCTTCAATGATGTCTTCATAGACATGCTTATCAACGGTCATATACCGGTACATGTCACAGACAAGGCCGGTTCTGTGCATCAGGAAATCTTCAATTGTAAACGGATAGTCCCCCATCCTGCTCCGCACCGAGAATTCCGGAATATAGGTGCGGATATCATCCTGCGGATCCAGTTTCCCGTCCTCCCACAGGCGCATGAGTCCGAGGGCTGTCATCACCTTGGTGTTTGATCCGATCATATAGAGACTGTCGGCGGCAGGAATGATTCTGTTTTCCTTGTCAGTGTATCCGTCGTGCTTTTCATAGAGGATGTTTTCACCGTCAAAGATCACGGCACTGAGGGCCCCTTTATTGGCCTTTTTCACAGTATCCGCAAAGACGGCATCCAGCTTTGCTGTATCAATATGCATACATATACTCTCCTGCCTTCATGATAACATGACAGAACAAAAAAGAATTTAGCACTCATATCTTGACAGTGCTATATTTCAGAACTATAACATGGGTGTAAAGAGAATCAGAGAAGATTCCGAAGCAGAAACAGAATCCAAGCCCTCCATTCCCTTGCATCAGAACATAGTTCAGAAAGAACAATGTGTCACATGTAAAGGAGGTATTGTACTATGTTTGCACCTGCATTATTCAGAGATGATCTTTTTGAAAACCTGTTCGGTGATTTCGGCCTGGAAAAAGAAATGAACCGCATGAACAGAAAGCTGTACGGCCGCAGAGCCGGCCGGGAAATGCTGATGGATGTCCGTGAACATGACGGCCATTACGAAGTCATCATCGACCTGCCGGGATTCCGCCGGGAAGACATTCATGCCGAACTGGAAGACGGTTATCTGACCGTCACCGCCGCCAAGGGTCTTGATGAAGAAGAAAAGGATGATCACGGCACTGTGATCCGCCAGGAACGCTGTGCCGGCACGCTTTCAAGAAGCTTCTATGTCGGCGAAGATCTGAAGACGGAAGATATTCACGGCAAATATGAAGACGGCGTCCTGACCCTGACCGTCCCGAAGAAAAATACACCTGAGCTGAAAGAAGATCCGCACCGGATCATGATTGAAGGATGATATTATCAGTTCATGCCGGATCATGATGATCCGGTTTTCTTTTTTGCCATAAGAAAACCGCACTTCCGTGCGGCTTCAGATTTTGGCTTTCACTTCACAGTACAGGCATCTGTACTCACGTTTTTTCGGATCACTCAGGCGGAAGATCTGCGGCAGTTCCTGTTCTGTCTGAGAAATGCAGCGGGGATTATGGCAGCGGATGATATCCACAAGTTCCTGAGGCAGTGCCAGTCTTTTCTTCTCGACGATTTCCCCGTCCTTGATGATGGCGACTGTCGCCTCCGGCGAAATAAAGCCGATGGCATCGAGATTGACATCCAGTTCCTGGTCGATCTTGATGATGTCCTTGCGGCCGTACTTGGCGGAATAGACATTGCGCAGCAGTGCCACCGAGCAGTCCAGTTCATCGAGCTTCAGCAGATCATACATCGTCTTGCCGCGGCCGGCAGCGATATGATCGATCACGATTCCGTTCTGAATTGAATCTATATTCATTGAATTTTACCTGCCTCTCTTAACAGTTTGAGAATCAGCGCCATGCGCATGTATTTGCCGTTGAGCACCTGCTTGAAATAGCAGGCTCTCGGATCATCATCGACAGCTACCGAGATTTCATTGACACGCGGCAGCGGATGCATGATGACCAGATCCTTCCTGGCATTGACCAGCTTGTCCGGTGTCAGGATATAGCTGTCCTTCAGCCTCAGATAGTCTTCTTCATTAAAGAAACGCTCTCTCTGAACTCTGGTCATGTAGAGAATATCCAGTTTCGGCATGACAGCTTCCAGATCCGTCGTCTGTTCATAGGGAATCTGTTCATCCTTCAGCTTCTGCTTGACATAGGAAGGAACCTTCAGTTCTTCCGGTGAGATCAGCACCAGCTTCAGGCCGGCATAGCGGGCCATGGCATTGATCAGGGAATGCACTGTACGGCCGAACTTCAGGTCACCGCACATGCCCAGAGTCAGATTCTCAAAGGTGCCCTTTTCACGATAGATGGTAAGCAGATCCGCAAGGGTCTGGGTCGGATGGCAGTGACCGCCGTCACCGGCATTGATCACCGGCACCGAAGCTGCCTTTGCGGCAACATAGGCGGCACCTTCCTTGGGATGACGCATGGCAATGATATCGGCATAGCAGCTGACCGTCTTGGCCGTGTCCGCTACGCTTTCGCCTTTTGCCGCAGATGAACTGTTGGCTTCCGAGAAGCCCAGAACATTGCCGCCGAGTTCATACATTGCTGCTTCAAAACTGAGTCGTGTACGGGTGCTGGGTTCAAAGAACAGAGTCGCGAGTTTTTTCCCGCAGCAGACATCGGCATACTTTGCCGGATTGGCAATGATATCCCGGGCCGTGCTGATCAGCTCATCCAGTTCCTCTACAGAAAGATCCAATACATCAATAATACTGCGCATGTTTCCTCCTCCTGGCAGAAAAAAATCCGTATGTGACATCACAATACGGATTCAATATGAATAATTGCCGGAGAGAATAAGATGCCTGGTACCGATACTGCCGTAATGCATGCGTTTTCAGGCGTTCTTTCTCTCATCGCTGTTAAATATACAGGGTTGGTTTTCCCTTGTCAATCATTCTTTTGCCCGCCGTCTTCAGCAGTACTGCAGCACCCGGACAAATCTTCCGTCTGCGGAGAACATCAGTTGCCGAACACTTGGATAGTGATATTATGGAATAGGACGCTTTAGATGTATCAAAAAGGAGCTTTTATGAAGAAACTGTATCAGATTCTGCTGTGTGCCGTACTTGCCTTTTCACTTTCTGCATGTGCTGAAGAAACTCTCGATCTCTCCCTGCTGCAGATTCAGTACACCCAGGTCATGGCTGTCCATGCCTCGGGCGGAGATCTCGGTGACGGCGATTATCTGAATGCCAGTAAAATCGAAAAGTTTATTACCAATATGAATGCCATCAAGACGCTGATTCCCGTCGAAGAAAGTGAAATCGATACCGACAGTGCACTCGAGATAGACATTCAGGCCCGCGCCTTTACCAAATCCATCTATCTTCTGCCGCCCTATATCAACGTTGACAGAAGATGGTTCCGCGCTTCCGATGACGACATTCAGTTCCTGGAGAACATGGAAACGCTCCTGCGCGAAAATCTCGGCAACTAGATATCCTCAGCGGATATCTTTTTTTCTGTTTCCCGGGCAATAAACAGCACCCGGACCGGACTGTCCATTTCGCGGCAGGTCATCATTGTCAGCAGCCTGTCGCCGGCCTGCACATCCTGACGGAAACAGGAGATGCAGTCTTCCTGCAGATGCCGGTTGTATTCCTCCAGTCCGGCACCGCTGTATTCCCGCCGGGTATAGTCAAAGGCACCGGCTTCCCCATAATCCACCTCGGCAGCTGCGATCATCTGATACTGCACGGTACTGTTTCCGTCGCTGATGCTGAAAAACAGATCATCAGCGCTGACCTGGTCATCCAGCAGTTCGAACAGCGGCGTCATCCGGCTGTTTTCAAAAAAGACATGATGTCCGTAAAGCACCCTGTTCATATCATCACTGCGGCTCTGGCTGGCGAAGAACAGTGTTCCCTTTTCACTGTAGGTACCGTCACACAGATGCGTCAGATAATAACTGTCATCACTGCCCTGCACGATCTCTTCCCGCATGTGCAGGCTTTCATATTCCAGAATGCCGCTCAGCCCGGCACAGCCGGCCGGTTCCTTTACTTCAGCCAGGGTTCCTTCCTCCTGCAGATGCTGAAGTTCTCTTCTGATCTTCAGATGCCGCAGTTCTGCCCTGCCGGCGGGATACAGGCGGAACAGGCAGCCGGCCGCAAGAAGCCCGCTGCAGAGCTTCAGAAGATTTCTCTTACCCATGTTTCTTCTGCAGGAAGACAAATACAGCCAGTGCCAGACAGAAAACCGAGGCTGTAAACAGCGGTGCCCGGGCAGAAGTTTCCGGCACCTTTTTGTCATAGAAGCGGAATGTCAGCGGTGTCTTTGGATCAAAGGCTTTTTCATCTTCAATCATGAACTGCGCCTTCTCATCGCTTTTCAGATAGCCGGCAGGTGCAGCTGTCTCCCTGATCTCATATCCGTCGGCATCATAGGGCAGCACAAACAGACACTGTCCTTTTTCATCTGTTTTCATGACCGCATCTCTGCCTTCGGCATCTTTGGCTGTTTTTCCGTCCTTCTTCCTGTATACGGTAAACTCGGCCCCTTTCAGCGGCGTCTTCCGGTCTTCGGAATCATATTTGAAGACCGAGACATAGGCGTTCAGCCTTTTATTGGTGATGGTGATTGCCTGACATTCATCCAGAGTCCCGGTGACTGTAAACGGCACATCCTCAGCAGCCGGGGCATAGCCAAACGGAGCCTGTTCCTCATGAAGATAATAGGTTCTGCCGGAATACAGCTTCATTTCTTCCCCGTTCTCATCATATTTCACACCTTCTGAACCGGAGACAAAACGATACAGATAATCCCTTGGCGGCCGCATGCCCTTGACCATTATCTCATCTTCCTTTTCCTGCCGGCGGGCTTCCATTCTTTCATCGAGAATCTGTATCACAGCTCCTTCCACCCAGTTTCCTTCCTCATCCTTCTTGCCGAAAACAACATTGTGTATGTCATCGACCATGACGATCTCATAGACATAGTCTTCTTCCTGCAGTTTTTCCGAATCCGGAACCGTGAATTCGACGTCATCACTGAGATAATATCCTGGTGCACATTCGGTTTCTCTCAGCACATAGGACCGTTCTGCTCTGACATACTCTGTTACATCCCAGTATTCCTCACCTTCTTCCGTGATATGGGATGCCAGTTCCTTTTCGCCATCTTCCGTTTTCTCATACAGCGTCAGCATCACTTCCGGAACGATCGATGCTTTTTCCGTATTGTCAACCTTGCGGACATGTACCTGATAGGTCTGGTCAATCATCGTCACTGATACATAAAGTGCCGGGTCGCCTGCCTTCGGAGCTGTAAAGCGGGTATCAGCGCTTTTGAAGACGCCGCCGATCAGTTCTGTTTCCCGCAGGATGTATTCCCTGCCTTCCTGCAGATATTCTGAGCAGTCCCAGTCAATATCCGCCATCGTCCGCCAGACCGCTTCACGGCCGTCACTGCTTCTGGCCGGCTCCATTGTTTCGGCATCGAGGACAGTCAGTTCAATATCGGCAATGCGGTCATTGCGCTGTGTATTCTTGCGGACGATGACCTTGAAGGCCTGATCCGTCATCTGGCAGGAAATGCCGCTGCCCAGATCACCGCGCTGCGGCACAAACGGTATGTCATCCGCTCTGACATGACCGTTGGGCGGAGATATTTCATGCAGGACATAGTGACGGCCGGGAATCAGATCATGAATGACATGTTCCTCTTCGCCGCTGACAAATTCTTCGACCAGCGGTTCTCCTTCATCAAACAGTCCGTTTTCGTTTTCATCTTCATACAGACCGAGCCGGGCGTCCTTCAGGGCCATCAGGCAGTCGGATGACGACTTGGTGATATGCAGATCAACCCCTCTGATCCGGAACTTCAGTGATGTATGTTCGGTATCGGATGCGGCACCGGCTGAGACAATGCTCTGACTGCCGTCTGCCCGGTACAGAATGACACCGCCGTAAATGCCTTCATCTGCCTCCTGCCGGCGCAGTGCCAGTTCACTTTCCTGAACTGCTTCATGAAAACAGAGGGAGACTGAATTTCCATCCTGCGAGACATCTGCCCCGGCCGGAACGGAAATCATCTGAAAACAGGGCAGAACACCGGCCCGGTCAGTAATGATGATCTGATCTTCTATGGCCGTTTCAATCACGCCGGCAGAAGGATCCAGGTATTCTCCCGATGAGACATTATAGACTTCAAG
This sequence comes from Bulleidia sp., assembly GCA_045543875.1. Lineage (GTDB taxonomy): Bacteria > Bacillota_I > Bacilli_A > Erysipelotrichales > Erysipelotrichaceae > Bulleidia. The sequence goes on from JAZPXY010000013.1 coordinate 43,689, forward strand.
ATCAGGATGGGTATGATAGCGGCTGATGTCGCTTTCAATGCGGTTGATATGTTCCTGAACCGAGGCGGTAACATCGGTTCCGTCCACCAGCACCATACTGTCACCGGGCTGAACAAATATCTGGGTGGAAGCCAGATTAGGATTGACTGCTGTCCAGATCATCAGCTGTGCCGCCACATAGTCCAGGGCTTCATTGTGATCTTTCGTACAGCCGAAATGGGCAATATCTGCCAGTCTCTGACGGGTACCCAGCGGCAGTCCCTCATAGGACATGAAGTCTTCTGCGGCATAGACATCATCGTATGCCACCATCACATTCGGATTGACACAATAGGCAATGCGGCCGCCAAGACGCCAGCGGGAACGCACGACCGACCAGACATCGCTGATGACATAGCCGCCGGACGCATTATAGTAAAAATAGACTTCGCCAAACATTTCTTCATCGATTGATTCCGCCAGTACACCCTGCCGGAACGCAGGCATAAGCGAACAGAAACAAAGCAGAAATGACAAGGCCATGCGGCAGAACTGCCGCCGGAATTTCCTGAATTTCATAACAAAATGATTTCTCCTCTCTGCCCGTTATATTGTTCAGAAAAACCCGGTTTCCAAAAAAAAGAATCTGCCGCAGCAGATTCTTTTATCATTCTTCGTATGTCCAGCCGTGATCACCGTGATAGATCATCAGGTGTGTCATGCCGCCGTCAATACAGATATTCTCGCCGGTAATGAAGCCGGCCTTTTCCGAGCAGAGATACAGGACCATCTCGGCGATATCTTCCGGCCGTCCGACTCTGCCGGCCGGCTGCTGCACGGCATCGGCGCCGCTGTAGACATTCCCCCTGGTTTCGATCCAGCCGGGAGAAATGCTGTTGACACGGATGCGGCAGGCAAAGGACGCTGCCAGGGCATGGGTAAGGGCGGCAATGCCTCCCTTTGCGGCTGTATAGCTTTCCGTCTGCGGCTGACTCATCCGGTCTCTTGAAGATGAAATATTGACGATGGCTCCGCCCCTGGCAAAATGCTGCGCAAACAGCTTGCTGAGATAAAACGGTGCAGCCGTGCCTACTGCCAGGGCATTCATGAAGTCTTCATAGGAACATGTGTCGATTCCCTTCATCAGCGGCAGGGCGTTGTTGACCAGATAATCGATATGACCGTGCTTTTCAATGACATGGCTGACAAAGTCTTCAATGACCTTCGGATCAGCCAGATCCCCCTGATACCAGTCTCCCGGCTGAAGATCAATGATTTCAACAGAGGCACCTTCCCTGCGGAACAATTCAGCGATGCAGGCACCGATGCCTTGGGCTCCGCCGGTGACAACGGCAGTCTTTCCTTCAAACTGTCCCATATCAGCGGATATTGGCAAGACCGGCATTCTGCAGGGCTCTGACAATGATCGGCACAAGGATCAGATCGGCAACGATGGCCGGAGCCGTGCCGATGAAGTAGGCACTGATCCAGGCTGAGAAAGAGTATTCACCGGCACTGAGGAACAGTGCCGTCACAAAACCGCCGGCAATTCTGCCCAGAATCATGGCTGCGATCAAAGAGAGATAGATTTTGACTGTCGGGTTGTCATTTCTGATCATCTTCATGCCCAGTCCGCATACCAGACCGTAGACACCCAGTTCAACCATCATGGCCCAGGGGCCGTTCGGCGGCAGCTGATTGATCAGATACGACAGGGCCGGTGTCATGATACCGCAGATCATGCCTTCGACAGGTCCGACCACCAGTCCGGCAACGATGACAGGAAAATGCATCGGCGAAAACAGACGCAGGATCGGCTGACCGCCGAAGTTTTTGAGGACCGTAACAATGACGATGCCGATGGCGATCATCAGACCCGTCAGGACAATATTTCTTGTTTTGTTCATAATAACCTCCGTGAAACAAAAGAAAGGCATACAGAGAATTCTTTCGTCTGAGTATGCCTTCTGGAATACGTTTCTTTACTGATTGATGCAGTTCTGCAGCTGTACGATCGCTTCAGCGACCAGTCTGCCGGTATTTGTCTCGCTGACTCCGACAATGACGGAGCCGCAGTGCTGAAACGGAATCAGAATCCTCTCCGCACTGCTCTGACCGACTGCCTGTGCCATCTTCGGCGTCACTTCCCCGAGCATGGCATCGGCAATGGCAATGCCGATCGGACCGATGATGATATCGGCTGTGCGGCAGCCTACGACAACGGCGTTCTCGCCGGTTGCTCCGCGGCTGGCACCTGCCTTCAGCATGTTTGATGTCGCGGCGCTGTTGGTTCCGACAGCAGTGATGTCAAGATCCGGCATTTCCTCCCGCCTCCCGGTAATGATCTGCCGGCCGATGCCGCCGCCCTGGGCGTCGATGACAAGAACCTTCATGATTACTTGACAATCTTTTTGAATGGCTGCACGCCTTCAACTGCCTTCTTCGGGCAGATGCGCACTTCATCATTGTCCAGGTCGATCAGGACATATTTTATGTTGCCCATGCCGAGTTCATGCATGTAGCTCAGCTGTCTGACACCGTGTCTGGTTTCGATTCTTTCCACCAGATCCTTGTGGTCTGCTTCGCACATCGCATAGACCAGGTCAACGCAGGCCTGATCAACGGCACAGATATCGGTGGAAGCCAGGATGCCGACGTTCGGTGTGACAACCGGTGCAGCAGCCTTGCCGGCGCAGTCACAGTCAACCGACATGTTTCTCATGACATTGACATAAGTAATATTCTTACCGAAGAAATCGATCGTTGCCTTGGTGGATTCGGTGATCTTCTCCATCAGTTCGTCTTCGTTGACACCCCATTCATCGCCGTTCTTGGCATGGATCATGCCCTTGCCGATACGGCCGTCGGCACAGCCGATGCCGACATTCTTGTTGGAGCCGCCGAAGCCGCCCATTGTATGGCCCTTGAAATGGGTCAGAACAAACAGGGAATCATAGTCGACCATGGTCTTGCCGTGGGTCATATGATCAAACCACTTGCCACCCTTGACCGGCAGATCAACCGTTCCGTCTGCGTCCATGATGTCAACCGGGCAGAAATCCCAGCCGTTGACCTTCAGAGTCTCGAGATGATCTTCCGTTGTATAGCGGTCGCCCTTATAGTATGTGTTTGTTTCAACGATTGTTGCATTCTTCAGGGTTTCTTCGCCTTCCATGACTTCCTTTACCCAGCTGGCCGGCGTAAAGTTCGGGCCGCCCTGTTCGCCGGTATGGAGCTTGACTGCTACCTTGCCGCAGATATTGGCATTGACCTTTTCATAGGCCTTCCTGATTCCGGCCGGAGAAATGTCACGGGTAAAATAAACGATGGATTCGTTTCCTGTTCTTTCCTCATAGGGAATATTCTTTTTCTTTGTTGTCATTCTTGACCTCTGTATGTTCTTCTGAACATTCTTTCTGTCTGTATTCTAGCATAAACAATGCCTGCGGAACTATTGTCATGACTTACGGAAAAGATCCTGCATCAGGCAGGACCTTTTTCATTTACTGTTCAGCTTCCTTCAGATGCTGTGTCTCTTCGATCTCAGCGATCTCGCCGACACGGATGGCATGTCTGCCGCCTTCATATTCGGCTGCCAGCCATTCATCCACGATCATCTTCGCTGACTCAATGCCGATGACTCTGGCACCGAAGGCAATGATATTTGTATTGTTGTGCTGCTTCGAAAGCTTTGCCGTATACGGTTCCGAGCAGACACAGGCGCGGATGCCGTGCACCTTGTTGGCAGCCAGGGAAATGCCTACGCC
>JAZPXY010000014.1:0-17486 GCA_045543875.1 Bulleidia sp.
TTTCAAGTGTTGTCTTCCTGAGACCGCTTGGCCTCCGACTTTGAACTGTATTCCTTCGTCTGGGATGATTTCTGCAGCTGGTATGTGGAAATGAGCAAGTCCAATCTGAATTCGGAAGACGAGAATGTCAGAAAGGCTGCCCAGAGCACACTGCTGATCTCGCTGCATTCCATTGTCAGACTGCTGCATCCGTTCATGCCGTTTGTGACCGAAGAAATCTATCTGACAATGCCGCATGAGAAGGCAAGCATCAACCTGGAAACATGGCCGCAGCCGGTCGAAGGACTGCCGACAAGCGACCTCGATTCGATGGAACGCATCCTTTCTGCCATTCAGAAGATCCGTGAAGTCAAGAAGACAAATGACCTCAAGCCGGCTGCGCCGATCGAGATCATGCTGAAGGATCTTAACGGCAGCATCATTCCGGTGGAAAAGGGATTTGCGGCCATTCTGCAGAAGATGGCAAAAGCCGAATGGCGCGATGATCTGGAAGGCGACCTGAGCGTTGAAACGATTACCGGCGGAACCCTGCTGATCCCGAGCCATGAGCTCAGCAATCCGGAAGAGGAACTGAAGAAGCTGACAGCCGAAAAGGAACGCCTGGAAAAGGAAATTGCCCGCAGCAACGGCATTCTCTCCAACGAAGGATTCCTGAAAAAGGCACCGGAAGCCAAGGTTCAGCTGGAAAAAGACAAGCTGGAAGTATACAAAAAGCAGTATCAGACAATTCTTGATCGAATTGCCGTACTGAACGGCTGATGAACATGGTATAATTTCTGTAACGAATTTAATGTTGCAGGAGATCATTCTATGGCAAATAAAAAGAAACATACACTTTTGAAGGCTGCCGGGGCAGTGACCGTCACTGCTGCTGCCGCCTATGGCGGAGCAAGCTATATCGTTTTCCGCAATGCATTCGATGCTGCCGGTTCACCGTATCTCAGACCTTCTGAGGGAACCCGTCCGGTTGATGAAGAAAAGGCTGCCTGGTTTGCCCACAGCGATAAGGAAGATGTATTCATTGATTCCTTTGACGGACTGAAGCTGCACGGGCTGCGGATCACCAATCACGCCGGCACAAAGAAATGGGGCCTGATCGTTCACGGTGTCGGATTCCAGGCTGCTGCCATGCAGGATGCCATGTGGGAATTTGATCACCGCGGCTTCAATATCCTTGCGGTTGATCAGCGCTGCTTCGGCATGAGCGAAGGCAAGTATTCCACGCTCGGCTGGCTGGAGCACTATGACCTGATCAACTGGATCAACTATCTGTGCAACGAATGCGAAGATGCTGAGATCGTTCTCTACGGCGTCAACCTCGGTGCTGCCGCTGTCATCAATGCTGTCGGCGACTATATTCCGCCGCAGGTAAAGTGTGCGGTGGAAGACGGTTCCTGGTCGGGCATGAAGGAGATCATTCTTCACATGATCCGCCGCGATATCAAAGTGGAAGGCAGACTGGTCCTGCCGGGTGTTGATCTTCTGGCAAAGAATCTGCTGCATTTTGCCGTCAATGACATTGACATGCACAGACAGCTGAAGCAGGCCTGTGTGCCGATGCTGTTCACCCACGGTGAAAAGGATGAAACGGTTCCTGCCAGCATGCTGTTTGACTGCTATTATGCATGCGGTTCCGAAAAGGATCTGTATGTTGACAGTACGGCCGGATTCAATGAACCGGAACGCACGCCGGAATACTGGAACAAGGTATTCGGATTCACTGAGAAATATATCAGCACAAATGAAGAATGACGATGTTCAAGCGAACATCGTCTTTTTTTGAAGAGCAGTATTATTTCAGCAGATTCACACACTGACGATCAGGATTCCTTCTTCAGCGAACGGAATCCTGTCTTTTATTTTTCCGTTCTGAAAGCGGAAGGAACCGCCGCAGGTGACGGTACCTGTGCCGAGCGGATTGATCATCAGAACATCCTCAGATGCAAGACCTGCCTGTAATGCGTATTCATCCAGCAGTCCGTTTTCCCATTCCCTGGCAGTACAGTCGACATATACCGGCCACAGAAGCAGATTTCCGGTCCGGAACCTTTCCGGAAAATCCCACAGGTCACCGCAGAGGGCAATATTCATTTCCTTTCCATGCAGCTGAAAAGAAGAGACTTCAGTGCCTTCACAATAATGATCATCGGTCAGTGCAGCTTCTTTCCAGCCTTTGGAAATACGCCGGTAATTGTGAACGATTCGTCCTTCAGATATGACGATGCAGGATGAATACAGTCTTTCATGGTCTCTTTCCAGATATCCGCTCAGCAGGGAGATGCCATAGTGAGCGGTCAGTTCCTGCAGGCGGATGACTGCTGCTGATGAACGATCAAGGGCGATCGTCCGGTCTGTTTCCCAGTCCCAGCAGAAAGCGTCAAAGCCCTGCAGAAAAGCCTCGCCGAAACAAAGCAGATCTGCTTTGCCGCAGCACTGCTTCATTGCCCGTTCAATCTGTTTCAGATTGAACGGAAGATCACGGTTTTTACATTCATATGAAACCAGTCCGATACGCATTCAGTTTCTCCTGTACTGCTGTCTGTTTTCTGTATTTTACAGCAAGCGGCCGCAATGTCACAGTCTGTCTTCTGTTGCCCTGAATCTGTTTTGATGTAAGATGAGAATGCGAGGCACACATCATGGAAAACGATACAGAAGAAAGAACATTGTCACTCAGTGACCGGCTGGCAATGGACAGGACCAGTCTGGCAAATGAAAGAACGTTTCTGGCTTATGTCAGAACCTTTATCGGCATGCTGTCGGCAGGAATTGCAATCCTGAAAGTCTTTGACTTCTCCTGGACCAGACCGATCGCATATATACTTCTGGCGGCATCGCTGCCGATGCTGGCAACAGGTGTCATGCGGTATCTTGCCGTTGCCAGGAATCTGCAGGATATTCTGACAGGGGAGACAGCAGACAGTTATGAGTGAACAGACACGGAACACTGATTCCGTGTTTTTTGAATGCCGCCGGCAGTCTTCTTCTGAAGCATGTCATGCAGGCATAATAACTGTGCATAAAATGCATGTTTTTGTGCGCTGAACATCCGCTTATAATCTTGTTTAATAAAGTAGGGTGCTTTATAATTTCTATAGAAATAGGGAGGCATTATGGCTACTAAAAAGTATGTCTACAAGTTTACCGAAGGCAACGGCTCAATGCGTGAGCTTCTCGGCGGCAAGGGTGCAAACCTGGCCGAGATGGCAAGCCTTGATCTGCCGGTGCCGATGGGCTTCACGATCACCACTGAAGCATGCAATCAGTACTATGCTGACGGTGAGAAGATCAATGATGAGATCATGGATCAGGTTCAGAAGAATCTGACATGGCTCGAAAAATTCATGGGAAAGAAACTCGGCGACCCGAAGAATCCTCTTCTGGTTTCTGTTCGTTCCGGTGCCAGAGCATCCATGCCCGGCATGATGGACACAATTCTGAACCTTGGCATTAACGATGAAGTTGCGGAAGCTATGGCTGAAGCATCCGGCAACCCGAGATTCGTTTATGACTCCTACAGACGTTTCGTTCAGATGTTCTCTGACGTTGTTATGGGTCTGTCCAAGAAGAGATTTGAAGTCATTATCGACGAACTGAAAGAAGAAAAGGGCGTCAAGCTGGATGTCGAACTCGATGCAGACGACATGAAGGCTCTGACAGCCAAGTTCAAGGAATTCTACAAGTCCGAAAAGGGCGAAGACTTCCCGCAGGATCCGAAGGTACAGCTCGAGCGCGCCATCGAAGCAGTATTCCGATCCTGGAACAACGAACGTGCCATCTTCTACCGCAGAATGAATGACATTCCGAGTGACTGGGGCACAGCTGTCAACGTTCAGTCAATGGTATTCGGAAACATGGGTGCCGACTGTGCGACAGGTGTCTGCTTCACACGTAACCCGTCTACTGGCTCCAATGCTTACTTCTATGGTGAGTATCTGATCAATGCCCAGGGCGAAGATGTTGTTGCCGGTGTGCGCACACCGCAGCAGATCTCCAAGAAGGGCTCTCAGGAATGGGCTAAGGGCATGGGCATCTCCGAGAAGGAAAGAAAAGAAAAGTTCCCGTCTCTGGAAGAAAGCATGCCTGAAACATTCAAGGCTCTGGACGATGTCCGCAAGAAGCTGGAAGCTCATTACCATGACATGCAGGATATGGAATTCACGATCGAACATGAAAGACTGTTCATGCTGCAGACACGTAACGGCAAGCGTACCGCTGCCGCTGCTCTGAAAGTTGCAGTTGACATGGTCGCTGAAGGACTCGTATCCACAGACGAAGCACTGATGATGGTCGAACCGAAACAGCTCGACGACCTGCTCCATCCGACATTTGACGCAGCCGCTCTGAAGGCCAAGCAGTCAGACATTATTGCCAAGGGTCTGGCAGCTTCTCCGGGTGCCGGCAGCGGTCAGGTTGTATTCACAGCCACAGATGCCAAGACATGGACAGAAGCAGGCAAGAAGGTTGTTCTGGTCCGTCTTGAAACTTCCCCGGAAGACATCGAAGGCATGCATGTATCCGAGGCAATCGTTACTGTCCGCGGCGGCATGACCAGCCACGCTGCAGTTGTTGCCCGCGGTATGGGCGCATGCTGTGTATCCGGCTGCGGTGACATTGCTGTCAGTGAAGAAAAGAGACAGTTCACTGTTAACGGCGAAATATTCAAGGAAGGCGATGTCATTTCTGTCGACGGTACAACAGGTAACGTATACAGAGGTGAAATCCCGACTGTACCTGCTACGATTTCCGGCAACTTCAAGAAGTTCATGGACTGGGCTGATGCCCGCCGCACTCTGAAGATCCGTACCAATGCCGATACACCGGCTGATGCAGCGCGCGCTGTTGAATTCGGTGCTGAAGGCGTAGGTCTGGTCCGTACAGAGCACATGTTCTTCAACACACCGGAACGCATCAAGGCTATCCGTATGCTGTGCGTATCCCGCAACAGCGAACAGCGTGCAAAGGCTCTTGCTGAACTCGAACCGTATCAGCAGGAAGACTTCTACGGCATCTTCGAAGCTATGAAGGGCCGCAGCGTCACGATCCGTCTGCTGGATCCGCCTCTGCATGAATTCCTGCCGAATACAGAAACAGCCGAAGGCAAGGCTTCCGCTAAGGAAATCGCCAAGGATCTTGGCATCACTCTAAAGGACATTGCCCAGGCTGCCGCAGAACTCCATGAGTTTAACCCGATGATGGGTCACCGCGGATGCCGTCTGGATGTTACATACCCGGAAATCGGCGCTATGCAGGCCCGTGCAATCATCAATGCCGCTATTGACATTAACAAGAAGCATCGCAACTGGCACCTGGTTCCGGAAATCATGATTCCGCTCGTAGGCGAACCGAAGGAACTGGAATTTGTTGCCAATATCGTCAAGAGTGAAGCAGACAAGGTCATCGCTGAAAGAAAGGCAAAGCTGGAATACAAGGTCGGTACAATGATCGAAATTCCGCGTGCTGCTCTGATGTCCGGTGAAATCGCCAAGACTGCTGAGTTCTACTCATTCGGTACAAATGACCTCACTCAGATGACATTCGGCTTCTCGAGAGATGATGCCGGCAAGTTCCTGGGTGACTACTATGACAAGCACATTTATGAGAATGACCCGTTCGCACACGTTGACGTCAACGGTGTAGGTCAGCTGATCAAGATGGCTGCTGCTGCCGGCAAGGCAACACGTCCGGACATCCACCTCGGTGTCTGCGGTGAACATGGCGGCGACCCGGCTTCCATTGAATTCTTCAATGAAGTAGGTCTGAACTATGTATCCTGCTCTCCGTACCGTGTCCCGATCGCCCGTCTGGCTGCTGCTCAGGCTGCTATCAAGCTTGACCGCAAGAACGGCACTGTACCGAAGGCTGCTGCCAAGAAGGCTCCGGCAAAGAAAGCCGCTGCCAAGAAAGCTCCGGCCAAGAAGGCTGCAAAGAAAAAGTAATTCTGTAAAACTGCTCGGGGGAGCATATCATTCCGGCGGAAACGGATAACGGCAGGATGCTGAAAGCCAGGCAGAATGCCGGCAGTCCGTCGGAAACAAAGATAAGCCATATTTGTTTCAGATATAAAACTGGTTTTTAATCCTTTCAGAAGAGACCATCCTCATCCGGATGGTCTTTTTTTACGTTGAATAATCAACTGTTAAGTCCGATAATGGAAGTAAGGAAACGGTGGTTATATATCATGAAAAAATACATCATGGCTATCGATCAGGGAACGACCAGCTCAAGGGCGATCCTCTTTGATCATGATTCGAAAATTGTTGCCAGTGCACAGAAAGAATTTACCCAGTACTTCCCGCAGCCGGGATGGGTGGAGCACGATGCCAATGAGATCTGGATCTCAGTGCTTTCCTGCATGGCATCCTGCATTCAGAGTGCCGGTGTCGATCCTTCCGAAGTAGCGGGCATCGGCATCACCAATCAGCGTGAAACGACAGTTGTATGGAACCGGGAAACAAATCTGCCGATCTATCATGCGGTCGTCTGGCAGTCGCGTCAGACAGCGGAAATCTGTGACCGTCTCAAGAAAGAAGGACGCGATGACCTGTTCCGGGAAAAGACCGGACTGCGCATTGATCCGTATTTCTCGGCGACCAAGATTCGCTGGATCCTCGATCATGTGGACGGTGCCCAGGAACTTGCCGAGCAGGGCAAGCTGATGGCCGGCACGATCGACAGCTGGCTGGTATGGTGCCTTTCCGGCAACAAGGTCCATGTCACCGACTATACCAATGCTTCAAGAACACTTCTCTATAATATCTATGAAAGGAAATGGGATAAGGAACTCTGTGATCTTCTGAACATCCCCATGTGCATGCTGCCGGAAGTCAAAAACAGCAGTGAAATCTATGCCCGTACTGCTCCGTATCATTTCTTCGGCAACGAAGTGCCGATTGCCGGTATTGCCGGAGACCAGCAGGCAGCGCTGTTCGGACAGGGCTGCTTCCGCGAAGGCGAAGTCAAGAATACCTACGGCACCGGCTGCTTCATGCTGATGAATACCGGCGAAACACCGAAGCGCAGTGAACATGGTCTTCTGACCACGATTGCCTGCGGACTCAACGGCAAAATTACCTATGCTCTGGAAGGATCGATCTTTGTGGCCGGTTCTGCCATCCAGTGGCTGCGTGACGAAATGCATTTCTTCCCAAAGGCTTCGATGTCGGAAGACTTTGCAAGAGAAGCTGCGCCGCATAACGGTGTATTTGTTGTGCCGGCCTTTACCGGTCTTGGTGCTCCGTACTGGGATGACAAATGCCGCGGGGCCATCTTCGGCCTGACCAGAGGAACGACCCAGTCCGATATCACCAAGGCAACGCTGGATTCACTGGCCTATCAGACCAGAGATGTTCTGGATGCCATGGTCAGTGACAGCCGGACACCGATCAGCTGTCTGAAGGTTGACGGTGGTGCCTGCGCCAATGATTACCTGATGCAGTTCCAGAGTGATCTGCTGCAGTGTGAGATCAAGCGTCCGGCTCTGGTTGAGTCAACCGCCCTTGGCGCAGCCCATCTGGCCGGCCTGGCTGTCGGCTTCTGGAAAGATCTGAATGAGCTGAGCAGTCTGGGCGATGAAACGATCTTCCGGCCCCAGATGTCAAAACGCAAAGCCGATGCTCTCTATGAGAAATGGCAGTCTGTCGTGGCGGCTGCCCGCATGTTCCCGGCAGATGACTGAAAAGCGTGAGGAAAAGCACTGAAAAGGGCGGAAAATACGTCTGATATGTGATTTTCTACTTGCATGAACGGGGCAAATTTACTATACTTTTTACGTAGTCAGAACAAGGAGTGCGAAAGCACTCCTTCTGTTATGTCTGGAGGAATATGGATAGACTTGAAAAACTGAAAGAACTGTTCGAACCCGTATTTTCGGAAAGTGATGTTGTTCTGTATGAGATGAAATGGATCAATGACCGTGAGCATACACTGCAGATTTCCATCATGAAGAAAGACGGAACCATGGACCTTGATACCTGTGCCGATGTCAGTGAGAAGATCAGTGAGATCCTGGACAGGGAAGATCCGATCCCGGAAGAATATACACTGGAAGTGTGCAGCCCGGGTGCGGAACGTGAGATCAGGGACCTGAATGAACTTCTGAATATGACCGGTTCGTATGTATATGTCCGGCTCAGTCAGCCGTATAAGAAGATGACGGAACTGACCGGCGAGATCAGTGAAGTCAAAGACGGTGTGATCTGCCTGCAGTACAGGGACAAGGCAGCAGTCAGAACCGCAGAATTCCCGCTTGAAAATGTTGAGTTTGCCAGAATGGCAGTGAGGTTATAAGGAGAGGAATCATGGAACTCAAATACAAGGATATGATCAAGGCCCTGAATGCCGTGGAGGAAGAAAGAAATATTCCGGCCGATGTCATTCTGGAAGCACTGAAGGAAGCAATGGCAAAAGCCTACAAGAAGGATGCCGAGCTTTCTGACATCGATGTTGTTGCGGAAATCAACGAGAAGAAACAGACGATCGATCTGTATCAGAAGTATACCGTCGTTGAGGAAGTGGAGGATGATGAGCTTGAGATTTCTCTGGAAGATGCCAGAGAACTGAAGGAAGACGCTCAGCTCGGCGATGTCATCAGCCGTCCGATCGAAATCACCAGCATGAGCAGAGCGGCCGCAACCCTGGCCAAGAACGTCATGCGCCAGAAGATCAGGGAAGCGGAAAAGGTTGCTGTCTATAATGAATACATCGATCAGCTTCATGAGATGGTGCTCGGCATTGTTGAATCCGTCAAGGAAAAATTCACGCTTGTCAATCTCGGCAAGACAGTTGCCATGATGCCGCATTCTTCTGCCATTCCGGATGAGAGACTGACGGAAGGCCAGAAGCTGAGAGTGGTCATCACGGAAGTCAATAAGGAAACCAAAGGTTCCCAGGTGCTTGTTTCCAGAGCTGATGCAACTCTGGTCAAGCGTCTGTTTGAAAAGGAAGTGCCGGAGATTTTCCAGGGCATTGTAGAAATCAAGGCAATTGCCCGTGATGCCGGCGAACGCACCAAGATGGCAGTATACTCCCACAATCCGGAAGTTGATCCGATCGGAGCCTGCATTGGTCCGCGAGGCAGCCGTGTTCAGGTCATCATTGAAGAACTGCATGGTGAAAAGATCGATATCTTCCAGTGGAGCGATGACATCACAGAACTCGTCAAGAATGCTCTGGCACCGGCTGAAGTCAATGCCGTTCTGCCTGGTGATGATGAAAGAAGCCTGCTGGTTGTCGTTGATCCTGATCAGCTTTCCCTGGCCATCGGCAAGCGCGGCAAGAATGCCCGCCTGGCTGTCAAGCTGACAAACCACAAGATCGATATCAAGACCCGTGAAGAACTGGAAGAAATGGGCTATGACTATGATGAACTGCTGGCCAAGGCTGAAGAGCGCAGGGAAGAAATGCGCCGTGAAGCTGCCCGCAGGGAAATTGCCCGTCTGGAAGCTGAAGCAAAGGCTGCCGAAGAAAAGAGACTTGCGGCTGCTGCCAAGCTGGCTGCCGAAAGAGCTGCCCGCGGTGAGAGCGAAGCTGAGGATGAGGAACTGATTCCGGAAGAGATGCAGGAAGTCATGAGAGACCGCATCCGTGATGAAATTGCCATGAAGCCGGAAGAAACAGAAGAAGAAACAGCTGAAGAAACACTGGCTGAGCAGCCGGCTGCTGAGGAAGCTGCTGAACCGGCTGCTGAAGAAGAGCCGAAGGAAGAAGTCATCGCCGAAAGCGAACCGGAAGATGAAGAGGAAGAAGAGGAAGAAGAGGAAACACCTGCTGAAAAGCCGACTGTCTCCAAACGCCATGCCGACCTCGAAGAAATGGCTGCCAAGAATACATATGTTTCTGTCTTTGAAAAGCTTACCGATACATCGAAGCCGAAACAGGAAAGCCGTCCAAAGCGCAAAAAGAAGAAGAGCGATGAAGATGAATACAAGGTCCGCAACAAGGATCTGGAAGAACAGATCAAGAAGAACCTCTCTGCTGTTGACAACCGTCCGATCTATACAGAAGAGGAACTTGCGGAAATCGAAGCTGCTCAGCTTGAGGAAGAAGAGCGTGAGTATGACTTCGACTATGATGAATACGAAGATTACTATGATGAGGACAATAACTGATCATGCCTCGTAAGATTCCGATGCGGAAGTGCATCGCCACCGGCGAGCACTTCCCCAAGAAAGATCTTCTCAGGATCGTCAGAACCCCGCAGGGTGAACTGGCGATCGATGTCACCGGCCGTACCAACGGTCATGGTGCCTATCTGAAAAAAGATATTGAAGCCGTCAGGCTTGCAAAAAAGAAAGGTTCCCTGAAGCAGGCTCTGGAAATGGATATTCCGGAGGAATTCTGGGAAGAAATCGAACATGCAGTAACAAAGTAGAAAAGGAGGCAGCGAATGGCAAATAACCGGCAACCAGCAAACAGAAATAACCGTAAAAAGAAGAATGATAACCGCGGAAGACGCAATTACGAACCGAATACATCAAGAAAGGTTATCGATATTCATGCCATTACTTATACCGACGGAATCACTGTCGGAGAACTGGCCGAAAAGATCGGCCGTCAGTCAAGTGAAATCATCAAGATGCTGTTCATGGAAGGCAAGATGGTTACCATCAACAGTGCTCTTGACGATGAGATGGTGGAACTGGTCTGCATCAGCTATGATATTGAGCCGACCAAGGTAAAGGAACGCGAGGAAGACAGCCTGGAAGTCGAAGAGACAATCGATGAATCACAGGCAGTGGAACGTCCTCCGGTCGTCACCATCATGGGTCATGTCGACCACGGCAAGACTACACTTCTGGATACGATCCGCCGCACCAAGGTAGCGGCAGGTGAAGCCGGCGGCATCACCCAGGCCATCGGTGCCTATCAGGTTGAAGTCGGCGGCCGCAAGGTCACATTCCTTGATACCCCGGGTCACGAAGCATTTACAGCCATGCGTGCCCACGGTGCCAGCGTAACTGATATTGCCGTTATTGTTGTTGCCGCAGACGACGGTGTCATGCCGCAGACAAGAGAAGCGGTTGACCATGCCAGAGCAGCCGATGTTCCGATCATCGTTGCCGTCAACAAGATGGACCGTCCGGACGCCAATCCGGATCATGTCAAGCAGGAGATGGCTGATCTCGGCATCATGCCGGAAGAATGGGGCGGCGATACGATTTTCGTACCGACCAGTGCCAAGAAGGGCGACGGCATTGAGGATCTGCTGGAAACGATCCTGACTGTTGCCGACGTCAAGGAACTGAAGGCTGATCCGGCCATGACTGCTACCGGTTCCGTCATTGAGGCAAAGCTTGACAAGGGCCGCGGTCCGGTCGCAACGCTTCTGGTTCAGAACGGTACACTGCACCACGGTGATCCGGTTGTTGTCGGTACATGTTTCGGCAAGGTCAGAAAGATGATCGACGACAATGGCCAGGAACTGAAGGAAGCAGGTCCGTCAACACCGGTTGAAATCATCGGTCTGAACGATGTTCCGGCAGCCGGTGATCTGTTCCGCAACTTTACGGATGAAAAGGAAGCACGTGCCATTGCCGACCGCAGAAAGAGACGCAAGATCGAAGCTGACCGCCGCAAGACAAGTGCCATGTCTCTGGAAGATCTGTCTTCTCAGATCGAATCCGGCGAGATCAAGGAAATCCCGCTGATCATCAAGGCAGATGTTCAGGGCTCGGCCGAAGCTGTCAAGTCTTCCATGGAGAAGCTTGATGTCAGCGGCGTCAAGGTCAATGTCATTCATGCGACAGCCGGTGCGATTACCGAATCCGACATCATGCTGGCGAATGCATCCAAGGCCATGATCATCGGCTTCAATGTCAGACCGGATGCGACAATCAGAAAGAAAGCTGAAGAAGACGGTGTTGAGATCCGTCTGCACAATATCATCTACAAGGCCACCGAAGAAATGGAACTGGCCATGAAGGGTATGCTTGAACCGGTATATGAAGAAGTTGTCATCGGTCAGGCTGAAGTACGTGAAACCTATAAGGCTTCCAAGGTCGGTACGATCGGCGGCTGCATGGTTACCGACGGCAAGCTTACCAACAGCTGCGGTGTCAGGCTGATCCGTGACGGCATCGTTGTCTACACCGGCAAGCTTGGTTCCCTGAAGCGCTTCAAGGATGATGCCAGGGAAGTTCTCGCCGGCTATGACTGCGGTGTTACCATTCAGAACTTCAACGATATCAAGATCGGCGACCTGATCGAGGCATTTGAAGAACAGCAGGTGCCGGCAGAGGGTTGATATGAGCAGCATCAAGCAGAAACGGCTGGAAGGAATTATCCGCAAGGATATTTCCGATATCATCCAGTTTGAAGTCAAGGATGCAGATGTCGGGTTTGTCACCATCACCGATGTCGAAGTATCCAACGACCACAGCTACGCCAAGGTCTATGTTTCCTTCCTCGGCAAGAATGCCAGAGCCCAGGCCGGGCTCAAGGCACTGAACCGGGCCAAGGGATTCATCCGCTCGGCTCTCTCACAGCGCCTTGCCATCCGCCGCACGCCGGAACTGACATTTGTTCTGGATACGACGGAAGAACACGGCCGTCATATCGATGAGATCATTGCCAGCCTTCATGAAGGTGAAAGCGAAGAAGAATAACTGACGGAAAGTCCGTGCCATGCACGGGCTTTTTTTTGCGGGAACTGCTTTCTCAGCGGCAATAGAAATGGTGAAAGGAGAATACATATGAGAACAATTTCCGTAGAACCCGGACAGCTTGAATCCTGTGCTGCCCGCATGGAAGAAAAAAATCAGGATTATCTCCGCAGCATGCAGGATCTGTTTGCGGCCGTGGATATGATGTCATCGGTGTGGAAAGGAAAGGACAATATGACCTTTACATCGCAGATCGGCCGCTTTGAGAGTGACTTCCGTCAGCTCTCGATCCTCTGCACGCAGTATTCTGATTTTCTCAGAAACAGTGCCCGTGCCTACCGGGACACACAGGACGAACTGACTTCCCAGGCCAATGCCCTGGCAAGTCTCTAGGAGGTGAAACATGGAACAGATCAGTATTTCCCTGAATGAAGTATCAGAAACTGCGTCCCGTATCCGTCAGCTGAATCAGATGATGTATGATTCCCTGAATGAAATGAAACGGGAGATGAATCTTCTTTCCGGAACCTGGGTCTCGGACGGATCAGAGGAGATCCGCACCCGTTTCGGAATGTTTGCCAACCGCTTTGAAAGACAGAAAACCGTAATTGACGAATATGTGCGATTCTTGGAACTGACAGTATCCAGTTACGACTCGCTCGAATCTGCCATTACCGGCAATGCCGCAGGCATACAGTATTAAAAGACTGTCTGGTTCTGTTCTGACCTTGATACTGGCTGTCAGTCTGACAGGATGTCGGAAACAGAACACTGACGGCATTCTGATGGCCGACTGGATCGCCATGATCAATGAAAAGGCAGGAATCATTTCCTATCATCAGAAAGAACCGTATTTTCTGAACATCCAGCCGGAAGACAGATGTTTTGATGATGTTCAGGCAGCCGTGGAATGGGAGATTCTCGATCCCGCCGCTGCCTTTGAACCTGGTGAACTGCTGAACCGGGAATGGATGGCATTTACCCTGATGAATCTCAGCGGCCGCAGTGAAAGGACGGCCGGAAACTATGCGTCCGATATCGGCCGTGCGCATTTCCCTGATGCCGTCAACAATGCCATTGCCTCGGGCCTGATGAAAACGGACAGAAGAGGAATGTTCCGGCCTCAGGAAACAGCTGAAAAAGAAGAAGCTGAAGCAGCCCTGGAGACAGTCATCCGCCATATTAACCGGCGTCAGAACAGGGAACCGGAATATGAACTGGAAGCACGCGAAGAACTGCAGGTAAAAGATGCCGGCAGCAATTTCCCGGACAGCAATTCCATGACGATGCATGCCGCAGGCATTCAGCCCGGCGACTACATCCGCTGCACGGACAACGGCAGGGAAGAAATCTATCGAGCCGTATCGGAAGAGAACGGAGAAGTCAGAGTGGAAATACCGGATATCTTTGAAATTGCTGAAGAAATGCATGTCAGCGGCAGCACCGCAGTCAGCTTTGAAGAAGCAGAGATCATCGGCCCGGACGGAACAGTGATCAGAGAGCCGGAACTGCAGGATACCGAACATGCAAAATTCAGCAATATGTCAGTGCGGCCGCTGCTGAAGCAGTTTGATTTCAAAGGCTATCAGGTTACGCTGCGCGTGTCTTCCGGCAGTATCGCAGCCACTGCCAGCAGAAAGCTGGAACACGGCGGCACAGTTACAGCCGAGGCGGCATTGAGCGGCCTGAATGTCGACTATGACTGGAACGCTTCTGAGGGCAGCCTGGACAATGCCTTTTTCCGGGCTGCCTTCCACAGTGAGGAAAGCTTTGCGGCTGAAGGCATGGAAGATAAATATCTGCAGGGCGATTTCAGCCGCGTTGATGCCTCTTCCTTTCTTTCTGCCATCAGCAGTTTCTATCAGCAGCAGAAAGATGTGATCCAGGCTGAGCTGACACTCTGCCGGATCAGGCTGCCGCTGCCGCAGGCACCGGGACTTTCTGTCGAGGTGAGTCTGAACCTGAATCTGGATGCCTCCGGAAAGGCAGGTCTCAGTTTTTCCCAGGATACAGTCTGCGGCATGGAGATCAGAAACGGCTCGATGCGGCTGATCAGAGATTTCAGCCATAAGGAAGAAGCCATTGTCAGAAGCGATTTCCGCTTTGTTTCAGGAGTGCGGGCAGCCTTGAACATGATGAACATGAACCTGTTGGATCTGCAGTGTGAAGCTGGCGCTGAAGGTCAGGCAGATGCTGCCGTGCATCTGTATGACAAGGACGGCAGGAAGAGTGATGCCGCAACCGAAGTGGATGCCTATGCGGCTGATCTGATGTCGGACGGCAATGAGAATGTTTTTGTCTGTGCCGATCTCAGCGGCAGCTGGCTGCTGAATCTGATGATCAATTCTGCCGATACTGCCTGCGGCCGGCTTGGCTTCAGTGCCGAGGTTCCGCTTCTGAACGAAAAGAATGCACCGCTGATCAAAGGACTGGGCGGACATTATGAAAATTGGCATCCGGTAAAGCAGTGCACCTACCGGGATCATGAAAAAGCAGAAAAGAGTAAACGGCTGCGGGTTTCATCGAATATCGTGATCGAAAGCTATGCCCTGAGCATTCCTGCCGGCGAATCCAGAGAACTGAAGATCCTGGCTCTGCCGGCCGGCTATCGTCTATCTGATCTGGTCTTTGCCAGCGAGGATGCGTCAGTAGCCGTCATCGAAAACGGTGTTGTCAGGGCTCTGAACAGCGGCAGTACGACGGTAACGGCTGCCACCAGGGACGGAAAATTCCGCACTTCCTGCAGCATCATTGTTCCCCAGGTGAAAAGCGAATGATCCTGATGCATACCGAAAACGGCTGCGGCAGGGTGCATGTCCTGAAAGACGAAAGGACAGACCTGACAGTTCTCAATCATCCGGTCTGTCTGATCCGCCAGCAGGGTGAACTGTTCCTGCGGCTTCCAAGAGCCCTGCACTGTGACCGGCGCAATCCGATGCAGGAGAACATGACGGTCATGGTCAGAGATGATGCCGGCGCCTGGGCAGAACTGTACTTCCTGCAGGAGCCTTCAGATTTCCGCAGCTATGTCCATTACTGTCTTCCTTACCGTCCGTTTACGATCGGCTGTTCACTGGAAGATGATATCTGTATCGATGCGGCGGCTATGGTTTCCGGTGCCTGGACCATTGATCCCTCAGAGCACTGCATCCGCCGGAACAAGGGCCCGAAAACCGGGCTGCTGAACGGCAGGGTGATTGCAGAAGAAGCGGTGTTCAGAAAGGGAGATGTATTTGAATGTCTGAATCTCAGGATCATCTTTCACGATGACTTCCTGATGATCAACGGACTCTTTCCAATGAAAGAAAGCATGATCCGCGCCTGTCAGCCTGTATCCGGACGGACCCTGCCGGCGAAGGCTGAAATCATGACTGTCTATGATCTGCCCAAAGTGCAGGAGCCGATCCTGCACTGCCGGCTGAAAGTGCCGCAGCTGCCCGATGAATCATTCAGTTCCCATCTGTTTCTGGCAATGGCACCGGCGCTGATGATGGCATCGGCGTCACTGACAGCAGGGCTGCTGAATGCATATCGATCCTATATGGCCGGCCGGACATTTCCGGAAATCTTTCCGGGCATTCTCCTGCCGGGAGTCATGCTGCTGTCAGCACTGCTGTGGAATCCGCTGCAGAGAAGGTATGAAAAAAAGCAGCGGCGGAAAAAGAGAAAGGCAGCTGCTGCATCCTTCCGCCGGCAGACGGAATCTTTCCGTGAAGAAATCAGGAAGAAAAATGAAACTGTCAGAGGCTTTGCCGAATCGGCGGCACTGATGCCGGAATTCTGTGATGCCGCATATCTGCAGAACCATCCGGCAGCGGTGCACACGGAAGGAAATCCTGTACTGTATTTTGGCAGCGGCCGCGGCATCCTGCAGATCATCTATGAACATCCGTTTGAGACGGAAGAAAAAGAACTGCAGGAAATCATTTCAGAAATTGAACGTACCCGTCAGGAAATATCTGATACGCCGGCATTGTTTGATCTTGGCGAATACCGCCGCATTGTCATTGAGAATGATGACGGCAGGGTTTTTGACCTGATTCTTTTTACCCTCAGGTATCTGTATCCGTTTCTTCAGATCTGCATCTTCTGCAGTGAAGAGGAGGCAGAAGAAAACATCATTCTGCGGGAGGCTGCCGGATGCAGCCGCAGCGGCATGCGGATGATCATCACCGACCAGGAAGATCTGAAGCAGACTCTGGCCATGGAAGAAGACGGAAATACCGTTGTCATGATCCGTTATGAGGAAGGATTCATGCCGGCAGAATGCAGTGCGGCGGTTCTCTGCTTTGAAAACAGAAAAGGCCTGCACCGCTGTGACCTGAGGATTTCCTGCAGCAGTGACAGGATGCTGATCAATGATCTGAGAATGCACAGAAGCTTAGAGACGATCCTGCCGGAGCCGGCAGACCGCAGTCTGCTTCTGCATCTTCGGCCGCCGTATGATTCTCATATGCTGCCGGCATTGCAGAACGGCGGATTTCTGGCCATGAACAGAGCAGAAAACGCGGCTGCTCTGCGGATCGAAGAAACGTGGCAGAACAATGCCGCAAAGGAAGATCTCAGCTGTGTGATCGGACTCGACAATGACAGCCGTCAGATCATGCTGGATCTTGATGAAAAAGGCCAGGGGCCGCACGGGCTGATTGCCGGAACGACCGGTTCCGGGAAAAGTGAGCTGCTGCTGAGCATGATCATGTCGCTGGCCATCCGCCACGCCCCGGAGCAGCTGCAGTTCATTGTCATCGATTTCAAGGGCGGAAGCAGCTTTCAGAGCATCATGCAGGAAAACCTGCGCCTGCCGCATATGAAGGCGCTTCTGTCCGATCTGGATGCCGATGATATGAAACGGGCTCTGTATGGTCTGAAGGATCTGCTCAGACA
>JAZPXY010000015.1:0-12136 GCA_045543875.1 Bulleidia sp.
GAAGATGATGCCTTCCTGCTTGGCATGTTCGACTTCTTCACGTCTGGCCGGCAGTTCTTCTTCCGAACGGCGGTAGACAATGTGGGTTTCGGCACCGAGGCGCAGGGCAGTTCTGGCGGCATCCATGGCAACGTTTCCGCCGCCGACGATGACCGCTTTCTTTGCCCGCATGATCGGGGTGCGGGAATCTTCCTTAAAGGCCTGCATCAGATTGGATCTGGTCAGGTATTCATTGGCAGAGAAGACACCGAGTGACTGCTCGCCGGGAATATGCATGAAACGCGGAAGACCGGCACCGGAGCCGATGAATACGGCATCGAAGCCTTCTTCCTTCAGCAGGGCATCAACGGTTGTGGACTTGCCGATGACACAGTCCAGCTCGATCTTGACACCGAGTGCCTTGACGTTTTCGATTTCCTTTTCAACAACAGCGTCCTTCGGCAGACGGAATTCCGGAATGCCGTAGACGAGAACACCGCCGGCTTTGTGCAGGGCTTCAAAGATAGTGACATCATAGCCGAGCTTGGCCAGGTCTCCGGCACATGTCAGACCGGCCGGACCGGAACCGATGACGGCAACCTTTTTGCCGTTCTTTTCGGCAGTGACAGTCGGCTTCAGGCCCATTTCCTTGGCAGTGTCGGCAACATAGCGTTCAAGCTTGCCGATGGAGACGGCATCGCCTCTGATGCCGCGCACGCACTTGCCTTCGCACTGGGTTTCCTGCGGACATACACGGCCGCAGATTGCCGGCAGGGCGGAGGATTCACTGATGATATTGTAGGCGCCTTCGACATCGCCTTCCTTGACTCTGGCAATGAAGGCAGGAATATTGATGCTGACAGGACAGCCTTCCACACAGAAAGGCTTCTTGCAGTTCAGGCATCTCTGTGCTTCTGCCTCTGCTTCTTCCTTGTTGTATCCGAGACATACTTCATTGAAGTTTGTGGCTCTGACTTTCGGCTCCTGTTCACGGACAGGAACTCTTTTAAACATATCCATCTGTGTCATATGATTTCTCCTTTCCGTGATCAGCAGTTTCCGCAGCCGCCGTGGTGGGTGGCACCTTCCCTGGCCTGCAGATAAAGACGTCCTTCTTCGGTTTTGTAGAGAGTCATGCGCTTCATGGCTTCATCAAAGTTGACCAGATGTCCGTCGAATTCCGGACCGTCGACACAGGCAAATTTAACCTCGTCGCCAACCGTCAGACGGCAGGCGCCGCACATGCCGGTGCCGTCAACCATGATCGGGTTCATGCTGACAATGGTTTCGATGCCGAGTTTCTCTGTCAGCTGACAGACAAACTTCATCATGATCATCGGACCGATGGCAACGACACGGTCATACTGTTTTCCTTCATCGATCAGCTGCTGCAGGGCAACGCAGACATTTCCCTTGATTCCCTTGGAACCGTCATCCGTGCAGACATACAGATTGCTGACAGCAGCCATTTCATCCTCCAGGATGATCAGGTCACTGTTTCTTGCACCCTGGATGCAGTCAACGTCGACGCCATTTTTCTTCAGCCATTTCAGCTGACAGTAGACCGGTGCTGTACCGACACCGCCGGCAATAAAGCAGATTTTCATTTTCTTCAGTTCTTCGATTGGCAGTTCGGTCAGATCGGAAGGGCGTCCGAGCGGACCGACGATATCGTGGAAACTGTCACCGACCTCCAGTGAAGACATGCGGAATGTATCGCCGCCGACTGCCTGGAAGACAATCTGGACAATGCCGCTTTCTGCGTCATAATCGCAGATGGTCAGAGGAATTCTTTCGCCCTCGGAATCGAGGCGGACGATCAGAAACTGACCAGGCAGGGCATGCTTGGCAATGCGGGGCGCTTCAACATCCATCAGATAGATATTCGGCGCCAGTGTTTCTTTCTTGATGATCTTAAACATAATTACCTCTTTCTGATGTTGTAACAAAAGTAATTATACATGAATTGCCGGAAACCGGTGATTCGAGTTGCTTATCGATCAGATGTCAGTTGCTTATGAATCAGGCGCCATGCATGATATGATTACAGCAGAGGTGAACAATATGCTGAGAGGTGTAATTTTTGATATGGACGGCCTGATGTTCGATACCGAACAGATCTGGCAGAAAAACTGGAAACTGATTGCCGATGAGATGGGTGTGACGCTTGCGGATGAATTCAAATACAATATCTGCGGAACATCCGGGGCACTGATGAACAGTGTCATTGAAAAATACTACGGCGTGGAAGACGGCAGCAGCATTGCCGCCGACTGCAAGCAGCGGGTCCACGACGATCTGATCGAGTTCACTCCCGAAAAGCCGGGCGTGCATGAAATCCTGGAATTCTTCCGGGACAGAGGTGTCAGGATCGCAGTGGCATCCAGCAGCACCGAAGAACAGATCCGCCGCAATCTGCAGAATACGAATACCCAGGACTTCATTGAAGTGATCGTCAGCGGCGCCGGCATGAAAAACGGCAAGCCGGCACCGGATATCTTCCTTGCGGCAGCTGAAAAGCTTGGCATTGATCCGAAGGAATGCTATGTCTTCGAGGATGCCTTCAACGGTGTCAGAGCCGGTCATGCGGCCGGATGCACGACCATCATGATTCCGGATCAGGTACAGCCGGATGATGAAATCAGAAGCCTGGCTGCTGCCGTATGCACTTCCCTGATCGAAGCCAGGGACATGCTGGAAGCAGGAAAGCTGTAAATAACAAATTCCCCGGATTTACGATGTGATCCGGGGATGTTTTTTTCTGTTCTGTATGAATGTGAAAACTATTCCATGACGGCAGCGTTAAGGGCAATTCTCATCATATCCAGGAAGTTCTTTTCACGCTGCTCGGAAGTGGTTTCCTCGTGGGTGACAAAACTGTCGGATATGGTCAGGATGCAGGATGCATTCTTGCCGGTGACCATGGCATTGGTGAAGAGGGCAAAGCTTTCCATTTCCACCGCAACACAGTGCTTTTCGTTTACGACTGTTTTCAGATAGGCATCCGATTCATGGTAGAAAACGTCGCTGCTGTGGATGGTGCCCTGATGCAGTTCAATGCCCAGGTCGGCGGCAGCACGGATCAGCTTGCCGTTCAGCTCATTGCTTGGATAGGAAATATCCTTTTCATAGCCGCACTGTACTTTTGCGAATGAAGATTCGGAATAGGCGGCACTGGCGAGTACGACATCAAATACATTCAGTTCCGGTACATAGGCGCCGGCCGAACCGACGCGGATGATATTGTCGACATCATAATGCTTGAACAGTTCATAGGAATAGATACCGATGCTCGGCATGCCCATGCCGGAAGCCATGACGGTAACAGGCTTGCCGTGATAATAGCCGGTATAGCCGTTGATGGCGCGGACACCGTTTACGAGAGCCGCATCATCAAGGAAGGTTCTGGCAATAAAGCGGGCACGAAGCGGATCTCCCGGCATCAGTACAGTTTTTGCAATCTGGCCTTTTGAGGCTGAATTATGAGGTGTAGCCATTCGTGATTCCTCCGTTATGAAATGGTTTCTTTAACACATTATACCTGTTTACAAATAAAAGTAAAAAATGATATCTTAATTTACATATGGAAAAACACTACAGAGTCTTCGTCATCAATCCCGGTTCAACGTCCACGAAACTGGCTTTGTTCGACAATGAGAAGCGATTATTCGAAACAGACGTCTTCCATGATTCTTCCGTACTGAAAGAACTTGGGACCATTAATGACCAGCTGGATTACCGTATGCAGGTGGTCAGCAAATTCATGCAGGACAGCGGAATTGACCTGCGCGGCATCGATGCAGTCGTAGGACGCGGCGGCGGATGCTATCCCGTTACCAGCGGTATTTATGAAATTACCGATCAGCTGGTTGCTGATACCAGAGATGCCAAGGGCGGCCTGTATCATTCTTCGATGCTCGGTGTCCAGATGGCTCAGAGGGTACAGAAAGAATACGGCGGAATTGCCGTCATGATGGATCCGACAGTTGTTGATGAATATCAGGATCTGGCCCGTCTGACCGGTGTCAAGGGTATTCACCGCAGAGCAATCTGCCATGCCCTGAATCTGAAGGCAGCAGCCCGCATGTATGCGAAAGAACAGGGAAAGAAATACGAGGATCTGAATATGATCGTCTGCCATATTGACGGCGGCATTACGATCACAGCCCATCAGCACGGCCGGATGATCGACGGCAATGACGGCGGCGGCGGCGACGGTCCGTTCACGCCGACCAGAATGGGCACGATGGCGGTCACTGATGTGCTCCGTCTGCTGTATGACAGAGGCAAGGATGAAATCCGTTCTCTCTGCTCCCAGACCGGCGGCCTGTCTTCCTATTTCGGAACTTCCAATTCCGATACGATCCATGCAAGGGTGGAAGCCGGTGATCCGGAAGCCTGCATGGTATGGAATACGATGATCTATCAGGCATGCAAATGCATTGGCTCAATGGCAGCTGTTCTGAAGGGAAATGTGGATGCCATTGTTCTGACCGGCGGTCTGATGAGATTTGCCGATGTTCTGGAAATGATCACCGATTACTGCGGCTGGATCGCACCGATCACCAGTTATCCGGGTGAATTCGAAATGGAGGCGATGGCTGACGGCGCAGTCCGCGTCCTGCGCGGTGAGGCAGAGCTGAAGCAGTATACCGGCGTACCTGTCTGGCAGGGATTCGATTTTGAAAAGAAGTAATAAAAAACAGGTCTGCCTGATATGCATGACATATCGGCAAGCCTGTTTTTTTCGTTATTTCTTTGTGCCTTTGGAACCGCCGGCCTGATAGTTCAGCAGCAGGTCGGTATCGTATGAGAAGGTCATCTTCGATCTTCTTCTTTCCCGGTTCAGGGCCTGATCGACCAGCCGGTCCATCAGTTCGGTAAAGCTGACGCCTTTCTCCGTCCAGAGATAGAAGGCAAGCGATCCGGGAATCGTATTGACTTCGTTGATATAGATCTTTTTGGTTTCGGCATCCATCAGGAAGTCAATGCGGCAGACACCGGAAAGTCCGAGAACCTTGAATGCTTTCAGTGCCAGCTTCTGGACATGTTCCGTTTCGGCATCACTGAGCGGTGCCGGAACAATGCGGGATGTGCTGGCCATGCCCTTGGAAGGTCCGGCTGACTTGGCTCCCTTGGCGCCTTTGCCGCCGCCCTGATATTTGTCCTTGAAGGAAAGGAGCTCATCGTGGGAAACACTGGCGACTTCCTCAAGTACGGAAGCTTCGGCACTGTAGGAATCGCCGAGCACGGAGCAGTTGATTTCACGCATCGGCCGGACGACTTTTTCGGTGATGACCTTTTCATCATACTGGCGGGCTTCTTCAAAGCAGGTCAGGTATTCCTCATCGTTATGGGCAATCGAGATGCCGACAGAAGAACCGGTGCGGGCCGGCTTCAGAATGACCGGATAGATGAGCTTGTGCACCTGCTTCAGGATCTCATCTCTGTTTTCATCCATCTCATAGCCATATACCCAGAACCAGTTGGTGATCGGCAGGCCGTTGTCGCTGAGAATGTTCTTCTGCAGAACCTTGTCCTGACCGACAGCAGCACCATAGAGATCACAGCCGGCATACGGCAGCTTCAGCATTTCCAGGAAACCCTGGATCGTTCCGTCTTCACCGTTTGTGCCGTGCATGACCGGAATGGCAATGTCAATTGTGCCGAGGTTCTTGGGACCGAACAGTTTTGACTGCACCGGCTTGATCACAACCTGGCTGTTTTCTTTTACGATATCGATCTGGGTCGCTTCGGCAATTGCTTCATCCAGCCTGCGGCCGGTGAAGAAGCTGATGTCCTGCATGGCTTCGGAAGTATAGAGCCGGCGATCCTTGGATATATACACGGGAATTACGTTGTATTTGTTTTTGTCGAGAGCTTCAATGGCCTGGTGGGCAGAAATGATGGAAACTTCATGTTCCACGGATTCGCCGCCAAAGAAGACCGCTGTATTCAGTTTCATATGGAACCTCCGTTAAGTACCGATATATTATATCGTAAATGCGGTCGGGTGAACATGAAAGAATCACGCGACAGATTCCGGGAGGTGTATCTTACGTTTGGAAAGAAAGCGGCTATAATAATACAATGTATCAGGTAAGTATATGAAGAAAGCATTGGTTCTGGCCGGCGGCGGCACCCGGGGCATATATCAGGTAGGCGTCATTGAGGCTCTGAAAGAAATCGGCGAAGATGACTGGAACATCATCACCGGCACATCGGTAGGGGCACTGAATGCAGCCATGCTGGTACAGGGTGACTTTGACCGCATGGTCGATATGTATGAGCACTTGCAGGCAGATCAGATCGTCAATGGCTTTGTGCCCAATCCTGACGATATGACAATTGCCAACTTTATCAGGGAACGGGATTCTTTCATTCCTTCTTTTAAGGCATGGATCAGGGACCGCGGCGTGGATATCAGTCCCTTCAAGGAAAACATGGCCTCCTATTATGTTCCGGAACGTTTTTTTGCCTCGGATATTGATTTTGGATGCATTACTGCCACGGCAAAAGGCCATGAGGGAGTCTATGTCACCAAGGACATGATGAAGGAAAACGGTCTGGACTGGCTGATTGCCAGCGCTTCCGCCTATCCGGCATTTCCGATGATGAACATTAACGGAACGGACTATGTCGACGGCGGCTATTTTGACAACTTCCCGATTGATTTTGCCCTCAGGCTCGGAGCCGAGCAGGTCATTGCCATTGACCTTGAGCCGGTTCCTGCCCATCTCTGCTATCTGGACCGGGAGAATATAGTATACATTCATCCCCATCAGGAGCTGTTCAGCTTCCTGGAATTCAACCGCAGCCGAATGGACAGAGCCCGGCGCTGGGGATATCTTGATGCCATGAAGAAATTCGGAATACTGTACGGTGAACGGTATACATTTGAACCGTTCCACCGGCCGGCCTATTTCGATGAATGGTACCGCAGCATTATGATGCTGGAGACCAGGATCAAGCTGGCCAACAGCCTCAGCGGCCAGCTCTACTCTGACATGGCCGTGACCGACCGTCTGAAAAACCAGCTGCACACTGACCACCTGCATCCGCGCCAGTATCTTTACGGCATGCTGGATTCACTGCTGGAGATCTGCGGCAGGGATGATACGGAAGTCTTTACCTACCGGCAGGCAAGGGATATGATTCTGGCATCCTTTGCCGAAGCGCTGAACGAGGATTATTTTGTGCCGTCACTGAATGTGCTGGACATCGCTTCCTATCTGCGTTCACTGGACGCCAGAGGCATCATTGCCAAGCTGGTCCACTGCAGCTTCTATCCCGAACATTCACTGGGAGCCGACAATGCCGTTCTGACCGTTGTGCCGTATGAATATGCCCTGGCAGAACTGGTCGTCTATATGATGAAGGAACTGACAGGAGAGTAAACATGAACAGAGTAGCCGCATTCGAAAAAGTCAGCTTTGAACAGTTCAGAGAAGACTGGCAGAAATATGACAGCACTGCCGCGGAAGCAGATGTGAGAAAAATCTATGACGGCATCCGGCTGCCGCAGAGGGCAACTGCCGGTTCGGCCGGTTATGATTTCTATGCTCCGTGCGACCTTTTTCTTGCCGCCGGTAAGGAAAAACTAATTCCCACAGGGATTCGTGCTAGAATAAATACAGGATATGTACTGATCCTTTTTCCGCGCAGTTCGCTCGGCTTCAAATACCGTTTTCAGCTGGACAACACTGCTGGAATTATTGACAGCGACTATTATCATGCGGTCAATGAAGGCCATATCATGTGCAAGATGATCAATGATTCCAGAGAGGGAAAGGATGTGCAGGTCCGTGCCGGAGACGGCATGGTACAGGGACTGTTCCTGCCGTTTGGCATTACCGAAGACGATGATGTGTCTTCCGAACGCACCGGCGGTTTTGGCAGCACCACACCTCAGCATTAGAAAGCAAGGAGATTATGGACGAACGTTGGAAACAGATTGACCGGGATGAACCGATTCCGGCACATATAAAGGAAAAGATGGAAGAGTGCCGCAGAAAGCAGATGATTCTTCCCGATGAAGAATATATCAAGCGCCCCAGTCAGATCGAAGGCATCCGCCGCGCCGGTGTGATCAATACCGGTGTTCTTGACGAGGTGGCTTCAAAGATTCATGCCGGAATGAGCACCCAGGATATTGACAATATTGTTGCCGAATATACAATGGCGCACGGAGCTGTCTGTGCACCGCTGAACTATGAAGGATTCCCGAAGAGTGTATGCACTTCCATCAACGAAGAAGTATGCCACGGCATTCCTTCCCGGCTGAAGAAGCTGCATGAAGGCGACATTGTCAATGTCGACTGCACGACAATTCTGGACGGCTACTATGCCGATGCCAGCCGCATGTTCATGATCGGTGAAGTGTCACCGGCAAGAAAGAAGCTGGTGGAAGAAACGAAGAAATGTCTGGAAATCGGCATCGCTGCTGCCCAGCCCTGGGCAACGGTCGGCGATATCGGCTATGCCATTTCAAAATATGCCCGTTCACTCGGCTACAGCGTTGTCAGGGAACTGGGCGGACATGGTGTCGGACTGGAATTCCATGAAGATCCGTTTGTATCCCATATCGGCAAGAAGGGGACCGGCATGGTTCTGGTTCCGGGCATGATCATTACAATTGAACCGATGATCAATGCCGGCAAGGCCGGTGTCGTGATCGATCCGTACAATGACTGGACGATCTACACCGCTGACGGCAAGGACAGTGCCCAGTGGGAACATACCATTCTGATTACCGAAACCGGAAACGAAATACTGACATACTGAGGCAGAAATGAGAAAAGAAATCCTTTCATTCACAGACGAAAAACCGGATGGCAGGCTGATCCATGATCTTGAGGAGGCAGCCGTGCATGTGAACGGCTTTGCGCCGGAACAGGATTCCTTTTTTGTCTTTGTCATGCGCCGCGACATGATCACGGAGCTGGAACTTCTGGCCGATGCCGAAGGGGCTTCCCGGAATGCACAGCTGCTGGTATGTGCCTTTGCGGATCCGGCTGTTCCGGCCGCGAAAGCCTGTTCGCTGTTTTCACTGCAGGCAATGGCTTCGGAAGCAGAACGGCAGGGATATGCAGTGCTGTATACAACGTTTGCCGTCCGGGTATTTCAGAATCCTTCTTTCCGTGACCTGAGCAGTGCCTGCGGTGTTCCCGCCGGCTACGGATGCACCGGGGCGATTGCCCTCGGCCGTCCTCAGGAACTGGCAGAACACGAAGAGCGATATAATCTGTTCTCCTATATACAGTAATGAAGAGGTATTTATGAACAACAACATTTATGTTACCGGACACAGACATCCGGACAGCGACGCAATCTGTGCGGCCATCGCCTATACCGATCTGATGAACCGCACCGGCCGGCCGGCAATTGCCTGCCGCCAGGGACCACTAAACGAAGAAACGAAGTTTATTCTCAAGCGGTTCGGACTGGAGAATCCGCTGCTGCTGACAGATGCCAGAGCCATGCTCAGGGATATTGATCTCGATGAACCGACCGTAATCGGCATGGATGAGACCGTTCATCATGCCTGGCATGTCATGCTGCATACACAGAACAAATCGCTGTTTGTCGTGGATGAAGACGGCAAGCTGTGCGGCCTGTGCTCAACCAGTGACCTGTCCCGCACCAGAATTGACAACGATATCAGCCTGCGCCGCCTGATGTCCACTGCCGGCATTGACAAGATTGCCCGCACCATCGGCGGTGAAGTCAGATATGAGCCGGAGAATTTCTCCCATAACGGCGTTGTTCATATCATTACCCTGAAAGAGTGGGAAATCTCCCGGTTTGAACTGGCCGGCGGCATATCCATTCTTTCATCCAACGAAGACATGCAGAAGGCACTGATTGAACTCGGCGTCAAATGCCTGGTTCTGACCTGCGGCCAGACTGTCAGCGATGAAGTGGTGGCACTGGCGAAGGAGAAGGGCTGCGGCCTGATCGTGACGAATGACGATACGATGCATACCGCCAAGGTCATTACCGAAAGCTACAGCGTCAGCCAGATCATGACAACCAAGGTCATCTCCTTCAATCAGGATGAATATGTTGAGGATGTCGCTGCCAAGATGATGAATTCCCGCGTCAGAAGCTATCCGGTTCTCGATGATGACGGCTATATTGTCGGTGCTGTTTCCCGCTATCATACCCGCAACTACAACCGCCGCAAGGTAGCTCTGGTCGACCACAGTGCCGTCAACCAGTCGATGAACAATATTGACAAGGCCCAGATCGTAGCCATTGTTGACCACCATCATATCGGCAATATCCAGACCGATCTGCCGATTGAATACCGCAACCACCGCTGCGGCTGCACCTGCACGATCATTTCTACGCTCTATCAGGAAAACGGTCTTCTGCCGGATGCCCAGATGAGCGGCATCATGATGTCGGCGATCTTGTCTGATACGCTGAATTTCCGTTCGGCAACGACAACCGATGAAGACAGGCTGACCGTCATGTGGCTGGCTGAGAGAGCCGGCATTGAAGACGTCGATGCCTATGCCAGAGAGATGCTCGGTGCTTCTGTTGCCCTGCGTGATTCTACACCGCATGAGATCCTCTACCGCGACCTGAAGTACTATGAGATCGGTACCTTCCGGATTGCCATCGGCCAGACCAACTATTCGCATGTCGAAGAAGTTCAGAAGCTGCTGCCGGTATTCCGCGAGAACATGGAAAAGGATCAGCAGCGGGAGCGTCTGGACCTGATGGTCATGCTGTTTACGGATGTTATGGGCGAAGGATCGCAGTTTGTCTTCTACGGACCGCTGTCCTATGTCATGAGCGATGTCATCGAGACAGTGTTTGATGAGCACTCCGGCTTTGATCCGGGCATCATTTCCCGCAAGCAGCAGCTGATGCCGAAACTGTCACAGCTGATCAAGGATATCTGATCATGGAGGAACCTGGTTCAGGTTCCTTTTTTATTCGGCTTGATTTGCCAGATGTGGTACCATAGTACCGAAGAAAGAGGAACATTCATGCTGGAAGTATGTCTACTGGGAACCGGCGGCACCGTGCCTCTCCCGCAGCGCTGGCTGACATCCTGCTATGTCCGCTGCCGCGGAGAATCGGTGCTGATTGACTGCGGGGAGGGAACACAGATTGCCCTTCATCAGCAGCACGTATCGTGCAAGCAGATCAGCACGATCCTTTTGACGCACTTTCATGCCGATCATACTGCCGGTCTGCCGGGGATGCTGCTGACAATGGCGAAAAGTGAAAGAACCGAACCGGTGACGATCATCGGACCGCAGGGACTGAAAGAATTCCTGGAGGGTGTCTTTGTCATTGCCAGATATGTGCCGTTTGAAATCAGATATGCCGAACTGACGGAAGATGAAGTCTCCTTTCAGACCGGTGATCTGAAAATCACGGCCTTTGCCGTCAGGCACAGTGTCCGGACCTATGCCTACAAGTTTGAGCTGAACCGCAGTCGCCGCTTCGATGCCGAAAAGGCACGGGCAAATCAGGTGCCGGTCCGGCTCTGGAGCCGCCTGCAGAAAGGCGAGCAGGCAGAACTGGACGGCGTCATCTATGATCCGGATCAGGTGCTGGGAGAAGAGAGAAAAGGCCTGAAGATGGTCTATGTCACCGATACCAGACCGACTGAGGCCATTGCCGAACATGCGAAAAATGCCGATCTGCTGATTGCCGAAGGCATGTACGGTGATCCGGAAAGCCTGGAAAAGGCAAAGAAAAACAGACATATGCTGATGCAGGAAAGTGCCGGAATTGCTGCCCGCGCCGGGGCAAAGCGTCTCTGGTTCACACACTATTCGCCGTCTGTCAAGGAACCGGAAATCTACCGCGAAGAAATAGAAAAGATCTATCCCGGCTGTGTCATTGCCGATGACGGGCAGCGGATCGATCTGGCTTTTGAAAATGAGGAAAACAGTGATGTTTGAGGCAGTTATCAATCCGGCCGGTGCCGGCGGTGCAGCCATGCGGACGTGGCAGAAAACAAAAGCACTGCTGGATCAGTATCATATTCCGTACCGGGAACATTTTTCAGAGAAAGATCACAGCATCTGTGCCATTGTCAGTGAACTGACGGCAGAAGGGGAAACCGATCTGCTGATCATCGGCGGGGACGGATCAATAAATGAAGCTGTCAACGGCATCCGCAGTTTTGAGA
>JAZPXY010000016.1:0-45467 GCA_045543875.1 Bulleidia sp.
TAAAGGTTTTCTTTTCTAGTTCTTCTGCAGCCTTACATTCGACAACAAGTACAGTTTCATCATCTGCTGCAAAAACATCAATCTGCTGTCTTTGATTAGGATTATCTGGGTTGAAATAAATACTGAATTTATTCTTTCCAGCATTCATTTCTTTAAAACCCATTTGTGCTAACATGCACCAAACTTTATCTTCAAACGCATCATAAAATGCTTTCTTTTTTCTATATTTTGCAGTTTTTCCATCCGCATATGCTTGAACAAACTCCCAGCCATCGTCCTCTTTACTTTTCCTGACTTCATCGTAGATATAATCTTTATCTTCAATATAGTCGTTTTTTCTCTTTCGCATTTCTGCCTGTAGATTTTTATCTGTTACAAGATTATCCCAATTCGTTACACCCATTGATTGCTCCCTTCATAGATATCCTTTTCATAAATCACTATAGATATAAACTAAATGAAACTATTTGGTTTCATTATGTTTCTCTGTGATTTTGTCCAATATTATTTATTTCTTCATACTCGCTAATGAGACGATCTACAGTTGGTCTACTAATTCTCATTTCTTTTGCGATACCTGTTTTTGATATTTTTCTTTTCATATAAAGGTCATAATAATAATTAAAGTTTTCTGGTAGTTTAACCTTTTTTCGTCCTTTATATTTTCCCGCAGCTTTTGCAATAGCAATTCCTTCGCGTTGTCGTTCTAAAAGATTCTCTCTTTCAAATTCAGCTATTGCAGCCATCATAGTTAACATGAGTTTTCCGGTAGCCGTCGATGTGTCAAAGTTTTCTTTTAGGCTTATAATTGTTGCCCCTTTCTGATTTAATTGTTCAACGATGTTTAATAAATCAGAGGTAGATCTAGCAAGTCTAGAAAAATCATGAATATAGATATTATCTCCCTTACGTGCATATCTAATCATTTCCTGCAGTTTAGGTCGATTCATATCTTTTGCAGAAACTTTTTCAATAAACCATTCATCAATACTATACTGTTCTAACGCTTTAAGTTGTCTTTGTTCGTTTTGATCCGTTGTTGAAACACGTACATATGCAATATTAGCCATGCTGATCTCCCAGTAAGATAATACTTTTTAAAAATAGAATTATAGGCATGCCTTTCAAAATGTAATTTAATATCATTATACACTCTATTTTTACATATAATATAGTGTCAAATTAGGGTGTACTCATTTTTAGATATACCAAATACATACGAAAGCATATGAAGGACAGTGCGAGATATTTTGCTTGCCGGGTAAAACAAATAGACGTATGAAACACTATAATCTCATACGTCCTAAATTTATATTGTAAGTAATTTATTCCCAACCCATTTCTTTGTACAGATACTCTTTATATCTGAACAGTGTGTATAACGGAATCGACCACACATGTGTCTCTCCATCCATATTGTCACCGACATTCTTCAAGGAAGATTTTATCGCCATTTTGGGACTGTACCTGCTGCAGAACTGATGCAGGCTCTTGGCTTTGGTATTATCAGCGGATTTTGTTTCAACAGGCACAAGAACACCTTCATAATCAGTGATGAAATCAAGTTCTGCATCGGACTTGGTTCTCCAGAAATAACTGTCAATACCCATTAACCTAAGCTGTGTATAAACGTAATTCTCAGCCATTGCACCCTTAAATTGTTTGTAAGCATCGTTTCCTTCCAGAATCGTTCTGTAATTCAAGTTTGACTTTCTCCTAAGAAGACCAACATCTGACATATATACCTTAAAGTAAGTATAGTCAGCCTGTCCGGCTAAAGGGATCTCCGGTGTCGGGACCATACAAAGCTTGCCAGCTAAACCAGCATTCACCAACCATTCCAGTGCATCCTCAAGATACTTTGATCTGGCTCCCTGCTTTACATGAGAGAAAATGAACTTATTATTTTCCCTTGCTATCTGCGAAGGAATCGAATCCCAGATCAGTTTGATCTTAATTGCTGTCTCCTGTGTAGTGTGCTTCGCAAAATCATCAGCATAATCTCTAAGGATAATATCCTGTACGACTTCAACCGCTTTATAATCATGTGTCTCAACCCATGTCCTAACAGCTTCCGGCATTCCTCCGACTATATAATAATTTTTCAGATACTTCTCAAGAGGAACCGTATAGAGTTCCGGTATCTCCCTGTCAAGCGGCATTTTTTTAAGGCCGGCAATATATTTCCCGCCTCCGTCAGCCATGACGAACTCTTCAAAGCTCATAGGATACATATCTATCCTATCAACCTTACCTACAGGGAAAGATATCCCTTCATCTTTCAAAGCCACCCCCAGGAGCGAGCCCGCAGCTATAACGTGCAATTCCGGCATTTCCTCGCAAAAGTACTTGAGTGATTGTATGGCGCGCGAACAATCCTGTATTTCATCAAACACCACCAACGTTTTTCCAGGCACGATAGTCTTTCCGAGTATGATGCTTCCAAGTTCGTCTAGTATTCTTTTCGTATCAAAATCATAATCAAAAACAGATTTAAGGCCTTTATTGCCATCAAAATTAAAGTAAGCCATCTCCTTAAATTCCGTCTCGCCAAAATTTTTGATCAGATACGTCTTGCCGCATTGGCGGACACCTGTAACAAGCAGTGGTTTTCTTTTACCTTTTTCTTTATTCTTCCATGCTTTAAATTGTTCCAGCACCAGTCTTTCCATCATTTTTGATACCTCCGAGAAGATTCTTCACAACGATACAATAACATTTTTCGGACGAATAACCAACATTCGGTTGCGTTATTCGGATGAATAATGTGTATTACTATTCTTTTATTGGGCAAATATTAACATGATTATGTGGAAAACTTGCTAAAAGATGATAGAAAGTTGAGAGTTTGTTTTTGTTATCCACTCATATAATTAGAAATGTAAATCGAAGGCCTGACGTTTACTAGAATAGAGGTAAACGAAAATGTTTAAAACTGAATATGACACACTTCATGATGCATATGCTAATGCAAAAGAATCGTATATGCTACTTATTGACACGATGAATCTAACAGACTCCCAAAAAACAATTCTGAAAAGTAGTTTTTATTATTTGGAAGATCTGCTGATAAATTCGCCTTCTGCCCAGCTTAAATTGCCACAAAAACTGGTCGAAATAGGAAGTTATACATTCATATATGAAACAGCCACAGACTACAGCCACCGTATAATTTCCGGACAAGAGGTAATAGACTGGATAATAAAGAATAACTTTGAAGATGTTAGTATCCTTTGCTCTGAAACAGATTTATACGTCAGTATGAAAGATGTTGATGATCCTAATCATTATCGTGGATCGCGATTAAATTGGAATAACAACAATTCTAAATATCAAATAATTGATGAACATCTAAGCCCTGAAGAAGAATGATATACGCCCCGCACAATAAATGCGGGGCGCTTTTCTTCAGTAATTCAATTGATATCCAATATATAAGCCTTGGTCATTTGTTAAAGGTATACAAGTCCCCTGCCCGACCGCAGACATGGCAGTAACACAAGCTGAATAGCCTGAATCCAAATCATATCCATCTTCAAACATAAAATTCTGAGTGCCATGATTAATTCCGTTAACAATTGAGCTGCCTGCTGTTCCACTGTTAGTAGATGTGCTTTCATTAACATATACAGGTGTTTCTATATAAATAACTTCCGGCTCTGGCGGATCTTTCCAGTGCAGTTCCAATTTCTCAGTCGATTCATTCCCAGAAGAATCTCGTGCACTATAAACTACAGTCTGGTCAATCTGATCGTCTTTCACATCTATATGTATTTGATCAGTAATATCTCCATCGACATTATCAGAAGCATTCACGATATATGCCTCTGCAGCAAAAACATCTTCACCCTTTGTAAGTGTTATATCATGTGTATTTAAAGTAATTACCGGGGCCTGTGTATCGACGGTATGAACATATAATTCAAAAGTTTCCGTTTTGTAACCATTTTTTATTTGGTAAATCATTGTCTGATCGCCTATTGCATCCATTTTAGTTGATTCAGGCATCACCAGTTCAGCATTATCTGACTTTGTATAATCTTTAATGTATTTTGAAGGCAGAAAAGTCTGCCCATACTCGAGTGTTACTTCAGATTCAGTGAATTCAATAAACAATGGTTGAGTCAATAAAGAATAATAGTGCCATCCACAAAAAACCACAATCGCAATAACAAGCAGTATTGCAGCGAGACGAAATATCCAAGCCCAGGATCGAATTCGAGTTTGCTTGATTTCGTTTTCCTGTATCTCTGTCCTTCCAGACTCAATCTTTCGCTTTTCACGAATATGTTCCATTTGGCTTGCAGGAATAGAAGCATCTGCATAGATCGATACATCCAAGTCTTCCATCAAACCCAGCTTTATCTGTTCCATTTGCATCCAGTCAAAGCGTGGATCTATATATCCTGTTATATCTACTCCATTATTCAATCCGTCCTCGATCTGCCGCAGTTGCTGAGAACTATAGCCTTTCAATTCATAATTCTTCACGCTATTTATCCCTCCGTGGTATTTCCGGTGCAAGTTGCACCGGTATTTATATTTCTTTTTGGCTGGAATTCTCCGAAGTTAAATGAAATACATCGCATATTTCATCCGCCAGCAAATCAGCATCATGATCCTGCATTGCATATAACATATCTGCCACTCCATCTGGCTCCGCACGCAAGCACTTTTCCGCATCTATCAACCCTTCTTCCCTAGTTGAATATGTTTTCTGATACATAGAGTTATCCACTCTGTACAGGCAATTATCGACCTTAACAGCCAATTCGCAAATCTTGCTCTCATGTTTAGCCGTTTCAGCCTGAATCAGTGTGTTACAACGATTCAATATCTCAGCTAATCGCCCTCCGGAAATCTTCATGGATTCCCTGTATCCTTCATCGGTGTATTTATATAAAAAGACTGATGTGCTCTGGGGATAATAACGCCATTCAGAAATACCGTTGTCATAGACTGTTACAAATCTATTTGAAAGTCTGACATTCCATCCTTCATATCCCGATTCCTTTGGAAATCTCAGAAACAAATGTGAATCCGTCCTATAACAGATCATTTCATTTCTGAATAGCTGCATATTATATGCCGGTACCCTCTTAGAACCTTCAGATAGTTTTCTAAAGTTTTCATCTACGGTATCTCCGATTTCATTCAGTTCCTTCATACCGTTTGCTATTGTCATCCGGATAGATTCAAGCTTGCGGACGTTTTCCATACCGAGGTACGCAGCATATTCACTGCTGAATGCATCAATCAGATTTCTTGAATCTCGCATCACGCCAAGAATTTCGACAAGAGATTCACTGGATTCAATACCATATTGCAAATCCTTTAACTTGATATTTCCCATTATTCCTCCTGTACATTCCACATAACAAAAAAGGCAGCGTAGGCTGCCCATAGCACGAAAATCATGTTGCTCATTAGATAATCGTCTATATTGGCATTTTATCTTGTGCATTACGCCTAGTAAACGCCAAAAATAAAATTCAATTTCACTGGCGAACAATAGCCAAGAACGTATTTGTTTGTACATTTTTGAAGTAAGGCGGCATTTTAATCGTGTTAAACGGTACAGCCGGCAATGATTTATGGAATAACGTGTACAAAGTCAAAAACAGAAAATAATAAAGAAGGCAGTTATGCAATTTAGTTATCTTCGAATGCAGCATCTAACCATTTGTTTACTGCATATTGAAGATTTCTTCTTGTTATATGATTTTCTCTTGCAACACCACTTTGTGAAATATAATTGGATTCTTTATAACGTTATAAAACTCTGGAATCATAGTATTGATATCCAGAGTTCCTAAGCATTTTCAAAGGCTTATTATTGGTTATTTAGTACGAGTGATAACCTAGTTCCATCAAACGGCTCACCCCAGCCATTTTTCTCAGAAAAACTTGAAAAGGCAACTTGTTTTGGATCAGGAATTTCCACGTCACTGTCTTTCAGAATATGAATTGCTTTCTCGACCAATTTAATACTTTCCTTCCCTTCACCTGGAATGGATGTATAGGCATATACCATTGCGATCTCAGTTGGAATTACAAGAAGCTCTTCCATATTGTTATCAATATCACGGAGAAACTCTGTGTAATAGATATAATCTTCCTCCGACAGATAATCAAACTGAGAATCTTTATAGTTATCAAATTCATAAAGGTATTCTGGTAATATTTCCATGAAGCGATAATACCATTCATCAAAGTAATCGGAAGTGCATTTCCACATCCATGTAAACAAAGGCCTCCAATCTTTATTAGGGTATTTTGTTAACGCGTATTGTTCGGCACATATAACAGCATAGGCAGCTCTGCCTATCATTGAAATATTAGTAAAATCATATTTTTTGCTCATCAGTCTTCTCCTTTCCATCCGGTGTAATTTTGACTTATGTTTCCTTTCAGAGCATATGTACAGTTTTCACAAGCCACCTTTGGCTTTCCGAAATCCCGTTTCGTTGCATGGATTGTAAATATTTTGAGATTCTTCAGTTCTGCGCCATCGTTTAAAGCTTTATTAACGGCATGTATTTCAGCGCAGTTACCTACAACGAGGTGGTTAAGTGATTGTTTGGGAAGCACACCGCTGTGTGTGTCATCACCAAACAGAATTGGGTTTTTCTTATCGTGATCAATTTCAATACCATGGTTACGCCCATTATAATACTTCCCAGTACTTTCATCATACGCTACTGTTGCAGTGTTGAATTTATCTCTCTGCCTTTTAGAAATACTCTCCAGCCGTTCAGCAGTTTCTTGTGCCCAGGATGTAATGTGAGCCTGCATTTGCTTACGCGAA
The DNA here is from genome assembly GCA_045543875.1 of Bulleidia sp. GTDB lineage: Bacteria > Bacillota_I > Bacilli_A > Erysipelotrichales > Erysipelotrichaceae > Bulleidia. Next base: position 6,809 of record JAZPXY010000016.1, read on the forward strand.
CCTTTATATGAGCGTTCACCTTTTGTTCCGGAGAACAGACCGCTTGAGCCCTTACTCATGCTGTGACCTCATTTCATAAGCCTGGGCTGTATGGCTTTTATAAGGCACAACGGTGATGCCCTTTTTTCGAATTTCATCAAATACTGGGTAGTTCGAAGATCCGTAAATAAGGATGGTATGCGGATGAAGAAAGTTAACCATCGCAAGGATTCCTTCTTCAAAACGATCTCTGTCAACCAGTTTTCTTGGACTGCCTCCAACAGTTCCTATAGCAACAACACTGTTTTTTTCAATGCCGTCAAAACAATATGAGTAAGTATATGAATATCCCCACCGCACATTATTCACAACCTCAAGCCCCTGTCTGCCAACCCAGTAACCGAACGCGCGCATACGGTATGTGTTGAATCGATTGATTGGATCGGGAAAATCAACATAAGTAGAGTAATCAACGGTAATGATTCCGCGAAAATGTTTAAGAATTTTCAACGCTCGAGTAGGATGCCACCAAACTCCTGCAAAAGGCCCGTCAAATTTGTAATCATCAATATAGAAGCAGACAAATGCATCAACATAGAAGCCCTTATTCTTTCGGATAGCTTTTGCATATATTGTCTTTGCCTCTTCCCAGGTAACAATCCTTTTAGGGATCGATGTAAGAATTGTCGGACAAAATGGAATGTCATTTTCTTTGGAGAAAACAGCACCGTCAACCATAAAAGAATTCCATAGATCTTTAAGGCCGGCACGAGTAAGCGTTTTGTTTTTGTTGTTCATAATAAATCTCTCCTTCCTAACAAAAACTGTTTCTACATATTTGCTACGGCTGGGATGAGTTATTCCCAGGTGGTAAAATGTATGTAGTTTTTACAGTGCCAGTCTATAGAGCAATAGACTTACTGCCATGTATGCGGCATTGCGAAAACATTGCAAAACATTGCAAACGAAAGGAGCGATACTATTGAACTACGGACAGTTTTTACGAAAGCTGAAAACTTATTGCATCAACAAATCAATTAACAACGAAATACTTGTTAATGAGCCGATTGCGATAATCATAGAAACAGCAAAAATCAAAAAAGAAAAAGGTTCGTCAAAGGGACAACCGTTATATTACGAAATAACCGAAGCTAGCAGAATACTGAACAATCATCTTGAGTTATCTGCTAAGATCAGAGACGCTCTGGAAAGATATGGAATGGAAGAAAAGATAATCGAAGAATTTGATATCTTCTATGACACTCATGTGAATAAAAGCAAGACTCAAGACATGATTGAAGATTATCTTATCGATATAAAAAATGATCCATCATTTCAGGAACATGAGTTAGCAGATATTGAAGCGCAAAAAAACAACCCTAGCCTATTTATTGCTAAGATTCTCATCAAATCATTAAAAGAACCTAATTATATAAATCACTATGAAGAAACAACAATATGGTCAAATGGAGATCGCTGTATAAATGTTATGAAAGGCGATATTTTCGCATTTGCCTTAGGAAAGAGGATGAAGAAAAAACGTATTGTTGTCATTTCCGTTAACACATCTTTTAATACACATGTATCAACAAAACTGGAAAATGACCCAAATCCTCAAGTTTCCGGAAATACACTGCACGGAAATCTTTTGATCCGATTATTAAAAAAAGGTTTATCAGAAGAGCAAGTTTCCGAAAGAATCAGAAAGAATCTATTGATTAATAATTTGATTTCTGAAATAAATGAAGATATTGAATTGCCGATAGGTACAATTGCGACTCTCGATTTTGAAAAAGCCGTTTTCTATTTTTTAGCTGTTTCTGTATTTGATGAAAATAACAATGCTCACAGTTCCAGAGAGAATATTGAAACAGCGATTAAAATGATGGTTGGATATTACGATAAAAAAGGTCAGGGATATGATTTATACATGCCATTAATCGGAACCGGAATGTCTAGGGCTTACCTAAGTTATCAAGAGTCCTATGATCTTATCGTCAACACGCTCCTTGAAAAAAGGAATCAGATATCCGGCAAAATCAACATTGTGATACAGCCGGATGTAATACAGACATTAAACATTGGAAAGGAGTAATGAAATTGGCATATTACAGAACAAGAACATATCTCGCAGGAGATTGGACTGGTGATTCGGATCTGATTCAGCAGCTCTATAAGTGGAATGAAAGCAAATACTGGGCTTTGCACTTTATTGATGCGCATGATCTTACACAGTCCCGGGACACAAGTCTGTACTGCACAATAAAAAGCTCACTTTCTGAACGATTGAATGTGTCCAAGACCTTTGTCCTGGTTGTCGGAAACCAGACCAACTCACTGACCAAGGGAGGCTGCCATTTGTGTAATAGCTACAATAGCTGGACACGTAGTTGCTCTCGTGGGCGCTCCATTGACTATAGAAGTTACATTCAATTTGAATGTGAGAAAGCAGCCAAAGATGGATTGAGAATAGTAGTGATTTATAATTATGCATCTGTACGAAGAGACAAGTGCCCTGAAGTCTTGCGTTATAAAGGGAACCATATCAACGGCTATTATAAAGGGTCCGACGGAAAGTATTACTGGGAATACGAAAAAATCAAAAATGCAATCATGGGTTATTAAGATAATAAAAAAATAATTATGACCATATTAAACTCCATTTTGATAAACAAGGCTGAATGTCAGATTTAACTAATTCGTATTTTTTTCCTTATGATTGACCTTTCTCGGCGAACTATTTCAATATTTCTTTGATAACCGTTCGCATCAAAAAGGTCTAAACCAAAAATCTCTATGGCATCTTGTTTTGCTGTGCGAATTTTCCTATCTAGAGTCCTGTTCGGTCCGAGATTAAACATTGTTTCACTTATTTTTGCATTATTCTCTTTATAAAAAAATTTTCGGATTAAAATCTCTCGGCTCTCAGTAGATCGTACAGAATTGAATGACATCACAGAAGACAGCAGAAAATCAATATTACAAATATCCTCTTCGATCCGATTAATAAGTCGATTGTCATTATCAGCAGCTGTACATTTGCCAGATCTGTCAAAATGATAAGTTATCTGATATGGAGATGAGTATCCCGATTCTCTCCGTTCAGCACTTTCAGAAAAAATCATCGTCCAATCAGACTGTATGCAGTTTGCTGGCAATTCATACAGTTCCATTGTTTCATCCATTAATCCTAGCAGAGCATATAATCTTTTTTCGGGAGTCATTTTCCCTTGATAAATGCTATTTAAATCAATCATCGAAATCTACCTCCGATCTGTATTCCATCCACAGATATACAACGTCATCATCATCGAAATCTTCTTCATTGATCCTTCTCTTCATTTCTTTAGTTCCATATCTTCCTTTGAGCATTCCTATAATCTGCGGATCATTGTATTTTGCAAGCTGAATAATCGTATTTCTTAACTCATCAACAGACACTGTAATACCCACTTTTCTATGGTTCAGTTTCGCGATCAAAATACTGATATCACCATCCAGTTCATAGAGGGAAGCATAGATATTCGGCTTATTATCCGCAAAATGGCTGTTAATCATACTACGGACCGTATCCTGCATTTTTAGTAATGTCACTGCGCTTGTATTCATACCTCTGCTCCCCCTTCCAAAAGATGCCAATATAAGCCCTATAAATTCATTCCATATTTTGATGAAACAATATACTCAACATACGGATCATCATCCGCATTCCTGAACAATGCGACATGGTAATGATTTCTTCCTTTATGGCTTTCAGCCCATTTCACAGCAGCTGCTTCCGAATTAAAATCCTCTGCCGCGAATACCTGCCCATCCTGAGATAAGATCACCTGATACATCATGATCAAAATCCCCGAAGGCATTTCGCGCGTTCAATCAGCATATTCGTAAATCTGCTGATCGGAATAGTTACTTCCATCTGAGTATCGCTATCTCTGAAATGAAATTTACCGCCATCGATATTCCAGGAATACTGTTCACTGCATTGTTCTATGTGTGTTTTATTTCTTTCCTTCAGCAATTCTGTTACAGATTCTTTATCGCCATGCTCCGCAAACTGCCGGATCTCATTCTCCTGGATAAGGAATACTCTCACAAAGTCTGCTTCATCTCCCTCCGGCAGATCAGGTATCACTCTTTCCAGATCGAGCTTCAAGCTCCCGATCAGATCTTTGAGTTCCCTGTAATCAACTGCATTCATACCCTCATTGACCATATCGACCGCAAGAGGAATTGTATCCGCTGCTTTTCTGAATGCCTTGGATACTTTCTTAAATTCATTAATGGATTTTGTAACAGTTTCAGATGCAGAATCCATTTCTTCATATCTTTCGGGTTCATCTTTCCGGCTCAGATCAGCAAGTACCTTGCCGACTGTACCATCAGATATTCCGGTCATTGCTGTGATCCATTCTCGCTCTCTTCCCTCAGGCCTTTTTCCAGCCGCACAGGATTCCTTATAGATATCATGGGCCTCCAGGATGATCTTCTTCCTCTCGTCTTTCGTCATCGTTCTATATGCGTTATATGACAAGATCAGAGTTCTTTGTTCAAGAGGATCGTTTTCCTGCATCAGGATCACCGGCAATTCCCTATCCAGTACCTTGCCGGCATATGACACCTCGGCACCCTGTTCCAGGAGTCTCATAATTGCCGCATAACGGCGATGTCCGGAAAGAAGGACAACTGAGCCATCAGAGGCTTTGATGCCTTGCAGAGGCTCTAAAAGCCCCTTCTCACGAATGTTTTCCGACAGTTCATCGATATCCTGTATCTCATATCGGTTCAGATTGTTATTTCTGAGATCATTCACATCCACATAAATGACTTTTCCTTTTGCCGCATCAATTACAGACTGCGGGTTCAGCATTCCCTTTTTCCCTGTAAGCAAATTCATAATCAACCTTCCCTTCCGCATATCTCAGATACAAAGTCTCTGTAATCCTGCGCGACATGATTACGTTTACTGTTGTAATAGACTACTGGCTTATTCTTTTCATTGGCATCCTTGACCTTGGATTCCTGATTCCGGATCAAGGATCTAGTGAGCAGCCCTTTATATTGATCCGCCATATCTCGAAGTGCAATCTGCTCAGACTTTCTAGATCCAATTCTGGTAGGAAGGATACGGATATCAAAGTTCGTACCATCTATTTCTTCCAGAATGGCATTGCTGTAGGAAAGTGATATCTCTATTCCCTTCAATGCACCTTTTTCCAAATTTGCAGGAATAATGAGATGATCACACGCACACAATGCGTTTGTGACACTTAGTGTGAGGGATGGATTAGTATCGATGACCACATAGTCATAGATATTTTTTACCGTCCTCAACATCTTCCTGAGTTTTGTCTGCTGGACACTGGTTGTATCCACCAGCATGCTTTTATCTACTGTGAACAGAAAGAGCGTTGATGGTGAAACATCCAGATTCTTGATGCTCGTCGGATAAATGCACTCTTTCAACTCAGCTTCCCCGGGCAGGGCGTCTTCGATCGTCCGATCTTCTTCACCGAATTCCCTTTCCGGAAACAACTGGTATGTAGCAGATGACTGACCATCCATATCTACCAGAAGGACCCTCTTTCCTTTTGCTGCAAGACCTGCAGCAAGGTTTACTGCTGTGATCGTCTTACCGACACCGCCTTTCACGTTCCAAATCGTATATGTCTTCATGATTTATGCCTTTCTTTACGTTTTTGTTTTTTCAGTCTTCTATTTCCGAATTGATCATTTCAAATTGGAGCAATACCGTATCCATGTCCTTTCTGAACATTTCCAGCAGCTTCAGACAGTTTTTTTCTGCAAAATCACATCTGATCTCTGTAAGACGGTAATTGTCATCTTTCCAGGTAAATCGATTCTTTCTGAAGATCTCTGCATACTTATCAAACAGACAGTTCAGAATGACCATCTCCTTACCACCGGGTCCACCAGTTGACTGTATGCCCAATCTGCTGTCGAGGACCCAGTCCCGGAATCCGGTCGGGGATTTGCTTTTGATCACTCTCATCCAATAGAGAATTTCATTCTGGATCACCTGGCGTACCTGGTTTCCTGCAATGATGATTCTTCTAAGCCATCGATTATATGAATTTCGGATCGAAAGCCTGGGAAAATACCTTCCCTGAACCACAGTTGTATTCGTAACGTTCCTTAATGCCTGGATCCAACAAGTTTTATAAAAACGACGTATCTCCTCAAACCCTATGATTTTGTATTCAAACAAACGAGATTTGGTTCTTTTGAAATACACTGCCGCTCTTTTAGGGATTACCTGTCCTTTTCTGCACTTGCAGATCGCACCAGGTGTTTGCTTGCTGCATACTTTTCCGGCATCATCTACCCACATATCTTTCTGATACTTTTCCTTGTGGATGAAGTACTCCCTGTCATAGATCCATATCCGTATCATTTTCACTGGCTTTTCGCAGGGAATCTCATATGTCCATGCTGCATAACGCAGGTTCTTTTCTTTTCCTACCACGTAATGCCAAAATTTCAGACACAGCCGTCTCAACGTCTGCACTTGGTACTCACCTCTTGGCAGCATCAGATCATAGATCCATCCGAACCTCTGCTTCGCATCTTCCTTCAAGCGCCACTCATTTTCACGGCCGTATTGTTTCACCTTTTCCAGAAAACCGCCCAAACCACCACATCCGGCCAGATTGCTTGTAAGATACTTCAGATTCAGTTCCTTTCCCTTCAGTTGAAGGTTTTCGATCTTTTCCGGATGATAAATATCCTCCAAGTTATAAACCGCTTCAAAATGTATATAAGTATTGCATTCTCCCGATTGAGCATCCATTACCAGACTCATCGTCATCTCCCCCTTTTCGATTTATCTACGCAACTTCGGCACGAACTTGCTTTTTTTTATCAATTCAGTTTTGGATAGTTGTATGAATTCGTCAGCAAAGCCCTATTCTTTTAAGGCTCGATATCTTCTTTTACCGAAATCTCCCGGGCGTACATTTCCCCATACTCCAGTTTTCTATCTATGAGGTGTACCTCTCCCAGCAGCATCAGGCTCCTGAAAACATCATCCGGGTCTCTGTTTTCAAATAACCCTTTCTCATGAAGTGACTTGGTCAGGTCTTCCAGACGCTGAGCCTGCTTTTCAGTCAAATCGAAGCTGAATGTGATTTCTTTCATGTCTTTTTCCTTTCCTTTCACAGAACTCCATTCTTTGTTGGAGATTTGAAGACTACTTTTTCAATCGGAAACAGTATTTCCGATTTGTTGACGCAAAAGATTTATAAATGTATATTGAAACCGTAAAGGGTTGCAGAAAAAGTACCTGAATTACATAAACAGGTTCGTTATCTGCAATGCTGGAACATTGAACTAAATGCTTAGCCGGCGAAAGGTTCAATTACCAAGAGGATGGAAACATCCTTCTTTTTTTATCCAACACTTTTCTGGCAGCTTTCTGCCATTTTATTTGTTCTGCTACTTCTATGATTCTCCTGGTCAACTCCTTCTATTTCCTTAATTCGGTCCATGATCATTTCAAACAGGATGACAACATCACTCCCAGTTGCATCAGCATACCTGCATAATTCTTCAAATGTTATATTCCACGTTTTATCTGAATTGAGCTTATAGACCACTGCCCTAGGAGAAACTCCCATGTATTTACTGATACGGGCACAGTTAAACAATCTGGGATACATTTCTGACTTCTTCTTCCAATCTTCTCTAACTACATCCGTAGCAATATCGACATAGGACTGATTGCTGCATTCTCTCCTTGTCATATATCCTCCTTTGCCAGAACTACTCTAAGGTACAATCAAACCTAGTCTACTCTCGTCAAAACCAGCCCTGGGTCTGCCATATTGATCCATCGATGTACTACTTGAAAAACACCCTTTACATCTTCTTCGTCTATTGTATTCAAACCTAACAGATCCACGCATGCGCCAACCATATGTCTCTCAAACAGTTCTTTTTTCATGCCATTTTGATCATTTTGAGAAATGGTATAATGCGGGAAAAACACCGATATTATCGACAAAATCACGAAATCCGAATATGTATTCTTAAACGAAATAACAGGCGTCATTTCCAGCAGCGTAAATCCCTGATTTCTTCTTTTGTGCATTTTGTACACCGCCTTTCCGAAGGGCTGATGCCTTCAGTCCTTTTATTGTCCTTACAGCTGCCGTTCCCTCAGATCTGCTGCATCATGTTCATCGGCATCAGCAGCAGCCGGTACATCAGAACAATGAGGATGCCGATCAGTAGATAGGAAATAAACTGCACTGTCCGGGAAAAGCGCCGGATCTGTGTTTCCGTCCTGATTTTTGTCATCTCCAGGTACCCTTCCAGCATTTTTTCACTGTCCGCGGCATAGACAGCCGTTTTCATGAAGCGGCTCAGCGATGATTCCAGCAGGGCTGAATCAGCAGCCTTTTCCAGGGATGATCCCTGCTTCATGTCGGCATCCAGACAGGCGGCAATATAGGAGACAACCGGCCGGCCGGGAATGTTCTGAAGGATGTCCATGCACTGGATCGTTGATACCTTGCGGCGCACGCACTCCAGAAAAAAGCGGGTGAAATTCCGCGATGCGATCTGTACCGGCAGCGAATCCCGGAAGAATTTCAGACAGAAGCAGTAGGATGAAACCGCATGCCTGGGTCTGGTCATGACAAATGCCGCAATGCCGGCTGCTGCCAGCAGGGCCAGAATGGCAAGTGATGCCGCCGGCACTGCCGTCTTCAGAAAGGCATAGTTCTGATCCGGCAGATGAAAGCCTTCCAGCAGGGATATCATGGCCGGCAGAATGGTCAGTGAAAAGGCTGAAGCTGCCACCAGCATTCCGCCCATCAGAAGCACCGGATACAGCAGTCCTTTCAGCAGTTCATTCTGATTTCTGTCATCATCATCGGCAATCTGAATGCTCAGCGTCAGCGCCTGATGAAACGGCATATACATCAGAAAGCCGCTGAGATAACGGGAATAGACCGGCGGTGTGTATTCACACAGAAAATCGCTGATGGCTTCCCCTTTTTCCAGGCGGCTGCGGATCTGGCCGAAGACTTCATGCAGGGAGGCATCCTCGAGAATTGTCAGTGTCTGCTGAAGAGAAAAGCCGTTGTCCATCAGTGCCGCAACCGCACTCAGGATTTCCTTAGACAGCTTCTTCGCTCTGCGCCTTGGAAATCGTCCCGCATCCGTATGCCGCATGCAGTTTCTCCTTCAGACTGACATGTCCGGCCGGCAGTGTATGGTCATCCATGAACTGCAGGATTTCCTGCCGGTTCATGATCTCATAGATGCCGGTGCGGCTGCCGTCTTCCCTTGTCAGAAGCCGCTGATTGGAGATTCCGTAGAGAACATCCTTCAGCTGGTATTCCCTGACACCCAGTTCCAGCAGCCGGCTGATGGCACCGCTGCAGTCGGCACTGTGAATGCTGGTAACGACCAGATGCCCGGTCAGAGCACTCCGCACTGCCATCTCGGCTGCCAGAGAATCACGTATTTCACCGATGAAAATAATATCCGGATCCTGGCGCATCAGCTGCTTGATCCCCTCGGCATAGGTCAGCTGCCGCTCATTGACCTGCAGCTGCACAAAGTTCTCCTGAACAGCCTCGATCGGATCCTCCAGGGAATAGATCTTTTTCCCTTCCGTATGGGAAAGAATCGTATAAAGGGTAGTTGTCTTGCCGGATCCGGTCGGCCCGCTGAAGACATAGAGGCCGCTGCGGCTGTCAGTCAGATGCTTCAGCCATGTGACTGCTTCAGCATCTTCACTGAGCGAGTCGATATCGAGTCCGGAATGATTGTTGAGAATACGCAGAACCCCGCTCTTCATGCGGAAGCTTGTGACAATGGCAAAGCGCAGGGACAGGGTCCGGCCGCCGACCGTTTCCGTAAAGCTGCCGGTCTGCGGTTCAAAGACGTTGGCCAGATCGAGATTGGCCCGGTACATGATATAGCGGAAGAGCCTTGCGTCATCGGGACGGCTTCTGACCCTCCGCACTTCTCCCTTCACCCGCATTTCGATCACAGCCGGACTGGCTTCATCTTCATACATGGAAAAATGGATATCTGTCACATTGCATTCCAGGGCGATCTGCAGGATCGCGATCAGTCTTTCATGCATAATTACCCCCTCACTGTTCATATAGCTTCAGGGGCTATCATTCCGAAAAAAAAGATCTGCATTTCTGCAGATCAGTAGGATGTATTGAATTCGGCATTCCAGTGGCCGCCGCTGACATGGATATAGATGTAATAGAAGCCGGCGTCCAGCTTGGCATCATAGCTGAGTTCTTTTGCCTCGGTGAGATTGATCAGGTCCTTGGCCAGGCTCTGATCCTCATTCAGAATGATGGTACGGAAGGTTCCGCCGCCGTCAAAGCTGCCGCTGATGTGCAGTGTTCCCGGCTGGAACAGATAGATTCTGTAGACATAGGTGCCGTCTTCTTCCTTCACTGTCGCAAAGGCTGTATCCTCTTCTTTTTCCGGATCCAGCTTCTGTTTCGGAAGATTCAGTGCCGGCATGTCTTCCGGCAGCTTGTTTCCGCTCTGAGACTTTTTATCAGCGTCCGCAGGCTGTTCCTTCTTCTCTTCGGTTTTTTCAGTGCTGCTTTCTGCCGGTTTCTTTTCCTCGGCAGCGGCAGTTTCCTGGGCCGCAGCCGGTGATGAGAATTTCTTATCTGCAACACTGTAGATGTCCGGGTTGTTCCTGTTGACCGTCACATCGCTCAGGGTAACCTCAGCTTCCATGGTCTTTCCGTTTTCTTCATAGGTATAGGTTCCGGTAATATTACTGCCGGAAATCTTGACAGAAGTTACTTTGCAGGCATGGATGCTGCCGCAGTGGCTGCTGACTTCCTGTTTCAGCAGTGCTTCGGCATCGGCCTGGGTAAAGTCTGCCGTGGCAATTGAGACCATTGCATTTTCCTGTTCGGGTGTTTCTGCTTCTTCCTTTTTGCCGCAGCCGCCAAGAGCCAGCACTGCCGCAAAAAGACAGACAAGCCATGTCTTTTTCATGTCTTTCACCTCCAGCGATCAACAGTATAGCACAAAAACGGGTTGGTTTTCAGTTCCTGGCCCAGGGTCGTGGCCGGTCCGTGGCCGGGCAGAACCCGCAGGTCATGGGAAAGCTGCTTCAGATATTCCAGTGACTGCAGCATCTGTCTTTCATCGCCGGAATACAGATCGGTGCGGCCGATACTGCCGGCAAACAGCGTATCACCGCTGAACAGCAGGTTTTTGTACTGGACGCAGACACTGCCGGCTGTATGTCCCGGCGTATAGTGAATCTTCAGATCAAAAATGCCGATCTTCATCACTGCCTGAAGATCCTGCACTTCGCTGTAGACCGGTCCGTCAAAGCCATGCTTTCCGGCAAAGGAAGGATCAACGAGAATATAGTCTTCCCGGTTCATCCAGATGCCGCATCCGTACATATCGGCCAGATCATCGGCTGCCCCGGTATGATCGGAATGCCCGTGGGTGAGAATGATGCCGTCCACGGTTTCATCCTCACCAATCACTTCGCTGATCTTTTTCGCAAAGCGGCCGGGATCAACAATCAGGACATGGCCTTTGTCATGAAGCACCCAGATATTTTCTTCAAACTGCCCGATCGGCAGTACATCAAGTTTCATCGCGTTTACAAAAAAATAACCTTGCGGTTATTTCTTCTCCTTATGCAGTGTAACTTTGTTGCAGCGCGGGCAGTACTTCTTGATTTCCATCTTTTCAGCATGCTTACGCTTATTTCTTGTACCAATGTAGTTTTCTTCACCACACACAGAGCACTTAAAAGTGATATTGTCTCTAGGCATGTTCTGATTCCTCCTGACTTTTATCGTAAGCAGTATATCATAAACCTTTTTAAAATCCAAGAAAATGAAGGCCCGGCGCATATAATTTTTGCCGCAGCAAATCTGACTGCCGGATGAACCGCATGCGGCAGGATGAAAGAGCGTTCTTTTGGAAAAACCGGAGTGCCGTTCTTTCTCCTTCATGAGATAATAGGAGCGAGGTAAACACATTATGATCAAACGTACCGAAACCAGACCGATCTTTGTCGGCGGCCTGCAGATCGGCGGTCAGAACAAATGCATTCTGCAGTCGATGACCAACGTGCCGGCCAAGGACATTGAAGGATCGGTCAGACAGATCCTGGAACTGGAGGAAAACGGATGTGAACTGATCCGTACTGCGGTTCTGGATGAAGAGGATGCCCGTGCCATTCCGTACATCCGTGAAAAGATTCATATTCCCCTGGTGGCTGACATTCATTTCAATCACCGGCTGGCACTGATTTCCCTGGACGGCAATGTCGATGCCATCCGCATCAATCCCGGCAATATCGGCTCACGTGAAAACACCGAAGCCGTAGTTGCCAGATGCAAGGAAAAGAAAGTCCCGATCCGTATCGGCATCAATTCCGGTTCCCTGGAAAAACAGTTCCTGCAGGAATACGGCGGCCCTTGTGCCGAAGCAATGGTTGCCAGTGCCCAGAGACATGTCGATATTCTTGAATCCATGAACTTCCGTGATATCTGTCTTTCCTTCAAGTCCAGCAGTGTCAGGCTGACAATTGATGCCTACAAGGCGGCAGCCGAACACTTCATCTATCCTCTGCACCTGGGTGTGACGGAAGCCGGCGGCTTTGCCGAATCGGCTGTCAAGTCCTCTGCCGCTCTCGGTGTGCTGCTGAATGAAGGCATCGGCGATACGATCCGCGTATCGGTTTCCGGACCGCCGAAAGACGAACTCATCATTGCCAGACAGCTGCTGCGCAGCTTTGATCTTGCCGACCGGGTTCCTGACCTTGTTGCCTGTCCGACCTGCGGCCGCATCCAGTACGACATGCTGCCGCTGGTAAAGGAGATGGAAGATTACCTGCAGACCATCCGGGCCAACATTACGGTTGCCGTCATGGGCTGTCCGGTCAACGGCATGCAGGAAGCCAGCCGGGCTGATGTCGGTGTTGCCGGCGGCTATGAAACCGGCCTGCTCTTCCGCAAGGGACAGCTGATCCGCTCTGTTCCCCAGGCTGAACTCGGTGATGCCCTGAAGGCAGAAATACAGAAAATCATACATGAACAGGAGAATGCCTAGGCATTCTCTTTTTCATCCATTGAAAAAAGCGCATTACTGCGCTTTCATCAGATCTCTGAATTTCTTTTCCTTTAACATGGCGATTTCCTCACCATACGGCGGTTCACCGGCAATATACGGGGTTTCCAGTATCTTGGGAATATGAGCGGTGCGGGGATGATGGGCAATCATGCACAGGGTATCAAAGCCGATCGTTCCCTGACCGAGATTGGCATGACGGTCCTTGCGTGCCCCCTTCTCATTTTTGGAATCATTGAGATGGATGACATGCAGGCGCTCAAGCCCGATGACGCGGTCAAATTCATCCAGGACACCGTCAAAATCACTGACGTCATAGCCGGCATCACTGATATGGCAGGTATCAAGACAGACACCGAAATGTTCCGGATATTCCAGGCCGGAGATGATTTCCGCCAGATGTTCAAAACGGAAGCCGATCTCGCTGCCCTTGCCTGCCATTGTTTCCAGACAGATTACAAGACCTTCCGGAATCTGCAGGCTGTTCAGCTGGGATACAGCCGTTCTGATGCCGGTCGCAAGGTCGGAAGTTGTATAGCTGCCGGGATGCAGAACGATATATTTTGCGCCGATGGCTGCCGTGCGCTGCAGTTCGCTCATCAGAAATTCAACTGCCAGTTCTGCCACTTCCGGCTTGACGCTGTTGGCCGGATTGATCAGATACGGGGCATGAATGATCATGTGCTCCATCGGAATCTGATGGGCAGCCATCAGTCCGGCTGCTTCTTCAATATGCAGTTCCGCAGTCGGACGGCGGCGGGTATTCTGCGGTGCTCCGGTATACAGCATCAGGGCATTGGCACCGTAGGAAAGTGCCTCTCTGACACTGCCTTCCAGAAAATCCGGTGCCTTCATCTGCACATGGCTGCCGATGATCACAGACCGTTCTCCTTGTCCTGCTTGGCTCTCGCCTTGTACATTGCCTTCTTTTCTTCCCGGATCTTGGAGCGGATCATTTCCCGCTTCTTCTGCCGGTGCATGCGGTCAATGGCCGCTGCCCTTTTCTTTTTATAGCCGGGTTTGACCTTGGCATTCTTTTTTGTCATGATCATTGCGATCTTTTTCTCCAGATCATCATCCTTCGGTGTTCTCCTGACGCCGTAGGGATGCAGATCCTGCCAGCTGCCGTTGCGGAAGCGCTGATGTTCAAAGCGGATGCCTCTCTTTTTCAGCGAACGGATCGCCGCATCATCACCTTCCCGGTAAAGGGCATAGCAGGTGCCGCTGGATCCGGCACGGCCGGTACGGCCGGCACGATGGACATAGTATTCCAGGTCTTCCGGGAAACCGCAGGAAATGACATGCGTCACTTCCCCGATATCAATGCCGCGGGCAGCCAGGTCAGTTGCCACGACATAGGTATGTTCGGCATTGGCAATGCTTTTCATTGCCTGCTTTCTCTGGCGGCTGGTCAGATCACCGTGGATCTCGCTGACCCCGATGCCCTCCTTCCGCAGGTCTTCGGCGATCTCGGAAGCTTCCTGTCTGGTATTGGCAAAGATCAGACAGACATAGGGACGGAATCCCGGCAGAATTGACGTGATCGTTTTGGCATAGCTGTGATGATAGCACGGCACCAGAACGTGACGGATATCAGGATTGAAGCGTACCTTCTCACCGATCTGATAGGTAATCGGGTGATGCATGTACTTGCGGATGAACGGCTTGAGCTGTTCCGGCATCGTTGCCGAAAAGCACATCATCTGCAGGCTGTCGGAAAGTCTTCCGGCAAAGGCATCGATTTCATCAAGAAAGCCGTATTCCAGCGTCATGTCAGCTTCATCGACAATCAGCAGTTCGGCCTTTTCAATGCGCAGATTGCCGTCATTGAGGAACAGGTCGCGGATGCGTCCCGGCGTGCCGATGACAATATGCGGCTGTGCCTTCTCCAGCTGTTCGGCATCACGGCTTCTCTCCTTGCCGCCGATCAGCAGACGGATTCTCAGATCCGGCTTCACTTCGTTCATGACCTTTGCCATTTCAAAGATCTGGGCCGCAAGTTCTCTGGTCGGGGCGGTAATGACAGCCTGACAGTAATCCTTTGTCTCATCTGCTTTTTCCATGATCGGAATCAGATAGGCATGGGTCTTGCCCGAACCGGTGGCAGAAAGACCGATGATGTCCTTGCCTCTGAGGGCAGAAGGAATCACCTGTTCCTGGATCGGTGTCGGTTCCTTAAAATGATTCTTATGAATAAAGTCCATTGTTTCGGGCTTCAGATTGAAATCTTCATACTTTTTCATGACTTCACCTCCTTTTTCAGGCACCCGGATTTTACCATACTCTTCTCAAAAAACAAAATATGACTGCCGTTTCAGCTGGAAACCGCAGTCATATGGGAGTTATTCTTCTTCCGGTGAACCGTATTTCTCAACCAGACGCTCGGCAAGGATATTGATATTGCCGCAGCCGAGGGTGACAACGATGTCATCCTTTTCACAGTGCTCCATGATAAACTTTTCGGCATCGTCAAAGGTCGGACAGTAATAGACTTCCGCTCCCCTCTTTTTCAGCTCATCAACGAGCTGCTCAGCGGTAACGCCGAGGGTATCGGTTTCCCTTGCCGCAAAGATATCGGTCACGATGACTGCTTCCGAACGGGAAAGCACATCGGCGAAGTCCTGCATCAGCAGTTTGGT
Organism: Bulleidia sp.; assembly: GCA_045543875.1. Classification (GTDB taxonomy): domain Bacteria; phylum Bacillota_I; class Bacilli_A; order Erysipelotrichales; family Erysipelotrichaceae; genus Bulleidia. The sequence continues at coordinate 22,543 of JAZPXY010000016.1, forward strand.
GCGGGAATAGGTATGCGGCTGATGAACTGCCCACAGCTTGTGGTGCGGATACTGCAGCAGTGTTCTGATGACCACATCCACTTCCTGGGGATGATGGGCATAGTCATCCATGACCATAAAGCCGTTGACATGGCCGAGGATATCGAAGCGGCGGGAAGCACCGCGGAAAGATTTCAGGGCTTTCTGAATTGATTCATAGGATACGCCGAGGTATCTGGCGACAGCGATCGCAGCCAGGGCATTCCATACATTGTGCTCACCCGAGCAGTTCAGCGTAATCTCAGCCATTTCCCTGCCATGTTCAACAACCGTGAATGTCGGTCTGACCAGCATGTCAAGGGAAATGTTGCGGGCGGTGAAATCAGCGTGCGGGTCACGTCCGAAGGTCATGACCTGGGCTTTCAGGCTTTCAGTGAAATAGTTTTTGTCAGTGATCTCGGAATTCAGCACCAGCAGACCGTCTTCCGGCAGAAGATTGGCAAAGGCACGGAAGGATCTGCGGATATCGGCAATATCCTTGAAGAAATCCAGATGGTCGGCTTCCACGTTCAGAATGACGCCGATGGTCGGATGGAAGGACAGGAATGAATTTGTATATTCACATGCCTCAACTACCATCAGGTCACGGTTTTCACCGATGCGCATATTGCCGCCGATGGCCGGCAGCACGCCGCCGATCTCCACGGAAGGATCCATGCCGGCATTCAGCAGGATCTGGGTAATCATGGATGTCGTCGTTGTCTTGCCGTGGGTGCCGGCAATATTGATCGCATTGTCATACATTGCCATCAGCTGACCAAGCAGTTCCGCTCTTGTGAGCATCGGAATGCCCCGGTAGTCGGCCGCATCATATTCAGGATTTCCGGGTCGGATCGCAGCACTGAAGATGACGACATCGATATCGTCAGTAATATTGTCTGCACTCTGCGGATAATTGATTCTGACGCCGAGAGTTTCCAGATGCCCGGTATACTTGGAATGGGCCGAATCGGAACCAGTGACGGTAAACCCGTTCATGACAAGGAATTCCGCCAGGCCGCTCATCGACGTTCCGCCGATACCGATAAAATGAGCGTGTACAGGATGATCAAGCTGAATCTGATACATAATTTCACCTCGCTGACCTATCTATTATACCATCATGATGCAGTACTGATAAGTTAGAGGTTATAATTAAGAACAGAGGTAAAACTGCCATGGAAATTATTTCTGTTACACCCCGCGGATACTGTCAGGGTGTTGTCAGAGCGATCATGACCGCCCGCCGCACCGCCGAACAGCATCCCAATGAACCGGTGACAATGCTGGGCATGATCGTTCATAACCGTTTTGTTGTTGAGGAATGCCGGAAAATGGGCATCCGCTTTGTCGAAGATCCGAAGAAAAGCCGTCTCGAACTGCTTGATGAGATCAGTGAAGGCGTTGTCATCTTCACCGCCCACGGCGTCAGTGATGCCGTGCGCAGAAAGGCAGAAGAAAAAGGCCTGACGGTTGTCGATGCGACCTGTCCGGATGTTATTCATACTCATATGATCGTCCGCGAGCATGCCGCGCACGGCGACGTCATCTATATCGGCAAGAAGAATCACCCGGAATCAGAAGGGACGGTCGGACTCTCGGACCGTGTGCATCTGATCACCTGTACGGAAGACCTGGACCGGCTGCCGGATCTGGAAAACATTCTGATTACCAACCAGACCACCCTGTCCCTTCTCGACACCCAGGAAATCATCGATGCCTGCCTGAAGAGATGGCCGGATGCACAGATTGCCAAAGAGATCTGCAATGCCACCCGCATCCGCCAGGAAGCGGTCATGGAGCTGAAGGATACCGATGTTCTGATCGTTGTCGGTGATCCCCGCTCCAACAATTCCAATCAGCTGAAGCAGATCGGAACCAGAGCCGGCATCCGCGAAACATTCCTGATCGAAAGTGTTCTCTCGCTGCGCGAAGAGATGGTAAAAAATAAGAACCGCATTGCCGTAACAAGCGGTTCTTCCACTCCGAATTCTCTGACTTCCCAGGTCATTTCCTTTCTCAGGGAATATGCCGGAACCGGCCGTTTTGAACTGCCGGCGGAAGTCAGCAGCAGCCTTCTCTGAGACCGCTGATTTCTTCTTCACTCAGATATCTGTATTCACCTGGAGCAAGATTTTCATCGAGCTTCAGGTTTTTCATGCGCAGTCGTTTCAGATATACGACTTCATTGCCGACCGCTTCAAAAATCAGCTTGATTTCATGAAACTTGCCTTCCGTCAGAATGATATGACAGGAATGGCCGCTGACTTCCGTGATCTTTGCCGGCCGGTAGGCTGTCTTCTGATAGACAATGCCGGCTTCGATCCAGGCGATGTCTTCTTCCCTCAGATCACGGGCAAAGTGAACCAGATATTCCTTTTCGGTCTTCTTTTTCGGTGACAGCAGCTCATGGGCAAGCGGCCCGTCATTGGTGATCAGCAGCAGCCCTTCCGTATCCTTGTCGAGGCGGCCGCAGGGAAACAGATCCCTGTACGGTTCGGCAATATAGTCCATGACTGTTTCACCGGAACCGGATGTGGCGCTGATACAGCCGGCCGGCTTGTGAAACATCAGGTAGACATATTTCTGATAGATGATCTGCTCCCCCAGGAAACAGATGACATCATTCTCTTCATCGATGTGCATGTCGGCTTTCAGAGCCGTTTCACCATTGACGGTGACTTCTTTGCGGCGGATGCTTTTCTTGACTTCACTGCGGGTGCCGCAGCCGTTCTCGGCCAGGAACTTGTCCAGGCGCATCATTCTTTTTTCTTCCTTCTGCCGAACAGCTGAACCCGGACTTTCATCATCCCGGTCACAAACATGTATACCGGCACAGAAACTGCAACCATGCCCAGCAGCTGCGCCGCTGCCAGCAGCCGGTCGGAATGCAGGCCGTCAAGGCCGAAGAACTTGAACAGCGCCCAGACACCGTTCATGCACAGGCAGGCGGCAAGGATCTTGCCGAGCTGCAGAAACAGCCGCTGATAGGAAATGCCGTAGCGGTTGGAAATCCGGCTCAGGCAGAGGAACAGAATTGTAAATACGCCGAGCAGGGTCGAAGCCATGGCGCCGGCATATCCCATATAGCGGATCAGGAACCAGAAAGTCAGTGCCTTGATGACCAGGCCGACGGCTGTATAGAACAGGCTGTTCTGATTGAAGCGCAGCGTGATCATCAGCCAGGATGAGATCATGGCCAGGGCAATGGCGGCACCTTCCGCCATCGTCCAGCACAGCATGATTCCGGCATCGGCATCCTTGATGCCGTAGAGGACATAGAAGACCTGCGGTGAAAGAATCATCATCGCAAACAGCACCGGCACGCCCACATACAGGAAGCGTCCGTACATCTTTTCAATGCCGCGGTCGAGCAGCGCCATATGCTTTCTTTCCACGCCTTCGGCAATATCGGGAATGACCCCGGTCGAAAAGCGGTATGCAAGCAGCACAGGTATTTCCGCCAGCCAGGCACAGTGCACCATCATCATGTTGTACAGATCCAGTGCCTCTTTCTGATCCATGCCGGTGATGCGGCCGGCCGGCAGGAAGAAGACGGCATTGATCAGCAGAAACATCCCCTGCAGGACAACAACGCTGAGGGAAGGTATCGTAAAGGCAAACAGTTCGCTGATTGCCTTTTTCTTTTTGACCGGAAGCTGAATCTGGGCTTTGGCCAGGGCTTCTGTCCGCGGATATTTCATGCGGTCAAACAGCACATAATAGCCGATTGCCAGAGCGGTTCCGAATACGGAGGCGCCGATGATCAGATACAGCAGCAGATGCGAGGCATCCCTATGAAACCAGATCCAGGCAAGCGAAGCTGCCGCCCAGAGGGCAGATGCACTCTGTTCAATGATCTGCGAACGGCCGTCGATGACGGTTTCATTCAGTCCCTGATAGTAGCCGCGGTACAGATACAGAACGGCTGTCAGCAGGATCATGGCGGCCGCAAAGCGGAAGGCATTTGCCCCGCTCAGCAGCAGATCGCTGCCGGCGTCAGGACCGAAAATAAAGGCTGAAAGCGGTGCGGCACAGGCGGTCAGGGCAATTGCCAGAACCGCCGCGGAAATCATCATGACAATGACTGTAAACAGGCGCAGGTGCTTTACCGTCCGCCAGTCATTGCGGCTGCTGTAATTGGCACACAGAGCCATCAGGCCAAACGGCAGTGAAGCTGCAGCACAGCGGCTGATCATTGTCATCATCGCATGAAAGATTCCCAGTCCGCTCAGCTGGGCGCTGTCGGCCAGCGTCACATAGGGCAGACACAGGATCATGCCGGAAAGAGACGCAAGGAAAATGCCTGCTGTGCAGGAAAGAGCACCGACGGTAAAAACGGATGACTGTCTGCGCTTTGCCATCAGTTGCCTCCGCCTTCTGTTTCTTCACTGGTCTCTTCCGGCACATACGGATCTTCCGCCATGCTCAGAGACAGTTCAATAAATTCACGGTTCGTGTTCTTGCGGGTGCGGTCTTTCCATTCCACCATTACCCGCAGGCTGACATGGTCTTCGGCACATTCGCCGTTGAGCATGATGCCCTTGACATAGCCGTTCTCCTTGTTGACCTGGTACGGAATCATACTGCAGGGAGTTCCGAAAATTCCGCTGGACGGCATCATTTTTCCCGAGGATGCATATTCCATACCGCTCTCAACTGCCAGTACGACAACATCGAACATGGCAACCTTCGGCTCATCGACAAAAACATAATATCGGTAGGTTCCGTCCGGCAGTTCGCTCATGGCGCCGCTGACGGAATAGTATTTCGACATCGGTGAAAACTTTGTGGCTTCGGCCAGGGAACGGCAGTATGCCTCATAGTTGACTCTGTATATATCTTCTTCTGACTGCCGGTGACAGCCGCTGATCAGGGCTGCACAAAGCGTCAGAGCAATCATCAGTCTGCGCATAGAATACCTCGAAAGGATTATATCATAGTTGCCTCTCTGCCTGCACAAAAGAGTCTGGGCAAAAAGAAAAGAGGCTTTCGCCTCTTTCTGTTTCTCAGATCAGTCCGATATACTGCTTCTTCTTGCCCTTGCGGATAATGAAGAGTCTGCCGTCGATGGCCATATCCCTGTTCATGACCTCGTTTTCATCGCTGTGGCGCTCATTGTTGATGCTGATGGCACCGGCTGCCAGCATTTCTCTTGCTTCGCGGCGGGAGGAACAGATCTTGTTTCCGACGAGAAGATCGATCAGTGTCTGCCCTTCTTCCACTTTGACATTCGGAACCTGCTTTGCTGCCAGCAGAATGTCGTCGGCACTCAGTCCCTTCAGGTCGCCGCCGAAGAGTGCTTCCGAGATCTGTACAGCCTTGTTGTATTCTTCCTCACCGTGCAGACTGGTAATGATATCCTTTGCCAGAGCCTTGTGGGCAATGCGCAGGTGCGGTGCTTCGTTGTGCTGTCTTTCGATTTCCATGATTTCTTCCGGTGTCAGGAAGGTCAGCTTCTTCAGATAGTCGATGATCATGGAGTCTTCAAGATTGATCAGGTACTGATACATCTCATAGGAGCTGGTCTTGTTCTTGTCAAGCCAGAGGGCATTGCCTTCGGTCTTGCCGAACTTCTTGCCGGTGGAATCGGTTACCAGCGGCATGACCATGCCGTAGGCTGTCTTGTCGAGCTTCTTGCGGATCAGTTCAATGCCGCTTGTGATATTGCCCCACTGGTCGCTGCCGGCAACCTGCAGGGTGCAGTTGCGGTTTTCAAACAGCCACAGGAAGTCCAGTGCCTGCAGGATCATATAGCTGAATTCGGCATAGGTAATGCCGCTTTCCATGCGCGACTTGACCTTATCCTTGGCCAGCATGTAGTTGACGTTAAAGTATTTGCCGTAGTCACGCAGGAAGTCAATGACATTGATATCCTTTGTCCAGTCATAGTTGTTGACGACTTCAAAGCCGAAGATATCTTCTGCCTGCTTCTTCAGGCCGGCAATGTTCTTTGCGACTTCTTCATAGGTGATCATCGGTCTTTCGGCATCCGGTTTCGGGTCGCCGATCAGGCCGGTCGCACCGCCGACCAGCAGCAGCGGATGATGTCCGTGCTGGGCCAGACGCTTGGAAATCAGAAAGGAAGAATAGTGACCGATATGCATGGAGTCTGCGGTCGGATCGGTTCCGATATAGAATGTCAGGCCGCCTTCATTCAGCTTGTCGATCAGTTCCGGACTGGAAATATCCTGGACCAGTCCGCGCCATACCAGTTCATCATAGAATGTCATTGTTTCGCTCATTTTCTCTCTCCTTGGGACGCATATGAAAAGCGTCCTTATCATTGTCTAAGGACGCCTCAGCGCGGTACCACCTTAGTTTATACCTGAACGGTATACCCTCATCTATGCCTTTAACGCAGGCGCACACGTCCGGTCTTTTGAGGCCGGAAGCTCCCAGGTGTATTCACTGATGTGCGGCCGTTCCCTTTCACCGTCCGGGACGTCTCTTTTGCGGCTTTGCGTCAGTTACTGGTCCTGTTCATCGCAAGACTGATTTTATAGTTCTTTGCCGGCAAAGTCAATTATTCGTTGTCTGGCGCGGCGTGAACAGATAGCTCAGCTCGATCATCTTGTCGGTTTCGGCATCATTCTGCAGCATCTTCGTCATGACCCGCATGGAAACGGCGCCGAGATCATATGCCGGAATCGAGAAGCTGGAGATCTGGGGACGCATCATTGAATTGTACTTGGTGTCAATGACACATACGACTTCCATCTCTTCCGGGATTTTGATGCCGTTTTCACGGCCGGCATTGACGACGGCCATGGCCTGGGAATCACGGTTGGCGATCACGACATCATATCTGTGTTCCTTCAGCCAGCGGCTCAGGAAAGCATAGCTGGTGCGGTTTTCGGAAGGAATCTCAAGGTAGCCGTCAAAGGTCTTGCCTTTGGCTGCGAATGCCTTTTTGGCACCGCTGACCATGGCCTTGGAGAAATAGACGTTCTTGCGGTCTTCAAGGATGGCAATATTGTCCTTCTTTTCTTCCAGATATTTCGTCGACAGCTCGAAGATTGCCTTTTCGATGTCGATGTATACACTGCAGATATTCTCACCCTTGATCTTGTTGCCGATGACAACGATCGGGATATTATAGCGGGAAAGCTGTTCGATTTCCGGTGCTGTCTGCTTGTTGTTGTAAAGGATCACGCCGTCGACATGCGACTTGATGATTTCCTCGATCACCGAGCCAAGATCGGTAATGCCGGCCGTGATCGTATGCAGCATGATGTTGTAATTATAGATTTTCGCTACATCGATCAGACCGTTGATGATCTGTCCGGTGTAGGTAAAGCTTGCCTCAGGAACGATCAGTCCGATGGTCGTGCTCTTCTGCAGAGCCAGACCCTGGGCAATGGCATTCGGCTTATAGCCGAGCTTGTCTACTGCCGCCTGTACCTTTTCTCTGGTTGGGCCCTTGACTACATTTGACCCGTTGATGACACGGGAAACCGTAGCCAGAGAAACCCCGGCTTCTTTGGCGACATCATATATCGTCACTCTTTTCATATTGCGGTTCTCCGTCCTATTCGCTGTCGTCTTTTTCTTCCGTATCCTCTTCGTCGATATTCAGAAGATCCTTTACTGTATCAACTGCCTTGTCGGTTACTTCGGCAGCAGCGGTGCGCAGATCGGCAAGTTTTTCCTGCACTTCCGGCTTGTTCATGAATGTATCAACATTCTGGACGACCGGCTTGACAGCATCACCAATGGTGTCAGCGGCACTCTTAAAGGTTTCCGCTGTCTTGCGGGAAACTTCCTGCACTTTCGGATCGGCAGAAATCTCATCCAGCTTTGCCCGGGCAGCAGTTACTGCCTTGACGGCATTGGAACGGATGAAATCCAGTGTTTTCTGCATATCAGGATGATTCATTACCTGCTCTGTCTTCTCTTTGATGGTTTCAATGGAATCGTTCAGAATCCGGGCGGCAGTTTCCTTCACTTCCTCCGCCTTCTCTTCCGGCTTCGGTGCCGTGAATTCCGGTGTGCCCGGATCTTTTTCTGCTGAAGCCGGAACTTCCTCCGGTGTTTCTGCCGGCTTAGCTTCCGGTTCGGCCGCATTCTTTTCCGAGAGTTCCTGAATCTTGCGCTTCAGTTCCTCAACCGTCTTTTCAATTGACTCGATCGGCTCGACAGAATCATCAAAAGCCGGCTTGTTTTCTTCAGGAATGTTCTTGTTTTCTTCACTCATCAGCATGTTCCTCCTCAGCTGCGGGGGTTTCCGGTGCAGCCGATGCACCGCTCAGATCAGCTACCTTTTCGGTTACGGTAGTCTTCAGGCTGTCAATGCTTTCAACGGCAAAATCAGCAGCCTTGCCGAAAGCTTCGGCAGTCTTGTCATGGACCTTGTCCAGGGAATGAGAGTATTTGACAACCGTATCGAGCGGTGCCTGAACCTTTTCAATGCTCTGATCAACCTTCTTCAGAGTCGGATCAAGCCCCTTTACGGTAGCAGTAAGACTGTCAATCATCTTCCCAAGCTTGGAAAGCAGAATACATAAAAAGAGAAGTGCAAGTGCTCCCAGAATCGGCAGCAGTGCCTGAGATACATCTCTCAGCGCAAGCAGTAATGAATCAAGCATAAATTTTTATCTCCTTATAGAAACATCATTCTTCACCCGCATTATACTTTGAAATGAAAAAGTTTTCAACCAATGATGATAGCGCTTTCCGCATTCTTCAGCATTTCAGTCAGGGCAAAAAAAAGAACTGCATCCACAGTTCTTTTTCTTTCTTACTTGTTCGGTCTTTCGATGATCGTTGTCTGATCTTCAGCGTTTTCCGGCTCGTCATCCCAGAGATTGAGATTCAGATCCGGGAACAGATTGTCAGTGCCGCTGATCGGTGCTGTATCTTCCAGATCCGGCTTTGCATATTCTTCATCTCTGACCTTCAGGATATCATCCAGGGAGAATTCCGGAATCTCGTCTTCGGCAGCTGCCTTGACCGGGTCATTGCGGAGCTTTTCCTGATAATTGGACTTCTCGACGGTCTTCTGGATCGTGGAAGGAACATCATCCTGATTGCGTCCGTACATCGGCGAAATGATCGGTGTGACATTGGTGTCTGTCTTGGCTCTTTCGGCCGCCGTGATCTTTGTCGTCGTTGTCTTCAGCGCATTCATATCCTTTTCATCAACACCGAAAATCGGACTGATGACCGGCTGGAACTGATAGGACGTACGGGCAGGTCTTTCATCCTTCTTTGTCGGTTTGCTGACAGGCTTGGTGCTGACTTTCTTTTCTTCATATCTGCTGTCAGCAGTAATGCCCAGAGAAGACGGCTTTGCTGTCTGAACCGGTGCCTGCTCTCTGAATACTGAATCGGTGCGGCGCGGCTGAGCCTTCTGCTGCGGCTTTGCATTCTGCACCGGTATCGGCTGTGTTACATCGATTCTCGGCATGGCCGGACGGATTTCTTCCGGTTCGACTGCCGGGAAAGAAGGAGCTTCCGGAACCTGAACAGGTTCAGCTGCCGGAATTACAGGAACTTCCTGAACGGGAGCCGGCTGAACGACCGGCTGAACCGGTGCGGCAGGAACTTCAGCAGCCGGAGCCGGTTTTGTTATTTCCTCTTCTTCGATGATATCTTCATCATCTTCGAACAGCAGGTTCTGCAATTTCTTAAACATAGATCCACCCTCTCTTGAATACTTCTTTTATTTTATGCCATTTTCACATAATTGTGAACAATATTAATAATAGCAGAAAAGTGCATAAATCGTGAAACTTTTAGTTCTTTCCGCCATTTGTCTGGGATTGTTCCGCTGTCCCTGTGTCTGTCTGATTGAATTCCTCGGATGCGACCGGTTCCGGGAACAGTTCTTCGATCGATCCGTTTTCCGGTGTAATGCTGTCAAACAGCTCAATTGCCTCACCGGCATAGATGATTTCGTCGCTGCTGCTGAAGGCGGCAGTCACGGCTGTCCTGTCCACGGATACCGATCTGGCAATTCTCAGCATTTCTGCCGCCAGCCGGGGAACGGATGTGATGTCCGATACAGCATAAAACTGCATCAGATCTGTCTGCATGGAAATATAATGTCGGTTTCCCAGTTCGGAAACCGTCAGGCTGTAGTTCATATCTTCGCCTTTGCGGTTCTGGCAGACTCTTTCATAATATGCTTCCCGGCTGCCGCCGCTGAGCACCGGGCCGGCTGAACTGCCTTCTTCGCTGAGAATGCGGGGAATATTCAGATTCATGACAAACAGCTTTCCTTCATAGCTGAAGACATTGCCGGTATCGGCAGCGCTGATGCGGCCGATACAGGGCTGGGCATAATAGGAATAATACCGCTTGTGATAGTTTGCGGCCGGCAGAGAAACCGTTTCCGCCTCGGCAAGCGATCTTTCCAGGGCTGCATTCATATTCGTATCTGCCAGTGCACAGCCGCTGAGCGAACATGTCAGCAGAACTGCGGCCATTGCTTTAGAAATCTTCATGGCTCTATTGTATCATTCCCGCACCGGTTTGGCACAAAGCTGATAAATCGGCTGGCCAAGCTCCATGAAGCGGCTTTCGTATTCGGTAATGGCATCTTCGGGATGTTCAGTGCGGCGGTAGTCAACCGAGAATTCTGTCAGTGTGAATCCGTTCTGCAGAAAATACAGAACCGATGCCTCAAAGAGATCACGGTTGTCAGTCTTCATGCGGATATAGCCGTTCTCGCTCAGAAGTTCGCGGTACATCTGCAGAAAGCGGGAACTGCTGAGGCGGCGCTTGTGGTAATGCTTCTTGGGCCAGGGATCGGAAAAATTCAGATGAATGATATCGATTTCACCCGGCGAGAACCAGTCAGTCATGTTTTCAGCTGCACCGGCAATCAGGCGTTTATTGTGTCTGTCGTCGGTTTCTTCCTCAACTGCGCTGCGGGCAGCAACCGCGATGGCACTGCGGTCTTTCTCAATGCCGGCCCAGCCTTCTTCCGGATACATGCGCGACATCTGATTGATATAGCCGCCTTTACCGGTGCCGATTTCAACGTGCAGAACTTCGCAGTTCAGCAGCTTCCGCCAGTTTCCGGCATATTCCTTCGGATCGGTGAACACATAGTCACTGTGAGCCTCAAGCCAGCCGTCCGCCCATTTCTTTTTTCTCATTCTCATCGGATGTTTCCTCCAAAAAGAAGGCTTTCGCCTTCTTTGCTGTAATCTTATTCCCTGCCGTTCCAGCAGTATGTACACAGCTGGTCTTCATCAAGACCGGTCGCCTTTACGGTATCATCCAGACGGTTGAACCGCAAGGAGGAAAAGTGCATCTGCTCACGCATTTTTTCAACCATTGCTTCATAGCGGCGGCTGTCCGGGTTGGCATAGTCTTCCAGAATGACACGGTCGACCTTCTCCCCTTCTTCCTCGGCGATGATTCTTCTGGCGATCAGTTCCATATCGGAAGTGGCACGCGAGAAGTTGATGTATTTGCAGCCGAACATGATCGGCGGACAGGCCGGTCTGACATGGACTTCACGGGCTCCGCTCTCATAGAGGAAGTCGGAAGTCTCACGCAGCTGGGTGCCGCGGACGATGGAATCGTCGATCAGCAGAAGTCGCTGGTTTTCAATCAGTTCCCGGACCGGAATCAGTTTCATCTTGGCGATCAGATTGCGCTTGGTCTGCATTGTCGGCATGAAGCTGCGCGGCCAGGTCGGCGTATATTTGATGAACGGTCTGGTATACGGCACATGTTTCTGGTTGGCATAGCCGACAGCATGAGCCAGGCCGGAATCCGGAACCCCGGCGACAGCGTCAATGTCTTCTGCCTGGAGCGGATCTCTTTCTGCCATCAGTTCACCGCAGCGATAGCGCATCGCTTCGACGTTGACACCTTCATAGGTGCTGGGCGGATAGCCGTAATAGGTCCAAAGGAACGTGCAGATGCGCATCTTCTTTCGCGGTGCGGACAGAACTCTGACACCGTCCGGTGTGATGACATCAATTTCACCCGGTCCTAGTTCGCGGAAGTCGCTGTAGCCGAGCTTGATATAGGCAAACGATTCAAACGTTGCACAGTAGCCGCTTTCCTTCTTTCCGATCAGGATCGGCGTACGGCCGTATTTGTCACGGGCGGCATAGAGGCCGACCGGTGTCAGTATCAGCATCGACATTGAACCGCTGATTCTTTCCTGGGCATAGCGGATGCCTTCAATCAGGTTGTCCTGCTGGTTGATCAGAGCTGCGACAAGCTCGGTCTTGTTGACTTCGCCGCCGCTCAGTTCCATGAAATGGGAATGGGAAGAGCTGAAGATCTCATCCACCAGCTCATCGGTGTTGTTGATGCGGCCGACACAGCAGATGGCATAGGTGCCGTGGTGGGAGCGGACGATCAGCGGCTGCGGATCGTAATCGGAAATGCAGCCGATGCCCATATTGCCTGCCATATCCTGCACATCGTTTGTAAACTTTGTGCGGAAAGGAGAATTTTCAATGTTGTGAATGGCTCTGTTAAAGCCACTGCTGCCGTCATAGACAACCATGCCTGCCCTTCTTGTTCCGAGGTGCGAATGATAGTCTGTTCCGTAGAATAAATCAAAAACGCAATCTTCTTTTAATGCTGTTCCGAAAAATCCACCCATACGTTCTCCTTTCGTTCATCTGGTAGGTAAAAAGAAATAAGAAGACATAAAGCCTTCTTATTCATTCGTTTTTTTGCTGGTGAAAGTACGGCGCTCTACCTTGCCGTCGCCGGAGTTCTTTCCGTCTTTCTTATTATTCTTGAAATTGCGCGGAGCCTTCTTCGGTTCGACATAGCCTTCCGGCTTCTCAATGCATTCCTTGGCGGAAACCTTGAGCTTGCCGGCTTCATCGACGGAGATGACCTTGACCTTGATGGTGTCGCCGACATGCAGTGCATCCTGGATCTTGTCGACTCTCTCCCATGCCAGCTGGCTGACATGCAGGAGTGCATCAGTGCCCGGGAACAGCGTTACGAACGCGAAGGATTCACGGACTTCGGCAACAGTTGCATCATAAATCTCGCCGACCTTGGCTTCACGGATGAGGTCGCTGATGATCTGCTTGGCCTTGTTGATCATATCTCTGTCGGTATGATAGATGACGCACTTTCCGTCATCATCGATATCGATCTTGACGTCGTTGCATTCTTCGATGATCTTGTCGATCTGTTCGCCGCCCTTGCCGATGACAATGCGGATCTTGTCGGTCGGGATCATCATCATGTCCATCTTCGGAGCCCACTTGGATACTTCGGCACGCGGTTCGGCAATTGCTGTTTCCATGTTGTCGAGGATTTCCATGCGGCCCTTGTGTGCCTGGGCCAGAGCTTCTCTGAGGATTTCCTGGGAGATGCCTGTAACCTTGATATCCATCTGCAGGGCAGTGATGCCGTTTCTGGTTCCGGCAACCTTGAAGTCCATGTCGCCGTAGTGGTCTTCCATACCCTGAATGTCTGTCAGGATGGAATAGGTATCACCGACGGTGATCAGACCCATGGCAACGCCTGCGACCATGGCCTTGATCGGAACACCGGCTGCCATCAGGGACATTGTGCCGGCACAGATCGAAGCCTGGGAAGAGGAACCGTTGGATTCCAGAACTTCAGCACAGGTGCGGATCGCATACGGGAATTCTTCCTCGCTCGGCAGAACCTGCAGAAGTGCTCTTTCACCGAGAGCACCGTGACCGATCTCGCGGCGGCCCGGGGAGCCCATGCGGCCGACTTCACCGACGGAGAACGGCGGGAAGTTGTACTGGTGCATGAATCTCTTTTCGGTAACAGTTGTCAGATCGTCAATGATCTGGGCATCGGACAGCGGTCCGAGGGTTGTAATCGAAAGAACCTGTGTTTCACCGCGGGTGAACATGGCAGAGCCATGGGCACGCGGCATCAGGTCGACCTGGCTGTCGAGCGGACGCAGTTCGTCCAGTGCTCTTCCGTCCGGTCTGATCTTGTCTTCGGAAATCAGTCTTCTGACTTCGGCAGCCTCAACCTCGACGCCGTATTCATGAGCCTGCTTGACAGCCTTGGTTCTGGCTGCTTCGTCTTCCCATGTCAGTTCGCCGACACCGGCTTCCATTTCGGAAATGATTTCATCGATCTTGTTGTAGCGTTCCAGCTTGCCCTTGATGGAGACAGCTTCACGGATGCGCTCAGCACCGTTTTCATCGACATACTGTCTGACGATCGGGTTGATCTCATACAGAGTGACAGCCATCTTGGACTTGGCGCATTCGGCAATGACTTCTTCCTGAATGGCGCACAGTTCCTGAATTGCTTCATGACCGATCTGCAGGGCTGTCAGCATATCCTCTTCGGATACTTCCTTCGCACCTGCCTCAACCATGTTGATGGCAGCCTTGGTACCGGCAACCGTCAGGTTCAGGTCAGCTCTTTCCGACTGTTCAACAGTCGGGTTGATGACATATTCACCGTCCACACGGGCAACAATAACACCGGAAACCGGACCGTTGAACGGGATGTCGGATACACATAATGCCAGCGAAGAGCCGAAGATCGACATCATTTCACTGGAGCAGTCCGGGTCAACGGAGAATACCGTATTGACAACCTGGACTTCGTTGCGGAAACCTTCCGCAAACAGCGGACGGATCGGGCGGTCGATCAGACGGGCCGTCAGTGTGGCATGTTCGCTCGGTCTGCCTTCTCTTCTTAAAAATCCTCCCGGAATCTTGCCTGCCGCATACATCTTTTCCTGATACAGAACAGTCAGCGGGAAGAAATCTGTGTCTTTCGCTTCATTGCTTGCTGTAGCGACGGACAGCACTGCTGTGTCGTCGTAGCGGATCAGAACCGATCCGCCGGCCTGCTTGGCCATTTCGCCGTTTTCCACCGTAATCGTGCGGCCGTGGAAATCCCAGCTTCTCTTAAACTTTTCCATCTTTACGTCTTAACCTCTAGTCTTTTTCATCTACTCTTATTCACATTAACTGCTATATTCTAACACAACGCCTGCGGAATGAAAACAAAAGAATATCGCAGTCTGAGCAGCAGATTCTTCCGTTTCACAACAGACGTTCCGGCAGGTGCTGTAGTATGATGAAGGAAGAATGAAAACAGCAGACAGAAGACGGCACAGAAAGAAAAAAAGAAGACTCCGCAGATGGGTGAAAACCGCAATCGCCGCAGCACTTGCATGTATCCTTCTGTTCGGCGGATATATCATCTTCCGCATTGTCACTGCTCCGGAAGGAATCCGTTATCAGACAGTGCTCCGGGTTCCTTCCGATCCCGATCAGCCGCCTGTCAGCTATGACCGGAGAAACCGCAGGTTCATACAGTCAGATGAAGTTCTGAAGAACTGTCTGCTGGCAGTCAGTGAAAACGGCATTGATTTCTATCTGATCCGGCTGGACGATGAAGGAAAGATGATGCGCGGATGGTATGAGAACAGCGGAAAGAAATACTATTATCTGCCGGAAAACGGCAGACAGTGCAGCGGTCCCTGTCCTGTCAATGATCATGAACTGATGTTTGAAAAGACCGGTGAACTGGCAGATCAGGTCTTTCTCCGTTCCGGACGTGACTATTACTGGTATGAAAACGGCCTGCGCCGGGGAAATGACGCCGATCAGATCCTGTTTGTTGAAAATCAGAAAGGCTTCTTCTTTCTGCAGAAAGAACGCTGCGGCGCCCGGGCTGACGGCAGTGAGATCGTTCTAGCCGACGGCCGCATTGCCCGCTTTGATGAAAACGGCTTTCTGAAACAGGAAGACGATCCCGATACCCTGCAGTTTGCCCTGCCGGAAGCTTCCCTGACGGCATCGGAAACGAAACTGATTCCGGCGGAAGATTATGTCATCAGCGAACGCGAGGAACCGATCCGCTATATCAGTCACCGCGGCTGGCATATGTCAGCACCGGAAAACAGTCTTGCGGCCTATATGGATTCAAAGGCCCAGGGCTATCAGTATGTGGAATGCGATATCCAGATGACAGCCGATCAGATTCCCGTGCTTCTGCATAACCCCACCATCAACGAGGCAGCCAGAAACAGCGACGGATCAATGCTGTCATCTGCCGTGCATATCGGCAGTCTTACTCATGAAGAAGTCCGGCAGTATGACTTCGGGCTGGCAGCCGGAAGTCAGTATGAAGGCATGAAGATCACCGATCTGGATGTCTTTCTGGCATACTGCAGTGCTGCAGGCCTGCACCCCTATCTGGAACTGAAGATGGAGACCGTTGACAGTCAGGAGGATGTCGACATCATTGCTGAATGTGTCTGCCGTCAGCATATGGAAAACAAGGTGACATGGATCTCCTTCTCACCGGATGCACTCCGGTATGTACTCAATGATCTTCCCGATGCGAATGTCGGCTGGCTACTGAGTACCGAAGATACGGCCGTGAACTATATGCCGCAGATCATTGAACTGAAGCAGAACGGATATGACGTCTTTGTGGATGCCGCCCACCCTCTCTGCAGCATGGTTTCCCCGCAGTGTCAGCAGTACGGCATACCGCTGGGACTCTGGATGGTCAACTGGCCGGATTATCTGGCGTCGATGGATCCGTATGTGTCAGCGATCACGACCGACAATCTGCTGCCGCCGTATGAATAAACAAAAAATAAAAACAACCGGAACCGCCGATATCACACATCAATATCAGACGATTCCGGTTTTTTCTATTCGTGAAGCCGCCGTTCGCTTTTCAGATCATCAATCTTGCCGTGGATCCTTCCCAGTCCGTACATCAGAAGGCAGGCGACAATGAGATTGATGAATGCGAAAGGAAGCCGGTTCAGACTGTTTCCGATGCCGATCAGCAGATTGCCGATGCCGATCCAGAACAGCACCCTGGCAATGTTTTCCAGGTGCGTGATGCGGGAATCAATATCGGAAAAGAGTTCAAATGCACCATATTCGGTGCGGCGGCGGAAATATACCCACTGCGCCATTCTGCCGATATATTCCCCGCCGATATCCTCAATAAAGCGGATATAGTCGTTATCACGGTTCAGCATCTGCAGACGGACGGTATATTCACCCGGTTCACAGCGTTCAAAGGTATAGCGGCAGAATCCGACAGAAGAAAGCACCCAGCCGGCTTCCGCCATCTCATTCAGCCATTCTTCTTCCTTTTCAAAATCCCAGACAAAAAACCATCTGTATTCGGTTCTTGTTTCATTCATGATCATTATTTCCTTCCAGAACGGCTTCCCCGTTCGCAACCAGTTCCTTTAGACGTCTCAGTTCGCCGTAAAGAACTTCTTCACCCTTATCACTCAGACAGTAGATTTTTCTTCTTCCTTCCTGTTCACTCCCCTGCGGCATGATCCATCCTCTGGCACACAAGGCATTCAGTGCTCCGTACAGTGTGCCTGCGGCAAGATGCACGCGGCCTTTTGACAGCCGTTCGGTTTCCTGCATGATGCCGTAGCCGTGGCGGGGCTGAACCAGAGCCAGAAGAATATAATACGTTGCCTCCGTCAATGCATTTTCCGGCATGGTTTACCTCCATCGTTGCCCGATATATCGTCTTCCGATATATCTGTTTACAATATATCGTAAGCCGATATATTTGTCAATTCACAAAAAAAGAACCGCGCATGACGGTTCTCTTCCTTACGGTATTCTGAAAACAGGATTCAATTATGCTTCTGTCTTCCACAGACCGTGCAGGTTGCAGTATTCATATACAGCCTTGACCGGTTCTTCAGCATAGAAATCAGCTGCCGGCTTGTCACCCGGCTTCAGATAGGCAATACGGAATCCTGTTTCACATTCCAGGGCGATGAACTGGATATAGTGGGCTTCCAGCATCGGATGTTCAACGCTTCCTACCGAAACAGTGATCTTGTTTCCTTCACGGGTAACGACCGGAACGTGCTTTTCTGTCGCACCGTCAGTTGTATTGGCAGTGAGTACTTCCATAGCTTCACCGCAGCATTTTGTCGGGCAAACGGAATCCTGCAGAATGACGGCCATCTTGCCGCATTCCTTGCAGCGTACAAATTTTACACTCATGATTATAGATCCTCCTAAATCATATTATGATGGAATCACTGCTGTTTTTCAATTGATGTTTTGAACAGCCTTTCCTTCTCACTGCGGCTCATATGCTTGATCTGCCATTCCCTTCTCATCGCATCTTTTTTATCGGCAAATGATTCCAGATATACGATTCTTACCGGCCGGTTCATGCGGGTATATCTGGCGCCGCGGCCGCTGCGGTGTTCCTGAAAACGATGCACCGGATCGGTCGTCCAGCCGGTATAGTAGGCTCCGTTTTCACAGAGCAGAATATAGGTATAGTTCATCATTCCACGCTCTTGAGACTTTCCACCATCTGAATGCGGTGCAGGCGTGATGCCATGAAGTGATCGACAATGACGCCGAACAGCAGCGTCAGAGCCGCCGCATACACATAACTCAGAGGCAGCACTTCCCTGCCGAACATGATGTAGTCCATTTCAACCGTCCGCATGATGTAATGATGCAGCAGTGTTCCGATCGGCATCGACACAACGGCACCGATCAGAGTCAGAACATTGTTTTCTTTATAGATGTAGGATTCCACTTCTTTCCGGCGGAAGCCGAGAACCTTCAGGGTTGCGATCTCGCGCTGGCGCTCACTGATATTGACATTGATCAGATTGCCGAGGACAACGAAAGCCAGGCTCATCGAGGATATGATCAGTGTCCAGACAACAAAATCCAGACCTTTGACCATCTTGCGGAAGTTGTCAAGCAGAACGGTAAAGAAGGAAACCGAATCCACTTCCGGCATATTGGCAAGCTCGCTTTCCAGCTTTTTCTGTGTCTCCTCACTGCCGTTCACCCGCAGCAGCAGCGCTCTGGTATCACAGCCTCCCGGGAAGTATTTCTCATACAGTTTTTCCGTGCAGAAAACATAATGCTGAATATACATCTCCGTAATGCCGGCAACCGGGACGTCGGCATAGCTGCCGTCGGCTCCTTCCAGGGCTATCGTATCGCCGATCTTCAGATCCAGGTTTTCAGACAGTTTCTCATTGATGACAACGCCCTCATCATTCAGAACGACCGGCTGTTTCTTTTTCCGTGTCCGCAGATCATAGACATCGGCAATATCGTCCGCCTCATGATATATCTCAACCGTAACGGTTTCATCCATCTTCGTATTGCCGGCCGCCTTGGCACTGTAGACTGCCGCTTCCGTCAGTGCTTCCACATCGTCTCTCTGCAGAAGCTTCTTCATGAAGGCTGTTCTGTCTTCTTCATTGAGACTGTTTTCCAGTACGACCGTTCCGTGATAGCGGTAGATGTCATAGAACTGAATATCGACCATCGAATTGATCGAGTCACGGATACCGAAGCCGGTAACCAGCAGTGCTCCGCAGCCGGCAACACCGGCAACGGTCATGAAGAACCGGCGCTTGTAGCGGAACAGATTGCGCATCGTTACCTTCCAGGTAAAGCTCAGCCGGTCCCACAGAACCGGGATCCTTTCGATCATGGTCTTGCGTCCCAGCTTGGGAGCCTTCGGACGCATCAGCTGCGCCGGCACTTCCTTCATGTCCTGACGGCAGGAATACCATGTCGTCAGCAGCATTCCCGCCAGGAAGCTGACACACGCCAGAATGACCAGACCCCACGGTACAGTCAGCCGGATCTTCGGCAGAATATACATCATCCGCCAGGTATTGTAGATAACGGCCGGGAATATCAGCATGCCCATGACCGTGCCCAGCACTTCCCCGAGCAGGGTTGCGGCCCCGGCATAGATCAGATACTTTCCGGCACACTGCAGTTCCGTATAGCCCAAAGCCCGCAGAGTGCCGATCTCACCGCGCTGTTCATCAACCAGACGGGTCATGGTCGTAAGACACACCAGGGCGGCAACGAGAATGAAGAACACCGGGAAGATATTGCCGATGGCCTTCATCTGGTCAACGGTATTCTGATAGGTCACGCTCGCATAATGCTGGCTGCGGTCAAGTACCGTCCATTCGCCGGCTTTCAGATCATCGATTTCCTTTTTGGCATCATCGAGTTTTTTCTTTGCGTCCTGCAGTTCCTGCAGACCGCTTTCCCTTTCCTCTGAAAGTTCCTTTCTGGCGGCGGAAAGATCATTCACTGCGGTATCGATTTCCGCCTGGGCGGAAAGCAGTTCACTGCGGGCATCATATAATTTGGCCCGGGCATCGGCAGTCTCACTTTCATACTGCTTTCGGCCGGCTTCCAGTTCGGCTTCGCCGGCCAGCAGTTTTTCTTCCGCTGCCTTCAGTTCTGCCTCACCGGCGGCAATTCCGTCGGTAATCTGCTTCCGGGTTTTCTGCAGGTCTTCTTTCTGCTTCTTCAGGTCTGCCTGCAGCTGTTCCAGTTCTTTGATCATGGCCGCAATCCTGTCGCTCAGATCTCTGACCGTATTCTCACCGGTCAGACCAAGGCTTTCGATCAGCTCCTTCATCCTGGGATCGGCATCGATCAGCACTGACAGTTTTGTATCATCATTCAGCAGCGGCTCGCTGAGCATCTTTTCAATGCCGGCCTGGGCTTCCTGCAGCTGCTGCCGCAGTTCATCCAGCTTTGTCTGCAGTTCACCGAGGGTAGAACTTTCATCGCCGCCGAGCATTTCTGCCAGTTCCTTCATCCTGGCAGAAAGATCTTCCGAGATCATCTGCCGGATCTCGCCGATGGAAGCCGTGCGGATCTCTTCCGGAATCAGAGCGGCCGCAAGATTGCTGACCTCGATGACGGTTGAACTGTCATCACCGCCCAGCAGAGCGGCAATCCTTGACAGCACGTCGCCGATTTCCGGCGGCAGTTCTTCCCTGATTTCGGCAATTGTCATGTTCCGGTATTCTTCCGGCACCGACTCCTGCACCTTTATGATCACATCATTCAGTGATGCCGCATCATCCAGTTCCAGAAGCGATGCGATTTCATCGATCGTTTCACTGATACCTTCCTGCGCCAGTTCTTCCAGTTCGGCAACTGTCAGGGAGCGCAGGCTCTCCGGCATACTGTCAAGCAGCTGTGCTGCCATATCCAGTTGTGAGGAAAGCTGCTGCATCGCTTCCAGCAGCGAAGCGACGGTATCCTCCTCGCTGATTTCCAGCATGTCGGTCAGTTCCTTCAGCTGCGGCGCATATTCAAGAAGCTTTGAAACCGGATCATCTTCCTGCAGAAGGATCTCGCTCTTCATTTTCGCAATTGTTTCATCGGCCTGCTTCAGATCGGCGAGTGCCTGGCTGCTTTCCTGCAGGCCGTCATCGATCTGTTTCAGACCGTCGTCGATCTGGACAATGTTCTTTTCCAGCTCTGCCTTTGTCCTGGCAAAATCGGCTTTCCCCTTTTCCAGTTCAGCCCGGCCGGCAGCTGCCTGGCGGGCCGCATCTTCCAGCTTTGCAAGTGCCGAGGCACTTTCCGTTTCCAGCTGGCTGAGACCGTCATAATACTGTCTCCAGCCATCGGCTATTTCCGCCTGGCCGTCAGCGATCTGTGCTTCACCGTCACGGATCTGGCTTTCGGCATCGGCAATCTGTACGTTGAATTCCTTCAGACCGTCTTCATATTCCTTCAGGCCGTCATTGTATTCTTTCAGGGCATCGCTGCGGATGCGGCTGATGCGGGCATCCTTCTGCGTCCTGGCCAGGGTTTCGACTGCCTGCTTTCCGGCTTCGGAAAAGTCTTCATATTCTTTTGAAAAGGAATAGATCTGCTTCGCATCCTTCAGCAGCACATTGGCTTCGAGATAGAATTCCTGATCAAAGGCACTTTCCGGCACATACAGGTAGGTCTGGATGTACTGGTTGTTCAGGGTGCTGTTTTCCTTGGTCATGTTCAGATACAGCGGGGTATCGATGGTGCCGACAATCGTGACTTCATCGATCAGCAGCGATTCATTTTCTATTCCTTCGGGATAGGAAAAGACAGCCTTTCCGCCGATCTGGAAGCCGGCCTTGAGGGTCGTTCCGGCCTCGGCCAGGGCTTCGTGCTCATTGCGGGGAAGCCTGCCTTCCCGCAGCACAAAACGGTTGATGCGGCTGTCTTCATCAAAGGAATGGATTCTTGTCACAAGTGTCGTATTGCCGGATGTTGCCAGCACATCGGCAAACCAGGCCCCTTCGCACACTTCCGCTTCCGGCAGTTTTGCGATGGCATCGATATCGGCCTGATCGAAGCCGTAATTGGAATAGACGGTAATGTCCTTCAGTTCCGTTTCGTCATTGTAGGCATCGACACTCTGTCCCATGATCGGCGAAGTGGCGGAAACACCGACAAAAAAGGCAACACCGATCGTGACGATTGCCGTCAGCGCAAAGAAACGGCTCTTTGTTGCCAGAATGAGTCTGCGGATGTTGGCTGCCAGTGTCCTGTTCATGGTTCACCATTCGATCGTATCGATATCCTGCGGTTCCGGATTGAAGGTATCGGAAACCACTTTCCCCGACTTCATGCGGATGACCCGGTCGCCCATCGGACAGATTGCCAGGTTATGGGTGATGATGATGACGGTCATGCCGCTGCGGCGGCTGGTTTCCTGCAGAAGCTTCAGGATCTGCTTGCCGGTGACATAGTCCAGGGCTCCGGTCGGCTCATCGCACAGCAGAAGCTTGGGATTCTTGGCCAGGGCTCTGGCAATGGCCACACGCTGCTGTTCGCCGCCGGAAAGCTGGGCCGGGAAGTTGTTCAGTCTCTCCCCCAGTCCGACCTGTTTCAGTGTCTCTTCGGAATCCAGGGGATCAATGCAGATTTCGGTCGCCAGATCGACATTCTCACGGGCCGTCAGATTCTGCACGAGATTGTAAAACTGGAATACAAAGCCGATGTCATTGCGGCGGTATTCCGTCAGTTCCTTTTCGTTCATGCTGTCGATGCGCACACCGTCGACAGTGATCGTTCCGCCGCTGGGCGAGTCCATGCCGCCGAGGATATTCAGAACCGTGCTTTTGCCGGCGCCGCTGGCCCCTGCCACGATGACGATCTGTCCCTTCT
>JAZPXY010000017.1:0-43499 GCA_045543875.1 Bulleidia sp.
ATTTTCTCGCTTTTCCTTTCTCCATTGATAATTTCCGGTATGCTTACTTCGTAGAATTCGGCGATTTCCACCAGCATGCCGATATCCGGCATATTACTTCCGGTTTCCCACCGGGATACCGTTCTGCCAGACACATTAAGCTTCTCTGCCAGATCTTCCTGTGTCATTTTTCTTTCCTTCCTGAGTTCCTTCAGAAAGGAACCAATCCTGATCTGATCCATGGAAATGACCTCCTTTCGCACACAGAATACCGTTATGGTCCGGAAAAATACACGACACAAAGCGAGAAAACATCGTTATTTTCTTTCCGAACATATCTGTCTGCCTATATTATGACTTATTTATTAAGGATCTTTATATCCTAAATTCTAAATAAGATTATTAACGAAAATAAAGATATATAACAGAAGAATATATGTAATTTAGAAATTTGTAACTTGTTTTTTCTCACTTTCATAGATAGATTTTATCTCTAACCTGTTTCATAAATGTTTCGGTTCTAGGGTCCATATTTTATATGATAAAAATATGTATCATATGAGTATTCAAAAAAAACAATTTTGATAAACAAAAAGGTGTACCTCATTTGGGTACACCCTTTTGATGTCATTATGTTATGTTTGCCAAAGTAAATTCCCATTCATCTTCCCATTCATCACGTCCTGTTTCAGAAAATGTTGCCCTTACCTTGTAAATGCGTGTGCCTGGAACAGGATCAAGCTCTTCAGGAATACTACCATTCTCAATAAAATCAACAATCTTGTATCGCTCAATATCATAATACACAATCAGATCGCTTGTTGGTAGAAAGTCTGATTTAGTGAGAAGAATTACACTTATAAATTCGTCTGTAATAAGTATCAAGCCTTCCGGAACACTAGGATCTTCGATAAGATCGTAAAAAGATAAATGTGACATGTTTTTAAATAGTGGAATTGCTTTTTCTGAACAATAGTAATCCATTCTCTATTCTCCTTATATTTCAATCATACCATATGCAATGCTTTGTCATTTCGTAAAACAGAACCATTAAATCAAATGACCACCCAAAAGTGTAATTTCGACCAAATAACAGAAAAATTACTCTCGCTGCTTGTCTGCTTACATAAGCCCAAGCATTGCTATCATCAAAAAGAACAGAACCAGAATAAAGAGAGTGGTCATATGGAATGATGATTGGTTATACAGAGACAAAAAAGAGGGCTATCGTTGCCCTCTTTCTACTTAAGCAAAAACCTTTTTACAAGACATGAGAGTGCCTTGGGAAGATTTGCAAGCTCAGTAAGATCCATTGTCTTATCACCATAAATCTGTCTGACAGCATCAACATCACCATCAATTACAGCGCCGAATATCGTGACTCCTTTTTTCAAATACTCATCTACTGTGAGTCGAGTATCTTCAATTGAATCAACGCCTTGATGAAATCCAGTATTCGTAGGCCATGCCTTACAGCAATGTCTGAATTCACGAATCCGATGTTTTACCTCTTCTTCGTCAATAATTTCTCTTTTCAAAGCGCATATACCCCTATTCCCTTCATAAAGCCGCCATACGGCACGAAATCGATCAGATAGATAAGAAAATACCCATCCATCAGTTCAAATCTTCTGAACGGGTCTGTATCGCCCTTCTGAAAGTTCTTGAACTTAGTTCAACAAAAACGAAAAAAGCTCAAGTGATATAAACAATCACTCAAGCTTTTTTCGTCTAGGTGGTCCCAGGCAGAATTGAACTGCCGACACATGGATTTTCAGTCCATTGCTCTACCAACTGAGCTACAGGACCAATGGTTGCGAGGGGAGGATTTGAACCTCCGGCCTCCGGGTTATGGGCCCGACGAGCTACCAGGCTGCTCTACCTCGCGATAAGTAATGGATGCCCGCACGGCTTGGTTGTGTCAAGGCGGAGGAACTGGGATTCGAACCCAGGCGCCGGTTTCCCGACCTACCGGTTTTCAAGACCGGACCCTTCAACCACTTGGGTATTCCTCCATAATGGTGGACCCTGAAGGACTCGAACCTTCGACCAATCGGTTATGAGCCGATAGCTCTGACCAACTGAGCTAAGGGTCCATTTCCCGCCTAAGCACGTCTCAGTACACTCTTTTTGAAAAATGGTAGCGAGGGTGAGACTCGAACTCACGACCTACCGGGTATGAACCGATTGCTCTAGCCAACTAAGCTACCTCGCCATATTCTCAAAGTCGGGATGGCAGGATTTGAACCTGTGACCCCTTGATCCCAAATCAAGTGCACTACCAAGCTGTGCTACATCCCGATGGCGCGCCGAGCAGGAATCGAACCCGCAACCTCCTGGTTCGTAGCCAGACACTCTATCCAGTTGAGCTATCGGCGCTTGTGCAAAATTCAGTGCTCAATCATGATAGCAAACATCATCACACTTTGCAAGAACATATTTCAAAAAAGTTGTGAATCAGTGAACTGCTTTCATGGAACGGGATGCAATCACATCAGCTCCGGTATTCAGTATATCACAAATAATGACATCTCCCTCATGAACCGGTGCATTTACTTCTGTCTTTTTTACAATCTCCATCGCCGCAAAAATCTGATCAAGCGGAATCTCCTTGCTGGTGATGACCGGCAGGACACGATGAACACCGCCGTTGACCTTGACGGTGCTGGTCAGAATGCGCTCGGGACGGATGCATTCCTTGATGGCATATTCACGGCCGCGCGGACAGTTGTTGCCGCTGACGGAAACAACCTGATCATTTTCAAGTTCCACAGTGACACGGCAGCCCATCGGGCAGTTTACACAGATGAGTTCCTTCTGAATCATGATACAACCTCCTTCACTGCGATCGTGACATCTTCATTCAGGCCTTCGATTTCCTTTGCTGTCAGAATCGCCCTTTCCATTTCACTTGGCATCAGCTTTCTCTTCTTCATGGTCCGGATCACCCTGTCACCGCTTGTAACTTCAAGAACGGCTTCATCCATCGGCCGGCGGACACGGAAGAAGAATTCAACATTGCCGCGCACATCTTCCGGATGCACGCAGGCTGGTACGGTATAGCTGACATTTTCGCCCGGATTCACCTTCTGAATGCGGCCGCGGTCTTTTCTGTCCTTCAGATAGCCGGCTGCGCCTTCGGCAGCTCTGGCAGCCTGCAGGGACACAAAGTCAACAAGGTCATGTACATGCAGGCCGTTGCCGCAGGCAAAAATGCCCGGCACGGAAGTCATATAGGTATCATCGACCACCGGACCTCTGGTGACAGGATTCATAACGATGCCGGCTTCATCAGCCAGATGGTTTTCCGGAATCAGGCCGACTGACAGCAGCAGTGTATCGACATCAAAATACTGTTCCGTTCCCGGAATAGGTCTCATGTTTTTATCAACTTCCGACAGCTCGATCTTTTCCAGTCTGTCTTTTCCGAATGTTTTCGTAACGGTATGGGAAAGATACAGCGGAATGTCAAAGTCTTCAAGGCACTGCTTGATATTGCGCGGCAGGCCGTTGGAATACGGCATGATCTCCGCTACACCGAGAACCTTTGCGCCTTCCAGCGTCATTCTTCTGGCCATGATCAGGCCGATATCGCCGGAGCCGAGAATAAAGACTCTTTTGCCTACCAGATAGCCTTCGATATTGAGGTAGCGCTGAGCCTGGCCGGCAGTATAGACACCGGCCGGACGGGTGCCGAGAATATTGATGGCACCGCGGGCTCTTTCATAGCATCCGACTGCCAGAATAATGGCATCGCCGCTGATCCTTACCGTTCCCTCTTCGGGATTGACATATTCCACAACTCTGTCGGCTGTCATTTTTGTCACCATGGTGTTCAGTTTGATCAGAACCCCAGCTTCTTCCGCCATGCGGACATAGCGTTCGGCATAGGCCGGACCGGAAAGCTGTTCCTTGAATGTCTGCAGGCCAAAGCCATTATGAATGCACTGCTCGAGAATGCCGCCGGGTTCACAGTCCTTTTCCAGAACAACGATGTCTTCAATGCCGTTTTTCTTCAGTGTCACTGCAGCGGACAGACCGGCACTGCCGCCGCCGATAATAATAGCCTGATAGTTTTTCATCAGCGGTTCTCACTTTCCAGAATTCCGGATTTCACGGAATCCAGCACTACTTCGGTCGGTTTGATGTTCAGTTCACGGGAAAGAATACCCAGTACCAGCGGTTCACAGAAGCCGCCCTGGCATCTGCCCATTCCCGGTCTTACACGCTTCTTGACGCCCTTGACAGAGCGGGCTCCGCAGACACGGCGGATGCAGTCCACGATTTCCCCTTCCGATACCTGTTCACAGCGGCAGATAATGCGGCCGTAAAGCGGATTCCTGCGGATCAGTTCGTTGCGTTCTTCTTCACTCAGTTCGGAAAGAATGACCGGTGCTTCCCTGCTCATGACAGCATCAGGATTCGCCTGCAGATCAAAATACTTTCTGACGAACTGCTCAATGATATACTGCGAAACACCCGGTGCTGAAGCCAGACCCGGTGATTCGATCGATGCGGCATTGACAAAGCCCGGCGCATCCTTTGCCTCTTCAACGACAAAATCATGTCTGTCGCTGGTCGGACGCAGGCCGGCAAAGGTGCGGATTGAGCGGTTCAGCGGCACATCCTTCATGGTCTTGCCGATATTGTTGCGGACATAGGCAAGGCCTTCATCACTGGTGCCGTTGTCGTCCAGATCATCGACAAAGTCGCTGTTCGGGCCGATCAGGGTATTGCCGTAGACTGTCGGTACAGCCAGTACGCCCTTGCCCTTGACCGGAGACGGCACCGGGAAAATGATATGCTTTACAAATTTTGCATCCTGATCCAGGACGTAGTATTCACCGCGGCGCGGCGTAATATGGAAGCCGGGATCATCAGTAACCATGGCTGCGATCTTTTCCGTAAACACACCGGCCGCATTGATGATCATTTTTGTCTCAAAATCATGGCCGGAAGTATGTACGGCATAGCCTTCGGCAGTTCTGCTGATGGCTGTGACTTCCTCATTCAGGAACAGATCGGTTCCGTTCTTTACGGCCACCTCGGCACAGGCAATGGCAACTTCCCACGGATAGATGACAGCCGTTGTCGGGAAACTCAGCACCTTTGTGACATTATCACTCAGATGCTCTTCTTCCTTCCGGGCTTCATCGCCGCTGAGATATTCAAACGGAATGCCGCGGCCGGCAGCATTCTTTTCCAGAATCTTCAGGTGTTCTTCCTCATCTTCGCCGCAGGCAGCGATATAGGCGCCTGTAACTTTATATTTGCAGCCAAGATCACGGCAGATCTGTTCATATCTCTTCGCACCGGCCACATTCAGCCTGGCCTTCAGCGATCCATCCTTCGGATCATATCCGGTATGAACGATGGCTGAGTTCGCCATGGTTGTTCCATTGGCGATATCATTTTCTTTGTCAAGCAGGGCAACCTTCAGCTGATAGGCAGAAAGATCACGTGCAAGCATCGTACCGGTAATGCCGGCGCCAATAATGATGATGTCATACATATGTGTTTGCTCCTTTGAGAACTAACCTCATTATAATGTCTTTTTAACACCTGGGTAAAAAAACATGATGTCTGTCATACGACAAACATCATGCAATGTTCAGTATTATTCGCCTTCCGGCGGTGCTTCGGCCGGAATTCCCTCGGCCGGAGGTTCTTCTGCCGGCACTTCTTCCGGGACCGGCTCCTCATATACCGGTTCCTGCGGCACTTCTTCCGCCGCCGGTTCTTCCGTCACTTCCGGTTCAAACGGCTGATTGTTCAGCGGATTTGTTTCCAGCAGTCCGGTCAGCGGACCATATACTTCCGGAATCTCATTCAGCGGCATCGGCCGGCGGTCTTCGCTGATCCAGGCATGGGTACGGATATAGCGGAACACTTCCGCAACCCCTGCTTCACTCAGATGCAGGCCGTCCGTATCCATGACACCGGTACGGGCATAGCCGGTTTCTTCATCATACAGTGCTTCAAATGTATTCAGATATTTCCAGCCGCAGCGGCTGCACATCTGCAGAATGGCATTGTTGAACAGCTTGATCTGCGCCACTGTCAGGTGCGGATATTCATTGATCCCGGCAATCGGAAAGATCGACTGAATGATGATATCGGCATACGGCCATGCCGCCTGCACAGCCCTGATCTGGGCCTCGTAGGAATTGATGAACACGCTGGTGTCGGTGGTAAAGCCATCCAGATGATTGGTTCCGAAGGTCATGATGATGCGGCGCGGCTGCAGAATTGCCACCGAGTCAACCATTGTAAATGTACCGGTGGAAAACTGCATGCACGGCAGCGTCGAGATGGCATCCGCTCCCATGCCGATGACGGCTATCGTATTCTGAGCACTCGTATATGTCAGGCCGTCCGTGTCATAGTTCTGGAAAAAGCGGACCGTATTGGAATCGCCCAGAAACAGGGTTTCATCAACATACCCTCTGCCGGCATCGGCTGTTTCCAGGAGCACCGTGCCCTCTGAAGCTGCTTCCTGCAGGACTTCCTTGGGTCCCGGCAGTACCGCCAGCTCAGCTTTTGCCGGCTCGCCGGCTTCCTTTTTCAGATTATGAATCTGCAGGACACACAAAAGCATACAGGCAAGCGCAATCAGGCTCAGAAGAATGATTGCAATCCTCTCCAGCAGTGTGAATTTAACCCGAAACGGCATTTTCCGATAGTCTGTCTTTTTCATAAAACATTGATATCATACAACAAACAGCCGAAATTGTCGCCATCGGAGGCTCGTTTGTATCCGGCAGAACAAAAAGAAAAGACCGTATTTTCATACGATCTTTCAATGGCGCAGGAACAGGGATTTGAACCCTGGCACCGTGTTACCGATCTACGAGCTTTCCAAGCCCGCCCCTTCAACCGCTTGGGTATTCCTGCAAATATTCAGCGCTAAACTATAGTAACATATTTTTGCAAAAAGAAAAGGTTTTTTAGTAGAATAATGGTAAGGAATTTTTTTCAATGAACGACCTGACCAAGAAGAAACTGTCAGAATCTCTCATGCAGGTTCTGAAAAACAAACCGCTTGATAAAATCACCATCAGTGATCTGACATCCGTGTGCGGCGTAAACCGGCAGACGTTTTATTATCATTTTCATGACATCTATGACCTGATCGACTGGATCTATCTGACCAAGGGCGAAGAAGCCATCGGCAAAAACCGGACCTATGCGACCTGGCAGGAAGGCCTGAAAGAAATCATGAAGCTGATGTGCCGGAACCGCGATTTTGTTCTGCAGACATTTCATTCCCGTTCCCGCGATCATCTGCAGCAGATCCTGCTGCGCTCTTCCAGCCGGATGATCAAGAAAATCACCGTCGAAGTCTCGGGCGGAAACCTGGATCCGACAGACGAAGAATTTATCGCTGATTTTTACAAATATGCCTTTACCGGCATTGTCCTGGAATGGATCGACCGGGGAATGAAAGAAGATCCTGCCGCCATTGTCAGGCACATGGATCTTCTTGTTCACGGCAATATCAGGGATGCGGTCATCCGTCTGAAGCAGAACAGCTGATCATTCCGCCAGGCGGGTAATGTCATTGATCCATATGCCCCTGCTGACAAGGACATAGCCGATGCCGCACTTGATCAGATCAGCCAGCTGCACAAACAGATACAGAACAGGCATTGTCAGTGATGTATAATGCACAAAGAAGAATGCCAGCGGAATCGAAATGACCCAGCAGAAGCAGGAATCAAACAGAAAGGTAATGACCGTCTTGCCGCCGGAGCGGAGAATAAAGTAGGCGGCATTCGCATAGGCATAGATCGGCATGCATACGGCACCGACACGGATGAACGATGTTGCCATTTCCCGGATCTCATCAGATGTATTGTAGATCAGCGGGAAAAAGCCGGAAACGGCAAACAGAAGAGCACCCATGATGACGCAGAGTCCCACCGTAAACAAGGTGATGCGCTCGGCGTCTTTTTTTACGGTGTCAAAATGCCGGGCGCCAAGTTCCTGACCGATGATGATGCCGGTCGCACTGCCCAGGGCAATGAAGGCAATATTGAAAACATTGCCGATGGTCTGGGAAATATTGAATGCGGCAATGACGGAAAGGCCGCGGTAGGAATAGGTCTGGGAAAGTGTCGCCTGGGAAGCCGACCAGAGAAACTCATTGACCAGCAGCGGCATGCCCTTGATAAAGCACTGCCGGATCAGTTCCGCCGGCACCCGGAAGGTACTGTAGGCCTGGACAATGAACGGATTGCGGTCATGGTGGGTATGGGTCCATCCTGCCACCAGGATCAGTTCAACAAAGCGGGCAATGACGGTAGCCAGAGCCGCACCGGCCACACCCATCTGGGGCAGTCCGAATTTTCCGTAGATCAGGATATAGTTGCCGGCCAGATTGACAAAGACAGCAGCCATGCCGGCCCGCATCGGAACAACTGTTTCATTGGTCGAACGCAGGATGGAAGTATATACCTGGGTAAAGGCAAACGGCAGCATCCCGATCATCATGACCTTCAGATATTCCTCTGCCTTTGTCATCGTTTCGGCAATCGAGGCTGCTCCGCCCTCGCCGTGCAGATACAGGGTGATCAGCTGCGGACCGAAGGCATGGAAAATCAAAGCACCGGCCAGAGCCAGAATCAGGGCAACAATCACCGAAAGCCGGAAGGTATTGCGCACTCCGTCATGATTGCGGCGTCCGTAGAACTGGGCTGTAAAAATGCCGATGCCGGCAAGACCGCCGAAAATGCACAGGTTGAAAACAAACATCAGCTGGTTGACGATGGCAACAGCCGACATCGAATTGGTGCCGATCTGTCCGACCATGATATTGTCCAGCATGGCCACAAAGTTGGTGATGCCGTTCTGGATCATGATCGGAATTGATATTCTCAGTACGTGCCGGTAGAAGTCTCTGTTTTTCATAATGTCCAAATCATAGCATATCTGTCTTCGCTTTTGGGCTGGAAAACATCCGTTCCTTCCGGCTGTGCATTCCTTTTTCATTTTGCCGGTAAATCTGTATAATGTAGAGCATGGAAAACAAGCATGCGCACACTCACGATCCGGCGGAAATCAGAAAGATCGTCAACAAGCTGTCACGGTCCATCGGCCATCTGAACAAGGTCAGAACGATGGTTGAAGACAACGAGGACTGTTCCGATGTCCTGATTCAGCTGGCAGCCGTCAAAGGCGAACTGAACAAGATCGGCAAGGACATCATCCGCCAGCATCTCGAGCACTGTATGATACATGCCATTGAAGACGGTGATCTCGGTGCTGTTGAGCATATGAATGATGCCATTGAAAAGTTTGTAAAATGAAAGATCCGGATCATTTCCGGATCTTTTTCTTACTTCAGATATTTTTTCAGTGTTTCCCTGACAGCATGGATACCGCCGATTTCTTCCCGGAAGATCTGTTCGATCAGATCACCGATTCCTGCCTCATAGAGATCACTGCCGAAGATATTGGCATTGGCCAGCAGTCCCTTCAGCTGACCGTGATAGGTTTCCGGCTGACCGAGTCTGACATCTTTCAGCAGTTCCTGCAGTTCTTCGTTCATCGGGTCGGGTGACAGTTCAAAAGGCCTCCCATCATCATCCACTGCCAGCAGATATCTGAGCCAGCCGGCAATAGCCAGCGGAATGCCGAGCAGTGTTCTGGCACTGCCGTCTCTGGCAACATATTCCTTGATCGTTTCCCCGAAGCGGATGCCGACCATCTGCGATGTATCGACAGCGATCCGCTGCGGCGTATCAGGAATGTATTCATTCGGGAAACGGACATTGATGCACTCTTCAATAAATGCCTGCGGCGAAAGAATGCCGGGATCCTTCACGACTGCCATGCCCTCTTTTGGTCCGACCAGCTGCACCAGCTTCAGCATTTCTTCATCCCGCATCACATCACTGAAGCGGGTATATCCAAGCACGCAGCCATACGGTGCCAGCGCAGTATGCAGCGGATTGAGGCATACCGTCACCTTCATTCTTTCAGATGCATTGACGGTATCACGGTCGGTCATATAGACACCGGCCTTTTCCAGCGGCGGACGGCCGTTCGGGAAGCTGTCCTCAACAACCAGATACTGCGGTGCTTCGGCATTGACAAACGGAGCAATATAGGTGCGCCGGTCAGTGATGACGATATCCATGTCTTCCATTCCGAGTTCTGTAAGCATGGCGGCAACGTCTTCACTCGGACGCGGCGTAATCTTGTCGATCATTGACCACGGGAATGATACTGCTGATTCATCACTGACATAGCGGATAAATTCCTCACTGCCATATCCCCTTTCCTGCCAGGCAGATGCGATCTCCAGCACGGCATTGCGCAGCTTTTCGCCGTTATGGGAAACATTGTCCATCGAAACCAGAGCCAGCGGCAGCTTTCCGGCTTCAAAGCGGTCCTTCAGCAGTGATGTGACCAGCGCGACTGCACTCTGTGTACATGCCGGTCCGTTTTCAATATCAGCCTTTACTGCCGGCAGCCATTCACCGGCCGCATCCCGCAGGGCATAGCCTTTCTCAGTGATCGTAAAGGATACCATCTGCAGCGAAGGACTGACAAAGATTTCCTTCAGACGGCCACGGGACTCTGCATCCCCTGCCTTTGCGGCAATGGCTTCCGCCAGGGAGCCGATAACCTTTCTGTCACTGGTGCCGTCGCCGTACAGGGTTACGGCCAGAGCCAGATTGTCATAGGGACGATAGATCTGCTCGACAACCTCATAGTCAAAGGTTTCGACACAGACAATGCCGGTATCTGTCTCTTTCCGGTTCAGCAGTTCATCAGCGATGCCGCCGATGAAGATACGGAAGATATTGCCGATGCCGAAATGAACCCATCGCGGCGCCTGAACCGTCTGATTGCGCATAGAGCCGATGTCATAATCAGGCAGACGGATTCCGGCCTTCTCATAGGCAGCCGTATCCTGAATGCCCTGCAGTGTAAGTTTCATATGATTTTCCTCGTCTTTATCTGACTTCATTATAAACTAAATCATGTATGAATTACGTACACATCAGGACAGTACATCTTTTGAATATGATCTGCCGGCGGCAGTCAACAGTGCATCACACCGGGATGTCCTGTGTTATGATAGTCGGGTAATTCGGACAGGTATGAAATATGACACAGACAAAAAAGACAACCAGCCGTGATCTGACCCAGGGAAATATTGCCTGGCAGGTGCTGATGTTCTCCCTGCCGCTCGTTCTCGGCAACATATTCCAGATGCTCTACAACACAGTAGACTCCATTGTTGTCGGCAACTTTGTCGGCACCCAGGCCCTGGCGGCAGTCGGTTCCACAACCATGATCGTCAATCTCTACGTTTTCTTCTTCAACGGCTTCTCAATCGGTGCCGGTGTCATCATCGGCAATCTCTTCGGTGCCCGGAACCTGGAGCGCCTGCATGAAGCGGTGGAAACGATCATGACTGCGACCTTCATCCTCTGCGTACTGTTTACAGCTGTCAGCGTAGCCGGAGTCAATCCGATGCTGCGGCTGATGGCAACCCCGGACGATGTCTTCGGGGACGCATCACTGTATCTGAAAATCTACTGCGGCGGCATTGCCGGCCTGCTCATCTACAACATCGGCAGCGGCATTCTCAGAGCCGTCGGCGACACGACCAGACCGCTGTACTTCCTGATTCTGACCAGTGTTCTGAATATCATTCTCGACCTCCTGTTTGTTCTGGTGTTCCATATGGGCATTGCCGGGGTTGCCCTGGCAACGATCATCTCCCAGTTTGTATCTTCGGTTCTGATCCTCGTCCTGCTCAGCACGACAAAGGACATCTACCGCTTTGACTGGAAAGACATGCGCCTGAACATGGATATTCTGAAAAATGTATTCTCAATCGGCCTGCCGGCAGCGATTCAGTCTGTCATCACTGCTTTCTCCAATATTTTTGTCCAGTCCTATATCAATCACTTCGGATCCGGCGTCATGGCCGGCTGGAGCTGCTATAACAAAATCGACATGTTTATCATGCTGCCGATGAACAGCATGGCACTTGCCGCCACTACCTTTGTTTCCCAGAACATCGGTGCCGGCAAATACAAGCGGGCGGAGGAAGGAACCCGGACAACGATCCTTCTGACGCTGATGATCACTACTGTCATTGCCGCTTTGATCTGGATCTTCTCCAATGCGGCGGTCCGCCTGTTCTCCTCCGATGCCGATGTCATCAGCTACGGAACCCTCTTCCTGCGCACCAATGTATTCTTCCTGCTGTTCAACTGCATCACGCATGTACTGGCGGGATCCCTGCGCGGACGCGGTGATTCAAGAGCCCCGATGGTCATCATGCTGATCGGCTTTGTAGTGGTCCGTCAGATCTATCTGTTCATCATGGCACATTATATTTCCAATACACCGGCTGCGATCGGCTTCGGCTATCCGGTCGGCTGGATGGTCGCCTGTGCCCTCGAACTTCTGTACTACCGCTTCCGGGTCAAATCAAACTATGAAGAAACTGAAAGTCAGGCCTGACAGCCTGACTTTTTTTCTGATTCAGATTTCACCGAAGGCATCGATGATTTCACCGATATAGGCATAATGCGGCTCAACCCTTGAATAGAGCCTCTCCATCTTTGCCGGTGTTTTTTCCTTTTCAAACTGGGATCCGTAAAGCTTGCGGCAGACAAGGGTCAGCGATGCTTCCTCAAAGCCGACCGTCTCGCCAAGGTTCTTCGGCGTCAGATGTGATTCTGCCACCTTGTCGCGGTCACGGCCGGAAACACTGCCCAGCATCATCAGATCATCATTGTACTGTTCCGGGAAGAATGTAACGGTAAACAGATCATTTTCTTCCAGGAATTCCCAGGTATAGCGGCTGGGGCTGACATAGATGGTAATGCCCGGCATGTGTCCCCAGACATTGCCAAGCATGCCCCACCCGATCGTCATCGTATTGAAATGGTCAATGGACCCGGCTGTGACAAGTGCCGTCTGTTCGGCAAACATTCTGAAGACATCAAGGGAAGCGTCCTTCAGGTTTTCCATCGTGATTTTCTGCATGTTCATTCCTCCGTCAATGGTGCAACCACTTCGCTCACGGCCACCAGCACCGCTTCGCCGCTGATGCCGATCCGGCTGTTTTCTCTGATTTCACAGTGCAGGTATCCGCCCCGCTCCGATGCCTGATACGCCTCGATGACGGTTTTGCCCATGATCTTTGCCCAGTAGTCGGCAATCTGACAGTGAGCTGATCCGCATACCGGATCCTCCGGCACTGCCAGTTCCGGGCAGAAGCTGCGGGATACGCAGTCCGTTTCCCGGCCGCGGGCTGTTGCATTCTGCAGACGTCCGGGCAGACCGGCAAGAAGCTTCTGGTCTGGATTCATGTTCCGTACCTGTTCCTCATCGGCAAAGACACAGATCAGATCAAGTCCGAGAATAGCTTTGACAGGACGGTATCCGAATGCTGCTTCCATTTCGTCCGTCACCGGGATTTCCTGCAGCGGATACCGCGGCAGATCCATGACATAGCGGTTTTCTTCCTTCACTACGTGCAGATCACCGCTGACGGTATGGAATGTCACTTCCGTGCTCCCCGGTCTGATATGATTCATGATCACAAAGGATGAGGCAAGCGTCGCATGACCGCAAAGCTCCACTTCTGCTTTCGGCGTAAACCAGCGCAGCCGGTAGCCGTTTCCTTCCGGCACCAGATAGGCAGTCTCGGAAAGACTGTTTTCCATTGCCAGCTTTTTCATCGCAGTTTCCGAAGGCCAGTTTTCCATAACGCAGACCGCTGCCGGATTGCCGGCAAACGGCACTGCCGTAAAGGCATCCACAATATACTGTTTCATGTTTTCTCCGTTCTTTTTCAGTATCATACCGCATTTTCCGGATCTCTTCCGCTGCCGCACTCAAAGAAAAAACTGCATTTCTGCAGTTTCATCTGACTGTATCAGGTTTGCGGAACAGATCCCAGGCACACAGTGCGACCGGAACGATCATGATCAGCACGCCCAGAAAAGCAACAAACTTGGCACCGAAGAGATCCATCAGCGTACCGCTGTAAAGCAGTGCGAATACACCGGCAAAGCTTCCGTACATCGCATCGGTCAGGGAATGGGCTGTGTTCTTGAGGTTTTCCGGAACATTCTTTTCCGTGATCTCACGCATTGTCGGCAGCTGCAGTCCGTAGGAGATATTCATCATGACCGTGCCGATGATGATCATGAACGGATTGACAGCCAGCCATACACACAGCAGCATCAGCATGGCAAAGACCGTAACCATCAGCATCCGCAGCTTGGCCGGCATGCGCCGCAGGCTGCCTGACAGGAAAATAAACACTGCCTGGACCATGACGCCGATAAAGGAGTCAATGCCGAGCACTGACACATCGCCGCCGACACTTTCCAGAATGACAATTTTCAGGTTGTTGACAGGAGCTGAAGAAAGACCGGTCAGGAACAGTGTAATGACCAGAAAGACATAGGGTCTGATCTTCAGAAGATCGCGGGTATTGCCGGTGGATTCTTTCCGCTTCATGACCTGATACGGTTTTTCTTCCGTCAGGAAGGCAAGAATCAGAATCACTGCAAACAGCGATCCGGTCACAAGCGGAACCAGCTGAAAGCCGATCCGGTTATAGATCTGGCCCAGCACCAGCATGGCTACTGCATAGCCGACAGAGCCGAGTGCTCTTGCCCTTCCGAAGGCACCGGCCTCATGATTGAATGACCGCAGCATCCAGGCATCCAGATTGGTGCCCAGCGGCGGTGCCATGAAACCGACCAGCGGATGCAGAATGACAGCAAACCAGATGCTGATCTTTACCAGAAAGAATTCGGCAATGCAGAGAACGGTCATGATCACCAGTTCCGGTATGAATACTTTCTTGTTTGACTGTCTGCGGTCAGACAGTCCGCCCCAGAAGAAAGCACCGAAGAAGGCAAACAGCATATAGGCAGCAACGACAAGCGACAGCATCGAACTGCTCATGCCGCAGCTGAGGAAGTATGTTGTGACAAATCCGATGAAGGAAGCGAAATACGCCCAGTAGAGAAAATCAAGTATTCCAAAACTGAGGAATTTTCCAAGATTGTTTTCCATAGCCCCTCTTTCTTCCGGAGTCCGGTGCTGAAATACTACTATACTTTTATTGCCGCGTCCATTCTCATGAAAATATGCACTTCAGCATCTGCCGTGCTACACTGAAATCAGAAGATTTACAGTCTGTAAAAGAAAGAAGGAACATGATCATGATCTGCAAGAAATGCGGCAAAGAACTGCCCGACCTTACCATGTACTGCACAAACTGCGGCGCCCCTCAGTTCGCAGCCCCGAAACCGGAAGTCAAGCTTGAGCTTGCAGACCCCTCTGCCAGCAAGGTTGTCATCAATTCCTGTCCGAACATGACCAATGCCGTGACTTCGATCCGGGCTCTGACCGGCATGGGTGTCCCCGAGATCCGCAAGCTGCTGCAGGAACTTCCGGCTGTACTGCTCTCTGCCCTGACCAGGGAAGAAGCCGAAAACACAGCTTCCATGCTGAAAGAAAACGGCATCGATGCCGAAGCCGTCCATAAAGAAAAGAAGGAACCTGAACCTGTACCGGAAGAAACAAAACCGGAAGCTGCACCGGCAGAGACACAGCCGGAAACAGAAACAACACCGAAACAGGAAGAGCCTTCCGCTGAAGAACAGACGGAAACTTCCCCGAAGGAAGAGAAAAAGGAAGCGCCGGCACCGGCAGACAAACCTGATGAAAAAGTACCGGTTCTGACCCTGGAGCCTTCGCTGATGACCGATGAAAGCTTTATGCAGGAAATGGAAGAATTCCTGAACAAAAAGGACTGAATAACAGAAAAATGCTGTCTGTGTTTTACAGACAGCATTCGTTTTTTTATGCGGCGGCAGCGGCTGCAGCAGTCTGCTCGCGGGAAATCTCCAGCAGCACACTGATGATCACGGCACTGTCAAGCTCAATGGTGCCGGAACCGTAATAGCTGCAGAGAATCATGCAGGCGTGCATCAGGCGGGCCGCTTTTCCGAAACCGAAGAAGCCATATCCGTTTTGATTGCCGAGCCATTCATAGACTTCGATCAGATCACGGCAGACAACATCCAGATTCAGACCGATATTGGCAATAATGCCAAGCGGAATCATTTCGTAATCCTTTCCGTACGGGATGTCAGACATCTTCAGCATCTGGCACAGTTCCTGCAGATTTTCATATTTTGTTCTGGCACTTCCCTGGCAGAGTGTCAGGGCATGGCTCAGTGACTGCATGGCATCATGGTGGAATATGCTGTCCTTGGACAGTCTTTCATACAGGTATTCGATTTCATTCAGGAGGTCATATTTCCGGCGGGTGCGGTTCATCGTCAGAAGACCGGCAAAGATGACATCTTCGAAGCTGGTCAGGAAAGTATGTATGCGGTTCATTTCGTCATACAGCTTTCTGGTTTCTTCGGCAAAGCGGTCAAAATTGGAAGCCGGCATCATATCCGGCATGATCATGGCCAGAAACGGAAGATAACTGCTGCCGGGAAAATAATTTCTCAGGCTGCGGTAGGCAACGGAAGCCGCCTGCATCTTCAGTCCCGGATCTTCCTCTGTCGCCAGCATTGTCACAAAGATCGGTTCACCGGTTGAGCGGAACGAA
This sequence comes from Bulleidia sp., assembly GCA_045543875.1. Taxonomy (GTDB): domain Bacteria; phylum Bacillota_I; class Bacilli_A; order Erysipelotrichales; family Erysipelotrichaceae; genus Bulleidia. The sequence goes on from JAZPXY010000017.1 coordinate 16,601, forward strand.
GAAAACAGGCCGCTGTTTTCCCGCAGAATATCCTTGCACAGTTTTATCATTTCCTCGTTTGGTTCTGTTTTGTGATTCAGATAGATATATGCACATACCGGAAAAACCTGACGGTATCCCGTCCAGAGAAATTCCTGTCTGCTGATATCGCGGTAACTGATAAAATCCCGGCATGTCTGAAGAAGTGTCTGTTCCATTTTTTAAACCTCATTCCTGCTAATTATAGTACCAAAAGAAAACCATGCAATGAACCACTGCATGGCTTTTTGACAGATTGGAAGGAAATTATCTTCTCTTCTTCTTCCTTGCGGCTTCGCTCTTCAGTCTTCTTCTGACACCCGGCTTCACATAGTATTCCTTGCTGCGAACCTTGGCGAGAATTCCACTGCTATTAACCTGTCTCTTGAATCTGCGCATTGCGGAATCAAGATCTTCATTTTCCTTAACAACGACTCTAGGCATTTTTTCACCTCCCATCATTTTTACGGAAATCATCTGTAAAAAGACGGATCTCCTGACAGTTGATAATTTTACCTTAACAGAGCGATGTAAATCAATAGGAAATCGGAATTAATCCTGATTTTTCAGTGCAGATGCGACTTCTTTCACCTGCGAGCCGTCCCTGGTTCCGAACAGGTATACATCCCCGTCCGCTGTTCTGATCAGCAGAAACGGTCCCTGCCGGGGATCAAGGTTCAGTCTTGCCGTGCCGATTTCCTCCGACGCATAGCTGCCCTCAAGCAGCGTGTCTGTTGCCGTGCCGAAGCGGCGTCTCAGATCGGAAGGCAGTTCCTCCAGTACCCGGACTTCGCTGATATCTTCCCTGCTGACACTGTAGTTTCCCATGCCGGAAGTGCAGACAACTTTATTATCATCCATTGTCAGGGTGATTTCTTTCGTCATTCCGATATCCAGGAAGCCGCCGAGCAGCGGCATTCCCAGCAGCATCAGCACCAGCAGAACGGTCATGATTTTGCCGCCGGGATGAGCCAGATTGACAGATGAATTCAGACCGATTCGCTGATTGATGATGAAGCGGCTGTCATCGGGATTGTAATAGAACACGCCGCCGATCCAGTGATCGTCGTCATCAACATACCAGTCGCCGCCGCTGTCTGAAGTCAGCTTCTCCTGCAGTCTTCTGGTTTTCATTTCCAGCCGGAAGGCATAGAAACAGATGACGGCCGTGATTCCAACGGTCAGCAGAACACTGACGAGGACACTGCGGTAACTCATGCATGCGGCGATGGCATAGGCAGCCATGCCATAGGATATCAGCAGCCACATTTTGCCCCAGTTATATCTGCGGATGCGGGTAAGGACTTCCGTCAGCCGGGCATTTTCATCCACCATTTCCGCCTTGTTGCGGTAAAGCCAGCGGTAGCCGAACCAGAAGCCGGTGCACATCAGGGCAAAGATGATATAAAGAACCGCCATGTTCCGGTCAAAGATCAAAGGCACGAGACAGAGAATCACCGGCGGCACAAACAGCCATGGCGAAAGCCATTTCTGCGATTTCAGAACCGATGTGTCAACCCGGATGGTTCGTTTTTCCTGCACCCATCCCTTCTCGTTCTTCAATGTTTTCAGACGGGTATTGCTGATGAAATAAGGAACATAGGGAAGAATGATACTGAAGACAAGCCAGGTCATCCACATTGTCATGAATGCGTTGTTATCGGAGAAGAAATACATCAGCACTGCCATGACTGTCAGAATTCCGATCATGGTCCAGGCATTCTTTTTGAATGATGCAATTTCCTTCAGCACATCGGCATCTTCCCTGGCCTCCTGCGGCAGAGTGACACCGAGAACGATATTCTTTTTGAACTTCGTTTCATTGATGAGCAGATACACCATCAGAAACGGGAGCCAGATAACACTGAGCCAGAGAATCAGCTTGCTCATTTTGCACCCTCCTCATACATGGTTTCAACCATGTTCAGAATGTCTTCTTTCTTCATTCCGGCCAGACGCAGTTCCGAGATCTTCAGGCGCAGATCGCGCAGTGTCTCTTCACTGACGGAAACAGCAGGACGTCCGGCCACGACAGCGCCCTTGCGGCGGTCGGTCACGATATACCCTTCCTGCTTCAGGATCTGATAGGCCTTGGAAACGGTCATCATATTGATGCCGCTCTCATCAGCAAGCGCCCGGATCGTCGGAAGCTTTTCGCCGGGAGCCAGCTTTCCTTCGGCAATGCCGATGACGATCTGATTGCGGAGCTGCAGATACAGCGGCACATCACTTTCAAAGTCAAATGTCAGAATCATAATCCGCACCTCTTTGCATTATCTATAGTAATGCATATAATGCACTGTGTCAATTCCACAAAAAAAGGATCCTTCAGGATCCTCTTGTCTTTCAGACGCGGTCAATGTGGTTCAGTGCTGCCAGGCCGTCCACTGCAAACTGGACTTCAGCGGCAATGCCTGCTGCCATTGCCTCTTCCTTGAAATTGACATAGTTGCTGTGGAGCGGATAGCCGCCGTCACAGCCGAGATGGGCAAAGACACACGGTGCGTATTCGGTATATACGGCAAAGTCTTCACCAATCATTTCCTGTCTGCATTCACCGAAGAGAGACGGATCATCCAGCACTTTCACTGCTGACTTTTTCAGGATATTGTAGGCAAATTCACTGTTGATCAGCGACTTGATCGGACGCTCCACCTTCACTTCTGCCGTGCAGCGGAAGCTTTCAGCTGTATTCTTTGCAATTCTCTCCATTGCCTCGGGAATCATTTCCCAGACATCTTCATCAAAGGAACGGCAGGTACCTTCCAGATATCCTTCGGAAGCAATGATATTGAAGGCAGTGCCGGCGGACATTTTGCCGATGGTTACAACCAGCGGCTTCATCGGGTCGCATTCACGGCTGACCATTGTCTGCAGATTCATTGCCACTGCTGCCGTGGCAACTGCTGCATCCGCTCCCTTGTGCGGCGTAGCCCCATGGGCACCGGTGCCGTGAATTCTGATATAGAAATGGTCGACTGCCGCCCAGTCCGGACCGATTCTGCTTTTCAGTGTTCCGACCGGGCTTAAAGGATCCATATGAATGCCAAGTCCGAGACTGACGCCTTCCATGGCTCCGTAGGGAATCATGTAGTCAGCGCCGATGCCGATTTCTTCCGCCGGCTGAAACAGCAGACGGACATTGCCTTCCAGTTCGCCTCTGATCTTCATCAGCACTCTGGCTGCACCCAGCAGCATGGCTGTATGCAGATCATGGCCGCAGGCATGCATGCGTCCGGGAATCTTTGAAGCAAAGTCCAGGCCGGTCTTTTCTTCCAGTTCCAGGGCATCCATATCGGCTCTCAGCATGACAGTTCTTTCACTGTTTCCCTTTTCTCCTTTGATATCTGCAATCACGCCGGCTTTCGGACATCTCCGGTAAGGGATGCCGATATCATCAAGTTCACGGCAGATCAGATCGGTTGTCTTTTCACAGTCCATGGCGATTTCCGGATGAGCATGAATCTCTCTGCGGATCTGTGATACTCTGGCGAGCACTTCCTCGGCTTCACAATAATCTCTGATTTCCATAGTCAAATCTCCTGCTTCAATAGTAAAGAAAAACAGATGACAATGCATCTGTTTTTGCAATCATTTTTTCTTCTTCTTTTTGCTGTGGTTGTGAATGCCGATCAGATATCTCAGTTCAAATCCCTTCGACAAATTTCCTTCCAGTTTCATCTGGCCGTTGACAAACAGGCGGCTCGGGCCGGTCGTGCCAATGGCGATGTTGTAGAGGTTGTCAAATGTCGTGCTGATCGTGACATCGGCACCTTCATAGCTGTACGGCTCCATCTCCATGCCGTCACGGGTAAACTTCAGATAGAATGTACCTTCGCCCGGGCCTTCGATATGTACCTGAACGACTGTCTGATAGTCTTCCGGCTGTGCTTCCAGGAAAACTTCGCGGTTCTTTTTCTGATCGGTATAGACGATCTTCAGAGCTTCAAAGGCATCTTCAAAGGTGACATTCGGATCGGTGCCGAAACCGCAGATATCGGAATACATCTTCATGTAGGTCAGAGCTGATTTCTTCCAGGAGAAATCCTTGCGCATGCATCTGTCCCTGATCACTTCAAAGACATCACGCTCGGCAAAGTAGACCTTCATTGCTTCATCGATTGCCAGCATCAGGGATTTGGCCTTGTAGTCACTGAAGGAGAAGCCGTCACCGATGCCGTCAAAGTCGGAATACGGTCTGACTGTATCCTTCAGGCCGCCGGTCTCATGAACGATCGGAACCGTTCCGTAGCGCATGGCCATCATCTGCGACAGTCCGCACGGTTCAAAGGCAGAAGGCATCAGATAGAAATCCGCACCGGCAAACACCTTGGCAGCCATTTCTTCCGTATACTGATCGGAGAAACCGAACTGGCCTGGATACTGTTCTCGGCACTGATTGAAGAAATCGACATATTTCTGTTCGCCCTGGCCGAAGATGACCAGCTGGATGCCCTTCTTCATCAGCTGCGGCAGCAGTTCCCTGATCAGTTCCACGCCCTTCTGTTCAACCAGTCTTGCGACAACTGCGAACAGCGGCCAGAGTTCTTCCTTCTTCAGGCCGAAGGTTTCCTGAATGTACTCCTTGCATTCTGCCTTGCCGCTCTTGTCGGCAGCCGTAAAGTTTGCCGGAATGCGGGGATCAGTGCCGGGATCATAATGCGCCGGATCGATGCCGTTGAGAATGCCGTACATCTTGGATTCAACAAGATCACATACGCCTTCCAGGCCCTTGCCGAACTCCGGTGTATGCAGCTCACGGGCATAGGTCGGTGAAACGGTGGAGACGGCATCTGCCATCAGCATCGCACCTTTCATCAGATTGACATCATGTCTTCCCTGATATTCATAGCCGAGACCGCCGTCATACCAGCCCGGATTCAGGGCAAAGGTATCGCCCAGTTCATTGGCACCAAACTGACCCTGGTAGGCAATGTTGTGAATGGTATAGACAGTACGGATCGAACGATAGTCCGTTCTCGCACCCATGGCATCCTTCAGATAAATAATGCTGAGCGCTGTTTCCCAGTCATTGCAGTGCAGGATCTCCGGCACGAAGTCCAGCTCGTCAAGCACATCAACAACCGCCTTGGAGAACCAGGCAAAGCGGAACTTGTCATCATCATAGCCATACAGCCGGTCACGATAGAACAGGTCTTCATTGTCGATAAACCACACCGGGACACCGCTCAGTGTTCCTTTCAGCAGACCGCAGTACAGTTCGGCATTGCCGAGTCTCACTGTCATGCTTTTGACAAATTTTACATCTTCGGCAAAACGTTCCTTCACGCATTTGTAGTACGGGGTAATGATCATGATCCTGTTGCCGGCCTTTTTCAGTGCCGGCGGCAGGGAAAAGGCAACATCCGCAAGGCCGCCCGATTTGGAAAACGGAGCGCATTCACTCGTAACAAAAAGAATTTTCATTGTAAACTCCCATTATTTCCGTTCTGATGTGCAGAACGGTATCACTGTTATCATTATATCGCAAAGCACTGTCGAATGAGCCCTCATCTCAGAGCCATCAATGTTTTTCTTTGCGAAATCATCTTTCCTGCAGTAAGGTGAGAATGGAGACATGGCAATGAACAGACTCAGAAAAATCATGCTTGCTTCCGTCATATTCTGTCTTGCTGTTTTCTTCTGCGGATGCACAGAGCAGAAAAAATCAATGAATCTGGAAAATATTCCCATTGAACATGAAACAGAATTCGGCGGCTGCTATATCAAAATCACGATCGATGACTTCCTTGCTCTCGGCTACCGCTTCGGCGACAGCGTGCGGGTGGAATTCTCCAACGGCTATGTTCTGGAGAGCCTCCCCTTCTACAGCGGCTACTATGTCGGTGAGGAAGAACCGCTTCTGGTCGGCTATCCCGGCTACCCCTATATCAAGGCTGCCGTATACAACGGCGAAGACCTGTGGAAGGATGCCGGTCTCAGCGAAAGCGACACTGCCTCCGTCAGCCTCAATGAAGCCGGCCGCTATTCCGCCATCCAGGATGCCCGGGATGTTCATCAGACAACCGACCGCAGCCAGTATGAAAGCGATGAAGTATTTGCCAATTTCCGCAGTATCAGCGGCGGCCGGCTGAAGAAGAACCTCATATACCGCTCGTCTTCTCCCTGTGACAATACCTACGGCCGGGCCGCATATGTCGACAGTCTGATTGAAGAAAACGGCATCCGCCTGATCATTGATCTTTCCGATACGGAAGAGAATCTTGTTAAGGATATTGAGGCATCATCGCCTTCTGACTATCACATGGATCTGTACCGAAACGGAAAGATTCTTCTTCCTGTCGTCAATACCCGCTACGGCACCGATGAAATCAAAAAGAAGATTGCCGGTGCCCTGGAAGCGCTCAGCAGTGAAGAAGGACCGTACCTGATTCACTGTTCCCTCGGCAAGGACCGGACCGGATTTGTCTGCCTGCTGCTGGAAATGATGGCCGGCGCATCCTATCAGGAGATGCTGGATGACTACATGCTTACCTATGACAACTTCTATCATATTTCGCCGCATAACGAGCCGGAGAAATACCGCATCGTCATCGATGAAAGCTTCCTGACCCTGATGCACTATCTGGTCACTGATGAGGGCATTGATCTTCATACTGCCGACCTTGTGCCGTATGCCGAAGCCTATCTGAAAGACGGCGGAATGAGCGATGCCGGTCTTGAAGCACTGAAAAAAGCGATCATGAACTGAAACAGCGCCGATGTTGATCAGCGCTGTTTTCATATTATTCGTAACCGATTTCCTTGAGCAGGAACTGCTGTCCGCCGAGGATCTTTTTATAGCGGGATCCGCACTTCGGACAGACTCCCTTCTCCTGCATAATGTTGTACATGGCTCCGCATTCACGGCAGAGTCCTTCGCCTCTGACAATGATCATCTTCAGCTGACAGTCTTTGAACAGGTCCCGGTTTTCGATGACAACCGGAAAATACTTTTCAAAGAATACCGGAAGATATCCTGACAGTTCGCCGACTTCCAGCGTCAGATATGAGATATGCTCAATGCCGTTGTCACGGGCTGTCTGTTCTGCCAGTTCCACTGCTTTATAGAGAACACTGATTTCATGCATGATCAGGCTTTGATCTTTCTCAGGGCAATGCGGCCGATCTTCTTCACCTCTTCCTTGATGACAGTCGGCACCAGCTGTTCATACGGCACACCCCAGACATCGGCGGTTCTGTCCAGATGGATGGCATCAAACTTGCACTGCAGGGTGCACAGTCCGCAGCCGATGCAGAGCTTCGGATCAACCTTGGCAGCACCGCAGGACAGGCAGCGGGAAGTTTCCTTCTTTACCTGTTCCTCGGTAAATGTGCATCTTTCATCCGAGAAGGTTCTGACCTTTTCCGGATCTTTGCCCGGAACCTGGCGTTCGCCGCGGTCATAGCTGGCAATGACAAGATTGTCCTTGTCAATGTAGCGGAAGTTGTCTCTTCTGACTCTTCCCAGGGTCAGGGAATGGCCTTCCCAGACATAGCGGTGCAGAGATTCCGCACCTTCCTTGCCGGCCGCAATGGCATAGATGGCAAAGCTTGGTCCGGTATATGCATCGCCGCCGACAAAGACATCCTTCTGGGCAGTCTGATAGGTCCAGCTGTCAGCCTTGGCAGTCATGTTGCGGTTGAGTTCGACCTTTTCACCTTCGAGCAGGCCGCCCCATTCGATTGACTGGCCGATGGCCGAAAGCACAAAGTCAGCATCGAGCGTGATGGTCTTGTCTTCATCGTACTGCGGGCTGAATCGGCCTTCCGCATCCTTGACCTGAGTGCAGGTCTTGAAGGTAATGGACTTTACCTTTCCGTCTTCGGCCGTGATGAACTTCGGACCGTAGCCGCACTTCAGTTCGATGCCTTCTGCCAGTGCTTCCAGAACTTCCTCTTCACTGGCCGGCATCTCATCTCTCTGTCCGAGGCACAGCATCGTCACCTTTTCAGCACCGAAGCGAACGGCTGTACGGGCACCATCCACGGCAACGTTCCCGCCGCCGACTACAACCGCATGACCGTGCAGCGGTTCAATCTTCTCAAAGGAAACATTGCGCAGGAAATCGATGCCGGAGATGACACCTTCGCTGTCTTCGCCTTCAATGCCGAGCTTTCTGCCGCCCTGGGCACCGATGGCAACATAGAATCCCTTGTATCCTTCGCTGCGCAGCTGATCGAGTGTAATATCCTTTCCGACTTCGGTATTGCACTGAATCTTTACGCCCAGCTGACGGATGACATCAATTTCAGCTTCCACGACCTTCCGGTCAAGACGGAAGGACGGCATGCCGAAGGTCATCATTCCGCCCGGTCTGGATTCTTTCTCAAAGACAGTGACGTCATGACCCCATACGGCCAGGTAATAGGCCGCAGACAGTCCGGCCGGACCGGAGCCGATGACGGCAACCTTCTGACCTTCATTGAAACGCTTCTCCGGAACATAGCGGTTTTCATCCTTCAGTTCCAGATCAGCAAGGAATTTCTTGACTTCGTCAATGGCAACCGGTGAATCAATATCACCGCGGGTGCAGACCTGTTCACAGAATCTGGCACAGACACGTCCGCACATGGCCGGGAACGGATTTTCCTTCTTGATCAGAGCCAGAGCTTCGCGGTATCGGCCTTCATTGGCCATCTTCAGATAGCCCTGGACGGCAATGTGAGCCGGGCAGTTGGTCTTGCAGGGAGCAGTGCCGGTTTCAGGCACGACATTTTCCCTTTCCCGCAGGAAGCTTTCGCCGGTCCATTTCTTCGGATTCATGAAGACAAAATCACTGGCAACCTCGGCACTCTTCACTTCGATTGGCCGCTTTGTGCACAGTTTCTCGCCAAGCTTCACGGCATTCTGCGGACATACCTCAACACAGCCGCCGCAGGCGACACAGTTGGAGGCATCGACCGTTGCCGTATAGTTAGATCTGGAAAGATCCGGAGAAGAAGTATACCAGGATGTGCGCAGGGCCATGCAGGTATCCCACGGGCAGTTGCAGATGAAGATCGAGAAGTCGGGTCCGTCAATGTTGGACAGCTGATGGACATAGCCGAGTTCTTCGGCTCTCTTGATCTTGGCTTCTGCTTCTTCACGGGTGATTCTTCTCGCCTTGCCCATGCGGATGCACGATTCGGCATAGGCACCCAGGTTGATGCACCACTCGCCTTCCAGATCGGCAGTGCCTTCGCCGACCATTCTTCTCAGCTTGCGGCATTCGCACGGTGCGACACCAATACTTTCGCCGGCCTTGTCAAGCCAGTAGCTGACTTCTTCATATTTGACTTTCCGGGTATTGCCTTCGATGGCACTTTCAACCGGAATGGCACGCATCAGGGCAGCGCCCATGAAACTGGCACCGGATATTTTTTTCTGCAGGTCAAGAACATAATTCAGGAATGCCGGCGCCGTTTCCGGATATCTGTCCGTACGTTCCTTGGTCATGACCGTGCTTTCCATGGCGCCCGGGGCAAATACCGGCAGCTGCACCTTATCTTCTTCATGCGGCATGCTGCAGTATTCCAGCAGTCCGATATAGCACAGGTCATAAACCATTGCGGCTGTTTCCTCCACCGACATTTTCTCAACTTCTGCCAGTTCGGGAATTGTATATTGATGACGAAGCTTCATCTTCAGAGCGAAATCAATCTGGGCATCGCTCAGCTGACGGTCAAAGAAAATGTATTCCCAGGAATTCTCGTCCGGCAGCGGGTTCAGCATGTTGATATGCCGCACCAGACGGATCAGATTTTTGCGCGGTGTTTTGCTTTTTTCGCGCTCATACTCCTCAAGACACTTTTTCTCGCCTTCAGTCAGTATATGTTTGGTCTGAAACATTATGGTTTTCCTCCGTTGACTCTTTCCGAATTCATTATATTTCTTCCGGCAGAAGGACAGAACTGCAAACTTGCGCATCCCCAAAAAAATGAGACAATAATATCAAACTGTCTCATGAATACAACGAAAGAAAAAATACTGCATGCCTTCAATGATCTGATCCGCAGAGGTGACTTCACATCGGTCACTGTTTTTCAGATCGTCCGTCAGGCAGGTGTTTCCCGGGCTACTTTCTACCGGCACTTCCGCGATAAGTACGATGTCATGAACTACAATTATTCCTCGCTCCTTGACCGGCATCTGCAGCAGGCCAGGATTCACAGCATGGCAGATCTGTTTCTGCTTCTGCTGGAAGAAAGTGATTACTGGAAGCCTCTGCTGCCGCTGTTTGAAACGGAAGGCGCCAACTCCCTGTACAGCTTTATGCGTGATTACAGTTTCAATACTGCCAGGAATCTGTACGAATACGGCAGTCTGAAAGCGGAAGGAAAACAGATCCGGGAAATGAATCCGCGGGAGCTGCTTCAGCTTCACATGTTTACCTGCGGTGCTGCCGAACTGTATGAAGACTGGATCAGAGAAAAAATCTCCCTTTCAGCAAGGGAGACAGCAATGGCAATGTATGAGCTTCTTCCCGCCTGCCTGAAGCAGGATCTGTTCTAGGCTTCAGCAGAAACGGTGCGGCGGCGGATGTCTTTGCCCATTCCCAGAATCTGAAGGGTAATGAACAGCACAATAAATGTATTCAGAGTCAGCAGAAACGCCCGCATAATGACTGAACTGATGAGAGAATAGGACCCCAGCAGTTCCGGCACAACATTTATCATCACTTCTGCTGTGATACAGAAATTCTTCATGATATGAATCGAGATTTCCTTGTCACTGTCGAAACTCCGGGCAATTTTTTCAAGCAGGGTAAGATACAGATAAATATATCCTGCTTTCAGTACCATGGCAGTTCCGACGACCCAGGGGTTCTCGAGATCAATATGCAGATTTCCAAAGTACAGCAGCGCATTGACTGCTGCCAGAACAATCGTGAAAATTCTTAAGAAACGGACAAGAAAGCCGCGCTCGGAAAACGGCATCAGACTGACAAACAGAAGGAACAGCGACATAAATACCTCAATTCCGCGCAAAATCATTCCGGATCTGTAATTGACCGTCGCAGAAAAATAGAACAAGGTGAATCCAACTGCCCCCAGAATAACTGCCCATCTTCTGAATTTGTTTTTATTCTTGTTTTCGCTTCTGACTTCCGGCATATTCATCTCATTTTCCGATGTCATTATAACATTTTTAACTGCCGTGCCCGCAAAAGCGAATCCGCCGTTTTCAGAACATCTGCCAGTGTCTGAAAATTCTGGATGGATTCAGTTTTTTCATCAGTTTGTCACAGCCGGCAGCGATCAGAACGCCGGCAATGGAATCCACAATATAATGCTGTTTCGTATACAGTGTCGACAGGATGATCAGCACAGCCATGATCAGTGAGTAAATGCGGTATCCGCGGGGTATTTCCGGCTGTCTGCGGATGCCAAGACAGCAGTACGTGCTGATAATGCAGTGAAAGGACGGAAACAGATTGAAGGCCTTTTCCGCCCCGTCTGCCGCATAGACCTTTGCCAGCATGCGGCTGAACACATCCCTTCTGTCCGCATATGTCATAAGCCCTTCCTGCACCCGGTCCATATATGTCGGCATGAAGGTAAAGAAGAGAACACCGATCAGATAGGACAGCAGCAGGCCGCAGATATAATTGATATAGTTTTCTTTTTTTGTCAGGGATGCCGCTGCCGGTCCCATGATCCAGAATGCATAGGACCAGATATACGGCACAACAAATACCGGAATCACCGGAATCCGGTCATCTATGGCTGCGATTTTCCAGACAAAGGCATGGGATGCTGTGCCGAGAAGGACACTGACTGTATTGGCCAGCCGGTACAGTCCGTACTGCATGACAAAAAGGATGACGCCGCAGAGCCATCCCTTCCAGGTAATTCTTTTCAGCATTTGAAGCAGATGTTTCATTTTTGTTTTATTTCAGAAGTTTATGATTCGGCCAGTTTTTTCAGTTCCTCTCCGGCGATCCGGTATACGGTCCAGTCATCCATCGGTACGGCATGCATGGACAGATAGAAATCAATGCTCGGCTGATTCCAGTCAAGACAGGACCATTCCAGGCGGCCGCAGCCCCGTTCCCAGGCAATGCGTGCCAGTTCCTTCAGAAGTGCCCGGCCATAGCCCCGGCCGCGGTATTCCTCCAGAACAAAGAGATCTTCCAGATAGATTCCGGCCCGCCCGAGGAACGTTGAAAAATTGTGGAAGAACAGCGCAAAGCCAACCTCTCTGCCATCTTCACAGGCAAAGATCACTTCCGCCTTTTTCTTTTCAAACAGCCATACCCTGAGCAGATCCTCGGTGGCGACGACCTGATCGGACAGTTTTTCATAGTCAGCCAGTTTCTTCACAAAAAAGAGAATCAGGCTGCAGTCGTTTTCTTCTGCTTTCCGAAATGACAGTTCCATGATCGGTTCCTCTCATTCTTTGATTTCCTGCCGGATTTTACTTCTCCATTATATCGGCACTGACTGCCGTTCTCAAACAGACTAAAGATTCCGCAGGATGGCAAAGCCGAGTTCCTCAGCGTTGACGAGACCGTAGTTGATTCCTACCGCTGCTGCCGCACCGGTTTCACGGTTGATTCCCAGCCAGGCATGGAATGGCCCGGCGGCTCCGGTATGCCAGGAGATCGGCATTGTTTTGTCCAGACGCCAGGCCAGGCCGCTGTCCGACTGCTTGTCACAGGGTGCCTGATATTCATGGCACATGTTCAGATACGGACGGCTTCCGTCCAGATTGATCTCAGCAAAGTCCAGCAGATCCTCGATTGATGCATTCAGAGCACCGGCGGGAGCGATGATATCCTCCTTCTCCCACTGCCAGCACTGGCAGGGATTCTCCCGGCGGTCATATCCTGTCAGTTCGACATTGCCGAGGAATGTATTTTTCAGCTTCAGATCTTCCCTGATATATTCCTGCAGGCTGTCCCAGAATCCCCTGCCGCTGACCTGACCGACAATATAGCCGAGCACGCTCATGCCGAAATTGGAATAGACAAACTTGTATTCCCTGTCTTCCAGATGTGTCTCGGAAAGAATCTTCATCATTCCTGCTTCATCCGGATATCCCCGGAAAGGATTGGTATGGAACAGCCCGCCTTCCTGATTCATGCGGATGAAAAACGGCAGGCTTGTCAGGGCTGTATACGGCTGGGTCTTATAGCCGGAGGTATGGGTCGCCAGTTTCCTGAGACTCGGGTAATACTGATCCGGCAGACCTTTGATATACTGTGACAGCGGGGCATCCAGATCCAGTTTCCCTTCCGAGACATACCTGGCAAGCAGCGATGCGGTGAAAGGCTTGCAGATGGAACCGACCGGATAGACAAGGGAATCTCCCCTGACCGGTCTGCGGTCGGGACCGAAATGAAGCGTTTCCTTGTTCCCGTCCTTCAGAATGCCGATCGTCAGTTCCACATGATGACGCTTTGTATACAGCCTGTCCATTTCGACAAGTGCCTGTGCAGGTAATAACATGATGATTTTCCTCCTGATGCTTCCTGATTCCATGTTAACAAAGTTAGTTGAAAAAGGCATCCCGTACATGGCAGACGGCACCGCTTTGCAATATCAAATGCCGCAGTATGAAAGTATAATGGTTCATGTATCGGAGGCATCAGAAATGTTCAGTCAGTTCAGCGACCCGGTTTCCCTGGTCATCATCGCATTTGTTGCGGCAAGTTTCATCTCTGCCTTCCTGCGTCAGCGGCAGATAAAAAAGAACGGCATTGAAACAACCGCCACCGTAACCGCCGTCACGGAAGAATCATTTTCCAACGGCGACGGCATTCAGCACTATGACGATTATCATGTATCTTATGTTGACCGCAGCGGCAGACTGCAGGAAGGAACACTTGCCAACCCGGCCGTTTCCCTGCAGGAAGGTCAGAGAATTGTCATCAGATATTCGGAAGACAATCCCGAAGAACCGGTTTTCATCAGAGAATTGTAAAAAGGGCATTTTGCCCTTTTATTCTGCATATACGCGCTGATCAGTTGTCCTGCCGGTCAGACATTTCTTCGGAAATGAGCGGTAGTTCGGCGCCGCAGTTTTCACATCTGAGATTCAAAGCCCGGTTTCTGCTTCCGCACTTCGGACAGACCCTGAAGGCGGCAGTAAGATCCGGCAGCCTGGCGCCGCAGTTCCGGCAGTAATTGCCGTCGGAAGGAACCGCCTCGCCGCATTGCGGACAGATCTTGTATCTGCCCAGCTCTTTCTCCTCGATTTCATCGATCAGGCCGTCCCACTTTTTCATGCTGGCGTCAAAGTCAGGCATTCCTGTATTCAAAACCGGAGGTGCATCTTCCGGCATCTCACGGCCGTCCCGCATCGCCTCGAGAGACTGTGTCATCATGACATCCGCTTCATTGAACTTTTCTGTCAGATTCTTCATGAATGATTCATCGGCAGTTTCCTTTGCCTTGCCGACAGTCCCCTTCAGAAGATTGTCCATGGTTTCTTCAAATTTGCTTTTTTTGCCGTTAAAGAGGCTGTCAAACAGATTCATTTTGCCCTCCTTTACCAGATGACCAGACGTTCTTCCGGTGCCAGATACATTCCGTCACCTTCCTTTACGCCAAAGGTCTGATTGAACTCTTCAAACTGCTGGAATGTCACGTTGACGTCAAGATAATATGACGGATGGGTGTCTGCACCCATGATACAGCTCAGTGCATACTCCGGCGAGCACAGAGCAGCACTGGGCTGTGCCCTTTTTATGAAGAAAGCCGCATAATCAAAACCTTCCTGCTTTGCCGCATAGGCAAGACGGGCATCCATGCCGCAGATCTCGGCATATGCTTCCTGTCTGCAGACGGAACCGATCACCTGCTGTCCTTCCCAGATGGAGATGCCGTCAAAATACTTTTCAATCTTATCTACACGCCGCTCATATTCCTGAAGATCGGCCGGTGCAAGCAGCGACTCCTTGACTTCATTGCCCTGTCCGTCCAGATAGATGTCTGCCGGGTCAAGTGCATGGGCAATTTCATGAAACAGCATGTATCCTGTTATACCGCCCATCAGTTCTTCCAGTGAGATTTTACCAGTCTGATAGCGGGCAACTTCACCTGCGACACCGCCGGCATTCACACGGATACTGTTGTCGATTCCGGTATAGGAGCCGCTGCCGTCAAACAGCGAAGGCGAATCCCACAGACGGTCATCGATCTCACTGCCGGTAAGCGAAGCATTACGGGCAAGATCATTCAGCCAGAGTGCCCTGCGCATCTGATAATAATCAAGTCCCTCAAGTTCAAGAGCCGAATAATCTTCCCAGGCTTCAGGATAAATGAGGTTTAAAGTGATGGCATCCAGCTTGCCGGTAAGCTTTTGTCTGGATTCTTCGGAAAGCCATTCACTGGCGTTGATATTTTCTTTGTGTGCTTCAATTGCCTCACCGGCAAGATCAGTCACGAATTCTTTGACAGGCGCCAGATCGGCAGCCTCCACAAAGGCACGGCCGACCAGGGTAGGCGCAATCTGCGCTTCCAGGTTCACCGCTGTTTCTTCAATGCTTCTGTTCCGTTCCGGATTGGTAAATACGGGATCGCCGTAATTGTTGTCATAATCTTTCTTCCAGTTATCAAAAGCCTTTGTATCCAGCCAGCTGCCGGCTTCCAGTACATAGCCGCAGATAAGATAGCTGCGCAGCTGATCAATATGTTCTTCATTGTAGAGTTCAGCGAATGCACGGATCTCGCTTTCATCGTACAGCCTGAACTCCGCTGCCGCTCCGTAGCCGCGTGTTTCGGCAAGACTGCGCAGCGGAAAGCCGCTGACAAGACTGTCCAGCTGATCGATCGTCAGGCCGGTATGTCCGCTCTGATTATCCTCGTATTGTTCGGCAATGCGGATGATCTCTTTTTCCAGATCAAGACGTTCTTCAAATGCTTTTTCCGCTCCTTCATCCGTCCAGCCGGAACGGATAAGAACATCACGGACAAGTTCATAGCGGGTCCGGTAGATATCACTTTCAGGATCGGCATTTACAGCATCCATACCCATTGTGCCTACTGTTGATCCGAAGGTGGAATCAGATAATTCAACAGCAGTGATCCAGCGATGCTCATCGTAATCCTGGGTATTGGTCACTTCAATCAGCGAAGGAACGCCGGCACTTCTTTCAGGATCCATAAGGAAAGCATTCAGCTCTTCAATGGAGGAAACGGAACGCAGGTCATCGATCACCTGCTTTGCCGGTTCACATCCGGATGCATCACGTGCCTCTGTATCAGTAAAAGCCCAGAACAGCAGCTGGGCCTGACCGGCATCATGTTCCGAAAATGTATCATTGACCAGAGCATCCCGCAGCAGTATCCGGTCCTCTTCACCATAGTCCGCTGTCAGAATCGGTGTACCCTCGGGAAGTTCCTTCGAAACGATCCAGTCCTTATTGACATAGAGATAGAAATCATCCGCTGCTGATGTCTCCGTATCAGCCGTGACATTGCCGGCAATGCATGAATCCATCCAGGGGCTTCCGCCCCTCAGATCTTCAGGAATCGAAGGCATGGTCTCATCTGTTTCATTCTGATTGACGTCAGCTGAACCGGCATTGGAACAGCCGGAAACAGCAGCCGTTATCAGCAGCATGCATGCAGGCGGCAGAACAGACATTTTTTTCATCAAAGATTTATCTTTCATGGCAATCTCCATTCATGTACATACAGCCATGTCTGCAGCAGCAGACATGCTGTCTGAGATATCCGTATATCGAACTAATATTATTATGTCACAATGACTGACATTGAATGACAGTATTCACTGCAGGACTGTCTGGTTTGTTTTGGCGTTACTGAGACTGGAACAGATCAAACGACAGTGAAAGAAAACAAGACTTATATGACAGATTCACATCAGGCACAAAAAAAGACAGATGCCTATGCAGGACATCTGCCTGATCCTGAGATCAGAATTCTTTTTTTGCGATGATTCTTTCCGCAATCCGTTCGGAAAGGATGAATACTGCAATTACAGCAATGCCGACGCAGGCAAGAACTGCATATGGATTCAATGCATCAAGCTTTGCGACTGACTGTGAAAAATCAACACCCATCAGAGAAAGCAGCTTGCCGCCGCCGAAGACTGCCACGAGAATTGCTGCATAGAGAATATACATGAATGTTCTCGATTTCTCGGCATTGTATTTGACCCTCACGGGAACCATAATTGAGATAAAAAGCAGTGCAACACAAAACATGGATGCTGCAGTCAGCAGCAAATCATTGAGCGGCACCTGATTCGGTGTGACAAAGGAAAGCACAATCGAAATCAATAATCCGGCAATGACGGAACATCCGGCAACAAGCAGGCAGAACAGATATTTTTCCCTGACATAGGTCTGACGCACTGCCGGCAGTGTAAACAGAAAACTGTAACCATTGTCAAATTCATCATAGCCGATCGTTCCGATGGCAATCATCGTTCCGATGATTCCGAGATACCCTGCCACAATCGATGAATCAAATGCAAAAGACATTGCCACACCGCATAAGCAGATCAGCAGAATGGTTTTGATCTGGGTTCTGATAATCATCAGATCCTTGACAAACAATCCTTTCATACGGAAACTCCTTTAACCATCATATTGATGACATCATCAATTCCCGGTTTCTCAACCACAAGCTCAGGATCATTCTCCATATAGTAATTGCGATGATCCGTCAGACAGAGATACCCGTAGTGTTCCTTCATCTTTTTCAGAAGATACTTTTTATCCAGATTTTCATATGCTTCCTGATCAATTTTGATCAGTCCGTAATCCGAAAGCAGCCGGTCGGTTTCCTCATAAAGAATGATTTTTCCTTCATGAATCATATAGAAATCATCGCACAGCGTTTCAAGATCGGAAGAAATATGCGAACTGATCAGAATGGAGCGTTTATCATTTTCCTCCATATAATCCCTCAGCATACTCAGAACATCATCTCTTGCGATGACATCAAGACCGCTTGTCGGTTCATCGAGAATCAGGAAATCGGCATGATGCGTCAATGCACAGATCACCTTGAACTTTGCTTTCATGCCGGTGGAAAGCTCGCTGATTTTCTTATCCTCCGGAAGTGACATTTCCCGGCATTTTCTTTCAAACAGTGCTTCGTCAAATTCCGGATAGAATGCTTTCAGAATCTGCTTTGCTTCAGCGATGGTGAGGTATCCGGAAAATGTTGAGTCGGCAAGCACGGAGCCGATCCTTGTGCGCTCTTTTTCACTCAGTTCTGAGAGCGGTCTGTCAAATAAGGTGATTTCACCTTCATCCCTGAATACCAGTCCGAGGAGAATTTTGAACAGTGTGCTTTTTCCGGCACCGTTCTGTCCGATGATTCCCGTAATCCTGCCTGACTGCACTTCAATCGAGCATTCAAGATCAAATCCGGGATAATGTTTTTTGCAGTGTTTTACACTCAGCATGATCTATTCCTCCAGGATCAAAGCCAGCAGATCGCTGACTTCTTCATGTGTCAGTCCGTACTGCTCAGCTTTTCTGACAACTTTTTCAAGTTCAGTCTGTATTTCAAATCTTCTCTGTTCCTCGATCATTGAGGCATTGGTACCTTTGACATAGGTTCCTTTGCCGTGAACAGTGGCTGTCAGTCCCTCTTCTTCCAGACAGTCATAGGCCTTTTTGACTGTCAGGGCACTGATTCTGAGTTCTTTGGAAAGCGTCCGTACCGAAGGAAGAAGTTCCCCTTCTTTCAGCTTTCCTTCCATGATCTGCTGTCTGATTTCTCTGACAATCTGTTCATAGATCGGGATCATGGATGAAGTATTGATAATCATCTGCATGCACAATTACCTCTGCCTTCCGGCTGTAAACAGTATATAACACTGTTTACACTGTTTCAACTGTTATATAGTGTTTATTCCAAAAAATAAGAAAAGTACATAGAATGGTTTTTACATGTTCCTGTTCAGAAATATTCATGGAGACCGTCATAAAGAGCTCTGCTTCCAATAAAGATGTTTTTGAAGTAATGATGAGCAGAAAATATAAACAGTAAAATCTGATAGCTGATATCAACTGCCAAAAAGCACAAAAAAACCGCGTAAATACGCGGTATTACAGTGGAGCCGAAGAGACTCGAACTCTCTACCTCATCGCTGCCAGCGATGCGCTCTCCCAGGTGAGCTACGACCCCGTGTGCATTAAGAATTGTACCACACTTTGGCAGGATTCCAAGTATAAATTACAATTTCTCAATGTCACTGCTGTTTTGGCAGTTCCAGCTGTCCGGCTACGCCGTCAGCCTTCAGTACGGTTTCCAGTTCCTGCATATCCCTGCCCAAAGCATCCAGATTTTTCATCTGGGCTGTTTCAAGAATATTTGTCAGGGCATCATCAATAACATCGGCGGAATTCAGTACTTTTGAGCGATATTGTGCAAGAGTATCCTGACCGTTTGCATACTGCAGCCGTTCGTAACGGGAAAGAACATTGATAAAGGTCGGCAGATAGGAGGTATACATATTCTCCATCTGTTCACTCAGTTCCTTTGTTTCGGCTTCCATATCATGAATTGCTTTCAGATGCTCGTACATTTTCAGACACTGCGCCTTCAGTTCTTCATCATGAATGCCTTCCGAATGCTTTTTCAGTTCGGACAATATGACTTCCGTACCCGGTTTCTTTTTTATCACCGGTTCTTTCTTTTCGGTTTTCTGTGCTGCCGGTTTTTTAGCAGTCTGTGATGTCTGGGTTCTGCGGGCTCCGGCATTTGTACGACGTCTGCCGATCGTTCTCCGTTTGCCTTTTTTGCCGAATGGCAGAAGCTGTGGTGCCACCAGGTAGATGACAAGCAGAACAGCCGCAATAAAAGGTGCCAGCATAACGCCAAGCAGAATCAAAAGGAAAACCAGCCCCAGCAGCATTTCAAGCAGTTCTATCATGACTGCATCGTACCATGATTCCCCTGTTCAGTACAGATGACAGCTACAGATTCAGCTTCATCTGCCCGTCCAGCCATGAAACCTGTTTTACTTCCCTGACAACATCATCTTCCTGCAGGTGTCCGATCAGCAGAGGGCTCTCAGGATCATGGTCTTTCATATTGCGCAGCACGGTGCTGCGGTCATAGTTGGCATAACAGTAGCGGCAGAAATGGGCACAGGTATTATAGGCGCCGATATCATTGCCGAGCAGACAGCGGCATCCTTCCCTGGCAGCCGACATCTTCGGCACTGCCAGTTCGATCTGCAGTGCTTCTTCCAGCAGTTCCTCACTCATGCATCCGGAAGTGTCAGCGCCGTAAACAGACAGCCTTTTGTCTTCCAGGCACATGTATACTTTCATATTGTTTGCTTCTGCAGTTCTGACAAAGTAATCTGTCAGTTCACACTGATCTTCCCATGATACCTCGCGGGCTTCCGGGAAATTCTTCTTTGTCTTTTCATACAGATCAATATAGCTGATGACGATCCGGCGGACATAGCCGTTCAGTGCTTCACAAATTGTACGGAAAGCACGCTTATGATAATCCTTGCTGTATTTCCGGGAAAGGAAAACAGGATCATAGCGCCAGATGACGGCATCGCCTCCGACCGCATCCGACAGTTTCTGTACGGAGCGGATCACTTCATGCTTGTCCGGCACATTCGGCTCAATATCCTTTCCGTAAGGTGTCAGTGTCACATACCAGAGCTGCCGGAATTTCTTCAGTTCATCCATATATTTCAGCATCGGTTCGGGATTCTTGGTACAGAAGGAAAGAATATCTATCGTTTCCGGATCCAGGGAAAAACGGTAGACCTGTTTGGGATAATAGGGATTTCTGGCCATGACGAAACCGGCCCTGATCCGGTTGATGAACCAGCTGCTGTAGAATGCCGGAATATCAGTGCGGCTGCCGGTGTTCAGTATCATCCTTCCCTCCTCAAAAAAAGTGCAGTTCCATTGAACCACACTTTTCTCCTTTTGTTTACTGATGTGTTTCTTACTTCCAGAGGATATCCGGATAGACGCCGGCATCCTTCATTTCCTGAATTCTTGCCATGACATCCGGCTTGTCTTCCTTGTAGGTAACACCGAACCATCTGTCGGTGCTGGAAAGAACCTTGACCTTGCAGGTATCGGCCTTGACAAGTTCACCGACGGTGCTCGGAATCAGGCTTTCGCACTTCATCGGATTGACCGGAATGTTCTTTTCCAGATATGCCTTCATCAGCGGTTCGCACTGTTCGAAGATCTTCGGTGTGAAGCCCCAGAAGTTCATGGAAACAAGGGCATCATCTGCCAGCGGCTGCCATTCGCCGTTTTCATCTTCATATACAGCGCCGCCGTCCTTGCGGGCGATCTTTGCGACTTCAACGATCTGGGTCAGGTTGCCTTCTTCATCCTTTTCGCAGACACCGCGGGTAACGGTTCCGTTGTCGGTCAGTGTCTTGCCGCACTGATAGCCGACCATTGCATAGTGATCATCACTTGCCTCTTCCGAGAGGAACTTGTAGATGACTCGGTAGGCATCCTTGCCATAGAAGTCATCGGCATTGATGATGGCAAACGGCTCATCAACGACGCCCTTGCATGCCAGCAGCGCATGAGTTGTGCCCCACGGCTTTTCTCTTCCTTCCGGAACGGAAATGCCTTCCGGCAGGTTATTCATATCCTGGTAGGCAAACTGTACATCCATATACGGAGCAATCTTGTCAGTCAGTGCCTTTCTGAATACTTCTTCATGTTCACGTCTGATAATCAGAACGACTTTTTCAAATCCTGCCTCTTTGGCATCATAAATAGAAAATTCAATGATTGGTTCGCCATGGTTTCCGACGCCGTCAATCTGCTTCATTCCGCCGTAGCGGCTGCCCATGCCGGCCGCAAGGATCACCAGAACTGGTTTCTTGTTCATATAATTATTTCTCCTTTTACTCCCTTGCTTTCAGTATATCATTCTCTTTCATTTCCGCTGAAGTTGTTTATAATTATTTTCATGAAAAAGCTGATTCTTGCCTCCCAGAGTCCCCGCCGCAGAGAACTGCTGGAAAAATGCGGCATTCCCTTCGCCTGCGAGCCTGCGGATATTGATGAATCCATCGATGACAGAAATGATCTGACAGATGAAATCAGACGTCTTTCAAGACGCAAGGCAGAGACTATTCTGAAACTGCATCCTGAATCTGTCGTAATCGGCAGCGATACGATCGTTGCCGTAAACGGAAAAGTGCTCGGCAAGCCGGCTGACAGAAACGATGCCGCAGAAATGCTGCGGATGCTGTCAGGAAATACCCATCAGGTCATCACCGGACTCTGCATCATCAGCAGTAAGCGCGTCTATCAGGACGTCAGTGTTTCCCATGTCACCTTTGCCCCGCTTTCGGAAGAAGAAATCGAAGCCTATGTCAGTTCCGGCGAATGCGACGACAAGGCCGGTGCCTATGCCATCCAGGGCGGAGCCGGAAAATTCATCACAAATATTGACGGTGACTACTATGCCATCATGGGCCTGCCGCTGAACCAGGTATATGAAGAATTAAAAAATTTTTCTGATTATTGATACATCACGAAAGAATTGCTATTATATATAGGCAATGCCGGATTAGTATAGTGGTAATACGCATCCATGGTAAGGATGAACGGGCAGTTCAATTCTGCCATCCGGCACCATTATCCAGAAAAGTGCCTTAAACTGGCGCTTTTTTTATGCTTTACGGTTCTTCGGGCTAACATTTTGCTAACATTTGTATTTTTGTTCGATCAAATTCCTAATATAAATCAACAGAAATCAACAGAAATGAATGAAACAGAAATGAAATCATCAACTATAAACAACAATAAAACAGACCCGGAATTGCAGGTCTGTTACACTTATTGATCAACATGATTTTTCAGATGTTTGTTTAAAGTAACAACAACATCATCCAGTTCACTTTTCGAAAGATATTCAAGATAAGATTTAACATACGCCCGCTCCAGAAACACATTAGTGAAAGCTGCGGGTGTTTTAATATGTATCCCCTCTTCTTCTGTATCAATATACAGATACGGTTCAATACGTTCGATCGGGTCATCAAAATGTTTATCATCGATAAAATAAGCAGTCTGAACTTTTAGAATCTCTCCGATCTTAACTAAAACATCATACTTGGGATTCCGGAAGCCATGAATCCATTGCGAGATTCTTTTGCGGTCTAATCCCATTGCTTCTGCAAGCTGTACCGTATTCATATTTCTGTAGCGCATAGCATATTCAATGCGCTTTCCAACTTCACTCATACAAAAAGAATTATAAAAGGAAAAAAAACAGTTGAAAAGGTAACATTTGTTAGCTAAAATAAAGCAGAAGATAACATTTGTTACCTCATAGAACACAAACATAGAAAGGAACACTTGTATATGAAAAATGAAATGAATACTCTCAATCAGAGACGCCTCAAAATGATTGCAAAAGGTTTTTTGACTGTATCTGACATTGAATCATTTGTCCCGTGCGGCTATAAAAAAGCAAAGATGCTGTTAAACCAGATCGAAAGGGATATTCGAATTGAAGGCAAAACTGTTGGAATGTTTGGCATTGATCCAAGAAGAGTAATGAATTATCTGAATCTGACAGAAACTCAGATTCGCAAATATGCAGAAGATGAAGTGAGGATTGATCGCTGATGGCACAATCCAGGCTCATCCCCCGCAATCTTCCGTCCACGCCCTACTACAACGACCTGGAACCAATAGCAAAGCTTCTCTATCTGTCTTTCTGGCTGGAAGCGGATGATGAAGGCTGTTTCAATCCAGGTATGATTCTTGCTTCAGAAGGACAGACCATTAAGAAAGATCCATTCATTTCATTGCTTGCAAGGCGGAATCAGTTTATCAATCCTTTTATCGGACCAGTCATTGATAATGAGATTTACACAATTTTTGATTTCTTCCCAACCAACAGAGAATTGCTGCTCCAGCCATATTTTCAGCCATCTCGTTATCATAACCTCTTATGTGAACGATATCCTTGGATAGAAGAATATGAATATACAGTGCTGAATGATGCTTTAACATCTTCTCGTTCCAAGCGCGACATCAGAAATGCCAAGCGAAATATGATTAAGCTCAGTTTTACAGATTATCAGTCTGATGAATCACCGCATTCCGATTCTGATCAGGATATGATGAATCACTATCTCGATACCGGAGACATTAAAAACGCTTTGTCATTTGCCAAAAGTCGAAATACCTTTGATGAACAGATCCGGATGCTTGCATTGCTGGAAGAAAGAAGAGATATCGATTCTTCAGACAGTAACAATTCAAGTGCACAGGAAATATGTACAGTTTTGCTGAAGGCAATGAACACACTTCCGGAAGATATTCGCCGGAGAATTCGCAGCACTGATGCATGGGAATTAACTGAAAGAGTTCTTGAAGACAATTCAGAAATCATCAATAAAACAGGATATCTGCATACCGCTCTGATGCATCTTGCTAACGAAGCACTTGATAGAAGGTAAATCAGCATGGCAGTGTATAAAGATAAGAAAAGAAAAACCTGGTATATTGCCTATCATTACGGGAATGGCAAAACACTTTTCAAAAGAAACTTTGCCACAAAAGAAGATGCCCGGCAGGCAGAGCATGCCATCCGTTCCAGAGGAATTGTAGATCCTAACAAGACCTTGAATGATGTATTTGTAGAGATGACTAGCAATTACAGATTAAATCCTTCCCAGCGCACTCTTGGAGAATTCAAAAGTATTATCAAAAACCATATCACACCCTTTTTTCCTGATAAAAAACTTTCGAAGTATGAGCGGCGGGACATCGAAGTATTTCAGGAAACATTAAAGAATAACGGCAGATCAAACTATATAATCAACAAAGCTGTTTCCACAATCAACCGTGCTATGAATTATGCACAGCGCTGCGGTTATCTTATGGTTAACCCATTTATAAATATCCAAAAACTAAAGCATTACAAAGCTCCGAAAGAATTCCTTTCATACGAAGAATTCATGAAAGGAATCAAGTATGTTGATAATCCAATGTACAGATTATTCTTTGAATTGGCATTCTGGAATGGTTTCCGGCGGGGAGAACTCCTGGCAATTCAATGGAAAGACATTGATTTCAGCAACTCTCTTATCCGGATTCATCAACATGTCATTTATCCCGGAACCGGAACATATGAAATAGTACAGGGGCGCAAAAACAACGGAGGTTATTATTCTGAAGTTGATCCGGATATGCTGCAGCATCTCAAAGACTATAAAGAGATCGCCAGCAAAGAAGATTACTTCACAGACGATTTCTTTGTTTTCGGAGGAATACGCCCTCTTGCCCCCGAAAATCCAAGGCGGCACTTGAAACGAATGCTGAAAAAAGCACAGCTTAAAGATGTTGATCTTCATTCTTTCCGGCACAGCCATGTTTCTTATCTGTATAACTATACTGGCCTCACAATCCAGGAAATTGCAGATCGAATCAATGACACTACAAAGGTCGTTCTGGAAACATATGCTCACATATTCAACAACAGAAAAGGCAAGTATGGAAATGCAATATTATTGTCCAAAAAAGCCTTCAATCAAACCAGCAGAAAAGACTAATTCACCATATAAGAAAAAGATCCTTCAGAGGAGGCAAAGACAACACCAAATAGTTGGTGTAGCAAGTTACACCAACTCAGTTGGTTACACTTGTCCTCCGGAGGGTCTTAGCCAGACGGGCGTGTCCCCTCGCCTGCCGGCACATCTTCGGCACTCACATCTCTGTATGAGATACTCGATGCCGAAATAAAACCACAGGGTTATTCCCTGTGGTGCAAGGTACGATCAACTGATGAAGCCTTTCTGATAATCTGAGAGGATGATGACTGGTATCTCCCGGAATTGGTGCAGTCGTTTGTCATTTGTAATAAACCAATCACATCCGGCATATATACCAGTTGCCAACTGTATTGAGTCCATCTGTTTGATCGTTGGATAGTTCGCCCGGACATTTGCTGCTACAAGCGCAACGTCCTTTGTCAGATCAACGATCTTCAGTCCCAGGGCTTCCGTTAATCCGAAGAACTGCTCTGAATCCTGGTTTGTTTTCATGAGACCTGTCAGACATTCCATGACGGTGATCGTTGAGGTGACCATTTTCACTTGATGATCATATATGTCTGTGAGAACCGTATTAATCAGTTCTTTATAGTCCTCGTAGTCTTCCATCAAATAGATCAGAAAGTTGGAATCCAGAAACACTGATTTATTCTGATCGGCATTCCTTAAGATATTCATCAATTTTTTCAGTGCTTCCATATACTCTCATTGTTCCTCTGTATTTTTCTATACTGGCAAGTAAAGGATTCTGATCGTCGTCAGGCAGAATAACAGATACTTCCTGACCTTCTTTTAACTTAAGATCATCAGGGAGCTTGATTGTACCATTTGTGTAATACCCTTTAATCTCGGTCATATCATTACCCTCCTTCCGTCTTTATAATAGCACATTCCATATTACTATCCAGACAGCTTCATTTACTCAACTAGAAAGGAACCCATCCATGGCACATTGTGAAAAATACCCAAAGGCAGCAGTTACCGGCATGTTCATTCATTATGAGCGAACAGCCGGTCATAACCTGTCCAATAAAGACATTGATTCTTCCAGATCTCACCTTAACTACAATGTTGCAGAAACAGACCAGAGTCTTTCACAGAATCTGTTTCTGTCACATAGACTAAGTGAGATCAAAACCAATAACCGGAAGAATCAGAATGTCATATGTGACTGGATCGTTACCCAGCCTAAGGATGTCAGATCGGAGGACAGCCATGCCTTCTTCCTTGCCGTATATGAATTCCTGTCGGACAGGTATGGGAAGAAGAATGTTGTATCTGCTTATGTGCATATGGATGAGATCGGTCAGACACCGCATATGCATTTCTGCTTTGTCCCCGTTCAAACGCTGGAAGACGGCAGCGAGAAATTGAATGCGAAAGCTATTGTTG
>JAZPXY010000018.1:0-47919 GCA_045543875.1 Bulleidia sp.
GATCCCACTCGATGATGTGCTTCTCAAACCTACTCTCCTTAAGAAGAAATAAGTAATCATTCATCAGGCATTCATCACGTTTGTGACAATCAATCGCAGTGTTGCATTTACTTTTACACACCCATGCGCCACTGTCTTTTCAGCTTGCCTGATTTATGACAATCCGTGCAGTTTTTCTGATTTCATTATACTTATTCAACGTATTTTTAGCCACTTCTGAGCGTCATTCTTTGGCTGACGATACTTATGTAGCAATTAGTTTTACACTCAACGAAACAGATGCTTTACAGCACCTGTTCTTTCATTCATTCACTTTTTTTGTATAGGAGCCAAGGAAGGCAAGACTCGGCTTGGGCGTATGAATCTGCTTTTCCCTATCCAGGGAAACCAGTCCGAACTGCATGGAATAGCCGCTCTGCCATTCCCAGTTGTCGATGAAGGACCAGTACAGATAGCCTTTGATGGGAAGGCCTTCTTCCCGGCATTTCAGCACCCCGTTCAGTGCCGTTTCAATGTACTGAACCCGCTTTGCGTCATCCGCAGTCGCAATGCCGTTTTCCGTAATCAGAAGATCTCCCTTAAAGGATTCATGAACACGGCGGATGACATGTTCTGCACATTCAGGATAGTACTCATATCCCATCTGGGTGACTTCCGCATCGGCGGCCGGGTCTTCTTCTCCCTTTTCAGAGAAGATGGCACGGGTATATGTCTGGATGCCGAAGAAGTCATCCTTCTCCATTGCCGGAAGATAATGCAGGAAATCCTTTTCCCAGTCCTTGTCGGCATTTTCCTTTCCGCCCTCATGATACTGCAGGTCTCTGACCGAAAGACTCAGACCAACCTTTGTGCCGGGAAGGATGCGGTGCAGTACTTCCACAGCCTTCATATGGGCAGCGCGGACGATCTCATCGCCGTGGGCAGAGCGCGGGGATGTGAATACGGCCGCATTCTCAACCCCGAAGACTTCGAGATTTTCTTTCTTCGCCAGGTTTTCCTGTTCAGCCATCTTTTCCAGATCCATGCCGATCTGCAGGCTGCCGCCTTCGGAATGCTTCATGATCTTTTCCAGATAGCCGGCAATCAGTGTTCCCATGTTGGCTTCATTGATTGTTACGATCCAGCGGATATTTTTGTCCTTGAGATGCTCTGCCACATATTCCGCATAGCGGGCAAAGTAATCAGGCGTCGTATCGGCTTCCCAGCCGCCCTCTGTGATCAGCCATTTCGGGCAGACAAAATGCAGCAGTGTGATGACCGGTTCAATGCCGTATTCATGACAGGCATCGACCATGTCCAGATAGTGGTTCATTTCTGCTTCATCAAACTTTCCCTTTTCCGGCTCAATTCTTGCCCATTCAAAGGAGAAACGGTAGGCATTGAGCCCGGCTTCATGCATGAGGCGGATATCCTCACGGTAGGTATGATAATGGTCTGCGGCATCTCCCGACGGTTCTTTGTATCCGCCGGTTTTCATATATTCCTGAGCCCAGACATCGCTGTTTGTATTGTTGCCTTCCACCTGTCCACCGGCTGTGGCGGAGCCAATCAAAAATTCACTGTTCATAATTCACCTTCTCCTGCGCGGCGCGCATAATGACGTCTCATATACTGAAGTACGATCTGGTCTATGACAGCCAGAGCACCGTATTTTCCGGTATCATCCTGGTTGGTTTCACCGATTGATATCACATGATCGGCCCGGCTGACGAACTCTGAATCCGTATTCTGGGTCATGACAATGACCTTTGCCCCGGAATCCATAATGGTTTTCACCAGGTCGGGATAATAGCTGAAGAAACTGCCGCCGGCAGAACAGATGATCGCCGTGCAGCTTTCATCCAGTGTTTCTGCACAATGCATCTGATTCTCATAGGACTGATACAGTTCAATGTATTTGTCCATCAGGATCATTCTGGCCTGGAAGAAATGGCCGGCATCCCACAGAAAATGGTGTGAGAAAAATGCCGTTCGCGGTGATTCATCAATCAGGTCGGCAGCTCTGGCAATTCTTTTCAGATTCTCTTCGCTCAGCGATGCCTTCAGATTTGTATTGACCGTTTCCAGATACAGCTTGGCTGCTTCGGTGTCGGAAGTTTTCAGAAGCGAGCGGAACTGATCGGTGTATTCATCCATGAGCCGGAATTCATAATTCAGTTCTTCATGAAAATGCCGGAAGCTTTCATAGCCGAGAAAGCGGCAGAAGCGTGAAATCGTCGCCTGCGAGGCATAGCAGAAATCAGCCATTTCGGCAATGGACATCCGCTTTGCCTTCTCGCTGTTTTTTACAAGAATGGAGGCGATCTCATAATAAGAATCATGAACCTGAGCGGTATTGACAAAATTCAGCAGTTTTTCGGTGGCTGAACCCATGGATACTCTGTCTTTCATAGTAATGTTCCTTTGTTTCAGTCTACCACAGTCTGTTCATTGATTCCGTTCTGCTTTATGACTGACTGATACCATGAGAAGCTCTTTTTACGGATTCTCGCACAGTCTTTCGGATCAGTTTCTGTGC
The DNA here is from genome assembly GCA_045543875.1 of Bulleidia sp. Classification (GTDB taxonomy): domain Bacteria; phylum Bacillota_I; class Bacilli_A; order Erysipelotrichales; family Erysipelotrichaceae; genus Bulleidia. The sequence continues at coordinate 2,519 of JAZPXY010000018.1, forward strand.
GGTCAATGTAGACAAGGCCATAGCGCTTGTTGAAACCCTGATGGGATGAAACAACATCGACAAAGCTCCACGGGCAGTAGCCGAAGACAGGCAGGCCTTCTTCGATCATTTTATGGATCTGAAGCAGATGATCACGGAGGTATTCAATACGGTAATCATCATTGATCTCCCCGTTTTCATCCGGTGTTTCCGATACTGCCATGCCGTTTTCGGTAACGATCATCGGCAGCTGATAGCGCTGATAGATCTTTTCCATGCCGGTGCGCAGTCCTTCCGGATCAATGCCCATATCCATCCACTCAGTCTTTTCCAGATACGGGTTGGCACAGATATCATAGAGATCAGACACCCAGAACGGCGGCTGATGATAATTGACAGGACCTGTCTTTTCCCTGGCACAGACACTGAAGTAATAATTGACACCGATGAAATCACAGCCGGAGCCTTTGAGAATCTCAGCATCTGCCGCTTCTGTCTGCGGATAAAGGTCATGGTCTTTCAGATAGGAAGTGACAAACGGCGAATAAGAGCCTCTGACACTCATGTCCAGCATATAGAATTCCATCAGTTCCTCTGCCTGCCATGCGGCAGAAATATCTGCCGGCTTGGAAGTCAGAGGATAGACAACCTGAATGGCACATACCGGACCGATCTTTGCGTCCGGATCAATTTCCCTGAGCAGTGCGAATGCCCGGTGTTCTGCCAGGGAAACATGGTAGCTCATCTGATAGATAATGCGCAGATTCTTTACCGGATCTGTTTCATGATTTCCGTTCAGATTGCCGGCAGCCGTCGCAATCAGCTGTTCGTTGACAGTGACCCAGGTTTTCACCCGGCCCCTGAAATGCCGGAAACATACTTCCGCATATGCAGCGTATGCATCGATCATCTTCCTGCTCTTCCAGCCGCCGAAGGCATCCACCAGTGCCTGCGGGCATTCAAAATGATAGAGCGTAACCAGCGGTTCGATCTTGTGCTTCAGCAGTTCATCGATCAGCTGATCATAGAATGCGAGTCCCTCTTCATTCGGTTTCAGTGTTTCATCCGGCATGATCCGGCTCCAGGAAAAGCTCATGCGGTATGCCTTCAGACCGAGTTCAGCCATGAGCTGAACATCTTCTTTCCAGTGATGATAATGATCCGCCGCAACCTTTGTGTCGGCTGTTCCTTCCGGTACTTTCTGCACATCCGTTGTGGCAGGTCCCCTGCCGCCTTCATTCCAGCCGCCTTCCACCTGGAAAGCACTTGTCGATGCACCCCACAGGAAATCCTTGGCAAATGTCTTCATTTTCTCTCCTCTCTGTACTGTTTCTTCTCTTTCTGTTTTTTTATACCATCGAAAAACAGGCAGCTGCTTTCATAATCTGAAAGTACTGCCTGACATAAGAAAAAAACAGATGCACTGTCGTGCACCTGTCTGATTCTCAGAGATTTTCTGTAAACTGGGCTGCGAATTTCTTATAGCTGGCAATGGTCTGATCACACCATGCATCAAATGCTTCGTCTTCCTTCTTTTCTTCCGGGTGGGCATTCATGTATTCGACATACATCTGCGCCCCTTTTCTGATATCGATATCAAAGGTCACATCCGGGCAGTACTGCTTTGCCTTCGAGATATCAAAGATCACAGAGTAATGCTTGTCACCGTGCATGGAAGAGACAAAATCATAGGTTTTGGAATGATCAAGCAGATATTCGGAAATATAGACCGGCTTATACTCAGCTCCCAGAGCATCCGCCAGTGCTTCATAGATCATATCCCAGGTATAGACTTCCGGATTCATGACCTGATAGATCTCACCGACTGTTTCCGGATTGCATACCAGCGGCAGGAACAGCTTTGCGAAATCATCCGCATGAGTGCAGGCCCAGGTATTCTGACCATCACCATGGATAATGACTTCCTTGCCTCTCAGCATTCTTGAGGCAACGCTCCAGTAGGTCTTGCCCTTAATGGAAAGCGGATAGCGGGAATCGGAATAGGTCTGGGTCGGTCTGACAATGGTAACCGGGAAGCCTTCCTTTTCCTTTGCCGCAAGGAACAGCTTTTCACAGGCTTCCTTGCCCTGACCATAGGCAGAATAGCGATTGCCGTACGGCATGGTTTCATCGACATTGCAGGATGTGGAATGATCGAGGGCACAGACGGTGGAAATAAAGATATACTGTTTCGTCTTCCCCTTAAACAGATCGATTTCCTTCTGCGCCTGTTCAGGTGTAAAAATGATGAAATTGATTACCGAATCAAATTCGATGTCTTTGATCTGCTCTGCAACTTTTTCCGCATCGGCATTGATATCGCCGATGATGCGGTGAACATGATCCGGAAGAGTGTCTTTTCTTCTGCCCCGGTTCAGGACATACAGATCCACATCCGGATTTGCCGCAAGGCCGCAGGTAACCGGTGATGATATTGTACCGGTGCCGCCGATGACAAGTACTTTCTTCATATGCTTTTTCCTCTTTCTGCTTTCATTATAATTCATGGTTTAAATGATCTCTGATCAGACACTCTGAACAGAATTGCCGTTCTGCAGCAGATCATTTTACGGTTCTGTCTGTTCTTACTGTACCACTGAATCCGTCCGGACACAGGCATTTCCCATGATTCCATGCAAAGATAATGCATGCTTTTTGTCTAACATATACAATGGCGGTATGAAAATGCTGTGGAAATTAAGCCGGGAAGCGATCCGCTATAAAGGATTGTATCTTCTCGCCATACTTGCGACTCTTTCTCTGACCTTCGTCAATCTGGCAGCCCCGAAAGTTCTTTCGGCCATGACCGGCATTGTCGAAGCCGGAGTTACTGAAGATGGTCTTCGGCAGATCCGGAATCTGACGCTGATTCTGGTCTGCCTGTATCTTTCAAGAATTGTCTTCCGCTTTATGAGCAACTATATGGCGCATAAAGCCGCATGGTATCTGGTCGGTGACCTGAGGACAAGAACCTATGACAAGCTCGAGCGCATGCACCTGGGATTCTTTCATGACAAGCAGACCGGTGACCTGATGAGCAGAATCGTCAATGACACCAGGGACTTTGAACTGCTTTATGCCCATATGATCCCGGAATCGATTACCAACATTGTTACCTTTGCCGGCGTGCTGATCATTCTTCTGACAATCAATGCCAGACTGGCACTGATCACCTGTGCCCCGATTCCGCTGATCCTGATCTCAGGCATCATCTTTGCCAAAAAGGTACGTCCCTACTTCCGGATATCACAGGCCAAGATGGGTGAACTCAACGGCAAGCTGCAGGACAATCTTTCCGGCATTCATGAGATCCAGTCCTTCGGACGGGAGGACTATGAAACCGGCCAGGTCAATGAAAAGAACTTTGAACATGTCAGAGCCATGTTAAAGGCCCTGAAGATCAGTGCCGTATTCCATCCCAGCGTGGAATTCATTTCCTCGATCGGCACCATTCTGGTTGTCGGCTTCGGCGGCTATCTCGCCTATACCGACGGCCTGAAAGTTGAAGACATCGTTGCCTTCCTGCTGTATCTTTCCCTCTTCTATCAGCCCATTACCGGACTGGCAAACCTGGTGGAAAACATGCAGCAGTCACTGGCCGGTGCCGAGCGTGTTGTCATGATTCTCGATGCCCCATCAGAAATCACTGACCGGCCGGATGCCAGACCATTAAAAGAGTGTCAGGGAGAAATCACCTTTGATCATGTCAGCTTCTCCTATACTGAAGATGTGCCGGTGCTGCAGGATGTATCCTTTACCTGCCGGCCGGGAGAAATGCTGGCACTGGTCGGTCCGACCGGTGTCGGCAAGACGACCATTACCCAGCTGATCTCGAGATTCTATGAACCGGATGAAGGAACGATCGCCATTGATCATCATGACATCCGTGATATCACGATCGAAAGCCTGCGCCAGAACATTTCTGTTGTCCTGCAGGATACCTTCCTTTTCAACGGCACGATTGCCGAAAACATCAGCTATGCCCGGCCCGATGCCACAATGGAAGAGATCCGCGAAGCCGCCAGGGCTGCCAATATCGACAATGAGATCATGGCCATGCCGGACGGCTATGAAACCAGAACCGGCGAAAGAGGTGTCCGCCTCTCCGGCGGTCAGAAACAGCGCATTGCCATTGCCAGAGCCATTCTCAGACGTTCACCGATCATTGTCCTGGATGAGGCAACGGCCGCTGTCGATGTCGAAACCGAACAGCAGATCCGCGATGCCATCAGTCATCTGGCCGGACGCAGGACGATCATTGCCATTGCCCACCGTCTCAGCACCATCCGCTCTGCTGATCAGATTCTGCTCATTGAAAAAGGCCGCATCAGAGAACGCGGCACCCATGAGGAACTGCTGAAACTGGACGGCATCTATGCCCATATGCATCATATCCAGCAGGCTGAATCCAATCACTGAAGTCAAAGAAAGGACAGTGCCGGACGGCACTGCCCTTTTTTCAGATCTGCTCTATCTGCCTCAGCACATTACCTTGCCTTCGCAGACATAACCCCAGGATGAGATGTAGTTGTTGAAGTTGTCCGGGATTTCAGAATCCGGATTTCCTTCCGGAATCTCATAGCCGCCGCTTGCGGAAGAAAGCGCATCATCATTCAGTTCAATCTTGTTTTCCTTCAGATACGCTGCCTTTTCTTCTCTGCTCTTTCCTTTCAGAGCTTCAATGATTTTCTTATCCAGCATGATTTCTTTCCTCCTGCCTAGCAGATTTCTTCACCGTCGCAGACATAGCCGAACGATGAGATCCAGTTGCCGTTGTACGGTACTTCTTCGGAATTCGGATTTTCACGCGGTTCAGCAGTGCCGCCGTTTACGGATGTGAGCGTCTCGTCCATGATCTCGGACTTGTGCTCTTTGAAGTATTCTGCTCTTTCTTCTCTGCTTTTGCCTTTCAGAGCATCCAGTGTTTTCTTTTCAAGCATTGTTTTTCCCCTGATTCAGCACATTCTCCGGCCTCTGCATACATAGCCGAAGGATGAAATCCAGTTGCCGTTTTCATCCGGTACATCAGAATTCGGATTTTCCGCTGCCGATGCGGTTCCGCCGCTGACCGTTTCCAGGTCTCCGTCCATGATCGCGGACTTATGTTCTTTGAAGTATTCAGCTCTTTCTTCTCTTGTCTTGCCCTTCAGGGATTCAAGGAATTCCTTATCCATCTTTCTTCCTCTTTTCTAATTATTAACCGCAGAAGCTGGATCCTCTGCAGATGAAGCCCCACGATGTGTAGTAGTTGCCTCTGGCATCCGGTACTTCAGAATTCGGATTGGTATAGCCATCGGCACCGCCGTTGACTGCTGTAAGGTTTTCGTCAAGCAGTTCTGCCTTGTGAGCGTTGAAGTATTCAGTTCTTTCTTCTCTGGTCTTGCTCTTTAAAGCTTCGAGTAATTCCTTCTCCATTTTCTTTCCTCCATATTCTTATGATTTCAGATTCTATTGGCTGACCGAACTGCGGTCTATCTATCATTTAGCATATCATCATATCCGCATATTTTACAGTTTGCAAGTCCCAATTATTGAAAATGGCGGAATGATTTCAGGTCTCTGTTTACAGCAGCAGACTGTCCAGTCCCTGGGGATCGATCAGTCTCAGCATTTCATAGCCGATGCCGGCAGTTCCGTAGAACAGCGTGGCACTGAATACATAGTCCATACTGCGGCTGATGCAGCTGTAGTGGCCGTTTCTTTCCGCCCGGCTGATGACCATTGCCATGCGGGTGCGGGCTTCCTGGATCAGATCATCACGCTGCAGTTGTCTGCCGGCAATGAGCAGGAATTCCGCCATGGCACTGTTGCCGCAGCAGAGGAAATCCTTATGCATCAGAGGTTCCTTCAATGTACTGCGGATCGCCCGCTTCAGCACTTCTTCATAGCCGTCATATTTCAGCAGGACGGCGTTCATGCCGATGCCGGGTGCACCGGAACAGTATCCGGTCATGTATTCATCGGTTTTTTCTGTGCCGCGGCGGTCCGGCCAGGCTCCGATCGACACGGAATAGATTTCTCTTTCAAAGTCAAATCCGGGCTGGGCTGCCGCAATCAGGTCTTCACGCTGCAGTCTCTTCCCTGCCATATACAGAGCCGATGCGACCCCGGACTGGCCGTGCCCGGCACCGGAAATGGCCCAGGCAGGACTCAGTGTCTTCCAGATCTTTTTGTCTTTATAAGGAATGCCTGCCGACTTCACCAGACGCTCGGCCAGGCTTTCGCAAAGTTCCTTTGCGCCCGGCTCATTGAAGAAGGCATCATACCGGCAAAGCATTTTCAGCAGACCGGCAATGCCGTTGTAGACATCCGTCTTTTCATAGCGCATATCCATCTTGCCCAGCAGGGCAATGATGCGCCTGCCCATCTGCATATATTTCTCATTGTTCATGTATTTGCCGCACAGATAGCAGGACAGCAGCTTGCCGCTCATGCCGGTGCTGAAGGAAACATTCTCAACATTGGGATAGATGACATCTATCTGTTCCAGAGCCGACAGAATCCTGTCAAGGCGGTCCATGATCCGTTCCGTCAGTTCTGCTGTCTTTTCCCTGATGGCCGGATCCTTTGTGATCCGGTACAGAGCCGCAAAGAAGATTGCCAGACCGCCCGTTCCTTCGATCAGGCCGGTGTCAAATATCTTCATGCCGGTCTCCTGGAAGTAGTTCAGGCCAAACCAGACAATTTCCCCTGACGGTGTTTCAACAGCATCTTCAGCAATCTCCCGGAAGATCTGCTCAGCATGTTTCAGAAGTTCTTCATCGCTGATATCCCTTCTGGCAAGGATCCGCTCACGAATCTCCGGCCCCCTCTGATGTCTTCTGACCACCCGGGTCATCGCCTTCCTCAACAATGCGGTCTCATAGGCAAGATCGATTTCATTCAGATAGTCAATGCGGGAAAGGACATAATCGATGCAGGACTGCCGGAAGAAATTCCGGTAGACCGTTCTTCCTTCCGAATAGAGATCGGTTGTATTGGTGCGGATATACATATAGGGAATATCCCCGCGCATCATCGCATCTGCTTCTGCTTCGGCAATGTCGCCGGCATTTGTTGCACCGCTCCGCTTCATGGCAACATTCAGCTGCCGGACCAGTTCGTCCCTGACACCCGGATCTTCGATCCAGGCCGGTTCCGTGATCTTGTTCAGCAGAATGCTGTAGGTTGTTGTGTTTCTGTAAATATGACGGACACAGATATCCTTCATCGAACGCACGAATTCCTTCAGTTCTTCACAGCGCTCCATGCACTTCCGGTAGGTATCCTCAAAGCCCCGGAAGAATTCATCCGGATAGTCTGTCATGCATTTTCTCTGCCCGTCAATCAATGGTGAACTGACATTCTTTTCATCACGGGCAAAGAGAATGCTCATTTCATGATCATCCTTGCGCTGCGGCATCAGTGAACTCTGCAGCAGTGAATAGCGGATATCATGCTGGAGGGACTTGCCCTCCAGGCCATAGCCCGGTGTCACCATCAGTTCATAGTCAATGATGACCGGATATATGCCCCTGGCAAGGACATTGCTGTGATGCAGGTCACTGCTTCCCAGCATCAGTACGACGGTCGCAAGACCGCCCAGGTTATAGAAATACTTCCGTGCCTTTTCATCAGTATCGGCAGGTTCGTTGACAATGAATTCAACAAAGCCGTAGCCGTCTCTCTGACAGACCTTCGGCGCTGCCATGATATCGGAAAAGAATGTACTGATCAGTTCATAGGACTTCTGATCAATGCCGACGTCATGCGGCTTGTATACGATCTTTCCGGCATCGGTTTCAATAACGGATGTCGTATGGCCGTGGTTGTGCACATCACCGCTGTCAGTGGAAATCCTGACCAGTTCCCTGAACTGTCTGCCGGCCAGCAGTTCTCTGCAAATCTCTTCATAGCAGGCATCCATCCGTTCCAGCATTTCTGAAACCACAGACTGATACTGTACACATATTCTTTCTGCCATGCCGATCAGCGTCGGCAGCTTTTCCTGAAAGGAAGAAAGTGTAATTGTATCGGCAAAGCTTTGCCGGTACGGATCCAGTTCTTCGCTGTTGTCATTCTGGATATATGCATCAAGAACATCCCTTTCGTTCAGATATTCCAGGAACATCCGGAACAGAGAGGAATGCAGGATCCTGCCGATCTGTATAACCAGACCCTGAATCAGATCTTCCCGGACCTGTTCACTGATCACAAAATGATCAGTCTGGACGCTGACATGATCAAAATGCATCTCTTTCAGAAGCTTTCGGACAATGATATTTCTTGTCAGTTCATCTCTTTCAGACATATATCCTCCAGTATGCAGCCAATACAGCCTGATTTCTGAGAGCAGATCATATTAGCGCAGATATGATTTCCGGTCAACCTGCACCGACCATGGTAAAAATGCCTGCTTGCACAGGCATTTTCATCGTAATCAGCAGATTCTTATTCAGCTGTTTCTTCGGTTTTTTCCGGAGCAGCTTCAGCTTCCGGTGCTGTTTCCGGAGCAGCAGGTTCTGCAGCTGTTCTTTCCGGTGCCCTATCTCTCCATGCGGCATATGCCTTCAGCTCCTGGGAATTGAGCTTCAGAACCAGGGCAATTGCGGCAATATCGTCCAGTTTTCCGATCAGCGGAATGTTGTCCGGAATCAGGTCTTTCTTCTTCAGCAGATAGAGAACAAGAGCGACCAGAGAGCCGACGACCTTCGGTGATACTTCTTCATATTCTTTTGTGATGTAGCTGCGGACCAGAGAAATCATCAGCGGCAGCTTGGAAGCATCTTCACCAACATACGGAATGTTCTTCATGCTTGCTTCCAGCTTCTGCAGCAGTGCCTCAAGGCCTTCCGGATTCTTTAGGTAATCCTGTGCCTTTTCTGCAGATCCCTTCAGAATTTCTTCCAGATTGTTCATATCAAAATTTTCAGACATGATATTTGTCTCCTCTCTTTCAAATATTCAAAACTCTGCCTGTTCTTTCAGCAGATATCCAACTGTAATTCATTTTATCATTGTTATCCGTCAATATCACCTGATCATTCACTTGCAGAATCTGTTTTCTGCTGCAGCATTTCTTTCAGATGGTCGGAAAGCTGTCTGTCAGTGCAGTATACATAGCAGCCTTTCATTCCCCTTGTCATCAGTGTCCTGTAAGTATTCTTGATAATCATATCGGCAGTTTCCGCTGCCCTGGCCGGGTCTTCCTTCGCCAGCTTCTTGATGCCTTTGATCGACTGGTCTGTCTTTGCCCGCTTTGTATAGTCGGTAACGATGTGTCCGTCACGGTAAATCATGTCATCACCTATGATAACGCCGGCATATTCAAATTCCAGTCCCTGGGCTGTATGAATACAGCCGATCTCGTTGACTGATTCTTCATCAATTGCCCAGGTCGCTGTATTGCCAAGATTCCAGCTCATCTTAAAATCACCGATCTGGATATCATACACATCAGATTTATTCTTTCCTTCCGTGATCCAGTTCCAGCAATAGCCGGCAAGCAGGCGGGATTTGTTTCTTCCCTTGTTCTTTTCGCAGATCAGATCCCTGACCTGTTCCGGTGTATCAAGGATGCGGATATCATAATCAATTCCTTCCATGTCAAAGTTAGCTGTTTCCCTGATTTCCAGGGTATTGTCCAGCCACGCCAGATATCCGTCTGAACCGTTGCATCTGAACTGGGATACCAGTTCTTCTTCAATGACTTCCGACTTCTGATCAAATGCCCATTTTCTGATTTCAGCAACTGTTCCGATATCCTGCAGTGTAACTCTCTGTTCTTCATCGATAAAGAAGACACTGCAGGCGGCAGCCCGGATGATCTCCTTAATCTGGTTTTCACCGAGATTATGAAACATTCCCGATTTTTCATTCAGGCGGTGTGCTTCGTCAACCAGAATGGTATCAACAGCATTTTTCGGTGCATCTACATAGGCACCGGAACCTTTGAACATGTTATCCACGCTGCTCTTTTTCAGAACGCCCTTCAGTTTCCGCAGATAGACATTTCTCGGGGCACTGTTTTTTGATGTATACTGCACAAACTGCCCTTCATTGGTCAGCCTTGCCAGCAGATTGACCGCAACGACTGTCTTGCCGGTGCCGGGGCCGCCTCTGACAATGACAGTTCTCTTTTTATGATCTTTCCGGCATTGTCCGGATACTTCAAGAATTCTTTCATAGACCACTTTCTGGTCATCGATCATAATGAATTCATTATTGCCCCTGACCATGCCGGCAATGGCATCCTGCAGACTTTTGGAAGGACGGATTCTGCCGTTATCAATCCTGTAGATCGTATCGCCGTTGTCACCCCAGACAACTGATTTCTTGATAAATTCCCTGAGTTTCTTCAGATCCTTCTTTGTAAATGCCGGGGCATCATCAAGATATGTCTGATACTGTTCGGCATATAAAGGATCATTTTCCTTCGGTTCATAATTATGCAGATAGGCACACGGACTCAGTTCAATATCATCATCCTGCACGATATCACTGTAATCCTTGATCAGGGCGGCATAGGACCATGCCTGGTAGGATGGATGAACAACCTGCCTGATCCCATGACCGGTATAGGTCTCAACCAGTGCATCCCTTCCTTCCACTGCTTTCAGGGATTCCCACTGTTTCAGTTCGACAATGACGATAGTTTCCTTTTTATTCTCATCCAGTCCGGAAATGATAAAATCCACCCGTTTGGATGTCTGGGGAATATTGTATTCAACTGCAATGCCGGTATCATCGGGAATGGCATTGTCATTGAGCACCATATACATGTAATTCATTGAATTCTTCCATGAGTCCAGTTCGCTCTGTCCTGTCCGCCGGTGCATTTTTTCATACACCGCCTGATTCAGGATATCGGCAATTCCCTGATCCTCAACAGCAGAAGAAAAACTCATTTTAGTGCCGCGGTAGATAATCATATGCGTTTACCTTTACAGTTCATCATACTTCTTTGCACTGCCTCTGGCTTTTTCCACCGGATATTTGGCAGCGTTTTTCTGCATCTTGTCATGGATGATCTCATCCATGTCGAGATTTAGCTTGTATACCATATCAACACAGTAAGTCATGACATCCGCCAGTTCTTCCTTCACATGGTCAATGTCATAGTCTTCATCACTCCACTGGAAACATTCCAGCAGTTCCCCGGCCTCAATGGCAATCGACTTTGCCAGATTGGCCGGTGTATGAAACTGATCCCAGTCCCTCTCTTCTGTAAACTTCAGGATTTCATCAATGGTTTCTTTCTTCATATGTATGTTCCGTTTCTGTCATTACCTACATTGTATTACAGTCACCGTCTTCTTCCAAAATCACGCAGCTGGATTATGCTATACTTTCTGAAACAGATCATTTACATCAGAAAGGACTACAAAATGAATTTTCTTGTATTGAACGGCAGTCCCCGTCCCAAAGGGAAAACAGCTGAGATGTGTGCGGTTTTCCGGGAAGCAGCACAGGCAAAAGGACACCATGTAACAGTCATTGATGTCTGCCGCAGAAACATCAAAGGCTGTCTGGCATGTGAGTACTGCCACGGCAAAGGTGAAAGCATATGCATTCAGAAGGATGACATGCAGGAAATCTGTGCCCTTCTGAAGGAAACGGAAATGCTGGTGCTGGCTTCACCGATCTATTATCACAATATGACAGGACAGCTGAAATGCGTCATTGACCGCTTCTATTCCGTGCTCTATCCGAAAGCACCGGAATCTCTGAAGAAAGCAGCCATGTTCCTGAGCTCGGGTGATCCGGACATGGAAACCGGCGCTAAATTCTCCTATGACGGAGATTTCCTGGATTATCTGAAGCTGGAAGGCTTGGGCATTTTCACCAATCATGACCCGGATGTCATGGATAAGATCAGGGAAATGGCAGAGAGCCTCTGAACAGGCAGAGACATCTCTGCTTTTTCTATCAGAAAACAGAGACCTGTGTCTCTGTCAGTTATGCTTTTTCCTTCTGCTTCGCAGAACGATCATGATAAGAAGAATGATCCAGGCAATGACAAGCACGGCTGTTTCAGGCAGCCAGCGCATCAGAATGCTGAGGGTATTGAACAGCGGTGCCGAAAGAAAGAGCACTGCATATCCCCATCCCGGCAGGATCAGATCAGGATCCAGACCTGCCCAGCTCAGAACGGCCAGCAGTGCGGCAGCTGCTGTGAAAGCACAATACCAGAAGATATCATGATACATATCATTGAGACACATCCACACTTCAAAACCCAGGAATCCTGCACACAGAATTCCAAACGGGATATTGAGCTGATAGCCGTAATAGCCTGCTGCAGGCCACAGGGCACACAGCAGAATATGGCATATGATCATCATCGGAAACAATATTTTTTTCATGGCAGTATCTGTTAACAGAATCATACTGCAGATCGGCAGATGATGATCATTCCCTTTATAATGACAGCCATTTTTTATAGGTCAGATCAATCATGAATGCGCCGAGTGGTGCAGTAATCAGAATGGCAATGACGGCAACTGTCAGAACCGTATTGCCGCAGGCCAGTCCCATCGACAGCGGGATTGCCCCGATTGCCGCCTGGACAGTTGCCTTGGGTGTATAGGCAATCATGCAGAACAGCCGTTCCTTAAGATTCAGCCTGGTTCCGATCATGCATACGGCAACACCCAGCATGCGGAAGCTCAATACGGCAAATATCAGCAGGACTGACACCAGGCCGGACTGAAATGCATAGCTGATATCCACGGCTGCGCCAACCAGAACAAACAGGATGATTTCTGCAGCTGTCCACAGTTTTGAAAGCCCGGCTGAAATGACTGCTCCATCATTTCCGGATCTGGCAGAAAACATCATGCCCATTGCCATGACAGCAATCAGGCCGGAAAAGCCGATGATACCGGTCATGATATCTTCAGCCGTCACCAGAAGAAAGGAAACCGACAGAAACAGAACCAGTGTTTTTTCCGTGCTCAGATGAATTCTGGAAAGAAATCTCTGCAGTACATATCCGAGCACTGCCCCTGCCGCAATGCCGAGAAGAATAGATGTCGGAATCCGCATCAGATCAGCAATTGCAAAAGAGCCGCCGCCGGCAATTTTGGTAAATGAAGTAAACAGGACAATAACAAAAACATCATCGGCAGAAGCTCCGGCAAGAATCATCTGCGGAATCCCCTGTTTTGTGCCATAGCCTTCTTCCATGATTTTCAGCATATGCGGCACGATGACAGCCGGTGATACAGCCGCAATGACGGTTCCGAGAATCAGCGAATCCAGAATCGGCAGGCCCAGCAGCAGCGGTGCAAACAGCAGCATTCCGGCAATTTCAAAGCAGGCAGGAACAAAGCACATCCGGATCGCTGAGCGGCCGACTTTTTTCAGGTCTTCAAACCGGAGGTTCAGTCCCGCCCTGAGCAGGATGATGATCAGAGCAATTCTTCGCAGCTGGGCTGAGATGTCAAGAAGTGAAGCATCCAGCAGATTCAGACAGGACGGGCCAATGACAATGCCAATCAGCAGCATCCCCATAAGCGGCGGCAGCTTGGCCTTTGAGCAGAGCCATCCTGCCAGCATTCCGGCGATAAAAATCAGTGCAAGACCATACAGCATGTTTATATTCTCCTTTGCTGTTGCAGGAGAATCAAAAAGCTGATGCCCCTGCATGTAAAAAACACATACAGACGTCATCAGCTTTCTCAAGCGGTTTAGGTTTCCCATGGGAGAACATCATTCCCGATTTCTAAAATAATACAGTTTCACTGTTTTTACAATCTTCAGACTTCCGGATGAAGCATAAAAATCACAGCAGATCCGCACATGATGATCATTCAGGTTCACGGATCAGATCATACATATGATATTTTTCCCCGCAGCGGCGGACTCTGTCCAGCTTCATGCCGAGATGCTGATAGCGTTCGCATTTATTCCGGTCGTCCGTATCCAGAATCAGAAGAATTCTCCTTTCATCGGCAATCCGGTATGCATAGTCCATCATCTGTTTCATGAATCCCTGCTTCTGGTATTCCTTGCGGACGACGAGGACCTCAATGCGGATGAATTTCCTTTTTGCCTTCCGCATTCTGGTTTCAATGGAACCGCCGTCCGAAAAGGATGCGGAAACGAATTCCTTCATGTTCTTCCAGCCGCCGAGGGCTTCCCTTTCGGCAAAGATCATTTTCATTCCGTCCGCAAAGCCGATCGATCCGGCCCCTTCGCCGGAAAGGATCATATATCCCTCCCGATTCTCTGATGTCGTATACAGCAGGCCGCTGTGCATGGCGGCTTTCACAATGGCATGAATATAGGTAAACATATCTTCCCGTCTGCGGATATATTTTTTCAGACCCAGATCTTCTTCACAGTATTCATAATCAAAGAATGCATCGGCAATCTGCCGGGATATCTCTGCTGTTTCATTCTCATTGAGGTACTGCAGTCTGATCATTGTATCTTCACTTTCGTTCTTTTTCCCGTATGTCTTTCTGATTTCTTCCCAGGACGGCATCATGGCATACAGCCGGTCAAAGGCCGGCATCGGAAAGTCAGGCCTTTTGGCTCTGAGTTTCAGAAATGCATTGTTCAGATCTTCCATTTCCTGCGGCGCATGACGGCAGTGCTCGCTTGTGCACAAAGCTCCCAGTCTGGTTCTGCATACCAGATAGATGACAGCCTTTGCGGCCGTATTCAGCAGTCCCGGCTCAAGCGTTTTCTCATCTCCTTCCGGCCGTACCGGATAACCGAGTTCCATCAGCAGATGATAGGCATCGGTTGCTGCTTCCAGCATCAGATTCCTGTCACCTTCATCTGCCCTGTTCAGATCGCATCCGGTCTGATAGCACAGATATACAACCGGCAGAATGAAGGCCGCATGATATTTCAGCCAGCTGTCCATATTGTCACACCAGGAAACAGAAACCCGGCTGCCCTTGAATGCCTGAAGAATGATCTGTCTGGTTTCCTTTGAAACTTCCCTGTCGGTATCGCCGATTGTCATCCGGCCATCGCCGGTATGGACGGTCTGCAGACGGCCGTTTTCACGGGTACCGGCCGTAGAGCCAAAGCCGAACAGGATCTGTTTCGGTTTTTCTGTTCCGGCAAGGATCCTGCTTTTCATTTCCCCGGCAGAAAGATTATTGCCCGTCAGGACAATGATCGGACTGTCGATCCCTGCCAGATCGGAAAGGATCTGTTCCATCTGCCGGTACTGCATGACGGCAAAGACAATATCATAATGTCCGTCATCAGGGCTCGTGAGTACGCGGGGATGATCTTCCGTATCGGTTCTCTGAAGATAATGATGAATGCGCAGTCCTTCCTTCTGCAGTGTCTCTGCCCATTGTCCTCTGGCAATGACCGTTACATCATTGCCGGCCCTGCACAGAGCGTGACACAGCTGTCCGCCGATGACTCCTGCACCGTAAACCAGTATTCTCATGACTGCCTCCTGTTTTCCAGAAATTCTCTGATTGTCTTTATATAATCATCCGCACACATGATGACTGACAGATGTCCGCCCCGCATCGTGATACGTTCCGGATCCGGCAGAACTGCGGCCAGTCGTTCCTGATCTTCTCTGCTGAAAATATCCTGCTGAGGCTGCAGCAGCAATACATGTCCGCGCAGCGGTTCAAATTCTTCCCGGGTAAATTTCGGCTGTACTGCTCCGTCCCAGAGCAGTTCCAGGGAATGCAGAAAACGGCTGCGGTAATTCTCTGCTTCCGCCATTGTCTGAAGATACGTCAGCCCGTATTCCTGTTCTTCTTCTGTTTCGCCATGGAAATAGGAATTTGCCCTGGAAACCAGAACCTTTTTCAGAAGCACAAACGGAATCATGCGGAACAGCCGCCGGTACCGGTCTTTGTGCGGTATTTCTTTTTCAATGATATCTTCACAGTATTTTGAATCGATCGTCAGTGTGGACATCAGAATCAGATCCCTGACTTCATCAGGATATCTGCGGAAAAACAGCTGGGCATGCAGTCCGCCGTCACTATATGAAACAACAACCGGACTGCTTATATGAAGTTCCTCCATAAGATCATGCACAGCCGCAAGAAATTCATCCATAGTTCCTGCATATAACGGATATTCGATGATCAGCACCCGGTAATCCTGCTCAAATGCACTGACATATCCAATCCATGTTTCCTGCAGTTCCAGGCCGTTGAAAAAAATCATGGCAGGCTTGTCTTCATCGCCGACAAGAATGTAGCGCATTGAGCCCTTTGTGTCTGTGTATGTGCTGTACGGATGTACGGAAAGAAAATCCTGCAGTTCTTTTCGAAATGATTTCCTTCCGCTACCTGTATCCCGGACATATTCAAGCAGGAAGTTGCAGCAGTCATCACCGCGGCCGATCGTCTTTGTCCTGCCCCATCTGAGATTCTGATGCAGGTTTCCGTAGCCGGCATCATCACCGTCACAGAAAGCAGTGCAGAGTTCCGGGCAGCCGTACTTCTGACAGGTTTTCATATACGGACAGCTCAGGATATTGAATCTTGCCTGATTCCTTTCTTTCGGCGGAAATTCATATGCAAATCCGGCTTCCGGCGGAAATCCTTTTTCGGAAAGCTTCTGAAACAGTGCCGGTATGATCCTTTCAGTATGTGTCACAGAAATAAGCTTCTGCAGATAAGGAACTGTGTCTGCCGCAAAGCGGATGAAGTATTCCCTCACATACCAGACTGCCTTTTCCTGAGAGATTCCGTATTTCCGCAGTGTTTCATATACGGCAACAGCCGGATAGATCCTGGTGAAAGTATGCTGTTTCAATGCCTTTGAATCATTATGGTTTTCCCGGCACAGCTGCAGATATCTTCCCTGGGCCCAATCGGCTATTCTTTCTGATTCCTCGCTTCCGTATTCCTCTTCCAGAATTGCACGGACGCCTTTGATCAGCCTCTGATGTTTCATAGAATCTCCTTTTTCAGTCTAGAAAAGTGTACAGACAAGTGCCGCAGTCAGGCTGCCGGCAAGAATCTTGATGCACTCTCCGGCCTGCTGGCGGCGGGTATAGCCGAACTGTTTCCAGCCTTCACATCCTTCCGTTTCCGGAAAATAATGCTGAAAGAAATGTGATTTTGTCAGCAGAAACCAGTCCAGGGCAATGATATCGAAGGCCTTGATCACTGCTCCGATGACAAGGAAGCGCAGAAAGAACTGCAGGAATGTAAAGCCGTTCCTTTTTCCGTCAATGCCGGCATATACAAACAGTCCGATAAAGCCGGCAATCATCAGAACCAGGATGATCCAGCCGATGACTCTTTTCAGAGACATCGGCATGTTTTCTGCCCTTGGCCGCAGTTTTTCCTGCACATCAGCAGGAAAATAACCGAGCAGCAGCGGTGTGGGCATTGTGACAGTGACGCCCCAGATGCCAAGAAACAGCAGAACACAGCCGGCAAGGCCCAGTTTCAGAGCCATATTATGAACACTCCGTTTCCATGAATTCGTCGATTGCCTTCAGCACCGGCACGGCATATTTCTCGCCGCCGAACAGCCACTGCTCATGCTGCATGTCAAATGCCCTGATCTCCGGTTCACGGAAATACTTCAGATACCGCTTCAGATACTTCTCTCCCATTCTGCGGGCATAGATGAAGTGAATGCGGGTGCCTTCCACATGAATATCCTTATCCAGCCAGGTCAGAAGATCGGTGTAGTATTCATTCCGGATCGATTCGGGACGGAACTTTGAAAAGCATCCGACAAACCTGTCTGCCGTTTCATCATTCATCTCGAAAGTCTTTTTCAGCAGATTCCTTGTCCAGGCCTTTCTTTTCTCGTTTCCGGCAATGCCGGCCAGCAGCGGGACAACCAGCTTTGCCTGCAGGCGGGCACTGAATTTACCGCTCTGATCCAGATCCGGACTCCCGAAGATGCCATGATCGATGTGAATATTCCTTCGCATGATCAGCTGACCGACGAACGTGCTGCCGAGTGATGAGCCGATCGCACCGTCGACTCTTCCGCCGTGATTGTCCCTGATATACTTTTCAATCTTTGCCGTGACACTCAGGATATCGTGAAAAATCAGATCACTGCCGTCAAAGCCGTCATAGTTGACACAGATCAGATGATATTTCTTTCCCAGTGCATCCAGAACATTGCCGAAATTTGTCTGCCAGTCGCAGGCTGTGCCCGGCAGCAGCATCAGTGTCTTTCCGTTTTTATTTCCCATTTCTTCAAACTGCATCATATCCTCCTGAGAATTCTCTTTACGATCTTCATATGCGCTCACACAGATCCTTTATAAAGCTTTCTGTATCAGCTGCCGCATACTGGCCGTGCTTCCGGCCGGACAGAATGCGGAAGCGTACCTGTGGGACATGTTTTTTAAAATATTGAATATCTGTTTTCCGTTCCTGTTCCTCTTCACTGCCGTACCAGTATTCGATCTCAGTGTCAGTTTCCGGGAAAACATCAGGCATGGAATAGTTGTCGGTCGATGCATAGACTCTGAATATGGTCTTCGCACTCATATGACGCAGTACCTGATACATTCCGTCCACCGTTTCCTTTCCGTAATCCTGATCGGAAAAGGCATAGGAAAGAAGTCTGCGGCTGTGCTTTGCCAGGCCGGTCAGGACAACGTCCTTTGCCAGGATCAATGCACAGACAGCCTTCGGAAATTCATACGGGGCAATGCCGCCGTCGATCACCGCATGACGGATCTTCAGTTTATTGTCCGCCAGCATGCGCAGGGCAATGCCGCCGCCCATTGACAGACCGTACAGCAGATCAACGGAGCTGATTCCCCTGTGCATCAGCCCTGCCTCTATTTCCGATGCGGTCTCTTCCACCGATGTGAATTCATCATCGGTATCGGGATCATGACCGGGCACGCCGACAAGAATGACATGATATGTATCTGCCAGTGCTTCGGCTGCCGGCCCAAACATCTTCCATGACATGGCAGTGCCGTGGATCATGACAATGATCTTCGGATGTTCCGTGCCGTATTCATGAAACATGTTCAGGCTTCCTTTTTAATGACATGGAAATCACAGCAGTCACCGCCGCTTCCAAGTGTCTTTGTCCTTAACAGCTTTCCGCCCTTGTATTCAATGGTCGGATAATCCATGGCACAGAGATACGGCATCAGAAACATCAGCCCTTCTCTTTGGGCAATCTTGCATACACCGCATTCATGATGGGTCACATAGTACTCGGGAACAGAAAGATCATAGGAGAAGTCAAAGACCCAGTCCATCGGATACTGCCGCTTTTTTGAGCGCTCTGAACCTCTGACATACTTGTCAATTTCCTTCTGATCAAAGCAGTTTTTGCCTTTATACACACGCTTCATGATATCGGAGCGGCAGATGGCATCGATCATGCCGGCAAAGATTTCTTCCGTGATATGTTCCGGATCTGCCTTGTAATAGGCCAGGCCGTAGCAGGCCATGTACATGACAGGCGCAAACATGTTGTCCTTCATGGAACCGACGGAAGGCGTGCGGCTGACCATTGCCCGGTATTCCTTCATATGCCTTTTCCGGAATTCTTTCAGATCCAGCTGAGGCAGAACCCGGGCAGTATATTCATAGACCGGTTTCGACAGCAGGGCTGAAAAAAGCACACCGGCAAATCCGTATTTCATTTCTTCCCCTCCTTTGGCATTGCGACAGACCTGAACAAAGACCTGCCGTTTCTGATGTTAGTTAAATCTAACTAATAGTTATTGTATCATATCCCAACCGAAAAGAGACTGTCATGACGGCAGTCTCTTTGGGTGTATGTCTGTTCAGGAATCAGCTCAGATGGATTCTGTAAGTACGCGGCTGTTCCTTTTCTTTCTTTTCTTCTTTCGGCTTCTTGAGCTTGATTGTCATGTCATCAAAGATGGATGCCATTCTCACCTCTCCTTTGTACAGGCTGTTGTTGTGGATGCTGTCAAAATCAACGGTATTCCTGTTGTCAAGGGTCACTACATCAACCGGATGATCCAGCCAGACGGTGATCTGGTCGGTCATTGCACAGTATCCGGCTTCCGGAACTGTCATCAGCAGTTGCGGAGGCATATCATCATATTCCTTTTTGTTGTAGCGGAAGACCAGCTTTACCTTTCCGTTTTTCATGACCTTCCGTTCCATCTGCATCTGATAGGAAATTCCTTCCAGGCACATCAGAATGTCTTCCAGGTTTTCATAGCGAACGGTATATTGTTTTTCTGTGTATTCGGTATCCGGCAGCACTTCCTGTATAGCGGCAGCGATTTTCAGTGCCAGAATGCGGTCTTCAAAGGTTTCATGCACTTCCATCTTCCGCGGCAGTGCAAACTGGGCCTGCAGATAATAGTAATAGGCCATCTCCGGGTCATAGATCTCTTCGCTGTCCTTATACAGATTGCCCATGTGAAAGGCACTGTCGGCAAAGCAGCAGTCATCGGTTTCATCCATAAACTGTTCCAGTTCATGGGTATAGACTTCGTTGACAGCAGCGGAAGCGGAAACCGGATTCTTGCGCACCCCTTCCCCGTACATATACATATCCGCCAGTTTCAGACGGCTTGCGGGTCTTCCGGTCAGGGCTGCCATCGTATAGTACTGCAGGGCTTTGTCATATTCGGGACGGCCGTCATTGGTTCGGCCGTAATAGGCAATATGGCCCAGGGCTTCGGCATACTGCGCATCATTGGTCATATCCAGCAGTTCATCATAATCGGCTCTGGCCTGTTTCCAGTCGGGCGCAAAGATATGGGTCCCTTCCGAGCATTCCTCAGCTCTGATATGGAGCCCTTCATACATATGATTGTCCGCCAGCAGTTCCACGTATTCCTGATAGAGCCGGCGGTAGACACCTTCCGGTTCTTCGTCGCCGCCGCGCCAGTAGAGAATGAAATCCATCATTTCCGGCACGGTCAGAGTTCTCTCATCCAGCGGCAGTTTCAGATTGTCATAATAGTTTCTGATCAGATCCCGGACTTCCTTCAGGTCGGATGCCGGTCCTTCCGTTCCGTACATCTCAGCCAGGATCACGCAGGCTTCCAGAAGAATGCTGTATTCGGTCGGCATGCCTTTGTTTTCATCTTCATAGGCATTGGCAATCAGCACATGATTGTTGCGGATCAGCAGTAAAAACAGCGGCACCCACTGACGGATGAATTCTTCTTCCTCACCGCTGCCGTTTTCAATTGCCTCACTGAGGTCGGCCAGGGTGCAGAGATATCCGTCCTTTTCCGGACACGGATCAAAAGGAGAAGTATACTTCTCGGAATCCAGCAATTCCTCACCGCTGATCTCATAGCGGCAGAATGACTTCAGATGATCTTTTGAATAGGCCATGAAAATGCCTCCTGCACTTTTATTGTAAACCCGTTTACCAGTTTCCGGGCATTGTCCTTCCGGCATTTTCAGATTTTTTCCTGAAAAAGAAAAACACCCTGCGGTGTTTTCAGCGGATATGCAGTTCTTCTGCTCTTTCCATCACTTCTTCATCACTCATGGAAGAAACTTCCGACAGTTCAATGACAGCCATCGGCATGCCCGATGCCATGGCCGTTCCGTAGTAGTCTTCCAGTTTCTCTCTCAGTTCTTCAATTTCTTCCGGCATATTTGTCCTTTCATGAAAGCAGCGGCAGGATCACTGACATCCAGAAAGCGGACAGCGGCATGACCAGAATCATGGCCGGAATCATATCGGCAGTCGGGAACTGCTTCAGCTGCAGAATGCGGAAGCCGGTTGCCAGCATGATAAAGCCGCCGCAGGCCTTGAAGTCATTGATCATTGCCGGTGTTGTCAGCGGTACGATCACTCCCGCCAGGAAAAACAGTGTCAGCATCACCGCTGCCTGAGGGACGGCAATGGCCGCCACCGCTTTGCCAAGGGTGCAGGCAAAGATCATGGCTGTAAAGAAATCAAGGATGCTTTTGGCAATCAGGATCGTATGGTCGCCGCTCATGCCGCTGACCAGTGATCCGTAGATGCCGGTGCCGCTGGCACAGAAAAGGACAATGACGGTCACCAGCTGATCGCCGAGGGCAGAATCCTTCACACCCATCAGCTTCTGCATTGCCCCTGCCCCTTTCGTTACGGCATTGCCGAGATGCAGCAGGAGGCCAAGGGCAGTGCCCAGGATCAGGGAAAAGACAACCGCCGGCATGTTCTCCATCAGCACGATCGTGCTGATGCCCATTCCCATGGATGCGATGCCGGATATCATTGTCAGTCCCGTCTTCAGTTCATCTGAAAGCCGGTCTTTGACAACGGTGCCGATCAGGGCACCAAGAATGACGGCAGTGATATTGATTATGATTCCTACAGGCATATATTCCCTCCCGATGGTTTCATTATAACCTGCAGACAGATGGATCCGGGACGAAAAAATCACGCCTTTCCGCGTGATTCTTCATGTTATTCTGCATTCTTTTCAATCAGTTCCATGAACTGCTCATGATTCAGAGGATCATTGCCGCATCCTTCAACATAGTACTCATTTTCGCTGTACTGATGATAGGAACATTTGGTAAATCCCGGCACATGGTCTTTCAGCCAGCGTACAACCAGGATCTTGTTGGTGGTCATCTTGCGGTTGTAGTTTCGGGAATCATTCCTGCGGATCCAGTCCGTGATCTGTTCGAATTCTTTCGATTCACCGCCGGTGACAGCCAGAAGTTCTGCATCATCAATTTTCTCGCTGCCGTTCATGACAATCATCTGTTCTTTTTTCATAGCTTTATATTATTCCACATTTTATTCTTTTTGTGCAACGAATTTCGTTATAATTACAATATGAAAATCATACTTGTCAGTGACACTCATTCCAATACATCGGTTCTGAAGAAGATACGGGAAAAATACCCGGATGCCGATCATTACATCCACTGCGGCGATATCCTCGTCTCTCCCGACAAGGCTGAGGGATTCAAGACCGTTGCCGGCAATCTCGACAGCAGTGATCTTTATCCGCGGGAAGCTGTGATTGCGGCAGGTTCCCTGCGCATACTGATCAAGCATGGCCATGATCTGTTTGCCGGTGCTGCTCCGGATTATGAAGCCGTTGCCAGATATGCCGTGAAAAACGGCTTCAATGCCGTATTCTTCGGTCATTCCCATCTCTATTACGACGGCACGGTCAGAGGCATCCGCCTGCTCAATCCCGGCTCACTCTGGAAAAGCCGCGACAACAGCCCCCGGACATTCATGGTCGTCACCATTGAAAACGACATCATTACTGCCGAAAAGAAGACGGCTGCTGAACTGCTGTAAAAAAACGGACTTATTTCAGTCCGATTTTTTTATGGATCTCTTTCTGTTTCTTGGCTCTTTCTTCCAGCCGCTTCACCGATTCGGCAATACGCTTTTCACTGTCAATGACAGGCTTGATCGCCGGATAGTTTTTGATATAGATATCGTGATATCTGGCATCTTCCTTGACGGTGCCTGCCATGACCGAGAACAGGCGTCTGAGACTGAAGTATTTGATCGTCTTTCTTCCGTCCTTGGCTTCCTTGTCAGTTGCCTGCAGTTCCTGGCCGGTCACCTTCTGCAGGGTTCTGGCATTGGCATACATTTCGGCACTGTGCTTTTTCATCGGTTCGATGAAGATTTTCTGTCCTTCCATATCCTTTGTCAGGTCCTGCATGGCAAATGCCATATCGAGAATGAACTGCTGCCACTTCAGCAGTTTTTTCAGGTCTTTCTGATTGATTTCTTCCATGCGTTTATTGTACTTGATTTCTTTGCCGCTGTCTTCTTCTATTCATCAATCACGGCCGACGGAATGAGATGGAACAGATAATCCTGATTATAATGCTGATCTTCCAGAAAGATATTGATTGTCATCCTGCTGATTTCCTGCTGTGCTTCAGCCATGACATCCTCTGGAAGCCAGACTTCCGGATAATGCTTTGCTGATGCGACTCTGGACAATGCATATGTTTCCCGTTCCTCTTCACTCAACTGGCAGGGAACACCGTATTTCGCAAAGAAGTCCTCCACAGCCTTAAAGCTTCTGTTCATCATGTTATAGCGGGAAGGATATGCCACGGCAAAGACAGGATAGTAATACTGTCCGTCTTCACAGGATTTGAAATAAAACGTCGGCCGGCAGTATACATCGCCTGCTTCCTCACTGCTGCTTTCAATCAGCGGATGAATCTGAATGCCCTCATATACTCCGTCTTTGAAGTTTACGATCATTCGGGCGGAAGGTTCATCGCTGTGATAATACAGGGTATCCGTGCCGTCGGCACTGATCACTTCATCTGCTTCTTTCCAGGCATCGGCAGCAGCACTCTGGCGCAGACCCTGCAGCTTTTCATCTGCCCAGGCTTCATCATTGCCGGCAATTTCCGTCAGGGAAGGTATCTTCCGGCATCCTGCCAGCAGACAGACAAGAGACAATATGATTCCGGCAGCTTTTTTCATAGGACAGCTCTCCTTTCCGTAAATCCTTTGTCATTTCCATTATACCGTACCCCCATAAATAAAGTGCAGACCCATGGGATCTGCACCTTCTTTACTGATTCTTTTTCTGCAGCAATTACTTGACTGCTTCTTTTAATGTCTTGGAAGCCTTGAAGCCGACAGCCTTGGAAGCAGCGATCTGGATCTTTTCCTTTGTGGCCGGGTTGATGCCTTCTCTGGCAGCACGTTCCTTGACTTCGAACTTGCCGAAACCGCTGATGGAGATTTCACCGCCGTCTTTTAATGTATCGATGATTTCGTCAAATACTTCTGTAACAACTGTATCGGCAGCCTTCTTTGTCAGACCGCAGTTTTCAGCTACTCTTTCCACGATATCCTTCTTGGACTTTACTAAGATTGCTTTACTCATGTCTAGTACCTCCTTGCGTAAAACTCTTATATTTTACTTATCCGGGCTGAAAAAAGCAATATTTACCGTCATGAACCGGACACTTCCATCAGATAGAGACGGTAAATTTCCTGGACTGCTTCCTTGGGCAGTGTCACCATGATATTCCAGCCGTTGTCAGACATGATGGAAAGGCCTTTGCTGGCGGCATCATCTTCAGCGATATCCCGGATCAGCAGTTCCAGCGGCAGCACCTTGTCACTGGCAGTACTGACCCGCTCCTTCGCCTTCTTTGATGTGAACATCAGCCGCATCCCGTTTCTCTTCATGTCTTCCTCATAGCTGTTGAGATAGATGCAGGCATTGTTCAGAAGTGCGTTGTACAGCTGCAGGCACATCTGTCCCCAGGTATCTTCACTTTCATCCATCAGGAAGGTATTGACCGCCCGCTCCAGTGTATACAGGCAGCCGTTTGCAAAGTCATCCTCTTCTTCCTTCAGATAATGTGAACCGGCAAATGCGGCCGCAAACAGATCCTCTTCATGGCCCATATCGGCAGCCTTCCAGGCAGAGCCTTTTTTTTCATAGCGGGCAATATATACCGTGCCGACCGGCAGTTTTGCCTGACGGCAGAAGAAGTGATAGGAAATTCCGCTGTGCAGGTCCAGAACATCTTCCCGGATGGAAGCTGTATTCAGCAGCGGTATCAGTGAAACCGCACCGGCAAAGGCAATGACTGCCTTCTGCGGCTTTCCGAAGCCTTTTTCATCGTCGGCTTCCAGACGCCATAATGTAAGTAACTGGTTTGTCATAGTTTGCAATTTCTCCGTTGTTCTCATGTATTATACGCTTCTGTTTTCAAATCCCCGCATACTTCCGCAATTCTCAGCTGCAGAGATGGAAAAAAATGTTCCCGGCAGCTGCCGGGAACTGTCTGATTATCTGTAATCAAATCCGCTTGGTTCATTGAGCGGCTTTTCAAGGATTTCGGGATGAGCACAGATATGCTTCAGCAGCTTCAGGCTGCGGGCAAAGTAGAAGCCGTCACCGATTCTTTCATCCAGGGTGGCACCGATATCGATGACATCACGGATTTCCTTGTGGCCGTCCTCAAACAGATATTCTTCCTTGTGCAGGGTGCCGATCGTCACCATGATGGAATTGGTTCCGTAGTTGTTCAGGTGATGATAGACAGACGGGCATTTGATACTGCCGAGGTTGGAAACCAGGATCGAGGAATAGTTCGGATCACCGTCAGTCAGGAACTTCGGATTCTTGCCCCAGAAATCCAGCCAGCGGATGATGCGGACCGAAGCTGCGAATACCGGTCTCGGCAGAGCCGCAAACCTGTCCAGCAGTTCATCGATGCCGCCGGTCGCATGCTCGCTTTTGCGGGCTTCGCGGACATCACCGATGATCTTCTTTGATATTTCATTGACCGTATCGGTCATTTCCGGCACCAGATACATCAGGGTTTCTTCGGCGCCGTCCGCAAACCTGCGCTTGGCGACGAAAGAAAGACTGATTTCATTTCTTTCATAGATTCTGTATCCCTGGATAAAACGGTTCATCATCGGCCGTTCCACCAGCATTCTTGCCAGAGCTGTGATCATGCAGTGGAAGATCGTCATTTTGCCGTCTTCCCTGCCTTCATTCTTCTTTTCCAGATATTTGATCAGTTCCGTCGCATCAAGCGTATCATTCAGATAAACTTCAGCATCGGTACGATTGGGAAACAGAGCTGTCATGACCGTCTGCAGACCGGGTGCCGTTACCCGCTTTCCGTCGCGCCTGTCACCCCATCTGACTTTTTCTTTTGTCATATTCCTGCCTTTCTTTGTCTGTTACAGGAAATATATTATCATTTTTCATCTGAAAAATAATAAACATACTCTATGCCTCTGACCGTCTTCATCGTATAGGTGCCGTAATCAGGAATCATGACATCGGCAGCGAAGCCGCGGCCTTTGTCAAAACCGGTCTTTTCCAGAAGACGGATCATGGCAGTATTGTCCCGGTCGGTATAGGCAGCAAGGCTGCGGCACCACTGTTTCTCTGCCAGCAGCTGCAGAAACTGCTTCATGGCTTCGGTGCCGTATCCTTTGCCGGTATATGCCTGTTTCAGGATCAGATCGGTTTCGCCATTCTCTTCTTCATCCTTTGATGCCTCGATCTTGCCGATGACCTGATCATCCAGATATACGGCAAAGCAGAGGAACGGCCGGCCGTTGGTACTCTCTGTCCGGACCGCCCGCATATAGTTTCTTGTTGAAGACAGCGGCAGCGGCACCGGCAGACGGACCAGACAGTGGCTCTGATCGGCATTCGCATACAGGTCTTCCAGTTCGTTCTTTCTCAGATACGGCCATTTTTCCAGATGTATCATGTTTACCTCACAAAAAAAGCGGCATGAAAACCGCTTTTACTGACTGACATATTTCAGCAGATCAAAGTATTTCACATCACTCAGTTCCGCTGTTCCGTCGGCATGGATCCAGAGATTTGTCACATACAGCTGGGTGCCGTCTTTTCCGCTTCCCCTGGCCAGGATCAGGCAGTTGGTTCCGCTGACGGGCTGCGAGGCAAACATGGCAATCGGATACAGGACAGCATCTTCATAGGCCTCGGCTGCACTCTGATATGCCCTAAAGACATCCTCCGGCAGGGTAACGGCATTGCTTGCCGATTCACTGACGCTCCAGCCGCCGGCCAGTCCTTCCGGAATGCCGGAATCACTGACAGCGACCTCCGGCATGGTGATTTCCTTTGTGGATGTCAGGGATGATTTTCCGGCCGCATCGACATAAAGGACGGCTACATTCCATGTCTCTGCTGATTCATCAAAGCAGAGCACGGCATAATTGACCCCGCTGACAACCTGTGAAGCAAGTACTGTCACCGGCTTCAGGGAAGGATTCTCAGCTTCGATCAGATCCGGCTTTACGGCAGCATCGGCCTGCAGCTGGACCACGTATTCGCTGTTTGTCTTCCAGCTTCCTGTCTGTTCTTTGCCGGCGCATCCGCACATAACGGCAAGGACCAGGAAAGCAGACAGTATTTTTCTGTAATTCATAGTCTACTCCTGTTGTTACTGCCATTGTACAGCCAGGAAAGAGTCATTGCCAGTCTGCAATGGCTTTCTGTACCGCCGCATCAATTTTCTCCCTTGTTTTCCGGCATTCGTCAGTATGACCCCTGGCGGCAGAAAACAGCTTCGGAAGCAGGAAATCAATGCCGAACGGCAGAACTTTCTTCATGATTCCTTCGGGAATGACAAAATGTGTTCCGTGCTCATACAGCAGCGGTACCAGTGTGCATTCATGTTCTCTTTCCTGCAGTCTCTGCATGATCCGGCGGCTGTAGCGGCAGGTATCCCACAGGGCATCATCTTCCGCTCCCGCCAGAAGCAGAGTGCCTTTGATATTTTCCGTTTTGATTGTAATGTCTTCATTCATCGGAAAACGGTTTTCCGATTCATCAAACAGATTCCTTGCGGCTGACATGTTGTGGGTATTCGCCGCTTCCTGTTTCAGCATCTGCCAGTATGCGGGATGACTCCAGGCATAGGGAAGATACGGCAGTGCCCTGCCCCGCCAGGTCAGAGTGGATTCGCCGTTCGCCGGCCTTTCCTCGCAGCCGTCGAGTCCGTCCCGGATGAATCCCTGCATGACGAAGTCTGATGCCGACATGGCAATGGTCAGCGTCAGGTCAGGAATCAGGGATGCGGCAGCCAGGGCAATCATGCCGGTGGTGGAAATGCCGGCAATGCCGAAGACTTCATTTCCCTTTTCCTTCATGACACTGATCGCCTTTTCGATATTCTCGAGCGGCCAGCTGTGATAGCCGTAGTCTTTTCTGGCAGCTGAGAGGGCCATGACATTGCAGCCGAGATCCTGAAAATAGGAAGCGGCACATCTTGCCAGATGGTCTTCACAGTCATCGCCGAACATGATGATCATGCCTTTGCGGGAAGGATCCTGATGCGGATAATAGACACCGTGAAAGCCGTCCGGCTGTATTTCATATCTGATCTTTTTCATATCATCTGCTCC
Source organism: Bulleidia sp. (assembly GCA_045543875.1). Lineage (GTDB taxonomy): Bacteria > Bacillota_I > Bacilli_A > Erysipelotrichales > Erysipelotrichaceae > Bulleidia. The sequence continues at coordinate 31,274 of JAZPXY010000018.1, forward strand.
GTTAGTTATAACTAATTATATGACTGCCTTTGCCGTAAAGAAAAGACTTTCACTGCGAAAGTCATTTTCTGTCAGATATGAATACAAAGGTATTGTCATCGGAATGTTCTTCGGAATAATGGCAGGCATTGCGGAAGGTTTTGATCTGGTCCGGATCTTCGATTCTGTTCTCGGCCAGCCAGTAAGTCATTTCCCCTCTTGCCATCTTGGCATAGGTGCCTTTCTGAATCAGCTTTCCGTTCTTTTCTTCGGCAAAGACAATCGTGACTGCCCTGCCTCTGACATAGGGCAGCACGGCATCGCTGTATTCCTTTGAGGCCAGATTGATGATCAGATCATCATTCATTTCCTGATACAGGCGGTCACCCCAGAATTCATAGAGGCTGCCGGTTTTTGGCAGGACTGCCTGCATTTCCAGGCGGTACGGGGTGATGCCGTCAAACGGCTTCAGAATGCCGTAGAAGCCGGACAGGATGCGCAGATGATCCTGCAGCCAGTCCAGGCCGGCATCGGTCAGTGCTCCCGGTGCCATATGCTGAAAGGCAAGTCCGACATAGGAAAAGACAGCCGGCGAAAGATTTCTTTCCAGATCTGCTTCCTGCAGTCTCTGCAGATTCTCCTGCACCAGCCGGTCGGAACACTTCCAGATCTTCTTCAGTTCCGCTTCATCATAAGTGCGCAGTTCGGCCAGCAGTTTCCTGCTGTCAGCGAGAAATACCGGCAGATCTTTATATGTGAAATCATCGTCTGCCCGCACCATCTTTTTGGCGGGCGAGAGAATCACCTTCATCCAAGATCTCCCAGGACTTCGTCGCCGTGCTTTCCGGTATTGACCTTGTCATAGGCTTTGATGATAATCCCTTCCTCATCGATCAGATAGGTGGAGCGGACAATGCCCATATAGGTCCTGCCGGCCATCTTCTTTTCTTTCCAGACATCATACATCTGAATGACTTCCGTGCTTTCATCGGAAAGCAGCGTAAACGGAAGCGACTGTTTCTCTTCAAAGTTCTTGTGTGATTTTACCGAGTCTTTGGACACGCCGAGAATGACTGCGCCTTTCTCGCGGATCTGCGGATAGCGGTCACGGAAGGAACAGGCTTCCTTGATGCATCCGGCTGTCTGGTCTTTGGGATAGAAATACAGAATGACTTTCTGGCCCCGGTAATCTGAGAGTGAATGATATTTTCCGTTCTGGTCCGGCAGGGTAAAGTCCGGTGCCTTTGTTCCGGTTTCAAGCATGATGTTTCTCCTTTTTCCTTATTGTACACCGCATGCGGCTGTCATATCTGCCGGTTTTCCATTACAATGGAGCCAGAAAGAGTGTAAAGGTGACCATTATGATCTACAGTGATTTTCAGGGGCTGAAACTGTCCCGTCTCGGTTTTGGCTGCATGCGTTTCAAAACCGATCCCGAAACCGGTGAAATCGACCAGGAAACAGTCAATCAGATGTTTGATCTTGCCATCCGCAAAGGCGTCAATTACTTCGATACTGCCTATCCGTATCTCGGCGGCAACTCGGAAATCGCAATGGCGGAAGCCCTGAAGAAGTATCCGCGGGAAAGCTACTATATCGCCGACAAGTTCCCCGGCCATTCCCTGCCGGGTCCGATTGACAACATTGCCCTGTTCAATCTGTCCCTAGAGAAGTGCCGGACCGATTATTTCGACTTCTATCTGTTCCACAATATTACCGAATGGTCAGTAAAGATCTACGAAAGCGATGAATACCATATCATTCCCGACATCCTGAAGATGAAGGAAGAAGGAAAGATCCGTCATCTCGGCTTCTCCTTCCACGGCGGTCCAGATCTCCTGGAAGAATTCCTGAGCCGGCATGAAGGCGTCTTTGAGTTCGTTCAGATCCAGTGCAACTATCTCGACTGGACACTGCAGGACGCTAAGAAGAAATATGACATCATTACCAGCCACGGCCTCGGTGTCTGGGTCATGGAACCCTGCCGCGGCGGCAGACTGGCAAATCTGAATGAAGAACAGACAGCAAGACTGAAGGCATTCGATGAAAATGCCAGCAGTGCTTCCTATGCCTTCCGCTTTCTGCAGGATCTGCCCAATATCAAAGTCATTCTTTCCGGCATGAATGAAATCAGCCAGGTGGAAGACAATCTGAATACCTTTGAAAGCCACCGGCCGCTGAGCGATGATGAGCGGAATACCCTGCTGGACATTGCCGAAGGCATGAAATCCGGTGTTCCCTGCACCGCCTGCCGATACTGCTGCGACGGCTGTCCGATGGGCCTCAACATCCCCTACCTTCTGTCTGTATACAATGACTACAAGGTCAATCCGAGTGCCATTGCCGGCATGCGCCTGGACGGTCTGGACGAAGACAAGCTTCCGTCCGCCTGCATCAGCTGCGGCCAGTGCACCCACGCCTGTCCGCAGGGCATCAATGTTCCGGAAGTCCTGGCCGAACTGGCAAAGATGTATGCCGAAGGTCCGAAATGGGCTGTCACCAAGCAGGAAAGAGGCAAGGAAATCCGTGCCGCTCTGAACATGGACAGGGAATAGCTGAAATCCTGACAATCTGAACATCTGCGGCTGTCCGTTCGCTTCTGAACAGGCAGCCGTTTTTGCAGGAAATGAATTACCCTGTCGGTTCATGACAGGCAAGCCGCCGACAGATGCTTGGTGTATAGTAATGGTGAGGAGGTTCACAGGATGATCAAGAATGTAAAAATACTGTGTGATGCCGCACTGGAAAACGTCGACGGCGGTACTTTGACGGAGGACGCAGAAGATTCCGTCGATTATTTCGTATACCTGAATAAACGCGGCGGACATACGCTGGATCAGCTGAAAGCGGAACTGACCGAACAGTATCACGGCAATCCGCGGCTGTTTTCGACAGACGGATCAGAAGAAGATCTGCAGGAGCTGATAAGAATGTACGAATGCGCCTGGGAAGGAACCACGTATACAAAGAGCGATCACGGCATCATAGTAAGAAAAAAGGAACTGTAAGGAAACCCGGTGACTGATATCATCAGGCTTCAGGAGTTACAGCTCCTTTTTTTGTTTTCAGGCAAGCAGATCTTCGGCACTCAGTCCGTTCCAGAGACGGAAATAGATGCCTTTCTTCGCCAGCAGCTCTTCGTGGCTGCCTTCTTCCTCAATGCCGTTTTTGTTCAGAACAATGATTCTGTCGGCATCCTTGACGGTAGTCAGACGATGGGCAATGGTCAGTGTCGTTCTGCCCTTTGACAGTTTCTCCAGGCTTTCTTCGATCAGCAGCTCACTCTGGTTGTCGAGGGCTGAAGTTGCCTCATCGAGGATCAGGATCGGCGGGTTCTTGAGGAAAACACGGGCAATGGAAATACGCTGCTTCTGACCGCCGGAAAGCTTGACGCCGCGTTCGCCGACATAGGTGTCATAGCCGTCTTTCAGTTCATTGATGAAACTGTCGGCACCGGCCAGCTTTGCGGCCTGCATGATTTCTTCCCTTGTCGCATCCTGGCGGCCGTAGGCAATATTCTCCAGAATCGTTCCCGAGAACAGATAGACATCCTGCTGGACAACGCCGATGGCACTTCTCAGGGAATGCAGGGTGACACTGCGGATATCCTGATCATCGATCAGGATCCTTCCGTCCGTGACATCATAGAAGCGCGGAATCAGGGAAGACAAGGTGGTCTTGCCGCCGCCGCTTTCACCGACCAGGGCAAGATTCTCACCCGGCCTGATATCAAGATTGATATGATGCAGGACGCGGTTATGATCATCGGGATATTCAAAGGAGACATCGTCGAAGACGATATGTCCGCCCTTCACTTCCAGTTCCTTCGCATCCGGGGCATCATGAATGTCCACCGGTGTATCCATGATTTCGAGGAACCGTTCAATGCCGGTCAGACCGGACTGGAACTGTTCGGCAAACTCGACAATTCTTCGGATCGTTGCGATCATTGTCGTGACATACAGCATATAGGCAACCATGTCACCGGCATTGATCAGACCGTTGACCATGAACAGGCCGCCGGCCAGGATCGTTGTCAGATACATCAGGCCGTCAAAGAAACGGGTCGACATCATGTAAGCTGCCATCGCATAATAGCGTTTTTTCTTGACGTCCTTGAACTTCTCATTGCGGTCGGCAAAGCGGCCAAGTTCATATTCCTCTGCCGTAAAGGCCTTGACGACTCTGACGCCGAGCAGAGATTCCTCAACCTGGGAATTCAGTTCACCGATCTGCACGCGCTGGGCCTTGGTGGCATTGCGGAAATGGAAATTCAGCTTGATTGATGCCCACAGCATGACCGGAATGCAGGCAAAGATGATGACGGTCAGAAGAATGTTCGACTGACAGAGAATGATAAAGGCAACCGTGGCCTTGATGAAGGCAATGAAGAATTCTTCCGGACAGTGATGGGCAAATTCGGTGATGTCAAACAGGTCACTGGTAATGATTCCCATCAGCTGGCCGACTTTCGTATTGGCATAGAAACTGTCACTGAGACGCTCAAGATGGCGGAAAGCATCGGTGCGCATGTCCGTTTCAATATAGACACCCATGATATGGCCCTGCGAAGACATGAAGTAATAGGCAGCCATGTCGATCAGCCGCAGAATGCCGTAGATCACAGCCAGACGCACGACCAGGCTGACGGTCAGCGAGGCCGGATCATACATGGCGGTATTGGTCAGGGAACTCATGATGCGGGGCAGCACGATATCGCACAGGGTTGTCAGGGAAGCACAGAACAGATCAAAAATCAGCAGCTTCTTCTGTTTCAGAAGATACGGCGCAAAGCGTGACAGCAGCTCCTTCGTCTTATATCGTTTCTGAACCATTGTGCTCATAGGCTCCCCTCCTTTGACATATGAAGAGATTATAACAAAAACAATGTATGTCTTCATGCCATATACACAAAAGAAAAGCCGTCATTTTCATGACGGCCTGAAAGCCCATTATGATTACAATCAGCGGCCGAAACGGCTTTTCAGCACACGGCGCACATCATCCATAAACTGGGCATGGGTGACTTCTTCCAGATCTTCATCACCCCAGATGACCTCATTGTCATTGAAGCGCACGAGAATGTTGTTTCGCGGTTCATCGGTGAGGTGGGACGTTTCATAATTATCAACAGCGCCCAGATCCTCCAGCACATCATAGATGTCGTCAGCAGTTACGGGATTGTACCCGTAGCTTCTGAGAAGTTCTCTCAGTTCATCATTCTCGGCTTTACTGCCGGTATTGATCTTGGTGTGCATGATTTCATCGTTCTTTCTGACGGAACACGTATATGCAATCCGAAGATATACAGAAAATATGAGCAGAAACTGCAGAGAGAACAGAAGAAGCTTTCCCGGATGTTCAATGCCAATGTATCACATTACATCGAACGAAACGGAAAGAAATATCCTGTATTGAAAAGGCCATTGAAAGAATGCCGGAACTATCAGAAACAGAAAAAGGTCATCGCAAAGATCCATGAAAAGATCAGAAATGCAAGAAGAAACTTTGAACACAAGGTCAGTACGGAACTCATCAAGAACCAAGATGTGATCTGTATGGAAGATCTTGATATCAGAGGGATGCTTGCAGAGAAGAAGATGGCAAAGGAGATCGCTGATGTATCATGGAGCGAATTCATCCGGATGCTGGAATACAAGGCAGAATGGCATGGAAGGAAGATCATAAAGACAGACAGATACTTCCCGTCATCACAGAAGTGCCATGCATGCGGACATATACAGAAAGAGAACAAGGATCTTCATATCCGCAGATGGGAATGTCCGGTGTGTCACAGCAGACATGACAGGGATATCAACGCTGCCATCAACATCAGAGAAAAAGGCATACAGATACTGCATGCCTGATAAGTAACGTATATATGTACAAGAACGGCAGGAACTGCCGGGATAGCCTGCTCAATATGAGGAACCATTGGGTATACTCACTTCGCAGGAAGCCCCCGCTTCAAGTCAATGCCTAAGCGGCGGGTAGTTCACTCTGTGATATGAAAGAGGTTCTCTCTTAGGTCATTTGACGTATCTGTTCATTATTTCAGATAGTTATTGAAGAACTCTGCCAGCCGGTCAAAGGGGATTGCATTTTTGTTTCCGCCGTCATACAGATCTGTGTGAGAGGCGCCTTCAATTACCAGCAGTTCCTTGTTTTCCGTATATTTGCTGTCTTTGATCATATTGGAATAGGCGTCTTTTCCGAAGTAGAAGGAATGCGCCTTGTCACCATGCATGACCATCACGGCACTGCGGATTTCATTCGTATACTGCAGGATCGGCTGATTCATAAAGCTTTCGCAGCCGATGACATTCCAGCCGCCGTTGGAATTCAATGATCTTGCGTGATATCCGCGATCTGTTTTGTAATAGTCATAATAATCCTTTACGAAATAAGGTGCGTCTTCCGGCAGGGGATCGACAACACCTCCGCCTAATTTATACTCACCGTTTTTCAGGTCTTCCAGACGCTGTGCGCACATTGCGGCACGCTTCTGATACCGTGCTTCTTCACTGTCTTCGGCATCAAAATAGCCGTTGGCATTGACGCGTGTCATGTCATACATGGTGGAAGCGACAGTGGCCTTGATTCTTGTGTCCAGAGATGCTGCATTCAGGGCCATTCCGCCCCAGCCGCAGATGCCGATGATGCCGATCCGTTCGGGGTCGACAAGTTCATGCAGGGAAAGGAAATCAACCGCTGCCATGAAATCTTCGGTATTGATGTCCGGAGAAGCCATATAGCGGACATTGCCGCCGCTCTCTCCGGTAAAGGAAGGATCAAATGCCAATGTCACAAAGCCGCGCTCTGCCATGGTCTGGGCATAGAGACCGGAGCACTGTTCCTTTACGGCACCAAAGGGGCCGCACACTGCGACTGCCGCAAGTTTTCCTTCTGCATTCTTCGGAACATACATGTCCGCTGCCAGCGTAATGCCGTAGCGGTTGATGAATGTGACTTTGCAGTGATCAACTTTTTCGCTCTTTTCAAATGTCTTGTCCCATTCCTGTGTCAGTTTCAGTTCTTCTTTCACGATCATGTTTATCTTCCTTTCTCAGTTTTCTTTGTTTATCCAATTCTTTTATAGCGTGCTTCAAAGAATTTTGCGAATAGCAATATCGAATATCGTGATATTCTAAAGAGGAATATCAAGGGAAAGGAGAAAAATCAGATGGAAATCAGGAACTTACGCTATTTTCTTGCGGCTGCACGGGAAGAAAACATGACCAGGGCGGCAGAGCTGCTGCATGTCAGTCAGCCTACACTGTCCAAGGCTTTGAAGTCACTGGAGGAAGAACTTGGCAAAAAACTCTTTGTCCGCCACAGTTTCAGCATTGCCCTGACAGAAGAAGGAGCGCTGTTAAGAGACCGGGCAGAAGATCTTGTCTCAATGGCAGACAAGATTGAAAAGGAATTTCTGTCCCTGGATGATATTACCGGCGGTGATCTTTATCTCGGCCTAGCAGAATCTTTTCAGATCCGTTATCTTGCCCGGGAACTTCGCATATTCAAAAAACAATATCCCGGATTAAACTATCACATCAGCAGCGGCGATACAGAGCAGGTGACAGAAAAGCTGGATAAAGGGCTTCTGGATTTTGCGGTCATCTGTGAAATGCCGGATCCGAAAAAATATGAATCTGTTGAATTTCCTCAAAAGGATATCTGGGGACTGATCATGCCTGCGGACTGCCCGCTGGCAAAGAAAAAGGGCATCCGGGCTGCAGACATGACCGGACTTCCTGTCTTCGGCTCGGAGCAGGGATGGCAGGGAGATATCCGGGAATGGGCCGGAGAATATTATGATCAGCTTCATCTGGAAGGCTCCTTCCGTCTTTCCTTCAATGCATCGATGTTTGTCAGAGAAGGCCTCGGGTATCTTCTGACTTTTGAACATATCATTGATGTTTCCGAAGACAGCGGACTGGTATTCCGGCCACTGGAACCGAAACAGGAAGTAAAGCTGTATCTGATTCATAACAGATTCCAGGCTTTAACACCGATCGGTGAACGTTTCTGGAAACAGGTCAGGCGGAATTTCCGTGTCTCTGAATGATAACATGCAGGACGGACAGAAAAAAAACCGGCAATGCCGGCCAATGTCATTAAGTTAAGAGAGTGACGTTGCGGTAAAAGAGGCCAGAAGAAAATAAGCCAGGATAAATGGCATGAAAATGCCAAATAATTCTGGCTTTTCTTACGAAGAAACTCGATGAGTCGTAAGGCAAGTCAGTTGTCTTTTTTGGTTATTATTCGCATAGTGTCAGAGACAACTGTGATTGCTTGTGGTACATTTTCGCTGACAAGCCGGACATAAGCTAAAAAGGACCCGAAAAAGTTTTCGGATCCTTTCATTATTTGCCGCAACAATATAATCAGACATCTTTCCATCTCGGAAATGTCAGTATTCGTTCAGTGCCTATAAACAATTTTTTATGTTTTATCGGTTCAGTCACCGTAGATTTCTCTCAGCATGGACATCAGGGTCGCATGGTCAACTGTCTGGCCGTCAATAAGATATAAGTTTTCAATATCCGGATCATCTGACATTCTGCTGGCCCTCAATTTATATGATTCCATTATAAAGAAGGCGGCTGCACTCTTGGGATCATACTTGTCATAATCCGGATAATGCCGCTTTGCGTATTCCTGAAGCTCCTCGTTTTGTTCTTTTGTTCCGCCGTTAATATAATTCAATACAGCGTCATTAATCTGTCTGCCGTTGATTTCTTTCATGTTTACAGTCTCCGTTTACTCATTCTGTTGGGTATAAGTTCCATGGATCGGGCGTATACTTGTAGTTTTCTTCGATGTACCGCCGGCATGCTTCATAATCCGCATCAGTGGTATCAGGGCTGATCATGTAGCGAATATTGCCACCCATGGTCTGCTTGCCTTCCTTTGCCCTTTCCCAGTAGATATCAAACATCTCAAGAAACCTCTCTTTGGTATATTCGCCCTGATATTTGGCCATCCACTGGTCCAGATAATCACTCCAGCCTGATTTCAGATATCCGCCGCTTACTAGATCCAGCAGGCCGTCATCCATTAATTCCATTTTTTCTGCCATATTGTTTCTCCTTTTCTCATCAGTATGAAGATTCCACAGTTATCACTGCTGTATGGAACCCTCATATTCACGGCAACGAACAGCTGCTGTCCGCCGCACAGTCCGCCTGTACCTGCCGGCATATTTCATGTCAGCTTTATAATATATCATTTTCTTTGATTATTTTTCAGTATTTATTTTCAATTCATTGATCACAGATTGCCCGGTAAATTTACCGGCAGGAAGCCTGCCTGTTTCAGGAAGTCTTTCTCTGCAATGAAGATGTATTGCAGGAAGAAGTTTATTCAGACTGTCATCCAATATATGCACGGATGATTCATAATCTGAAAAAAAGCCGGCGCTGTGCCGGCTGCAGGGATGAACTATGATTTCTGATCTGTTTCCTTGAACCACGGGCCCTGGCGGTAAAAGCTGATTGAGAGAATCGTGGCGGTGATCCAGCCGATCGGCCAGGAACACCAGATACCGGTGGAACCAAGAGATGTCTTTGACAGCAGGATGGCAAGGGTGACACGCAGGATCAGATCCGTGAAGGTGGCAGTCATGAATTCCTTCATGCGTCCTGCACCGCGCAGGATGCCGTCTGCTACAAGCTTGGCGGAAATGACTGCATAGAAGGGCGATGCAATGCGCAGGAATGTCAGACCTGTCTTCATTGCCTCACCGGAGGTATCATTCATGAACAGCATCAGCAGCTGTCTGCCGCCGATCAGATATAAGGAAGTAAGTACAGCTGAAAGGATCCACACCAGCTTCAGGCCGGCCTGGAAACCTTCCGGGATTCTTTTCAGTTTTCCGGCACCGATATTCTGTGCCGCATAGTTGGAGACACCGTTGCCGAGAGTGGTGAAGGAAGTGATGACAAGGTTGTTCAGCTTGATGGCGGCGGAATAGCCGGCAATGACACCGGGGCCAAAGCCGTTGATGACACTCTGCAGAATGATATTGCCGATGGAGATAAAGCTCTGCTGGAGGGTGCTTGGTACGGCGATTCTTGCGATTCTGCCGCAGATGTCCCAGGAGAACAGGGCATACGGCTCTTCTGTGCGGATGCCTTTAAGACGCTTCATGACAACACTGACTGCGAGAATACAGCTGATGCCCTGGCAGATGAAGGTTGCCCAGGCAACACCGGCAATTCCCATCTTCAGGCCTGCAACGAACCAGATGTCCATGAAGATGTTGCTGAGGGAAGAAACAGCCAGGAAATAGAACGGTGTCCGGGAATCTCCCATGGCTGAGAAAATGCCGTTGGAAATGTTATAGAAGAACATGAACGGAAGACCCCATATATAGATATCAAGATACAGTTTCGAATCGGACAGAATTTCTGCCGGCGTCCTGATCAGGTTCAGCAGCAGTTCACAGGACAGAATGCCGGCGGCCATCAGCACGGCACAGAGAACGCCGCTGGCAATCAGTGCCGTCGAGACTGCCTCTTTCATTCTTTCGTATTTCTTTGCCCCGAAGAAAGTGGATACGATGACGGAACATCCGATATTGCATCCGAAGGCAAAGGCAATGAAGATCAGGGTGATCTCATAGCTGTTGCCTACTGCCGCCAGAGCGTTTTCTCCGATAAACTTGCCGGCCACAAGACTGTCGGCAATATTGTACAGCTGCTGGAATATGATACTGCCGAACAGCGGCAGGCAGAACTGCCACAGTACCTTCTCAGCTTTTCCTTCTGTAAGATCCTTGTTCATACTGTTATCTCCGTTCACAAAACGGTTTCTATTATAGGCAGATGATTTCCTGCTGTAAAATAGTTATTTCCTATTTGATTCATGCAGTATGTGCAGCGGGAAACAGCTCTCTAACTTATTTCTGTGATGTATCAGATGTTAGACACAGATAATTCTTATTTAGAAATATAATTGTCTTGCGTTTTGAAGATTCAGATTAGAAAAAAGGATAAGAATATGGGAAGACTTACAGGTAAGACTGCCGTTGTTACAGGCGCCAGCAGCGGCATGGGAAAAGAAATTGTTGCGCTGTTCGCAAAGGAAGGTGCAAATGTTGTTGCAGTGGCACGCCGCAAGGAACGCCTTGAAGAACTGGCAGAAAGCCTGAAGGGTGAAGAAGGAAAGGTTCTTCCGTATCCGGGAGACATTTCCAAAAAGGAAGTCAACGAGGCAATGATCGACTTTGCGGCAGAGAACTTCGGCAAGGTTGATATTCTTGTGAACAATGCCGGCATCATGGATGATATGTCCGGTGTCGCAGATTTCTCGGATGAGAAGCTGGAATCCGTATTCAGCGTCAATGTCTATGGTCCGTTCTATGCAACTCGCAAGGCAGTCAATGTCATGAAGGCACAGAACAGCGGCGGTTCGATCATTCACATTGCTTCTGAAGGTGCATACAAGACATGTGCCGGTGCCGTATACTGCGCCAGCAAGGCAGCAGTAGTATCGCTGTCCCGCAATACGGCTTATATGTATAAAGAAGAAAACATCCGTTCCAATGCAATCATTGCCGGCGGATTCAAGACGGAAATTGCCAACTCCATGGGCATGCCGAACATGGAATCCTACGGCAAGATCCAGAAGGTTCTTGCGACAGCACCGGAAGTCGGCGATCCGAAGGAAATCGCCAATGCCTGCCTGTTCCTGGCATCTGATGAGTCAGCATATATCAGCGGTGCAGAACTGGCTGTCGACGGCGGCTGGTGTGCAGCATAACCAATCCCGGAAAAGCAAACGGACAAACAGCAGATCATCTGCTGTTTTCTTTTGGTCTGTAATACAATGCACAGAAAATAAAATGAGCAGACATTTCTGTCTGCTCACTATATATAGTATGAAGAAAGATATCTGATCTGCTCAGCGGGACAGGTATGTGTCAAACCAGTCGGTCATTTCCTGCAGTCTGCGGATGCGGTGTGAAGGCTTGCCGACATTGGAGAATCCGTGATGGTCGCCTCTGAACAGTACGGTTTTTGTATCGACATTGAAGCGCTTCAGGGCAGTGTACATCTGATAGCACTGATCGATCGGGGTGCGGTAGTCTTCAAAGCCGTGGATGAAAAGGGTCGGTGTTTTGACATTCTTTGCATATTTCAGCGGTGACTGATCCCACATTTTTTCGACTGTATCCCACGGATCGGAAGCCAGCAGATCTTCGCTGAATTCATAGCCGATATCGGAAAGCTGGTTGAGGGTGATCCAGTTGGAGATGCAGCACTGGGAAATGGCTGCCTTGAATCTGTCGGTATGGGTAATGACCCAGTTGGTCATAAAGCCGCCGTAGGAGCCGCCGGTTACCAGGAGCTTTTCGGTATCGATCTGGGGATATCTTTCGATGGCTGTATCAAGGAATTTCATCAGATCGTCATAGTCAACAGTTCCGAGTTTTCCGCGGATGTCCGCAAAGGCGCCGCCTCTGCCGTCAGAACCGCGGATGTTGGTAAACAGCACGATATATCCGTGCGAAGCCCAGTACTGATGTTCCGGCATATAGACCGGTGCATACAGACCTTTGGGACCGCCGTGAATATAGAACAGGGTCGGATACTTTCTGTTTGCGTCATAGTCCTGAGGCTTGAGGATATAGCCGCGCAGATCCGTGCCTCGAACGGAATCGGTTCCGGAACAGACTTGAAGTATTCATCGGTCATGGCATCGTTGAATCCGGTCAGGCGGTTCTCGTTCCGGTCATACAGTTCATGCGGTCTTGTATCGAACTGGGCGGAAACAATGAACTGATCGCCGTGCACATCAAAGGCGGCAGCAAGTCCGGCAGCTGTTGTCTTTTTGACAACTTTTCCGTCTTCGACGGTGCAGAGATGGCTGCTGTCATAATCGGTGGCGATGAACCAGACCTTTCCTTCGCTGCATTTCAGGGAATGCATGCTGCGGTCAAGCGGTGCCAGAAGCTGCGGCTGCGGATCCTTTGGGTCAATGACATAGAGGTCGGGATCGCTGCAGAAGCCGTGGGTCCGTTCGGTAAAGGCCGCAACGATTCTGTCACTGCACGGCACATAGTCGGAAATCAGACAGGTATCTGACAGCAGCTCTGTTTCCTTTCTGTCTGACAGGTCCATCATGCACAGGCTCGCAGTCATTGTGTGGCGGAATTCTGCCGCCGATTTCATATAATAGACGGTTTTCTGATCTTCACTGATCTTTATGCGTGTGACATCGGCATCAGCCGGTGTCAGCCGTTCCAGGGTTTCCGCTTCGGCATGATACAGATACAGGGAATGCACCAGACCGCGTGTGAAAGGTCCGCCGTTGTTCCACCATGGATATGTAGTCAGCACTTCAAAGTCAGTTTCATCCTTCCAGAACTGTGTGAATTTCTGAATGTCTTCTTCCTTGCCGAGATACAGGTCCTCATATCCCCGCCAGGTGCTGCCGCACAGAAGCACATCGCCGTTTTCCAGCATAATCAGGTTCTCGGTCGGTATCGGGAAGCGGTATTTGCTGCGGATCACACCTGTTTCCAGGTCGATCGTCTGCCAGGTGCTGTAATTCGGTCTGTCCGCTTCCTTGTCAGAGCGGAAGAGAACGGTATTGTCATCCAGGAAGATGAATTCCCTCTCTCTGTTTCCGTAGGTCAGCTGCCGGAGCTTTCCGTCTGTGAGAAGCCACAGGGTATTGTCATAGCCGTCTGTTTCCGTATTCGGCTTCATGGCATGAAATACCGTTCTGGAACCGTCCGGGGAGTACTTTACATTGTCCAGGATGCTTATTTCCTTGAATGATTCGATCTTCAGCTGTTTCATAACGATCCCTTTCTGAATATGCCTTCATATTAGCATGCCGGCATTCTCATGTATGCATGATATGCCCCGGGAAAGCTGCCGGTTTTTCCCTTTTTCAGGGGCTCTGAAAAAGGCCTTTCGTTGGACAGGATATAGGCAGTAAAGTAGAATTAATCCATGAATATATATGATCTCTATATTAATGAAGAAGAATATGCAGGTCTGAACGGCGAGGCTGCCGTCAGGCATCTTTCCGAAGCGATTCAGATCAATACGACCAGCTACATGGATACATCATTGATCGACTATGCGGCATTTGACCGCTTCCATGAGAAGATGAGGGAATGGTATCCCGAGATCATGAAGCAGGGTGAATACCGGCAGATCGATCAGAGTGTTCTGATCAGAATTGAAGGCAGTGATCTGTCTCTGAAGCCGGCGCTGTTCATGGCCCATCAGGATGTTGTTCCGGTGGTGGAAGGAACAGAAGAAGACTGGCTCCATGATCCTTTCAGCGGCGATGTTGCGGACGGGTATATCTGGGGCAGAGGCGCGATGGACATCAAGGAGATGCTCATCGGCGAGCTGGAAAGCCTGGAGTATCTTCTGGAAAACGGAAAGCAGTTCCGGCGTACGCTGTATCTTGCCTTCGGACAGGATGAAGAAGTTATCGGTTCCGGTGCGATTGCCATTGCCAGGTATCTGAAGGAGCAGGGCATTGAACTGGAATTCGTGCTGGATGAAGGCGGCCGGGTCGGCAGCGGCGAAGCCTACGGGGCTGATATCGCTGTCGGCAGTATCGGCATGTATGAAAAAGGCTATGCCGATCTGAAGCTGTCGGCAGAATCCTCCGGCGGCCACAGTTCCAATCCGTTCCGCGGCACATCCCTCGGTGTTCTGGCGAAGGCAATTGCGGCAATCGTGGATCATCCTCTGGACAATGTGCTGGTTCCCAGCATCCGGGAAACCCTGCGCATCCTGACACCGTATATAAAGGAAGGACCGCTGAAGGAAGCGGTTAAGGATATTGATGCCAATGAGCAGCAGATCATTGATCATTATCTGTCGCATCCGGACCTGAACAGTCAGATCCATACCACCATTGCGCCAACAATGATTTCCGGCGGATCACAGGCCGGCAATGTCATGCCCCAGCATATGGAGGCAGTCATCAATTTCCGCCTGGCTCCTCAGGATAGCGATGCCGGTCTGCTGGAACACTGCCGGAAACTGGCAGGAGAAAATGTAAAGGCAGAATTCATCGTTGCCAATGAAGCTTCCCGGGAGTCACGCTTTGATACCATGGGCTTCCGTTCGCTGCAGAATGTTCTGTCGCATTATTTTAAGGATATCGTCTTTGTTCCGTCCGTGAATACGACGGCAACCGATGCCCGCAGCTATGAAGGCGTCTGTGACTGCTGCATGCGCTTTGAGCCGTTCCTGGAGGATCCGGAAATCCGGGCCAAAGGCGTTCACGGCACCAATGAGCGCATTTCCGTACGGGCCTATCTCCAGGGCATCCGGGTGCTGATCCGGATGATGGATGAAACGTGTTAGTCATATATCTTGATTAAAAAAAGTTATTTGGTATAAATACCTATATCGGGTAATAAAAATATGGATGAAAGAGTACTGCAGATTCTGATCGATTCGTTTATGAAAATACTGATGGCCGGCCTTAAGGTAACCATTCCCCTGGCTGTGCTGTCGTTCCTTTTTGCTCTGATCATTTCCATTCTGGTCGCTGTTGTCCAGTATGCGAATATCAGGGGACTGAAGCAGTTTTGCCGCTTCTATATCTGGATCATAAGAGGCACACCGCTGCTGGTGCAGCTGTATCTTGTCTTTTACGGTCTGCCTTCGGTGGGCATTGTACTGCCGGCTTTTCCGGCCGCGGTGCTGTGCTTTGCCGTCAATGAAGGCGCCTATATGGCAGAAAGCATGCGTGCGGCGCTGGAGGCTGTTCCGAAAGGACAGCTGGAAGCCGGATACTGTGTCGGCATGAGCTACTGGCAGATCATGCGCAGGATCATCCTGCCGCAGGCATTCCGCACAGCTTTCCCGTCACTGTCGAATTCCTTTATTTCCATGATCAAGAGCACATCAATGGCATCTACCATTACGGTCAGTGAAATGCTCCGCCAGACGCAGATCATCAACGGCCGTGTCTATCAGTCACTGGCGCTGTATCTGGAAGTCGGCTTTATCTATCTGATGTTCTGCACGGTTCTGACATGGCTGCAGAGCTGGGGTGAGAAGAAACTGAATGTATACGGAGGCACCAGATGATTGACGTACAGAATGTGACAAAATCTTTCGGCAGTTTCGGTGCTCTGCGCGGAGTCAGCCTGCATGTGGACAAGGGTGATGTCGTTGCCATCCTGGGACCGTCCGGTTCCGGCAAGACAACCCTGCTGAGATGCATCAATTTCCTGGAAATCGCCGACAGCGGCACAATGACCTTTGACGGCGAAACATTTGATATGCATTCCATTTCAAAGAAGGACATCAGCCGGCTCAGAAAAAAGACCGCGTTTGTCTTCCAGAACTACAACCTGTTCCTGAACAAGACGGTTCTTCAGAATGTAACGGAAGGACTGATCACTGCCCGCAAGATTGCGAAGGAAACGGCCGAAAAGAAGGCCATTGAAGCCCTTGAAAAAGTAGGAATGGCGGATCGTCTGGATTCCTATCCGTCACAGCTTTCCGGCGGTCAGCAGCAGCGTGTTGCGATCGCAAGAGCTCTGGCAACGGATCCGGAAATTATCTATTTCGATGAACCGACCAGCGCCCTTGATCCGGAACTGATCGGAGAAGTACTCGCGGTCATGCGCGATCTGGCAGATGAAGGAATGACGATGCTGGTGGTTACGCACG
>JAZPXY010000019.1:0-3136 GCA_045543875.1 Bulleidia sp.
CAGAACCAGATCAATATGCGCTTCAGTTGTTTTCGGCAATTATTCTTTTCCGGATCTTTGTTTGAAACATGTACATCATTATCTTAGCATGATTCTCCGGCAAACAATTCAGGATGACGCAAAATACCGTATCTGTCTGCCCGGCATAAGGATGCCAGAAGGCAGAAGCATTGTGATCATGTAGAATACACTTTCGTTAGGAATCATGTCTGAGGAAACAGCACGCAGTTTTGATCATGAAGGACTGTATCAGGCATTCCTTTTTTACATCGGGCATGGACCGAAATGAATGCGAACTGTTGTGTTATGATATTTCATGTTTTATATGACTAACCGGAGGCTTTTATATGCTGTTACTGGATCAGACATTGCTGAAACTGGCAAAAGGATTATGGAAATGGATCATTGCGATCGTCGCAGTGCGCTTTCTCGCGCTTATCGGAATTGCCCGGTTTGCGTCGGCAGTCGGCATGTATCTCGGATCTTTTCTCTCACCGGGATCATCAGCCGTGACGCTCACAGATGCCGTGCGCTCGGCATTGCTGGCTTCTGTGCTTACATTGGGAGCACAGCTGCTGCAGGGAGAACTGGAATACCGCTGCACTGCTCAGGCAAGACATCAGATGCGCGCTTCCATCTTCAACAAGGTTCTGGAACTGGATGCCGGAAATATCGAACGGATCGGTCCGGTTTCCGCCATCACCTCTTCCGTGGAAGCGGTGGAACGCATGCAGACATATTACAGCACGTATCTTCCGAGTCTGATCTTCTCGCTGATTGCTCCGGTATATCTGTTTTTCCGTCTGAGAAATACTTCCGGTACCATTGCCGTGCTGCTTTTATGCATTTCACTGATCCTGCTGCCCATCAACAATGTATTCCGTGCAAGGATCGAAGCACTGCGGCGGACCTACTGGAATTCCGTGGAAGACATGACGGCTTATTATCTGGATTCCATACGCGGGCTGACCACGCTCAAGCTGTTCAACCGTACAGAAGATCACAGGGACACATTGGCACGCAAAGCGGAACAGCTGAATGTCGACATCAACAAATTCATGAAGGTAAACTTCACATCTTTCCTGGTAACGGAAACAATGATGTACAGCTCCATCGCAGGATCCCTGATTCTGCTGTGTGTTTCCGTCAAAAAGAATCCGACATATATCGGCAGTGCACTGACGGTACTGATGCTGTCGTATTCCTATTTCAGTTCCCTGCGCTCATTGATGAGCGCAACTCATACCGCACTGACGGCAGTTTCTGCCGCCACCAAAGTCGAAGACATTATGGCTGTGGATACCTCCCGGCCCTATGATCCGGATCTTCCGGAAGATCCTTCTGGTAAGGAAGGCATCACCTTCAGAAATGTGTCCTTCGGCTATGAAGGCAGAGACATGGCTCTGAAAGATATCTCACTGCATATTCAAAAAGGCAGTACTGCCGCACTGGTCGGTCTGTCCGGAAGCGGAAAGAGCACGATCGCTTCCCTGATGATGCGCTTCTTTGATCCGCAGAGCGGCGATATTTATATTGACGGCAGGAATCTGAAAAGCATGAAGCCGGAGGAGCTCCGTAAGAAGATCATCATGGTACCGCAGAGCGTCAGCCTGTTCTCCGGAACGATCCGGGACAACCTGCTGATCGCGGCTGGGGCACAGGACAATGAACTGATGGAAGCCCTGGAAGAAGTACAGCTGACCGGATGGGTCAGATCACTTCCGGAAGGACTGGACACGGATGTCGGAGATGCCGGCAGTAGGCTATCTGGGGGACAGCGGCAGAAGATCGGAATTGCCAGAGCACTGCTTTCAAAAGCAGAATACATCATCTTCGATGAGGCGACCTCATCCGTCGATACAGACAGTGAGCGCGAGATCCGGGCATGCATTGAGCGCCTCGGGAAAACACGTTCTCTGATCATTATTTCACACCGGATGTCCTCCATCCGCAATGCACATGAGATCTACGTACTGGAACATGGACAGATCGCTGAACATGGCAGTCACGAATCACTGCTTCAAAGCGATGGGTTGTATCGAAAGCTGGTCAATGAACAGGAAGCACTGGAGGCGGAATTATGAGAAAGAAATACAGATATTCTCTTGGAGAAATGGCTTCGCGCTTGCTGAAGATCGCTTCCGGCATTCAGATCTATCTTGTCATTTCCGCACTTGCCAGCATCATCGGAAATCTCTCTCATATGGGACTGATGGGATTCGGAGCAGCCGCACTGCTCTGTGCCTCCGGAATGATGAAAGGCAATATGGTCCTGTATATCGTTCTGACCTGCCTCAGCGGGCTGATGATCGCCGTATGCAGGTATCTCGAAGGTGTTTATTCACATATCGGTGCATATGGTCTGCTGGCAGGCATGCGTGTCAGTCTGTTTGAGACACTGGACAGAATTGCACCGGCATTTCTGATCGACAGAAAGAAAGGCGATATTCTGAACATTGCCGTATCCGACATAGAAACACTGGAGTTCTTCTTTGCCCACACGATCGGTCCGATGTTTACCGTTATCCTTCTGCCGGTCACCTCTGTCGCAATAGCCTGGCATTACAGCAGGCTGTTTGCCCTGGTATTGATTCCGGTTTATATCCTCATCAGCATTGTTATCCCTCTGATCGCGCTGAAGAGCGGACGTTCGCTCGGTCTGCGCTACCGTACGCATCTCGGTGAACTGAATGCCATGATTCTGGAAAGTGTCTACGGCATCCGGGATATCCAGATCTTCGGGTACGGACGCAAGCGGAAGGATCTTGTTATGAAGCAGAATGACCGTGTCAGCCGATCCGCCCATGGCATGATCCTGCACCAGCAGGCTGTAACTGCCGTACCGAATTTCTTTGTCTATCTGGCAAGGATCCTGATCCTTTCCTGCGGGGCATATCTGGCCTCTCATGGTGCGTCGGATCCTGCGGGGACCGTGATCGTTTCATTTATTGCGGCAGCTTCTTTCTCTTCCACATTCTCGCTGACCTTTGTCGTCACGCATCTGCTGGAAACCTTTGCGGCAGCTGAGCGTCTGTTCATCATTGAAGATACGCTGCCTTCCGCCGCTGAGCCGGAACATCCGGAAAGCATTGACCGCATCCGTTCCGTCCGGTTTGAAGACGTATCATTTGCCTAT
>JAZPXY010000020.1:0-43081 GCA_045543875.1 Bulleidia sp.
GCACTTTGCCTGCAACAACCAGGAAACCAGACGCAATACCCATGATTCGCGGCTCAGTGAAAGAACACTGCGGGAAATCTATCTGCGCAATTTTGAAATCGCCGTGAAGGAAGGAAAGCCGCTGACGATCATGACTTCCTACAACAAGGTCAACGGTGTCTGGAGTCATTATCATTATGATCTGGTGACGACGGTGCTGCGCAGTGAATGGGGCTATGACGGCTGTGTCATCACCGACTGGTGGATGCGGCGGGCAAAGAGTCCGGAATTCCCGCTGCTGAAAAACAATGCCTATCGTGTGCGGGCCCAGGTTGATGTTCTGATGCCCGGCGATATGGGCCACACAGCCAGAAAATACCGGCCGGATAAAAGCCTGCTGAAAATCCTGAAGTCAGCTGACGGAATTACCCGGGCTGAACTGCAGAGAAGTGCGGCAAATGTTCTGCGGCTGGCGCTGCGCATCAAAAAATGATATTTACAGAAAGCAGATGTTCAGACATCTGTTTTTTCTGTATCCGCGGACTGGGAAACCTGTTTTCTGGTGATGGCATCTTTCCGATAGCGGGAAGGACTGATTCCGGCCATGGCCGAGAAACGGGTGCTGAAGGAAGCATCATCACTGAAGCCGGTTTCCATGGCAATTTCATGAATGGAAAGATCTGTGACTTCCAGCAGTTCCTTGGCTTTGGTGATCCGCAGGGAAAGGAGATAGTTGTGCGGTGTTGTGCCGATATACTGGCGGAACAGACGCAGGTAATAAGCCCTGGACATGCCGGCAATTTTCAGCAGTTCCGGCAGGCTGATATCTGAACAGCAGCGGGAGGCAATATAATCGGCTGTCTTCATGATCAGCTTCTGATTGCGGGAATATGCGGAAGATCTCTGCAGGATCAGACTGGTCATGATCTGATGGGCCGCAAGACTGATTCTGAGCACAGTTTCGGAAGAAGTGTTTTCCAGGTTTCTGAGGAGAATGTCAAACTGTGCCTGCAGGCTGTCTTCGCTGGCGGTAAAGACCGTGTTCTTTCCGTCCGGTATGAGCAGATCTTCCAGAGCCCGCACCCCGCTGCCGTCCAGGTGCACCCAGTAGTGGGTCCAGAAGCCGGTATCCGGATCCGTTCCGTAGGACTGCGGCGTGCGGCAGTTGATCAGCAGTGCCTGCCCGGGCTGCAGTTTCACAGAGGCATGATTCTGCGAAACAATGCCGCAGCCGGCAATGGTATAGAAAAGCAGGTAGCTGTCCTTGTAGTCACGGACAGTATTGAAATTCCTGCCGGCATAGAAGATTCCTGCTTCCGTGCAGCAGTAGGGCTGTTTCAGGGCAAATTCCGACGGTGTTGTGCGCAGCCACAGGCTGCCTTTTTCAATATCCAGCGTATATGTGAGCATAACAGTATCCTCGAGTAGACTTTTTCAAAAATAAATAATACTTATCACAATAGTAACATGAGAATAAAACGGATATACTGCAATTGTAATAAAAATCTTTTTTAAAAAGTGAGGTGGATATGACACATTATCATCTGGCTGTCGATATCGGTGCATCTTCCGGCAGGCATATCATCGGATGTCTGGAAGACGGGAAAATGAAACTGCAGGAGATCTGCCGCTTTGAAAACAGACTGACAGAACAGAACGGTCACCTGTGCTGGGATATTGATGATCTGTATGCGCAGATTCTGGCCGGGATTCGGGAATGCGGACGGCAGGGATTTTTCCCTGAAACCATGGGAATCGATACCTGGGCGGTTGACTATGTGCTGCTGGATCAGGAAGGAAAACGCATCGGCGACGCTGTCGCCTATCGTGATGACAGAACAAACGGAATCCGGGAAGAAACAGAAGCTGTCCTGCCGTTTGCCAGACATTATGCCATTGCCGGCATACAGTATCAGAAATTCAATACGGTCTATCAGCTGCTGGCCCTGAAAAAGGAACATCCGGAGCAGCTGGAACAGGCTGCGGCGATGCTGATGATACCGGATTATCTGAATTACCGGCTGACCGGAAAGATGGCGCAGGAATATACCAATGCGACAACAACCGCTCTGGTCAATGCCGAAACAAAGGACTGGGATCAGGAACTGATCCGGACCCTGGGCCTGCCGGGGAAGATATTTCAGAAGATCCATGAACCGGGATCGGTGCTCGGCGGATTCTCGGAAGAAACCCGGAAGGAAACCGGCATGAATATGAAGGTGATCCTGCCGGCAACGCATGATACCGGTTCGGCATATCTTGCCGTACCGGCAAAGGATGAAAATGCAGTGTTCCTGTCTTCCGGCACCTGGTCACTGCTGGGTGTGGAAAACGGTGAACCGATCACATCACCGGAAAGCATGATGCTGAACTTCACTAATGAAGGCGGCTATGAATACCGCTTCCGCTATCTGAAGAACATCATGGGACTCTGGATGATCCAGAATATCCGCCGTGAGCTGAAGGATGAAAACGGAACAGTGCCGTCCTTCCCGCAGCTGATTGAGGCGGCAGAGAAAGAAGCGGACTTCAGTGCGCTTGTGGATGTCGATGATGACCGTTTCCTGGCACCGGAATCAATGATTGAAGAAGTCCGGCAGGCCTGCCGTGACAGCAGTCAGCCGGTACCGGAAACAACCGGCCAGATCATGCGCACGGTATATGCATCACTGGCGGATGATTACCGCCGGGCTGTCAGTGCCCTGGAAAAGCTGACCGGGAAGAAATATACATCGATGAACATTGTCGGCGGCGGCAGCCAGGATATGTATCTGAATCAGATGACTGCCAATGCGACCGGTCTTACGGTATATGCCGGACCGACGGAAGGAACGGCACTCGGCAATCTGCTGGTGCAGATGATCGCTTCAGAAGAAATTGCGTCGCTGGAAGACGCAAGGAATATCATTCGGAACAGTTTTGAAATCAGGGAGGTCAAACCGCAATGAGTATTACCGATATCAGATTTGTACAGGGATTTATCAGATTATGCAATGACGGCTGGCTGCAGGGCTGGCATGAACGAAACGGCGGAAATCTTTCCTACCGCATCCGTCCAGAAGAAGTCGAAGAGGCAAGAGCGTATTTTCATGAACCAGGCGAATGGAAGGAAATCGGCACATCCGTTCCTGATCTTGCCGGAGAATACTTCATGGTGACCGGATCGGGAAAATATTTCCGCAATGTCATTCTTGATCCGGAAGATACCTCCTGCATCATTGAACTGGATGAAAAGGGAGAAAACTACCGGATTCTCTGGGGCCTTTGCAATGGCGGCAGGCCGACCAGCGAACTGCCTTCGCATCTGATGAATCATGAAGTCAAGAAGAAGGCAAGCGGCGGTACCCACCGGGTCATCTATCATGCCCATACGACAAATGTCATTGCCCTGACATTCGTTCTGCCGCTGGAAGACAGGATCTTTACAAGGGAACTCTGGGAAATGGCAACGGAATGCCCGGTTGTATTCCCGGACGGCATCGGTGTTGTCGGCTGGATGGTTCCCGGCGGCAGAGATATCGCTGTGGCCACAAGTGAACTGATGAAAAAATACGATGCGGCAATCTGGGCCCATCACGGCATGTTTGCCAGCGGTCCGGATTTCGATACGACATTCGGTCTGATGCATACGGTCGAAAAATCAGCTGAGATTCTGGTAAAGGTTCTCAGCATGTCACCGACAAAGCTGCAGACGATCACGCCGCAGAATTTCCGGGATCTGGCAAAGGACTTCAATGTCAGTCTGCCGGAAGAATTCTTATATGAAAAGGAGTAAGGACATGTTAGTAGAAACCAAAGCAAGAGTCGGTGTATTCTCCATCGCACTGCAGGCGTATCTGCCGCAGTTTCCGCAGCTGGTGCCGGAATTTGAAAGCCAGTATGAAGCATTCAAGAAAACAATTCCTGACAGTGTTGAACTGATCGACGGCGGCATGGTCACGACCAAGGAACAGTCGCAGGCAGCCGGTGACAAGTTCCGGGCAGCCGATGTCGACCTGGTCATCATGCAGCTGCTGACCTATGCGACCAGCTACAATATGCTGCCGGCAGTCAGAGATCTGGATGTGCCTGTTGTTCTTGTCAATGTCCAGAAACTGAAGGCTCCGGATTATCCGAATACGGACAATGCCAAGTGGCTTGGCGAGCTGTATGCCTGCGGTGCGGTCGGCGAGATGGTTGCCGATCTGGAAAGAGCCGGCAAGCGTCATGCCGTCATCACCGGTGTTGTCGAAGGCGGTGATCCCCAGGTGCAGAAGGAAATCGAAGAATGGTGCCGGGCTGCCCAGGTCAGAAGAAGATTCCGTGATACCAATCTCGGTCAGATCGGCAGACCGTATCCGGGCATGATGGATCTGTATATTGACGAGACCAATCTCTATCACAGAATGTTTGTCTATACAAAGCAGTTTGACTGGGAAAAGATGTGGGCAATTGCCGATGACATCACGGATGAAGCAGCGATCTGTGCCAAGGCCGAAGAAATCCTCGATACCTTTGAAATTGAGGGCGGTGCCGATGTTGAAACGGTATGGGATATGGCAAAGTATGTCGTTGCCTTTGAGAAATGGGTCAAAGATGAACAGCTGGGCCTGATTGCATCCCACTATGACGGCTTTGCCCAGGGGGTTGCCGGCAAGCTCGACAGTATGCTGATACCGGCGTTCTCAATGCTGATCAGGCAGGGAACGGCATGTGCAGTGGAAGGCGATATCAAGGTTGCCATGGCAATGTCCATTCTGAAGACGATTGCCGGCACCGGACAGCTTTCGGAAATGTACTCGATCGACTTCAATGAAGACATCTGCATCATCGGCCATTCCGGCAGCGGCGATGCGGATATTTCCCAGGCCCGCAAGCCGAGCATGAAGATCGTTCCGGTGTTCCACGGCAAGACCGGCGGAGGCTACCTGACCCAGTTCTATCCGCCGACAGGGCCTGTTACCTATCTGGCCATTACCCAGGACAGAGACGGACATTTCAAATTCGTCTGTGCTGAAGGTGTCAATGAAGACGGCCCGATCTTTGAATTCGGTGATACCAATATGAGAACAAGATTTACCTGCGGTGCCAGAGAATTTGTCAACAGATGGTCGGAAGCAGGACCGACCCATCATATGGCTGCTGCAGTCGGCAGGCATATCGATACGATCCTCAAGGTCGCAAAGATCATGAACATTCCCTGCGAAATCATTACCCGCTGATTCAGGAGCACCGGAAGGTGCTCTTTTCTTCTGTCAGCCGGCAGGCATTATCATGTACAATGAAAACAACAGTAAAGAGGAAGTGAATATGGACAGACTGACAATCATTATCTGCGGAAAGCTGTATGACGGTATCCATGATGAACTGCAGGAAAAGATGCGGATCTGGATCAGCGACGGAAAAATCGAGAATGTGACAGGAAGCACAGAAGTTCCGGAAGAGGCGGAAGTCATCGATCTTTCACATCTGACGGTAACACCGGGCATGATCGATGCCCATGTGCATATGGATTACTGGGACTGGCACAGGATCAGGGAAGAAGTCTATCAGACATCGGAGGAAATGAAGACGCTGGCAGTGCTGAACTGTGCCCAAAAAGCACTGTCCCGCGGTTTTACGAGCGTCCGTCATATGGGCAATATCAATGGTGTCGGCTATGGTGTTGTCGATGTGCGCAATGCCATCAATCAGGGACTGTTTCCCGGCGCCAGGATCATCTGTGCACCGCTGTCGCTCTGCACAGCCGGTTCGCATGGTGATGCTTCACAGAGCTATGCCGGCAATTTCCGGGCAGCTTCACTGCTTCAGAATATGAAGCCTTCCTGCGGCTGCGGCAGCGACTTCTTTGTCAATGCCGTCAGGGAACAGGTCAAGTACGGTGCCGACTTCATCAAGATCATGGCCACCGGAGGATTCTTTACACCGAATGATACACCGCTGCAGAAACAGATGAATGATGCCGAACTGGAGGCGGTGATCCGCACGGCCCATGAGCTCGGCACGACGGTAACTGCTCATGTCTATGCACCGGAAATGATGCAGACGATGCTGAAGATGGGAATTGACGGCTGTGAGCATGGTTCACTGATGGATGGGGAAACAGCAGCGATGTTTGAAGAAAAAGGTGCTTATCTGGTGCCGACGTTCTGTCCGTATGATGAGGCAGTGCATTATGATCCGGAAAAGCTGAAGGACAAGCAGCCGGAATTCCGGGCAAAGCTGGAACTGTACAAGGATCGGCTGATCGCCGGCAGAAAGGTCATTGTGAACAGTCATATCAAGCTGGGATACGGTACAGACTTTGTGGCCAACCATCAGAATTATGACAGCGGCTGGGAATATGACGCCTGGATGCGCAGCGGCATGGAGCCGTTCCGCATTCTGAAGGCAGCCACAAAAACTAACGCCGAAATTCTCGGTATCGATTCTTTTACGGGAACAATCGAGAAGGGGAAGAATGCCGACATTGCCGCCTGGGGAAGAGATCTGCTTACAGATTCCAGGGCTCTTCTGGACTGTGCCTTTGTCATGAAGGACGGAACCGTATATCAGACGGAAGCCAGCAGTGATCTCTGAATGATCAGAAACAAAAAAAGCGTCCTGCTTCAGTGAAGCGGGGCGCTTTTCAGCTGGTTATGATGCGATTGGATCAGTCTGCGAATTCCAGATTCTTTCCGGTTTCCGGATCGAATACATGAATGGCATTCGGAGCCAGTGTGAATTTGACATTTGCGCCGGACGCAAGAGCGGAATTGTCTTCCAGATCCAGTGTCGGAACAATGATGATGCAGTCTCTGCCCATCGTATTCAGGTGAAGATGTACGGAGGAACCCATCATTTCGCTGACTTCAACGACACCTTCCAGCATTCCGCCCTCAACATTGTTCAGGGTGATATGCTCAGGTCTTGTGCCGATGACGACAGGTCTTTCGCCGACGTTTCTGGCAGCCAGGTTCTTCTGCTTCTCTTCCGAGAGGACGATTTCGGCATCCATGATCTTGACCGCGTATTTGCCGTTCTTCTTGATCAGTTCGCCGCCGAACATATTCATGCGCGGCATGCCGATGAAGCCTGCTACGAAGGTGTTGACAGGAGAGTTGAATACTTCCTGCGGAGTGCCGATCTGCTGGACTTCGCCGTCCTTCATGATGACAATTCTGTCACCGAGGGTCATGGCTTCGGTCTGATCGTGGGTAACATATACGAATGTTGTGTTGATGCGGTGTCTCAGCTTGATGATTTCAGCACGCATCTGGTTTCTCAGCTTGGCATCCAGGTTGGAAAGCGGTTCGTCCATCAGCAGGACCTTCGGCTCACGGACAATTGCACGTCCGATCGCAACACGCTGTCTCTGACCGCCTGACAGTGCCTTCGGCTTTCTGTCGAGGAACTGAACGATGCCGAGGATTTCGGCTGCTTCGTTGACTCTCTGATCGATTTCTTCCTTCGGAAGTTTTCTCAGCTTCAGCGGGAATTCCAGGTTCTGTCTGACCGTCATGTGCGGATACAGAGCGTAGTTCTGGAAGACCATTGAAATATCTCTGTCTTTCGGAGCGACATCGTTGACCAGCTTGTCATCGATGTACAGCTCGCCTCTGGTAATTTCTTCCAGACCTGCGATCATACGCAGAGTCGTGGATTTTCCGCATCCGGAAGGTCCGACCAGAACGATGAATTCTTTGTCGGCGATATCGAGATTGAAGTCATCAACAGCGACAACGCCTTCGTCGGTAATCTTGAGCTTATATTCTTTTTTCGGCTCTTCATCCTCAGTCTTCTTTTTCTTTGACTTTTTCGGAGCTTCAGTGTTCGGATAGATTTTCTGGATGTGTTTCAGTGATACAGTTGCCATAGATTAAATTTGCCCCTTTCTGCAATTGAAAGAATTATGAAGCCGGCTGCCGCAATTGGCCGAAAAGGCCCCGGCTTACTGGCACGGTCTTTCACCGTTACAGCCTTTGTAAACTGTGCCGAAAGGCACATTATTCGAGCCCGAGAAGATAGACAAGATAGTTTGCCGATCCCCGCGGGTGGGTCGTGTTGGCGATGATGCCCATATAGACATCGCCGCTCATTTCTGCATCTGTGAAGACAGGAAACGAAGTGACATTCACCGCATTGTTAACTTCTTCGGTGACTGCTTCGTAGGTCTCTGCTTCATTCAGGTCATACTCGATCGCATTGTCTTCGATAATGACCGTATTTGCAGTGATATATGGTTCCAGCAGGGAATACTGCTGAGGGTAATCTTTTTTGATTTCGTCCAGCGGCAGAAGCAGGCCGCTTTCCGACATCTGCTGATATGCATCGCTGTTCATCAGTGCTACATCCATCTGTTTGGCGCTGATGGCACCGAGAATCTTCAGTCTCGATGCATATGCATACTGATGATTTTCAACGGAAGCATCATCATCGATATACAGTTCACGGTAAACCAGAACTTCCTGCCTTTTCGGGTCGTATTCTTCGTGGGCGATGTAACCGCCGGTCATCTTCTCATCCAGTTCCTCGCCGACAGATGTGTTGACAAAGGCAAGATAAAGCACCGGCTCCTTTTTTGTGACAGCGTGGATCACGGAAGAGACGACCACGGCAAGGACAACGATCGCTGTAAACATCGGCAGCCGATAGTATGTAAACAGGTAATCGGCTTTCTGCGCCGGCGTCATTTTCCGGAACGCCTGTTTCAGCTTCTTTTTTTCCTTTTCCGTTCTCTTCATTCCGTAACCTCATTTTCAGTGCTGCCAATGACACGGAATACATTGATAAGCAGTGAGGATGACAGAAGGGCACAGAGGCCTTCTCCGAACAGAATCAGCGGCGTAAATACAGCTACAACGGCATAGAACATTGCAAAGTGAATTGCAAAGATCAGAATCGTTGCGAACAGATACTGGACACCGACAAGAAATGCATTTTTGATCATTGCCAGATCGTTGTTTTCGAACCTGGCAATCAGCGGGAAGGTATACATCAGAATAATCGTGTATACGACTGCCGCCGCAATGATCAGGGCCAGATTCAGAGTCCACATGACAGCCGGGATTCCTGATGATGAAGCCCGCAGATGCCAGACAACATAGCCGTCCGTACCAAGCAGCACACCCGCCAGAAGCAGAATGAGCCACAGCCTTGTGGCCTGGGCAAAGTTGCTGCGGAATGCCCGGAAGAAATGGGCTGTAATATTGTGCTCTGCGTCATCAGCGATTTTCAGAGTCACAGAATACAGGGCGGTGGTTGCGGCACCGACTGTGAAGACGGGCAGCGAACATATCATCCACAGAAGATTCAGCCAGCAGGCATAGCTGATTTTGATCAGTGCCTGGCTGAAACTGCTGTCATAGGAGAAAAATCTCATATACTCCTCCGGATACAGGGAACAATCAGAATTCGGTGGATTCCCTCAACACCAGGTCAGTTTCCACATAAATCGTGCGGTATTCCATGGCCGGTTCTTCCATTCTGGAAATCAGAAGATGCAGAGCGGAGAAAGCCATAGCCTGGGAATGAATATGCACGGTAGAAAGAGCCGGATAGAAAATTCTTGATTCATGCGAGTCATCAAATCCGAAGAAACGCACTTTTTTCAGCAGCTTTCTGTCTTTCTGGGCCAGCAGCTGCATGGCATCGATGGCCACAAAATCATTGGCACAGATGAATACATCGGGCATTTCATCCAGGTTTTCAAGTGCGTTGCCGAGCGTGTCGATATCATTCGCCGGCGGATGAATAATAAATTTATCTTCGGTTGGAATTTCCAATTTGATCATTGATGCACGGTAGGCAGCATAGCGTTCCCAGAAGGACTGGCAGTGATTGTAATCACCGATAAACCCGATTCTTGTCAGGTTTCTGTCTGCCATGTGCTGAACGAATCTGCAGATTTCTGTTGAATTATCCATCAGCAGAAGGTCTGCGTTTACACTGCGCATGCCCCGTCTTGACGGGCCGTCGATAAACAGAACGGGAATACCCAGGCCGCACAGCATGTCGCTGTAGGCAGCGTTGAATATCTCAATGCAGATCACACCTTTGATTTCCTCCGGAGAAAATCCTTTCGGAAGGGTCAGGTTCTGGATGTTTTCCTTGCTGACACGGTGGAAATTCAGACTGAATCCCATCTTCAGAGTTTCTTCATGGAGCTTGTCCAGCAGCGTTGATGCAAAGTGGCTGTTAGGAATGTAATTTGTCAGGAAAACAGCGATTTCACCTGACGAAAGGGTCTGTGAATCAGCTTCAATGGCTTTGTTGAAATTTGCCACGGAAGCAACATAGGAAAACTGTTTGTATCCCATTTCCACAGCCTTCTGCAGGATCTTATCCCTGGTCCCTTCAGCTATTCCGTCAGAGTTGTTGATTGCCTTGGATACTGTATTGCGGGAAATACCCAGTGCATCTGCAATGTCCTGGATCGTGACTCTTTTATTCATATCATCTACCTCAGATTTCCAATGCATAAATTTTATCATTGGGAATGATTTAAAACAAATATGGCACGATAGATAAACAGTGCATTTGCACACACAAAATATAGCATATACCTGTGCCGTGTCCAGTGAAAAAATCTGATAAATTTTGAGAAAAAAATAAATTATTATGCTAAAAAATAAGCAAATGCGATATTTACTGTATGTAAACCGATTTACTATAGGCAAAAGCAAAATACATTGGATGTGCAAATGCACAATTCTGTGTTGACGCATGAAAATATTGAATGATAGAATTTTTGTGTCTCGAAGTAAACGCTTACATTTATATGCATTTCAACTGCCGCGAAATGCTTGTATCTGAGGCGTTGCTTCAAAAAGGAGGATTTTCAATGGGGAAAACTTCTGGAAGCAGCACAGCCGGTGCTGTGTCGGGATCCAAGCTGCATAATGCAATGGTTTATTTCAAGCAGCATTGGCAGCTGTACCTGATTTTTATCATGCCGGCTTTCCTGCTGACGATCATCTTCAGGTATATCCCTATGGGCGGTATTCTGATCGCATTTACAGAATACAACCCGATCAGAGGCATCCTCGGCAGTGAATGGGTAGGGTTTGATCATTTTGCGAGATTCCTTTCATCACCTGACTTTATGCGTTATCTGATGAATACCCTCAAACTGAGTGTCTTTGGTCTTCTGTGGGGATTTCCGATTCCGATTCTGCTTGCCTTCCTGCTGAACAGAATTCTGAGTTCAAAGACAAAGCAGAAGATTCAGCTGGTCCTTTATATGCCGAACTTTATTTCGGTCATCGTCCTCTGCGGTATTGTCAGAATTCTTCTGTCACCGACCGGACTGATCAACTCGCTGTTCGGTACCCAGGCCAACTTTATGACAATGCCGTCTGCCTTCCGTACGATTTACATCGCTTCCGGTATCTGGCAGGGTGCAGGATGGTCTTCCATCATCTATACGGCTGCTCTTTCCAACGCCAGCAAGGAACTGAAAGAAGCAGCAGTCATTGACGGCGCGAATATCATTCAGCAGATCAAGGCAGTCGAATGGCCGGCAATCAAGGACACCGTACTGATTCAGTTCATCATGTCTGTAGGAAACATCATGAGTATCGGTTTTGAAAAAGCTTATGCCCTGCAGACGGACATGAACCTGGAAACGTCCGAAATCATCTCAACTTATGTATATAAGAAAGGTCTTCTGGACGGTGACTACGGATTCTCTACGGCAGTCGGATTATTTAACACGGTTATCAACGTCATTCTTCTGATTTCGATGAACAAGATCGTTCAGAACATGAATGAAGGCGTTGGTATTTAAGGAGGAGACGGAACATGGCTGCGAAAAAGAAAAGTGAATTTGCCAAGTATCCGACACAGGATAAAGCGATACTGATCTTTGGCTACATTCTGCTCGGTCTCTTCATTGTCGCCATTATTCTGCCGATGGTTTATATCATCCTGGCATCGTTTATCGATCCGGTAACACTGCAGAATAAGGGTCTGACGTTTGATTTCTCAAAGTGGACGCTGACCGCATATGAGCGTGTAATGTCCAACTCTCAGATCTGGGTAGGTTTCAAGAATGCGCTGATTTATTCCGTTCTGTTCACGATCATTTCGGTTGTTGTAACACTGCTGGCAGCGTATCCGATGTCCCGTCCGGATTTCAAGGGCAAGGGATTCTTCAATACGCTCTTCGTCATCACAATGTTCTTCGGCGGCGGTCTGATTCCGACCTACTTGCTGATTAACAATCTGGGCATGCTTGATACCATCTGGGCGATTCTGATTCCGGGTGCATTCAGTGTCTGGAATATGATCATTGCCCGTACATACTACCTGGGTATTCCGCGTGACCTGCAGGAAGCTGCAGAAATCGACGGTGCGAATGAAATGGTATATTTCTTCAAGATCCTGCTGCCGGTATGTACACCGATCATTGCGACGATTTCCATGTGGCAGTTCGTCGGTATGTGGAACAGTTACTTTGATGCCTTAATCTATCTCAACAGCGCGTCCAAGCAGCCGCTGCAGCTTGTTCTCCGCTCTATCCTGATTCAGAGCCAGCCGGAACCGGGAATGGTATCTGACATGCAGAGTACAGCTGAACGTGCACGTCTTGCAGAACTGCTCAAGTACGCGACAATCATCATCTCAAGCCTGCCGCTGATGATTCTGTATCCGTTCTTCCAGAAATACTTCGACAACGGAATCATGGCCGGTGCGGTCAAGGGATAATCAATCAGTATCAATAACAATTGGAGAAAGAATAATAACAGGAGAAAGTATGTCTAATTTATTCAAAAAGGGAACAAGCTTCGTTCTCACAATGACAATGGCTGCAGTCCTGCTGGCAGGCTGCGGTTCCGGCGGCGGCACAGCAGCCGGTGCCGGCAGTGCCGGTCTCGATGTCGATCCGGCTGAACTGGCATTCCCGCTTGCTGAAAAAGCAACCATCTCTGGTCTGACCAGCTACCCGGTAGGATCAGAATCCGAACCGAACAACCGTACCATCTTCAAGCGTCTGGAAGAAAAGACAAATGTTCACGTTGACTGGAAAGCAATTCAGAGCGACCAGTGGGGTGATAAGATTTCTCTCGAAATGTCCAACATCAAGACACTTCCTGAATTTGTATTCTCTGCCGGCTTCGGTGACACCGACCTGCTGAAGTATGCAAAGCAGGGCGTTATCCTCAACGTTGAAGAATACATCGACAAGTATATGCCGAACCTGCAGAAAGTCTTCGAACAGGCTCCGGAATACAGAAAGATGTGTGAAGATGAAAATGGTCACATCTGGGCTCTGCCGTGGATCGAACAGCTCGGTTCTGAAAAGACAGCAATCCAGACTGTCGGCAACATGCCGTTCATCAACAAGGCCTGGCTCGACTTCCTCGGACTGCCGGTTCCGTCCACTGTTGATGAATTCGAACAGACTCTGATCGCTTTCCGTGACAATGCTGACAAGCTTAAGGCTGAATTCAATGTTGACGGCGATATTATCCCGATGTCCTTCATTATGGGCGGCGGCAACGAAGACAGCGTTATCCTTACCAACGGCTTCGGCGAAGGCTACGGCGATCCTGACCAGGGCCGTCACATTGTAGTTACAGATGATCTGAAGGTTGTCTGCCCTGCTACAACAGAAGGCTGGAAAGAAGGCGTTCAGTGGCTGCACAAGCTCTATGAAGAAGGTCTGATCGACAAGGAAGCATGGACACAGGAATGGTCCACATATGTTTCCAAGGGTAAGTCCGGACGTTACGGCGTATGCTTCTCCTGGGACGTTGCAAACATCGCTGCTGTTACCATGGATGACCTGATTGCCGGCAAGGGCTGGGTACCGCTGCCTGCACTCGCTGCTGATACAAAGAACATTACTCCTGCGAACGGTTCCTTCACATCCGGTTTCGACCGCGGCCGCTGCGTCATCACAGCGAATGCAAAGAACCCTGCACTGATCTGCGCATGGCTCGACCAGATGTATGATCCGATCCAGTCCCCGCAGAACAACTGGGGTACTTACGGTGAAGACGATGAATTCGATATCTTCGAAGAAGGCACAAATGCAAACGGCGATTTCATGCTCAAGCACACATGGCTCGGTGATGCTTCTCCTGTAGAAGTACGTGAAGCAGAATGTGTCGGCGGTCCGCTTGCCATCCTCGACAGCTACTATGATGTATACGTAACATGCCCGGATGATGCACAGTACAGACTTGACTGGATCAAGGATGTCTACACACCGGATATGAATACAAAGTATGTCTTCCCGAACATTCTCATGACATCTGATGATGCAAAGGAACTCTCCAATCTGAATCCTGACATCGATAAGGCAATCAAGGAAGCACGCGCAAATGGTATCATGAACGGCTTCTCTGATGCAGATTTCGAAGAACTGCAGACAAAGCTGCAGGGCTACAAGCTGGATAAATTCCTTGAAATCTTCCAGAAATACGTTGACGATTATTACAAATAATTCATAATTGCAATACTGTAAATGAAATGAGAGATATCCGCTCTTTGCAGAGCGGATATCTCTTCAATATTGACTGAACGGAGGTAAGTATGAACAGCAAGATATTAATGGAAGCACGTCAGTATGAAGAACAGGAAGGCAACCGGATCCTTCCTGAAAACAGACCGCTGTTTCATCTGACACCCCGTATCGGATGGATGAATGATCCGAATGGTTTTTCTCAGTATAACGGATGCTATCATCTGTTTTATCAGTATTATCCCTATAACAAAAAATGGGGACCGATGCATTGGGGACATGCTACCTCAAAAGATCTGCTGAAATGGGATTATCTGCCGGTAGCACTTGCACCGGATACTGACATGGACTCAGGCGGATGTTTCTCCGGAAGTGCAGTCACACTGGATAACGGACAGCATCTGCTGATGTACACGGGTGTCGTAAAAATCAGCGACATTGATGAAACAATGTTCACACAGACCCAGTGTGTCGCAACCGGCGACGGGACGGATTATGTCAAATACGACAAGAATCCTGTCATCGGTATCGAGAATATCCCTTACGGACTGAGCGAATATGATTTCCGCGACCCCAAGGTCTGGCGTGAAAAGGACGGCACGTTCCGCTGTGTTGTCGGTGCATGTACCAGGGAAAAACTGGGCCGTATTCTGTATTTCAAGAGTGAAGACGGATTTCACTGGGATTTCATCAGTGTACTCGCCGAAAATGACGGCTCGCTCGGTAATATGTGGGAATGCCCTGATTTCTTTGAACTGGACGGAAAGTATGTACTGCTGACCAGTCCCCAGGACTGTGTTCAGACGAAGAAGTATAACTGCGGAAACATCACCGTTGCCATGATCGGCACCTTCGATGAGAAGACCGGCAAATTCATTAAGGAATCGGAACATCTTGTCGATGCCGGAATCGATTTCTATGCAACCCAGACGCTGCTGTCTGATGACGGCAGAAGACTGATGACAGCATGGATGCAGAACTGGGACAGCATCACCTATACAACCAAGGACCTGCACTGGTTCGGTCAGATGATTGTACCGCGTGAACTGTCTGTCAGGGACGGGCATCTGATGCAGAAACCGGTCAGGGAAATCGAAAAGATATACAGTGACAATGTTGTTTACAAAGATGTTTCTGTCGACGAAGAAAGTGTACGTCTGGACGGAATCGAAGGCAGGATCATTGACATGACGGTTGAAATCCGTCCGAAACCGAACGAGACATACCGCAAGTTTGAACTTCGCTTTGCGGAAGATGATGACCAGTATACATCGCTTGTATACCGCCCGAAAGAAAACAAGATCTGGTTTGACAGAACTCATGCCGGAAGCAGAAGGGCAGTCATTCATACCCGCCGATGCAAGGTCGCAGACCGCGGCGGCAATCTCAAGCTTCGCATCCTCGCCGACCGCTTCAGCGTTGAAGTGTTTGTCAATGACGGTGAGCAGACGATTACAAACTGTATCCTGACAGATCAGAAAGTAACAGGAATCAGTTTCACTTCTGACGGCGGAGTCATGATGGATGTAGAAAAGCATTCGCTGAATTTCTGAAAGCAGAAGAGGATCAGCCGTACGGCAGATCCTCTTTTTACTGTCCAAGGAAATACACACAAAATCATATGCGGTAATGAATACCCTGACTGTTTGCGGTAAGATTGTAAATGAGATGGAGAAATAGCCATGATCTATACAGTAACATTGAATCCGGCTCTGGATTATGTGATTCAGGTTGAACATTTCAGACCCGGTCAGATCAACCGGAATAAAAGCGA
This sequence comes from Bulleidia sp., assembly GCA_045543875.1. Lineage (GTDB taxonomy): Bacteria > Bacillota_I > Bacilli_A > Erysipelotrichales > Erysipelotrichaceae > Bulleidia. Next base: position 16,182 of record JAZPXY010000020.1, read on the forward strand.
ACATATACACTGGGGCGGAAAAGGAATCAATGTCTCATGTGTTCTGAATGAACTGGGATACCAAAGCACCGCTCTCGGTTTTATTGCCGGCTTTACCGGCAGGGCACTCAGCGACAGACTGACAGCCAAGGGCATTGTTTCTGATTTTATTGAAGTCAGAGATGGAATAACACGAATCAATGTCAAGATGAAGTCGGATGAAGAAACAGAGATCAACGGTGCCGGACCACAGATCACAGATACTGATTTTGACAGGCTGAAGGAACAGATGCACAGAATGAAAGCAGAGGATACAGTGATTCTTTCGGGAAGTATTCCTTCCTGCATGAACAAAGATACATATGAACGGATCATTGAATGTCTGCCGAAGGGATGCAGTGTAATCGTCGATGCTGAAAAGGAACTGCTTCTGGGAATTCTGAAATTCAGACCGTTTCTTATCAAGCCTAATACTATTGAACTCGCTGCCATGTTTGATACGGTAATTACTTTTGAATCAGAAATGATTCATTATGCAGAGGAACTTCAGAAAATGGGAGCGCGGAATGTGCTTGTATCCATGGCAAAAGACGGAGCTCTGCTGATTGCCGAAAACGGCGGTGTTCTGAAAATGGCTGCTGCCGAAGGCAAAACCGTCGATTCTGTGGGGGCTGGCGATTCGATGGTTGCCGGATTCCTGGCCGGATATCTGAAGACGAATGATTATTCATATGCCCTGAAACTGGGTACAGCATGCGGCGGTGCAACTGCTTTTCGCTTCGGTCTTGCAAAAAAATCTGAAATCGAAGAAGTCATGAACCAGCTGGAACAGCCGATTATATTAAGGCAGGGTGAAAGGACTGACTGACAATGAAAAAACAGCGGATTAAAAGAATCGAAGAAATGGAAGAATGCCTGGACAGATGCCTTGAAACATACCGGAAACTTCAGGATGCACTGAATGCATATGAAGAGACGGAGAACTGCTTTCAGAAGTTGACGGACTATTATGAAGGCAGTCTCTGGAAGAAGGATTTTGAAGCATATGAAAGGGGAGAACTGCCGCAGGATCTGAAATGCGGAGTACTATCCGAAGATGCCGTTTATAATATTCTGGATGATATGGAAGAGCTGAGAACAAAAATAAAAACCATTGTCAGATAAACAGAAAGACTTCCGATATATACAGATCAAAGCAGTGAATCGGTGTTAATCATAAGAAAAAGAGAACCGGAATTCCGGTTCTCTTTTCGGGTCATTCTTCTTTCAGAAGGATTTCTCCGTTGGATTCAATGATCTCTTTATATCTGTAATAGGAATTTTTGATCTTTCTTTCCAGTGTTCCGGTACCGTCGTTGAATCTGTCAACATAGACAAAGCCGTAACGCTTTTTCATTTCTCCGGTTCCTGCGGAAACAACGTCGATCGGACCCCACCACAGATAACCCATGCACGGCACACCGTCCAGAATCGCTTCATGAACCTGTTTCAGATGCATTTCCAGATATCTGACACGGAACGGATCATCGATCTTTCCGTTTTCATCCGGGTTTTCATCCAGACCGATGCCGTTCTCGACGATGAACTGCGGCAGATGATATCTGTCATTGAGAACATTCATCGTATAGCGTAGACCTTTCGGATCAACTGCCCAGCTCCATGGCTTGGGACTGCTTTCCTTCAGGTATGGGTTCTTCTTTCCGGCAATGCCTCCGGTGTTGCTGATCATATTGGCATCAACCGCATACACAGCGGAGCGGTAATAGCTGTAGGAAATGAAATCAATCGTATACTCTTTAACCAGTTTCAGACCTTCTTCATCCATTTCCGGTTTCAAGGATGGATCTTCATTCCAGATTCGCTTGACGTATCCGGGAATCTCTCCGAAGACCATCGGATCACACATGTAGAAGACGGCCATGCGCTGTGTCTGCAGGGCACCCAGCACATTGTCGGGATTGCAGTCATCCGGATAGGTTGCAGTTCCGGAAGCAGTCATCATATTGCCGACAAGGTTGTTCTCATCGATTTCATGTCCCAGTTTCACTGTCCATGCATTCGCAACAAGAATATTGTAATAACCCTGCCAGATTTCTTTCTGGGTAATGGAGCCAATCGGATCATTCTTGTCTTTCGGATCCGTGATGTTCAGCATGCCGGCTGCCACAAACGGATTTCTCAGCATGGCGTTGACTTCGTTGAAAGTCAGCCAGTATTTTACTTTTCCCTTGTACCGTGTAAAAACAGTTGTGACATAATTCTTCCAGAAATCAATTAATTTCGGGTTGGACCATCCGCCGTATTCTGTGAGCAGATGAAGCGGTGTTTCATAGTGGGACAAGGTAATCACCGGTTCCATGCCCAGCTTTATCATTTCATCAAACAGATCCTCATAGAACTTCAGTCCTGCTTCATTCGGCTCACTTTCATCACCGTTGGGATAGATTCTTCCCCATGCAATGGAGGTGCGGAAACTGTTGAAGCCCATACCTGCCATCAGTTTCAGATCTTCCCTGTACCTGTGATAGAAATCAATGCCCTCATGACTCAGATATTTTTTGCCGGGATCCAGGCACATTTCCCATTTGCCTGTTTCCTCATTCCATTTGAGACCGGGATCTCTGGAGCCGATACCGACCATAATGTCTGTTACATTAGGCTGCTTGCCGGCTTCCAGCCATGCTCCTTCCAGCTGATTGGCAGCGACAGCGCCGCCCCATAAAAAACTATTCGGAAAACTCATATGATATTACCAGACCTTCCTTTTCTTTATTATCTTTGAAAACATACATCATGAAAAGAGAAGTATTGCTCAATCTTGAAGTATTGTACAGTACAGTTTTGCCGCCATGATGAAAGGCATGAAGCCGCCGGGAAAGGGAGATCATATAAAGGAAATAAACAGTGCTTCCGGGAAGATTCGGAGTGACAGAATACGTGAATGATTCAGTAAACAGGGCCGCACTGGAACAGTATTTTTTTTGGAGGAATTTGAAAAAAGCACATTGACAAAATGAAAGCGGTATCATAATATTTGACTGTAAACGTTTACGTAAACGTTTACAGAAACGATTACAGGAAGGCGAACGATGGTTACAATTAAGGATATCGCCAGATACTCGGGCTACAGCATCGGTACGGTATCCAGAGTGATCAACAATCACACGGATGTCAGTGAAGCTGCCCGGAAGAAGATTCTGGCAGTGATTGATGAGTATCATTTTCAGCCGAACACAAATGCCAAACTGCTGAAAAAAACGACCGCAACAGAAGTTACGATTGTGGTCAAGGGCACAAACAATTATTTTCTTGAGGCGCTTCTGGAAGAAGTGCAGAAGAATCTGAAAGAAAACGGGGAAGATGCGAATGTCTTTTTCCTTGATGAAATGGCTGATGAAGTGGAAGCGGCCATTCAGACACTGAACGAAGCAAAACCGAAGGGCTTCATTTTCCTGGGCGGCAATCTTCATTATTTTGAGGAACGCTTTGCAGAAATCGATGTGCCAAGTGTGCTTGTTTCGGAAACAGCCGAAACACTGGACTATAACAACCTGTCATCCTTTTCAACTGATGACTATGAAGCAGCCCGGGCAGCGATCGATTATCTGGTCCGTTACGGACATAAAAAGATCGGTGTGATCGGCGGCAGTGCTGACCGCTCACAGGGTGAAGTCGGTGCCAGGAGACTGGAAGGGGCAATGCATCAGCTGGAAGAGTACAAGCTGCCGTTTTCCCTGGAAAATCATTATGAGCCGTGCCGCTTTTCCATGCAGGGCGGCTATGATGCAATGACAAAGCTGCTGAAAAAGAACAGGGAAATAACCGGTGTTTTCTGCCTTGGCGATATGGTTGCCATCGGGGCGCTGCGGGCCTGCTTTGATCAGGGCCTGAAGGTTCCGGATGACATTTCCGTTCTCGGCTTCGACGGTATTGAATATACGAAGTATTCCGTTCCGAGGCTGGCTACGGTACAGCAGAATGTCAGGGAACTTGCACAGAAAAGTGTTGAAGATCTGCTGTGGCGCATGAACTATAAACGGGAAGCCGTGCATAAGAAAATACAATTCCGGGTTATCACCGGAGAAAGCATGAAAGTCATAAAGCAGTAACAGGAGGAATTATGGCGACGGTAACATTAAAACACATCCAGAAAATCTATCCGAATGCACCAGACGAAAAGAAAAAGAAGAAAAAGAAGAATGACGAGGATGAGGCTCCGCACCGGACATATCATCTGAAGGTAACGGATGAAGGTGTGATAGCGGTTGATGATTTCAATCTGGAGATCAAGGATAAGGAATTCATCGTTCTGGTCGGCCCCTCCGGATGCGGCAAATCAACTACGCTGCGTATGGTTGCCGGTCTTGAGGATATCACCAGAGGCGAGCTGTATATCGATGATCAGCTGATGAACGATGTGGCTCCGAAAGACCGTGACATTGCCATGGTATTCCAGAATTATGCACTTTATCCGCATATGTCCGTCCGTCAGAATATGGAATTTCCGCTGAAGCTGCGCAAGATGAGCAAGGAAATGATTGACGAAAAAGTCAACGAAGCTGCTGAGATTCTCGGAATTACACAGTATCTGAACAGAAAGCCGAAAGCTCTTTCCGGCGGTCAGAGACAGCGTGTTGCCATCGGCCGTGCCATTGTCCGTGAACCGCGTGTACTGCTGATGGATGAACCGCTTTCCAACCTGGATGCCAAGCTGCGCAACCAGATGAGAGCGGAAATCATCAAGCTCAGACAGAGAATCAATACGACATTCATTTACGTAACCCATGACCAGACAGAAGCAATGACGCTGGGTGATCGTATTGTCATCATGAAGGATGGCGAGATCCAGCAGATCGGTACGCCGCAGGAAGTATTCAACAAGCCAAGAAATCTGTTTGTGGCAGGCTTCATCGGCATGCCGCAGATGAATCTCTATGACGGCGAACTGGTCAGGGAAGGCGACAAATATACCGTACGGGTCGCTGATGCACTGATTGCCTTGAGTGAAGAAAAGAACGCTGCACTTCTGGCAAATGATGTCCAGCCCCAGCCGGTAACCGTCGGAGCAAGACCGGAACATATCTCCCTGGAGGAAGTGCCGGGAGCAATGATTGAAGGAACCGTTGATGTTTCGGAAATGATGGGGTCTTCCATTCACCTGCATGTCAATGCCTGCGGCAAGGACAGCATCATCATCGTTCCTACGCTGGATCTGAAGGAACAGAATCTTGACAGCGGGGCGAAAATCCGCTTTACCTTCACCAGCTCAGCGGTCCATGTCTTTGACAAGGACGGTCTGAATCTCGAATACAAATAAGGCTCGAAGCAATGAAAAGAATTGCTGAAATAATCATTAGGAGGGAAAAATGAGCAAGAAATTATTACAGGCTGGCTTAGCAGCAGTCCTGGGATTCTCCCTGGTTGGCTGCAGCAGCGCCGCACCGTCAGGCACAGCCGATGGCGGCAACGAAGCAATCACACTTACTGTATGGACACCGTCTGAAGATCAGTCCGCTGACAACGGCAACTGGCTGGACAAACAGCTGAAAGCTTTCCAGGAAGCACATCCGGAATGGAACATCACATTCGTTACCGGTGTCAGCGCGGAAGGCGATACCTTAAAGAACATTCAGACAGACCCGGAAGCAGCTGCTGATGTATTCATGTATGCGAATGACCAGATCCCTGATCTTCTGACAGCCAATGCTCTGGCAAGACTGGGCGGCAGCACACTGGAACAGGTTCAGAAGCAGTGCTCCCAGACAACCCTGAATACCGTTTCCTACAACGACGGCGTATACGGCGTTCCGTTCACAGGCAACACATGGTTCATGTACTATGACAAGCGTGTCTTCAGCGAAGACGATGTCAAGAATCTCGACACCATGCTGGAAAAGGGCAAGGTCGGCTTCCCGCTTTCCAACTCCTGGTATATCGCTTCCTTCTATGTAGCCAACGGATGCACACTGTTCGGCGAAAACGGCGATGATGCCGATGCCGGTATCGATTTCAGCGGCGACAAGGCTGTTGCTGTAACAAATTACCTGGTTGACCTGGTCGCAAATCCGAACTTCGTGGATGCCAACGGTCTGACACCGAGCACACTGAAAGACGGCACAATCAACTGCCTGTTTTCCGGTACATGGGACTATTCAGCAGTCGTTGAAGCAATCGGTGAAGAGAATGTAGGCATCTGCGCTGCACCGACATACACACTGAACGGCGAAGAAAAACAGCTGAAGGCATTTGCCGGTTCCAAGGCAATCGGTGTCAATGCCAACACGAAGTATCCGGAACAGGCTGTTGCTCTGGCAGCTTTCCTGGGCAGCACACAGGCTCAGCAGGATCACTATGACCTGCGCAATATCATCCCGACAGATGAAAGCCTGAAAGTTGATGATGCTCTGGCAACCGCACAGATGAACGCAATGAGCTACGCTTCCATCGTTCAGCCGTTGCAGGCAAACATGGGTCTGTACTGGACACCGGCAGAAACAATGGGCAAGGAACTGGTCGCAAAGACAGTTACACATGACAACGCTGCCGAAAAGACAGAAGCTATGAACACTTCTCTGAACACAGCTACTGTTGAGTAATCTGTTTCATTCATTAAACGTATAAAAAATCATTTGGAGTATGGCTGAGGAGGGCATCTCCTCAGCCGTACCTTTATGAAAGGGGAAATACATATGGCCGCAAATAAAACAGGCAGTAAAAACAGTGTGCTGACTGCCGTTAAAAACGGAGACCTGTGGACCAGACTGTCCATGATCCTCATGGGCGCGGGTCTCTTCGGACATGGTCAGAAAATCAAAGGCGCAATTGTGTTCGTCTTTGAAGCAGCCTTCATTTTCTACATGCTTGCAACCGGCTTCCATGCGCTGGCCATGTTACCGGGGCTGGGAAGTGTAGAAGCCGGTGAAGTTTACAATGAAGCCAAGGGAATCTATGAGTATTCAGCCGGTGACAATTCCCTGCTGTTGCTGCTGTACGGCGTTGTGACACTGTTTGTCATTGCAGCCTTCATTGTCCTTTGGGTGCTGCAGATGAAGCAGTCCTACAAGTGCCAGAAGAATCTTGAGGAAGGAAAGCATGTCAATTCCTTTAAGGAAGATGTACAGTCACTGTTCAACAACAACCTGCATATCACTCTGATGACGCTGCCGGTACTCGGCATTCTGATCTTCAATATCGTTCCGCTGGTCTTCATGATCTGCATGGCCTTTACCACCTATTCCAAGGAAGACAATCACCTGATGCTGTTTGACTGGAACGGGCTGACCCAGTTCGGAAGGGTTCTGAATATGGGCGGCAATATCGGCCGGCAGTTCTGGGGTGTTCTTGCCTGGACCGTTATCTGGGCAATCTTCGCAACCTTCCTGAACTATATTCTCGGTATGATCCTGGCTCTGATTATCAACCGCAAGGACACAAAGGGCAAAGGCTTCTGGCGCTTCTGCTTCGTTCTGAGCATTGCCGTTCCGCAGTTTGTATCCCTGATGATCATGAACACGATGCTGCAGCCGTACGGTGCAGTCAATGTCCTGCTGCAGAATCTCGGCTGGATCAGCGAACCGATTCCGTTCTGGCAGGATGCGACACTGGCAAGGATCACGATCATCGTCATCAACCTCTGGGTCGGCATTCCGTACACATTGCTGCAGATTACCGGTATCCTGCAGAATATTCCCGCGGAGCTTTATGAAGCTGCCAGGATGGACGGAGCGGGACCGGTTACAATCTTCTTCAAGATTACCCTGCCGTATATGCTGTTCGTTACGACACCGTATCTGATTACATCCTTTGTCGGCAATATCAATAACTTCAATGTCATCTACCTGCTCTCGCAGGGCGGACCGACATATGTCGGAGATACGGCCGGCCAGACCGATCTGCTTGTCACCTGGCTGTACAAGCTGACCATTGATTTCCAGTACTACAATATCGGTGCTGTCATCGGTATTCTGACATTCATCGTCCTGACCGTTGTTACGCTTGTAACATACCGCAATTCAGGATCGTATAAGAACGAGGAGGCGTTCATGTAATTATGACAACGTTAAATCCGGCAAAGAAAAATACTGTCAGCGGCAGAAAAAGAGCCGTTAATATTCTCGTTCATTTACTGCTTGCACTGCTGGCCTTTATCTGGGTCATGCCGATCGTATGGATCGTTCTTACCAGTTTCCGTGCTGAACCGGGATCCTATGTCAATACATTTTTCCCGCAGTCCTACACACTGAAGAACTATGTCAAACTGTTTACAGACAGGAATGTCCTGAACTTTCCAAAGATGTTCGGCAATACCCTGATTATTGCCATCTGTTCCTGCTGCATTTCCACTTTCTTTGTACTGTCTGTTTCCTATTCGCTTTCGCGTATGCGTTTCAAGCTGCGTAAGCCGTATATGAATATGGCAATGATCCTCGGTCTTTTCCCGGGCTTCATGGCCATGGTTGCACAGTACTATATCCTGAAGGCAATGGGCCTTACAGAGGGATCGATGATCCGTCTGGCCCTGATTATCGTTTATTCGGCAACAACCGGACTGGGCTTCCAGATTTCCAAGGGTTATTTCGATACGATTCCGCGTTCAATCGATGAAGCGGCAATTATGGACGGTGCGACACAGTGGGAAGTCTTTACCAGAATCACGATGCCGCTGTCCAAGCCGATCATCATCTATACTGTCATGACATCCTTCATTGCCCCCTGGGTAGACTTCATTTTTGCCAGAGTCATCTGCCGTGCCAATGCCGATCAGTTTACGGTCGCCATCGGCTTATGGAACATGCTGCAGAAAGAGTATATCAATCAGTGGTATACATGTTTCGCAGCGGGCGCTGTTGTGATTTCGATTCCGATTGCCATCCTGTTCCTGTTCATGCAGAGATTCTATGTTGAAGGAATGAGCGGAGCGGTAAAAGGCTGATGAAAAACACAGGAAGAAAACTTATACTGACGGCTGTGGCAGCAGTTATTCTTTCATCCTGTAAGTCTGCAGCAGATCCTGTGGGGTCTGCTGTTTCTCTTTCCGGGATGGACAGGATCAACAGCGGGCTGGAAGAAGACATAACAACGGATCTTACGACAACCTATGAAGTCTTTCTCTACAGCTATTATGACAGTGACAATGACGGCATCGGTGATCTGAGAGGCCTGAAGGAAAAGCTGGACTATATACAGGATACGGGCTTTACGGCCATCTGGCTGATGCCTGTCATGACTTCTCCTACCTATCATAAATATGATGTTGCAGACTATTACAGCATCGATCCGCAATACGGTACCATTGATGACTTCAAAGACCTCATCAGTGACTGCAGCGAAAGAGGAATACGGATCATTCTGGATCTTGTCCTGAATCATACTTCTGTGCAGCATCCGTGGTTTGCTGCGGCTGCCGATTATCTGAAGACGCATGATGACTATGGTGACTGTGCTGCCAGCTGTCCGTATTTCAATGCCTATCACTTCTCACGGGAGTTTCAGAACGGCTATGCTGCACTGGGTGACAGCGGCTGGTATTATGAAGCACGCTTCTGGGAAGGAATGCCGGATCTGAATCTTGATGATGAAGGGGTCAGGGAAGAAATCCTGTCCATTATGAAATACTGGCTGGATCTCGGCGTCGGCGGCTTCCGTCTGGATGCGGTGACTTCCTATTACACCGGTGATCCCGAAAAGAACACGGCATTCCTGAAGTGGCTGTGTGAAAGCGGCAAAGCGATGCGCAGTGACTGCTATTTTGTCGGGGAAGCCTGGACAAACCGCAGTGAGATTGCCGCATTGTATGACAGCGGCATCGATTCCCTGTTTGATTTTCCGTTTGCCGATGCCAACGGCATCATTCATGACACCCTGATGGGAGCCTATGGCGCGGAAGATTATGTACAGGCACAGGTCAGTGAACAGAAAGCCTATATACAGCACAATCCGGACTATCTCAATGCTCCGTTCTATACCAATCATGACATGGCAAGATCTGCCGGCTACTATGCCGGGGATGACGGCACTAAGACCAAACTGGCCGGGGCAATGAATCTTCTGATGAGCGGCAATGTCTTTGTCTATTACGGGGAAGAAGCCGGCATGAAGGGGTCCGGAAAGGATGAAAACAAGCGGGCTCCGATGTACTGGTCTGATACCGCTCAGACAGGTATCTGCACAGGTCCGCCGGATATGGATACCATTGCCATGAAATTTGCCCCGCTTGATGAGCAGATGAAGGATCCGTATTCTGTTTACAGCTATTACCGCAATGCCATAAAGCTGCGCAATGCATTTCCATCCCTGGCTTTCGGAACCGTCAGCCTGCGGGATGATCTTTCCGATGAAGAGATTGCCGTCTATACAAAAAGCGATGGCATTCATCCGGAAGTATGCATTGTTATGAATCTTGGCGGGCAGAGTGAAACCGTTGATGTTTCCGCACTGAAGCAGCAGACCCTTGCCGGGGTATTGCTGGCGGGAGAAGAGGAAATTTCCCTGCAGGAGGGAAAGCTGACAGTACCGCCGTACGGAATTGCCGTTTTGAAAGAGTAATCGTATGTATCAGAATTACATTTTTGATCTGTACGGAACACTGCTGGATATTCATACCGATGAAACCGGGATCAGGGTATGGTATGTGATGCAGAAACGCTTTCGTGATGCCGGTGTCTTTTCCAGACCGTCCGAACTGCGCCGGCAGTATGTCCGGTACTGCCGTGAAGAGATGGGACGGATGGATGTCCCGTATCCGGAAATTGATATATGCAATGTCTTTCAAAGACTGGCAGAAGGGAAGGCTGACCGCGCATGGGCAGAAGAAACCGCTGTACAGTTCCGCAATGCGGCACGGGTGTATTGTCATCCCTACCGGAAAACAAAGAAGGTATTGCAAGAACTGAAACGGCAGGGAAAGAAGATCTGGCTGCTGTCCAATGCCCAGCGGGCCTTCACCATACCGGAAATGGAAGCCTTCGGTCTGCCGGAATACTTTGACGATATCTTTATTTCCAGTGATTACGGCATCAGAAAGCCGGATCCTGCCTTCCTGATGCTGCTGCTGGAAAAGCATGATCTGCAGAAAGAAGATACCGTTATGATCGGCAATGAATTTGCCAGTGATATCAGAACTGCGGATGCCTGCGGTATTGACAGTGTCTTTATCAATACCGGGGGATACAGCCGCAGGAAAATAGCAGAAATGATGAAGGAAACAGATCCTGCAACAAAAGTCAGGATCATATACAGCAGGAATCTGGAAGAGATTCTGAAGGAGGAAGACGAATGCCTGAATGGCTGAAAGATGCAGTGTTTTATGAAATCTATCCGCAGTCCTATTACGACAGCAACAATGATGGAATCGGCGACCTGCAGGGAATCATCTCAAAACTGGATGAGGTCAGGGAACTTGGATGCAATGCCCTGTGGATCAATCCCTGTTTTGATTCGCCGTTTCTTGACGGCGGCTATGATGTCAGTGACTATAAAAAAGTTGCCCCGCGCTATGGGACAAACGATGATCTGAAAGAACTGTTTGAAAAGGCACATGCGATGGGCATCCGGGTCCTTCTTGATCTGGTGCCGGGGCATACGTCCGACCGGCATCCCTGGTTCCTGGAATCAAAAAAGGATGAGGAAAACGAATACTCCGGACGCTATGTCTGGACAGGGCATGCCTTTGAAGGAATCAAAGATCACCCGTATATCTCCGGCATGACGCCAAGAGGCGGTGCCTATATGCTGAACTTCTTCGCTTCCCAGCCGGCCCTGAATTACGGCTGGCTGAAGCGGACGGAAAAATGGATGTCGGCGGTGGATTCCAAAGAGGCTCTTGCGACAAGGGAAGCTCTGAAGGACATCATACGTTTCTGGCTGGATATGGGCTGTGACGGATACCGTGTGGACATGGCGGACTCCCTTGTCAAAAACGATGATGAGAATAAAAGTGCCACAGCTGCCATCTGGCGTGATATCCGCAATATGCTGGATCATGACTATCCGGAAGCGGCCCTGGTCAGCGAATGGTCCAATCCCGTACAGGCCATCAACGGCGGCGGGTTCCATATGGACTTCTATCTCGACCATCACGGCAACGGCTACAATACCCTGCTTCGTGACTATGAAACCGAAGGAGGGGACAACAGCTATTTCCGCAAAGACGGCGAAGGGGATATTACCCGTTTCCTGAATGATTATCTGCCAAAATACAATGCCACAAAAGAAAACGGCTATATTGCCATGTTTACCTGCAATCATGATACACCGCGTCCGGCCCGTACGCTTTCGGACAGGGAGATGAAACTGTTTGCCGGTTTCCTGATGACGATGCCCGGCGTCCCGTTTGTCTATTATGGAGATGAGATCGGTATGCGCTATCTGGATGTCAGAACAAAGGAAGGCGGCTACCACCGGACCGGCAGCCGTACCCCGATGCAGTGGGATACTTCTGCTAATTACGGTTTCTCAAAGGCAGAGCCGGAACAGATATACCTGATGCAGGATTCTGCGGAAGATGCCCCGGTACTGAGCACACAGAAAGCAGATCCCGATTCTCTTTACAATACATACAAAGTCCTGATTGCCTTCCGTCACAGTCACAGGGACCTGCAGGCAGACGGAGACTTCCAGGTCATTCTCGGAGAAAAAGGCAGACCGTTTGTTTATCAGAGGGGAGAGATGGTGATTGTCATCAATCCTTCGCAGAGCGGGGCAGCACTGTCTCTTGAAGAACTGGCAGGAAAGAAAGCTGTCTTTGTGATCGGCAGTGCTGACACAGCACATATCGGCGCCCAGTCATTTGCCGTATTTCTCTGATGCATCTGCTCATATTGAACAGGGACAGTCTGTTGTGACTGATATCTGATGAGATCGGATCTATGTTCTCACTGGCAATTATTATGCCACCAAAACATCTTCAAAATTCCTTTTCACAATTCGTCGCTCGAGTCGACAAATCAAAATTGATCATTCAGCAATCGCTGAATGAAACACAAACATTATTTGATAGTCTAATGCAAGAATACTTTGGTAAAAATTAGTAGACGCATTATTAAACTGATGGGATTTTTGCCAGTGTTTTTAAAAACAATGAGAGGAGAAACTACAAATCTCAATTTGCTGAGATTTGTTGATAACTAGATTATTCCTCATAAAAACACCTCTAATCAATTCGTGTGAGAATGCCGAAAAACTTCCGAAAAGTTATTATTTTTCCGATTTTCGGAAATTAATGCCAGTTTTTCGGCATTTTCTCTGCCGAGAACTGAGAAAAATAGATGTTGCTATGTCCTCGTGGAAATGCTTTTATCCTGTTTTTTGAAATCTTTTTAGCGTCTGGGGGCGTCGCGTGATGTGGAGATGATTAATCATTATTCACCCACCCACACATTAATTTTATTAAACTTTCCGCATATCCTTTGGGCATTATTCTTAAGTATGCAAGGCCATTAATCGCTAGTATTCATCGGCATTTATTAATGATCAGGGGAGGGTAATTAATCCCATTAATTCATTAATCTATACAAATGAAAAAGACCTCACATTAATATGCAAGGTCATGATTTTTGATACATTAATCCATTAATCACCGAATCCCTAGAGGATAAATCATTTTCCATGAATCAGGATGATTCGGGTTAAAGGGGGATAATGAATTATTCCCATTCAATTGTTCCGGTCGGCTTCGGTGTCAGATCATACAGGACACGGTTGATACCCGGCACTTCATGGGTAATACGATTTGTAATCTTCTTCAGCAGATCATACGGAAGTTCTTCAATGGTTGCTTCGATTGCGTCGGTTGTATTGACGGCACGGATGACCGCAAAGTATTCAAAGGAACGCTTTCCGTCCTTGATGCCGGTGCTCTTGAAATCCGGGACGATCGTGAAATACTGCCATACCTTGCCCTGCAGGCCGGCGTTGGCGAATTCTTCACGAAGGATTGCATCGGATTCACGCAGTGCTTCGAGTCTGTCGCGGGTAATTGCGCCAGGGCATCTGACGGCCAGACCCGGACCCGGGAACGGCTGTCTTTCGACCATGTTTTCCGGCAGGCCGAGGGCTTTGCCGACGACTCTGACTTCGTCCTTGTAAAGCAGTTTGACCGGTTCGACAAGTTCCATTTCCATTTCTGCCGGAAGTCCGCCGACATTGTGATGAGCCTTGATTCCCTTTTCGCTTTCAAGGATATCCGGATAGATGGTACCCTGACCAAGGAAGTGTATGCCTTCAAGCTTGGCGGCTTCTTCATCAAAGACCTTGATGAATTCTTCGCCGATAATATGACGCTTCTGTTCCGGATCATTGATGCCTGCCACCTTGTCAATGAATCTGTCAGATGCATCAACATAAATCAGGTTTGCGTTCATCTGATTGCGGAATACTTCAATAACCTGTTCGGGTTCGCCTTTTCTCAGGAAACCGTGATTGACATGGACACAGACAAGTCTGCGGCCGATGGCTTTGATCAGAAGGGCTGCAACTACGGAAGAGTCAACACCGCCGGAAAGAGCCAGCAGGACCTTGCCGTCTTTGACCTGTTCTCTGACTGCGGCTACCTGTTCTTCAATAAACTGATCAGCCAGTTCTCTGGTTGTAATTCTTGCCATTGTTTCAGGACGTACATTTGCGTTTTCCATTCGTTTCCTCCATCTTGGATAATTCTAGCAAAGAATGCGTTGTTCCAAAAGACACTTACGCTATAATGTTTCTATGAATTTGCCGGAATCATATCTGCAGAAAATGCAGGATCTGCTGAAAGATGAATACGAAGATTATCTGGCGGCAATGCAGAGGCCGCATGTGAACAGCATCCGTATCAATACAAACAAGATTTCAGCAGAGGAATTCATGAAGATTTCACCATTTCCGCTGGAACCGGTTCCCTGGTGTGCGGAAGGTTTTTATGTTCCCGATGATGCAAGACCGGGTGTCCATCCGTACTATTATGCCGGTCTCTATTATATTCAGGAAGCCAGTGCCATGATGCCGGCATCTGTTCTTCCCGTTGATCCCGGAGATATCATTCTGGATGCCTGTGCTGCCCCGGGCGGCAAGACGACGGCGCTTGCGGCAAGGCTGAACAATACCGGCCTTCTCGTCAGCAATGACATCAGTGCATCGCGGCAGAATGCGACACTGAAGAATACCGAGCGGTTCGGCATCCGGAATGCCTATGTCATCAGCAGCGATCTGCGTGATCTCGCTGATAAATATCCGCATTATTTTGACAAGATCCTGGTTGATGCACCGTGTTCCGGAGAAGGAATGTTCCGCCGGGATCCGGCCCTGATCACATCGTGGCTGGAACGCGGCAATGCATACTATACAGATATCCAGAAGGACATTCTTTCGGCGGCGGTGACAATGCTGAAGGAAGGCGGGATGATCCTGTATTCCACCTGTACCTTTGATCCTTCGGAAGATGAAGCTGTGATCAGATCAGTAATGGAGCAGCATCCTGAGCTGGTTCTGTTGCCGGCCGAAAACAGAAGCCCGCTGTTTGCACCGGGAATTGGCAGCGGCATGGAAGCGTGCATGCGCCTGTACCCGCACCGGCTGAAGGGGGAAGGCCACTTTGGCGCACTGCTGCAGAAAAAAGGCAGGAAGGAAAGCGGTCCTGCCGCAAAACTGCAGGGTGATGTGATCAGAAATGATTCATTTCATGAATTCATGAAACATGTATCCATGGATATGAGCCAAGCCGTACTGAAACAGCAGGGGGACAGAATCTATCTGCTTCCGGATACAGCCTTTGTCCATGATTCAGTCCGGGTCATCCGTTCCGGCCTGCTGCTGGGAACTCTGAAGAAAGGCCGTTTCGAACCGTCCCAGCATCTGGCATATGCACTGAAGAAGGAAGAGTTTGACCAGTGCATCAGCTTTGCGGCAGATGATGTCAGAGTTGACAAATACCTGCGGGCAGAAACAGTGACTGCCGATGAAAGCCATGACGGCTGGGTGCTGGTATGCACAGACGGCTATCCGCTCGGCTTCGGCAAGATGAGCGGCTGCACCATAAAAAACAAACTGGAGAAAGGTTACCGAAGAATATGAAAAAGGGCCGGGATGAATTGCCCGGCTCTTTTAGGTGATGGAATAATTATTCAGTTATCTGCGCATCATGTTCAGCAGCGAACCAAGCAGTGCTGTTCCGTCGTCAGCTGCTGCCTGAGTGGTTGTGTCAACCTTGCCGCCGAGCAGAGAGCTCAGAAGACCGGTAACGCCGCTCTGCTGTGTGCTCTGGAAAATGCCTACGATGTCAGATACATCAAGTCCGTCGCTGAGGTCAACGCCCGGCTTCTTTGCCTGCTGGGCATTGGCTGTAGCAGTTGTAACGGAAGAAAGGCTGCTGAGCAGGGCAGGTGCCATAACGGCAAGAACCTTGCTGACATCACTGGCAGAAACACCAGCCTGCTGAGCAATCTGGCTGACTGTATCATTCTGCTGGTTTCCAAAGATGTGGCCGATGATCTTGGCACCGTCATCCGTATTGGCTTCGGCAATCTGAAGCGGCATGGCCTTTGTGCTGGTGTGCTGTGTCAGGGCACCGAGCAGTGACTGGGCACCGTTCTGGCTGGATGCATTCTTGGTCATGAATTTGATCAGAAGCGGAAGCGCATAGGATAAAATTGTAAGAATCTGTCTGCCGCTGATGCCGGTTTTCTTTTCGGCAGCATCAATGGAAGACTGCTGTGTAAAACTCTTGAGAAGTAACTGCAATAAAGTGCTCATAATTATCTTTTACCTCGACTCCTTTTCTATATTATATAACCCATGGGAAAAAGATGTCATTTTTTTGTTTTGGCTGAATGTTGAATTATAATATGACACATGAGCGAATATTCTGTTGCGGCTGAGATGCGCTCCGGCCGCGAGTATACATTCACTGAAAAGCTGGGAATTGTCGGCCGGCTTTCCATGCCCGGCATTCTGGCACAGATTTCCGAGATTCTGATGCAGTATATCGATGCGGCCATGGTCGGTGCCCTCGGTGCCGCTGCCTCTGCCTCGATTGGTCTGGTGGCATCATCCACCTGGCTGTTCGGCGGTCTGCTCGGAGCGACGGCTGCCGGGTTTTCCGTGCAGGTGGCACATGCGACGGGGGCAGGAGAAATCGATAAAGCCAAATCAATATTCCGCCAGTCACTGTCGGCATCTCTGACGCTTTCCCTGGCGGTCGGACTGGCTGCTTTTGTCATCAGCAGATATCTGCCGCAGTGGCTTGGTGCCGATCCGTCTCTCTGGCAGGATGCCACAGTCTATTTTTCAATTTACGCACTGTTTGTTCCGGCCCGGCAGATCCGCTGGCTCTGCATGAATATGCTGCAGTGTTCCGGGAATATGAAGATACCGTCCATCTTTGCCTCGATGGAGTGCCTGCTTGATGTCGTGTTCAATTTTTTCCTGATCTTTCCGACCAGACAGATCACGTTTGCCGGCATGACAATGATGATGCCGGGAGCGGGACTGGGGGTGGCCGGAGCCCAGCTTGGGACCAGTCTGGCAATGCTGGCCGGTGCACTGATGTCCCTGCTCTACGCCTTCTTCCGCAGTGATGTGCTGAAGCTGGAGGGCATGAAGGGAAACTGGCTGCCGCAGAAGCAGGTGGTCAGGGAAGCTGTTCAGATCGGAGCTCCGATGGCCATGGAACAAAGTGCACTCTGTGCTGCCCAGGTTGTTTCGACCCGTATCATAGCGCCGCTGGGAACGGTGGCAATTGCCGCCAATTCCTTTGCCATTACAGCGGAATCGATCTGCTATATGCCGGGCTACGGCATCAGTTCGGCGGCGACAACTCTCGTCGGTCAGTCGATCGGTGCCAGACGAAAGGATCTTGCCCGCTCATTCAGCTGGCTGACAACCTTTACCGGCATTGCCATCATGACGGTGATGGGGATTCTGATGTACTTTGTCTGTCCCTATGTATTTGCCTTTCTGACACCGGATGCGGAAGTTCAGAAACTCGGTACGGAAGTGCTGCGCATCGAACTGCTGGCAGAACCGCTGTTTGCGGCATCGATCGTTGCGACCGGCTGTCTCAGGGGAGCCGGAGACACACTGGTGCCGGGCATTCTGAATCTTGTCAGCATCTGGGGCGTACGCCTGACGCTGGGCTATGCATTGTCAAAAACAATCGGACTTCCGGGCATGTGGATCGCGATGGCATCAGAACTGAGTGTCAGGGGCATACTGTTCCTGATCCGGCTGAAAAGAGAAAAATGGCTGAAGGATTAATCCCTCAGCCATTTTAAATGTTTTTTTCAGAAGAATTACTTCATCAGGGAAAGGAACATTTCCTTGATGTCTTCGACTGTTACCGGACGCGGGTTGCCAGGTGTGCAGGCATCCTTGAGAGCGTCAGCAGACAGGGCATCAACATCTTCCATCGGAACAACGTCCTTCAGGGACATGACGATGCCGACATCTTCGCCGAGCTTCTTTACAGCAGCAACAGCAGCTTCACGTGCTTCTTCCAGAGGCATTGTGTAGGCGCCTTCAACACCGAATGCATCAGCGATGTCTCTGTACTTTTCACCGGTAACCGGAGCGTTGTATGCCATGACGGTCGGCAGCAGGGTAGCACATGCCTTGCCATGCGGCATGCCGTAGTAGGCGGACAGTGTGTGAGCCATGGAGTGGTCAACACCGAGACCGACGTTGGAGAATCCCATACCGGCAATGTACTGAGCCAGAGCCATGTCTTCTCTGCCCTTCGGATCGTTTTCAACTGCGCCTCTGAGAGCCTTGGCAATCATGCGGATGGCCTTGATGTGGAACATGTCGGACAGTTCCCAGGCACCGGCTGTGATGTAGCCTTCAATGGCATGTGTCAGAGCATCCATTCCGGTAGCGGCTGTCAGGCCCTTCGGCATGGAGTTCATCATTTCCGGATCAACAAAGGCAACAACCGGAATGTCATGTACGTCAACGCAGACGAATTTTCTCTTGTTTTCCGGGTCAGTGATGACATAGTTGATTGTTACTTCAGCAGCAGTGCCGGCTGTGGTCGGAACTGCGAAGATCGGTGTGCACGGATTCTTTGTCGGAGCAACACCTTCCAGGGAACGGACATCGGCAAAGTCCGGGTTTGTGTTGATGATGCCGATTGCCTTGGAAGTATCCATGGAGGAACCCCCCCCGATGGCAATGATGACATCAGCACCGGATGCGGCAAATGCCTTGACGCCGGTCTGAACGTTTTCGATTGTCGGGTTCGGCTGAATGTTGGAATATACTTCATAGGCAATTCCGGCTGCATCGAGCAGGTCAGTAACCTTGGCAGTAACGCCGAACTTTACAAGATCCGGGTCGGATGCAACAAAAGCTTTTTTGAAACCGCGGGCATTGAATTCTGTGACGATTTCCTTGATCGCACCTGCACCATGGTAGGAAGTTTCATTTAATACAAATCTGTTGGCCATGATTAAATCACCTCTTTCTTTAATACTATTTTACAATGGCCGGAAATAAAAAAAAGTTACACTTTGTGAAAAATGTAACTTATTCATTTCTAGACGATTTCCAGTTCTTCAAACAGAGTGCGCAGTTTCTGCGGCATGGCATCGATCATCAGCTGTGCCAAGGCCTGTTCGCAAGTGCTGATGCCGGAGAGAACCCATTTGACAGTCATGTAGACACTGGCCTGGCAGTACATTTCCAGGAGGGCACTGATTTCATCGCTGGGGAAGGATCCGGTCTTTTCCCTGATCAGGTTCCGGTAGAAATCAAAGATCATCCGGAAGTCATGGTCCTTGAGGCTGTTCTGGCTGTCGCTGCGGAAGGCGGCGGAAAAGAACAGTTCTTCCTGGTGAATATATTCAAACTTGCGGACCAGACCATCATAGACCGTTTCACCGCTGCCAAGGCGGCGGAAAGATTCATTCAGAATGATATTGAAATACCAGTTGATCAGATCATTGCGGTCCCGGAAGCTGCGGTAAAAAGTCTGCCGGGTCACACCGCAGACAGTACAGATCTGTCTGACCGTGATTTCTTCCACCGGTGTCGTTTTCATGCATTCCTTGACGGCATCTGCCAGTCTGAATTTTGTCTGTTCGCTCCGTGCTGTCATATTCTCTTTCCGGTTCACATTATATGAAAAAAACAGGCGGATTTACAGCAGTTTGCGGTGTTGCTTTTGAAAAAGGTCAACATTACAATTAAAGATAGAGATTACATAAAAGTTCAGGAGGATAATTAATTATGAAGAGCTATCTCGGCATTGACCTCGGCGGTACAAATGTACGTGTTGCAAAGATTTCCGAAGACGGACAGATTCTTGCCCAGGTCAAGGGACCTTCCTATGGTCAGGAAGGCCCGAAGAAGGTAATGGCCAACATCAAGGAAATGGTTCGTGAGATTCCGGGCTGGAAAGAATGTGCCGGCATCGGTATCGGCGTTCCCGGTCCGGTAGATACAAAGGCCGGTACAATGGTTCTTTCCACAAACCTGCCCGGTTTTGCCGGCTATCCGTTTGCGGATGAAATGAGCAAGGAATTCGGCATGCCTGCATTCCTCGACAATGATGCCAACGTGGCAGCTCTTGCCGAAGCACTGGTCGGTGCCGGCAAAGGCCTGCAGTACGTATTCTATACAACAATTTCCACCGGTATCGGCGGCTGCCTTGTCGTTGACGGCAAGACGGTATCCGGCAAGCACGGATTCGGCGGCGAAGTAGCCAATATCATCATTGACCGCAACCGTGAGCAGGTGAACTATCTGAATGTCGGTGCCATTGAAAATGAAGCATCCGGAACCGGGCTGAAGAGAAAATACGAAAAGCTGAGCGGTGAAAGCATTGCCCATACCGGCGTTGTATTTGAGCGCGCTGAGGAAGGCGATGAAAATGCCAAGGCTGTCGTTGCCGAATTCGAAAAGGATCTCGGTCAGTACTTTGCGACTGTCGCATGCGTATGCGACCCGGATATCTTTGTCCTCGGCGGCGGCATGATGAAGTCTGCCGACAAGTTCCTGCCGGGCGTCATCAGAGAATACAAGGCAATGTCCCATACCGCTGTCCATGACACACCGTTTGTTCTGGCCGGACTGGAAGAGCCGGGCATCGTCGGTGCTGCCATGCTGCCGAAGAGCCAGGGCTGCTGAGTTTTCATTCTTTATATCATATGCAGAAGGCCGGGTTTCCGGCCTTTTTCAGTGATAGAATAGACACATGCTGTGGAAGGTAATTCTGATCTGTCTGGCCGTGTTTCTGATCTGCGGCTTTCAGTATCACAAAATGAATATTACAAGGATCACTCTGAACTCGGATAAAATCACGAAACCGGTCAGAATCTGCATTCTTGCTGATCTGCACTGCCGGCGTTTCGGCCGGAATCAGAGCCGTATTGTGAAACCGGTCCTGAAAGAAAATCCGGATATGATTCTGTTTCCCGGTGATCTGTTTGACCTGGACCGCGATTATGACATCAGTTTTGAACTGATCCGGCAGCTGCCGGGCAGGTGGATGGCTTTTTCATCCGGCAATCATGATACCTATCTTGATGAAATCGATGAACTGTGCCGAAAGCTTCAGGAACATGGTGTCCATGTTCTGGAAAATGGCGCAGTCATGTTCGGGGATGAGATTCAGGTGATCGGCATCACTGACCGGGGCAGAACCCTGGGCTTTGATGCTGAGGCATATGAACGGCTGAAACAGCCGGACTGCTTTCATCTGCTGATCAGTCATCGTCCTGATTTTGCGGATGCCTACCGCCGGCTGGACTGTGACCTGATCATCTGCGGCCACAATCACGGCGGGCAGTGGCGCATTCCCTTTATCCATATCGGTCTGTTCGGGCCGCACCGGACGTTCTTTCCGAAGTATACCGAAGGTCTGCATGATCTTGACGGCAGGCTGATGTTTGTGGGCAGGGGACTGGCTTCCGGTGATCCGCATTTCTTCCGCCTGTACAACGATCCCGAGATTGCCTTTATTGAACTGCTTCCGAAAGAAAAAGATCCGTCCTGAGACGGATCAGAGTGAATTGAATTCCGATTTGATGAAACGGGCATTTTCCTCAGTTATTTCCTGATCATGCCAGCGGTAGGTTCTGGTCACGCGGCCGCTGATCAGACAGATGATTTCATAGGGAATCGTATGCAGTTCTTCCGCCATTGTTTCCAGATGAATGTGAGGTCCGAAGATCTCAACAGGTGTTCCGACAGGAACATCTTTTTCAAGTCTGACCATGATCTGGTCCATGCACACATTGCCGGTGACCGGGGCATACTGGCCGTCGATCCAGACCGAGCGTCCCTTGTTGGCACGGATGAAGCCGTCGGCATATCCAATCGGAATCGTGGCAATGATTTCATCCTGTTGGGCTGTATAGGCGGCACCGTAGCCGATCGTTTCGCCGGCCCTGACTTTTTTCGTCATGATGACCTGGGAATACATGGCAATCGGATGGCGCAGATCATCCAGATAGGAAGAAATGCCGTACATCGAAACTCCCAGACGGCAGGCGTTGGAAAGATCATCCTTAAAGAAGACAGAAGCATCCGAATTGTCGCAGTGAATCCAGGGGAAGGCATGATCAATGGATCTGACCGCATCCGCAAACCGTTCGAACTGCTGCTGTGTCAGTTCCCGGCTGGTATCGGCACAGTAGAAGTGGGTAAAGATGCCTTCCATCCGGCAGCCGGCATCCTGCAGGGTATGGAATGCTTCCTGCAGGGAAGGGATATCCTTGAAGCCGATGCGGTTCATGCCGGTATCGACTTTGAGATGCACTTTCAGGCCGGCAGGATTTCTGGCGGCAACGCTTCTGACCCATTCCATGGAATAGGCACAGGCCGAGATTTCTTCCCGGATCATGATGCCGGCATCCTGCGGGTCAGTGGCACCGAGGATCAGGATTTCTCCGTCATATCCTTCATTTCTCAGCATGAGAGCTTCATCCAGTGAAGACACGGCAATCATTTCAATGCCGGCTTCCAGGACTGCCCTGGCAACGTGGTTGTCGCCGCAGCCATAGGCATCGGCCTTGAGAACAGCAATGATCCGCTTGCCGCAGATCTGGCGGATGCGTCTGACATTGTCAGCAATCGCATCAAGATTTACTTCCATCCAGGTATTTCTGTACATATTGAATGACCTCTCAGAGAATGACCGAATAACGGTATCCGAAATAGACGCCCAGCGCTCTCATTGCCAGGCCGAGCAGGCTGCTCATATTGGTGGAAAGATAGATCCGCAGCCAGTTTTCCAGCAGTGTGCCCCACATGCCGGGATTCTTCAGCAGAGCCGGTATGCCGCTGAGACCGCCGCACATGGCAATGGTATCGCCGATGATGATGGCAAGCAGGGTAAAGCAGGCACTGGCAACCGCAAAGCGGTTATGAACGCCGTGGCCGGTATAGCGGATTACATAGCCGATGCACCAGCCGACCAGCAGGTACAGGACAGCAGACTGAATCCTGAGAAAACCGTAAATGATTCCATATGCAATGCCGAGTACAACTGCCGAAACAAAACCGGCAATCAGGGCATAAATAAAACGCTGATTATTATCAAGAGAGCGTGAGTTCCAGATCTCCATAGACAGCCTCCATAACATGTTATATTGTAGCATACACACTGTTTTTCTCCTGTACAGATTACTGTCAAAAAACAACGAAAACCATGTTGACGACAAAAAAACACTATGCTAATATGTATAGGCACTCAAAAGAAGTGCGGAGGTTTAGCTCAGTTGGGAGAGCATCTGCCTTACAAGCAGAGGGTCAGCGGTTCGAGCCCGTTAACCTCCACCATATTTGCCGACTTAGCTCAATTGGCAGAGCAATTGATTTGTAATCAATAGGTTGTAGGTTCGATTCCTATAGTCGGCACCATTTGTGGAAGCGTAGCGAAGTGGCTAAACGCGGCAGACTGTAAATCTGCTCCCTCCGGGTTCGGTGGTTCGAAACCACCCGCTTCCACCATTTTTTATAAGCGGATGTATCTTCGGATGCAAATGATATAGTTAGGGTAGTCATTGGGGTATGGCCAAGCGGTAAGGCAACAGACTTTGACTCTGTCATTCGCTGGTTCGAATCCAGCTACCCCAGCCATTTATTTCCGGATGTCCCGGTAGCTCAGGTGGCAGAGCAACTGACTTTTAATCAGTGGGTCGTGCGTTCGAGTCGCATCCGGGACACCATTTTTTCTAAAAGATGCGCGTGTAGTTCAATGGTAGAACGTCAGCCTTCCAAGCTGAATACGGGAGTCCGATTCTCCTCACGCGCTCCATAGGGTGCACAAAGTGCGGATTTGCTTGTAAATCCGCACTTTTTTGTGTTTTTTCCAAAAATATTTTGAAGGAGATTTGAGGATGAATACAGAGTTTGAAAACGAATACTATGTTCCCAAAACGTATGCAGAGACCGCAATGGAAGTAATAAAGAGCGATTGGGAGGATAGAAAATCAAAGGATTGTAAGAAATACACCCAGGAAAGAGTTGCTGAATTAATGAATATTTCGAGAGTTCAGTTCGCCAGGGCGTTAACTCAGGACAAAGATCCTTCCATTACTTTCATTTGCAGTTATGCAAATGCCGTAGGTGCAGATATCAAAGAACTGATGATGGAAATCGCGGTTGAACTAGATCGGACGCAGCGGCAGACGCTTGCAATTGCAAGGGGACCGAAAAAGTACATAAGAAAACAGGATGATTAACATCCTGGAATTTACGGATTAAACAGCATCTCAACTTGGCGGAAGACTTGCTCTTAGATCCTGTTCAAAAATAAAGGTCTTTAACTGTCGGGTAATTAATGTAATTAACCAAGACAATATTGACTTTACAAAACAATGACGATAGCCGGATAACAGCTGGATACTGTACAGCCATTTCTGCATATCACCACCGATCTGCAACTACATATTAGCCTACTTATTTAAAAAAATGTGGTTTTGTATCGGAATTGATACAACGAATTTCAAACGTGGCTGCTTTGTAAGAGCAGAAGCATGAAACCAGGAGAATTTGAATTATGCCAAGAGTGAATGTCGAAGAAGTACGTGTACGAATAGATGATTGTTGGGATAAGGATGACGGCCAATATTACTCGATTGAATTTGGAAATAGGGAAACCAGAGTCCCAGATGTATCGAAGGCCAGTTATGAGGACCAGTGCGCAACATTTCAGGAACTGATCAGAAAGAATAGAAACATTGATTATTCCGGTGAGTTACAGAGTCAAATCATTGAAGCATGTTTAGAAATCATAAAAGAACAAAAAAAAAGGGGGAAAAAGGCAAAAGGAAGAACATGTGAACTCATAGCACAGATGACTAATATCCCAATAAACCGCATCAAAGATCATATAGCAAGAAAAAAAAGAAGAGGCGAGGATCCTCAGAAAATAATGGTCAATGAAGAAATCAGCGAATACAACGCTATTTGCCGCTCTATGAAAGGAATCTCGAAGAATGTTGCTGAGTTTAACTGGGATTCCGGAAATATTGATAAGTCCAAAGCAAAAGAACATGCTGAACAACTCATTCAAGTTCTGCAAAAAATGATCCTGGAGTGAGCGGTCTTATCGAAATGAACAAAGTTATAGGTTGAAAAATATAAAGCAAGTTCGTTCTCTGGACGAAGTTGCGTAGATATAGCGGATAGCGATTCTGCGGAGGAGTGAGGAATCTAGAGAAATGAGCTTGATTAAAGATTTTGAGTCAAATGAATGTAATGCATATCTCCATTTCGATCCTTTATATCGCTTGGATGACCTGCTGCATCCGGAACGGGTAGATAACCTGCAACTGAATGGGAAGCAGATCCAGATGCGGTTTATATCAAGCAATATGTCAGATTGTGGTGGATTCATCCAGTTTTGCAAACAGGTTGAAGAATACTGTACGAAACATGAACGGAAATGTGAAGGTGGCGGGAAGCAGAGACTTGGATGGATATACGATCTGATGCTGCCTGAAGGAGAGTATACAGAAATGACTCTGAAAAGGCTTGTCCGGAAGTTCTGGAAGTATGTGGTTGGAAAAGAGAAAAATCTTCGGTATGCAGCATGGACATATGAGATCCCTCACAAAAAGAAATTGAAAATGGTGCGAATCTGGATCTATGACAGAGAATACTTTCTGCATAAGGAAAAGTATTTGCGTAATGTTTGGCTGGATCCGGAAGGTAAGGTATGTCGCAAAGGAACAGAAGGAGCGGTTTTGAAAGCCAGGAAAGGTGATGTGATTCCAGGCAGAGAGGTTGTTTATTTCAAAAGAACTAAGTCTCGGATCTTTGAATTTGTGATAACCGGTTTTGAGAACAAACGCAGTTTTTATAAGAATTGCTGGGTACAGGCATTGCAGGCAGTGACAAACACAAAAGTCGTTAAGGGAAGGTA
The DNA here is from genome assembly GCA_045543875.1 of Bulleidia sp. Lineage (GTDB taxonomy): Bacteria > Bacillota_I > Bacilli_A > Erysipelotrichales > Erysipelotrichaceae > Bulleidia. The sequence goes on from JAZPXY010000020.1 coordinate 42,502, forward strand.
CTTCCCGCGTCTGTCACTAAAGAAAGCAGGAAACCGGTTCCTCAGAAGAATTATTGTGGCTGGAAACCAAGCACGGCAACAGATCCAGAATGAATTGCTCAATAGAATGAATTCCGTCAAGTTGGAAGCTCCGTTGAGTTACAGAGACTGGATCATAGATCATTCCGCTGGTGTTCAATCAGACGGAGGAACTATGGGCGGAATCAAGATGACGATATTGAATGACCTGTTTGATAAGTATGCCGCGATATTTAGAAATAACAAGTTTACCTGGAAAGACGAGGAATACAAGCTTACAGGCATCAGATGTGACAGTGCAGAGAAGAACTGTATCAAGTTGATGGATATGTTCTGGCAGGATATGAGCAATGTTTCAGTTGAGTTTCAGTTATTGGGATGATCCATATGGCCGGTGCAAATTTCACCGAAAAGAAATGAGGGCATTCCATAAATGACTGCTGCCTGTGTATATTTACATTCTAGCATATAAATATTTGCTCCCAGGTATGTTGTATTGCCGTACAATTCCGGACAAGTTTGAATTGAATATTGTTCTTCGTCAGACGAATGCTGAATTCGC
>JAZPXY010000021.1:0-42740 GCA_045543875.1 Bulleidia sp.
TCTTCCTAAGCCCGCTTGGCCTCCGACTTAAGGGAATGCGCGGCGGCATCATTCAGGGAACTGACGGAATCATCAGAACCGAATTCCCGCCGAATCTGGTCGGAAAGGTAACTCTGGAACTGAACGACGGAACGATTGAAGAATACGATGACGGCTATACCGACCGCCGCATGGTTCCGGAATTCAGAAAATTCATGGAAGTCATCGAAAATCAGGACTATGACTTCTGCCATAAAATGCTGGACCGCAGCATTGCCGTGGCAGAGGTACAGACAAAGGCAAGACAGAAAGCCGGCATCTTCTTTCCGGAAGATGATTCATTATAATCAAAAAAATGACCTGTATTCACGGCAAGAATACAGGTCTCTTTTTTCATGTCAGTGCAGCCGGTAGGATCCGGTCCGGATCGAGGCAATGACCCCGCCGTCGATCAGCAGATCGGTTCCGGTAATGAAGCCGGCTGTCAGCAGGAAGGCTCCCGCCTCACCGATTTCCTCACTGGTTCCGGTGCGCATGGCGGCAGAGGCATCGATCATCTGCTGGTAATTGTCACCGGCAGCCGCGAATTCATCATAGGCTAGCGGTGTTACGATGATGCCGGGAGAAATTGTATTGATGCGGGCCCGGCGTTCTTTCCAGGTGGTGGCAGCTGCCTTCAAGACCTGCAGGTGGTTGACTCTCTTGGCAATCATATAGGCAGTTCCGGAACGGACTGCCTTTTCTTTGATGAAGGCAATGTCTTTGAGATGCTCCGTATCAGTATTGAGAATTTCCTGCTCTGTCTCATACGGGATCGGCAGCATATATCCGGTCTGGGAAGAAATGACCAGTCCGGCACCGCCTTCCGCCATAACCTTTCCGAAGGCATCGATGGCATAGCCCGTGCCGGTCATGTCAAGATTCAGGATATGTTCCGGTGAAGCCTGATTGGGAGAGGCTCCGGCGGTATCAATGAAGAATTTCACCGGTCCCAGTTCTGCCGCCTTCCGGGCAAATGCCTCGACCGAGTCCTTTTCCAGGGCATTGACAATGCAGGTTTCCACCTGATAGCCGCCATAGCGGAATTCATCTGCCGTCCGCTTCAGATTTGCCTCACTGATGTCACCGAGAAAAATGGTCCTTCCGGCTGCGATTCTTTTTACAATGGCTGTGCCCATACTGCCGGCACCGAGCAGTGCGATGACTTCTCTGTTATCGTTTCTGTCAAAAATCATATCTGTCTCCCTTCTGCTTTTGCCAGAGACTGTACTGTCCAGTCTCTGATTTTCTGTTTTACCGACAGCCAGTCCGTCCAGCACTTCCGACTGTCTGCATGTTTCTTTGATTTCGGCAACGCTTCTTCCCAGGCCGCTGCCGGCATGTCATCTGCTTCGGAAAATCGATCTGTACCGGCGTAAACAGTCCCAGTCCTTCCGGCACACTGCCGTCAAACAGCTCATTCATTGCCTCTGTCTGCTCCGCAGAGAGAGGTTCGGCACTGTTCAGATGATGCAGGGCCTTATAGGAACGGTGCAGCTCGGCTACTACCGGCCGGTATTCTTCACTGTGCATGTCAACGGCTTCGCCGCTCTTCAGTTTTTCAAATATATCCATCATCAGGTCTCTCTTTCTGTCCTTAAAGTACCATCGGCCGTTTAGTGTCTCAATCTCACATAACGTCTGCCGGTATCTTAAGTAACTCCTTTTTCATTTTCGTTACTTAAAAAGACAGAATTTCTTCTGTCTTATCTGTTTCTGATGATCTGTTTCAGACCGTCATCGATCATTGTTGTTGCCAGTTCAATGATTCTTTCCACCGGCACCTTCTTGCCGTCTTCGATCCACTGCTTGTAGATGCTTAAGGTTGCACTGTTGGCAAAGGTCCGGATCAGATTCTGTTCATATACTGTATACTGTTTCAGGTCTGAATATTTCCGGTCATTGACCTTTGTGACATTGCGGATCATGCGGTTGCGGATGATGCTGTCGGTGCAGGTAATCTTTTCATAGAAAGGTCCCTTTTCTTCCGAAAACAGGAAGAACTCCCGGGTCAGCTTGTCAATATCACGGAAGGTGTAGTCTTTCGTCCGCTCGGCGAATTCTTCCGACAGTTCATCCTGGATTTCTGCCAGCAGGTCATCCAGCGAAGGATAGTAGGCATAGAACGTTTTCTTGTTGATCATTGCCCTCTCGGCAAGTTCAGTCACCGTGATCTTTTCAAAATCCTTCTCCAGCATCAGTTCTTCAAAGGAGCGGCGGATGGCTTCCAGTGTTCTTCTGACCCTCAGGTCCTCTTTGCCGGTCAGTTTCATAACAGACCGTTCTGCTGCAGCCAGCTGCGCACTGCGCCGTCACAGTGATTTACATCACTGCCTCTGACTGAGAGTCCTTTTTTGATGACAGCACCGGGCAGTTCTTTCTTCAGGTCGCTTTCGCTGCTGCCCATGCCGCTGCCTTCATTGGTGCACAGCGGATATATCGTCTTGCCGGTGAAGTCAAAGTGTCTCAGGAATGTCAGCACTGCCATCGGATAGGTTCCCCAGTAATTCGGATAGGCAAGAATGATCTGATCATAGCCGTCAATGCTTGCCGGAAATGATGTCAGCTCCAGCAGGATACCATTGTTCTTGTGTTCCTTTGCCTCATTGATGCAGGTCATATAGTCTTTGGAATACGGTGTCTTCATTTCGATTTTGAATGAATCAGCACCGGTCATGGCACAGATCTTTTCAACAGCTACTTCCGTATTGCCCTTTTCAATATAGCGCATGGAACCACCGAAGTAATTTTCATCGGCGCGGGAGAAATAGGCGACAAGCGTGCTCATCTGTTGTATTCCTCACTCTTTGACCAGACAAAGTTGGACTCTCTGGCGGCAATCAGCCATTTGCCGCCAACCTTTTCATATTTGTCATGATAGACAATGCCGTTGGTTGTCATGATGTTCTTTCCCTCGGCATTCTTTCCGATCAGGATCGTTTCATTGTAGGCTGTGCCGGTCGCATGGGTTTCATCAATGATTTCAAACAGTGCCTGACCATTGTTATGGAAGTGAATATCAAAGAGGTTCATGAATCTTGTGCAGGATGCTTCAATTGCCTCTCTGCCTTCATAATGAGAAACATTGCCGTTGTTCTTTGCCGTCAGTGTTCCGTTTTCTGTAAACAGGAAGGACTGTTCATGGAGCTTCATTTCATCAGCCAGTACGCTGAAGGTGTCACACAGTTCCTTTAATGCAAATTTTTCTTCAAATACATTCATATTTCTGATCTCCTCTTCTTTTTTGCACTTACAGAATATACAGTTCCCAAACGGATTGCACGGGTATTTATCACGAACGTATTACTTATGTAACGGTTAAGGAATTTTAGTTTCTTATCTTTCTGACCGGAAAACAAAAAAATCTGTATCAGTGATACAGATTCTTTCGTTCAGTCATCATACCAGCCAAACAGAGATTTTCTGCCGTCCATTTCTTCGATCATCGACAGTTCTTCCTCTTCCAGTTCGAAATCGAACAGATCGATGTTTTCCTTCAGATGCGCACTCTTTGAAGATTTCGGCAGAACCGGAATGCCGTAATTCAGCAGATACTTGAGAGCAATCTGGGATGCCGTCTTGCCGTGCGCTGCAGCAATTTCCTTAAGAATCGGTTCATCAAAGATCTTCTTCTTGCCTTCCGTAAACGGTGCCCAGCTCTGCATCAGCGTTCCCTGATCTTCCAGATATTTCCGGTAGATCAGCTGCGGATAATAGACATGGCATTCCACCTGATTGACGGCAGGAACAATATTGCAGTCTTTGCGCAGGGAATCATAAAGACGGCGGTTCAGATTGGAAACACCGATGGCTCTGACCTTGCCGGCTTCATAGGCTTCTTCCAGCGCCCTGTACATATCCTTGTATGTTTCGTACGGTTCATGAACCAGAATCAGATCAATGTAATCCAGTCCGGTTTCTTCCAGACAGTGATCAACTGCCTGCTTTGTCTTTTCATAGGAGGCATACTGTCTGTTGATCTTATCCGTTACAAACATCTCGCTGCGGTCCACACCGGAATTGCGGATTGCCTGTCCGACTTCCTTTTCATTGCAGTACATAATGGCTGTATCAATCATCCGGTAGCCGATGTCGATTGCCTGTTCCATGGCAAATATGCCTTCCCTGCCCATCAGATTCCAGGTTCCAAGGCCGATCACCGGCATCTTTACACCGTTATTGAGCTTTATATATTCCATATATAAGACCTCTTCTCTCTGCCTTCATTGTACACAGAAAAAAATATTACTGAAATACATGTTTATTTCTTTGCGGCCGCCTTGCGGTGTGAGACGGTGCGTCTGTTCATGACGGCACTCTCTTCCCCGTCAAAGTAAAACGGATTGCGGCCGGTTTCCTGCCAGCCGGCCAGAGCATCTTCAGCATCTTCGAGGAATTCCTCCGCCGATACCAGTCCGTACAGACGGGTCGGGATGACATAGAACGGCTTTTCCGGATATTTCCTGGCCAGATCCTTGGCCTGAAAACGCAGGTGCGGACACAGCATGACAATGTCCACATTCCCGACTTCATCACCGATACCGCCGAAGTCATATGGCTTGAATATGAATGATGCCCGTTCCTCAAGCCCCTTTTCCTTCAGCTGCTTATTGAGGTTCACAACAAGTGAACTGGATGAGAAGCCTGCACCGCAGGTAATCATGATTTTCAGCATATTCACCTCTCTATTTCTGACATTTTCATTTTAGAAACACCTGTGATCTCTCTGCGAAAGCAAAGCGGCAGAATATATGTCAATTCAGTTTCATATCATTCCCTTTTTACCGTGTTTGCGCTAAAATAGATATGCTGTCGGGATGTAGCGCAGTTTGGTAGCGCACTTGAATGGGGTTCAAGGGGTCGCAAGTTCAAATCTTGTCATCCCGACCATAAGTCTCGTTTCTATGTTGAAATGGGGCTTTTTTTGATGCATGCTCTGTTATCAGAGTGATTTTGAGAAGATTTTCTGCGCGGTTTTTGTTCCGAAACAATATGCCTTTCAGTTTCATACCCTCTTCAAAAGATGTGTGCAGACTTCTGCTGCAGAGCAAATTGATCTATATTAGTTATGTGAGAAATAACAGGAAACATGGAATTCCTGTTAAATTCAGAAAAAAGGAAATAAAATGTACTATCGTATCAAAGAACCCTGGGCATTCCGGGGATGGAAAAAACTGCCGTATGCACTGCGGGCAGAATATGGCGAGAAGAAACATGACCGGCCTTTCTTTTTTGACAAAGGTATTTTCATGACACTGCTTTACTGCAACGGTGAAGAAGATGTCGATCCTTCCGCCCTGAATGATAAAGAGAAACAGATTTTTGCGGAGCTGCTGAACAACAATATCATGGAACAGTCGGAACAGGCTATGAAGCCTTTGGAGTCATGGCAGAGATATCATGTCTTTCCGGCCCGCTATACGCAAAGCGTGCACTGGAGCATTACCGGCAGATGCAATTTCAACTGCCGGCACTGCCTTGTTTCGGCACCCGACCAGCATCATCCCCAGCTGCCGCTGAAGGACTGCCTTCATATCATCGATGAGATGGCTTCCTGCGGTATGAACCAGGTGGACATTACCGGCGGTGAACCGCTAGTACGCCGTGACTTTGAGGAAATTGCCAGGGCATTATCCGGATACGGCATCGATATCGGGGTGCTGTTCACAAATGCCTCACTGCTGAATGAGGATGTGATCCGCATGCTCAGGAAGCATCATCAGTATCCGACATTCCAGCTCAGCTTTGACGGTCTCGGTTATCATGACTGGCTGCGCGGTGTCAAAGGTGCGGAAAAACAGGCGGATGCCGCATTCCGTCTGCTGCAGGAAAATGACTGCCCGGTTGTCACTGCCATGTGCATCCACCGCGGCAACAAGGACAGCCTGAAGGCAACCATCGACTATCTTGCCGGCTATGGCGTCAGAGCCCTGCGGGTCAATGCCCCGCAGAATCTCGGCATCTGGAAACAGTATTCAGAAGAATATGCACTTACGGAAGATGAAGTCTGGTCCGTCTACCGGGATTATATTCCTCACTATTTCGCAGACGGCATGCCCCTCGATCTTGATCTTGACGGCTATTTCCGCTGTAAAAAGGGACAGACAGACTACAAGATCAGCTATGTGCACCATGCGGCAGACAACGGTGATTATGCAAAGATCCATTACTGCGAAAGCGTGCACTACAACCTCTATATCGGACCGGAAGGAAGACTGGCACCCTGCATGGGGTTCAGCGACACAGCCCTGAAGGACCGCTTTCCGAGTGTCCTGGAAGAACCGCTCGGCAAAATTACCCTGCAGGGATATTACCATGATGTATCGGAGACCCGCCTCAGTGATCTGATCGCAAAAAACAGTGAATGTGCTGCCTGTGAACATTTTGTGCCATGCTGCGGCGGCTGTATGGTGGAAGGTATCACGGATGAAGGAGACTACCTCGTTCCCGATCCCCGCTGCTGCTATTTCCATAAGCATATCGGTGAAAACGCCGTACGCAAAGTCTGCGATGAGGCTATAATGAAGGCAGGAATCACACCACATGTTTCAGGCAATGAAGGAGAAGAATGTTTATGAAAATGAATGAAGAATTCAGGAGATTCGAAGAAGATCTGAAAAAAGATCCTGAATTACGCAAAAAATATGACGAGGCAATTCAGAACCTGGATATCAGTCAGCTGAAGAGCGACGGCGAGATCATTGCCAGGGCTGCTTCCCAGCTCGGATATGACATCAGCGTCGCTGAACTGGAGCGTGCCCATGCGGCGATGCAGGAAGTGGATCCGGATGAGATGGAACATATTACCGGCGGTGCAGACAACCCCTTGTACAAGCCAATGGAGGGAGATCTGTGTCTTGTTGATTACAACTGCATCGGCTGTTATCAAAAGCGGCATATTGACGGCGATAATCATAATGAATGGTGTTATGCATCATGGCACTGCTATACCGCCTTCATGCATACAAACTCCAACGATGATGCTGAAGCAGCCTGCTGGAGTGACTATACCTGTGTGGCAGTAAACAATTAGTACGACCCTTTCCGTTCTGAACAATATCGGCAGCCTGTGCTGCCGTTTTTTTATTATCAGACAGTCTGTTCATTTCCGGGAAATAATATGGCCGGATACAGGCACCTGCAGCATATATCTGATCATACAGGTGCTAAAATGAAATCAGGAATTATTTATGCATACAAAAAAGGAGGACATGTATGCCTTACACACAATTATTTACTCCCGGCAGGATTGCGAATCTGGAAATTCGCAACCGTATTGTCATGCCGGCAATGGGATGTTCCCTGGCTGAAGTTACCGGCGAACCAGGACCGCGCATGATCAAGTACTACGCCGACCGTGCCCGCGGCGGTGCCGGACTGATCATTACCGAAATCACCCGTGTCGATGATGAAACCGGTGTCGGAACACCGAACCAGCTCAGTGTGACCAACACGCATGTTGTCGGTCAGATCAGCCGCCTGGCTGAGACTCTGCATGCCTATGATACAAAGCTGTTTATTCAGCTTCATCATCCCGGCAACCAGACACCGAGCCGTCTGATCGGCGGCAGACAGCCTGTTTCCGCATCCGATGTAACATGCAAGGTTATCGGTGAACAGCCGCGGGCTCTGACTACTGAGGAAGTGGAAGCCATGGTCAAAAAATTTGTCACCGGTGCAGTCATTGCCCAGAAGGCCGGAGTTGACGGTGTCGAGATCCACGCCGCCCACGGCTATCTGGTATCCCAGTTCCTTTCTCCGCACACCAACAAGAGAACCGATAAGTACGGCGGCAGCTTTGAAGGCCGGATGCGCTTTGTGACTGAGATCATCAAGGGTATCCAGATGTACTGCGGTCCGAAGTTCCCGGTCGGTATCCGCATGAACGGAAGCGATTATCTGGAAGACGGCATCGATGAAGCCGACAGCATTGCCCAGGCAAAGTATTTTGAAGCTCTGGGTGTCTGCTACATCAATGTCAGCTGCGGCACCTATGACTCCGGTGCCACGATCATTGAACCGAACTATTTTGCCGAAGGCTGGAAAAAGAATCTGGCAAAGAATATCCGTGCTGCCGTCAATGTTCCGGTCATTGCCGTATGCAATATCAAGCATCCGGCTGTTGCCGAACAGCTGCTGGAAGAAGGCGTTGCCGACTTCATCGGCATTGCCAGAGGCCATCTGGCAGATCCGGAATGGGGCAACAAGGCCTGTGCCGGCAAGGATCTGATGATCCGCAAGTGCCTCGGCTGTATGGAATGCTTCCGGATCCTGAACGACGGCCTGCCGCTCGGCTGCACACTCAACCCGGTGCTGGGCCGTGAATTCGAATGGGGCGATGAAAAGCTTGTCCGCAACGGCGACGGCAGAACTGTGGCTGTCGTCGGTGCCGGTCCTTCCGGCATGCAGGCAGCTCTGACCCTGGCAAAACGCGGTTTCAGGCCAGTCATCTTTGAAGCTTCTGACAAAGCCGGCGGAACTGTCAATCTTGCAGCTGTTCCTCCCAACAAGGGAATGCTGAAGGAATTCATTGACACCCAGGTCGCCGAACTGACAGAGTACGGTGTTGAGATTCGTTACAATACACCGGCAACTGCCGCTCTGATCAGGGAACTGAATCCGGCCGGCGTATTCCTGGCAGCCGGCGGAAATACCATTGTTCCTGATCTTCCGGGCATTGAAAAAGCCGTGACGGCCGAAGATGTACTGGCCGGCAGGGCTGAAGTCAACGGCACGAATGTCGCTGTCATCGGCGGCGGTGTCACCGGTCTGGAAACAGCTGAATATCTGGCAAAAGATCATAAGGTCACGGTAGTCGAAATGCTCGACAAGGTCGGCGGCAATCTTTATCCGAGCGTTGTCATGCATCTGGCCGGTGAAATCATGAAAGCCGGCGGAGCCATTGCCAAAGGAAAGAAGCTGACGGAAGTTGCCGACGGCAAGGTTATGGTTGCTGATACAAAGACGAATGAAGTCAGTGAAATTCCGGCTGACACTGTTGTCCTGGCAATGGGTGTCCGTCCCGACCGTACACTGTTTGCCGAGCTGAAGGAAGCCTTCGGCAACGATCTGGTTCTTGTCGGTGATACTGCCAGAGCAGGACAGATCTATGATGCCCTGCACAGTGCCCATGACAGAGCTTTTGTCTTCAAGGCACAGTAAAGACAAACAATTCATACAAAAAAGGGAGTTCAGTTCAGAACTCCCTTTTTTTGATTATTCTTCGAATACTGCAGGTTCTTCATCAGCCGGTGCTTCTTCAGCAATCGGCAGGTCGAATCTGCTTTCACCGTTGTTCAGAACATCTTCCGGAAGACGGGTTGTCGTAGCTTCCTCAAGCGCTCTGGCACGGGCCTCACGCTGTTCACGCAGATCAGCAGCGAGCTCTTCGATATTGCGGGATGTCTCACGGTCGAACTTTCTGCCGGTACCGGCCGGAATCAGTTTACCGATGATGACATTTTCCTTCAGACCTTCGAGCTTATCCTTCTTGCCTCTGACAGCGGCATCGGTCAGGACACGGGTTGTTTCCTGGAAGGATGCGGCAGAGAGGAAGGAATCAGTTTCAACGGCAGACTTGGAAATACCGAGAAGCAGCGGTCCGAACTTGGCCGGTGTCTTGCCTTCGTCCAGAACTTCGTCATTGATCTCGTTCATACGTGTCAGTGACAGTGTCTGGCCGGCAGAGAGACCGGAATCATTGCCTTCAATGACAATGACCTTCTTCAGCATCTGCTTGATCATGACTTCCAGATGCTTGTCGGAAATATCGATGGACTGTGTGGAATATACCTTCTTGACTTCCTTGAGGATGTATTCCTGAACAGCTCTGACACCGGCAACTTCCAGCAGTTCCTTCGGTGCGATCTGACCTTCTGTCAGCTTTTCACCGGCATGGACTGCACGTCCGACCTTCATCCACGGTCTGACGACCTGAGTCAGGTCACACTTGTGCTCGATGGATTCCTTTTCGTTTGTAACAGTTACAACCTGACCGGTATGGCTGTCATTTTCACGGATGTCAGTGATTTCACCGTCAATCTTGGAAATGACCGCAACACCCTTCGGAGTACGTGCTTCAAAGAGTTCTTCGACACGGGGCAGACCCTGGGTGATGTCACCGGACTGAGTCGCAACACCGCCGGTATGGAAGTTTCTCATTGTCAGCTGTGTACCCGGTTCGCCGATTGCCTGGGCAGCCATGATACCGACAGCTTCGCCGACCTCGACGAGGTTGCCTGTAGCCATGTTGCGGCCGTAGCACTTACGGCAGATGCCGGTTGCACTTTCACAGGTAAATACATTGCGGATATATGCTTCTTCAACACCGGCATCGACTACAGCCTTTGCCATGTCATCGGTCAGGAATTCATCAGCGTCGACAATGACTTCACCGGTATTCGGATCAGTGATTGCTGCAGCTGTGTAACGGCCGACAATGCGGTCGAAGAAGGATTCGATCAGAGAATCATTTTTACGGTCCTTGATGGCGGATACCAGGTATCCCTTGTCAGTTCCGCAGTCATCTTCATTGATGATGACTTCCTGGGCAACGTCAACCAGACGTCTTGTCAGGTATCCTGATTCAGCAGTCTTCAGAGCGGTATCGGTCAGACCCTTACGTACACCGTGGGTGGAAATAAAGAACTCGGATACGCTCATGCCTTCACGGAAGCAGGAGTAGATCGGAACTTCGATGATGGACGGCTGATATTCCTTGCGGGACTTGGACTGTGTCGGTCTGGCCATCAGACCGCGCATGCCGGCAAGCTGGGTGAAGTGGTTCTTATTGCCACGGGCACCGGAGATTGCCATCATGTTGATCGGGTTCATACGCGGCAGTGAGCTCATCAGAGTATCACCGACGTTGTCCTTGACATCAGCCCACAGCTGGGAGAACTTGCGTTCCCATTCCTGCGGTGTCAGCAGACCTCTGTCTCTGAGAGCATTCAGCTGATCAGCCTTTTCACGGCCTTCGCCGACGATCTCTTCCTTATGCGGTGCGACAGAGATATCGCTCAGGGCAACAGTCATGCCGGCCAGTGTTGAATACAGGTAACCCATATCCTTCAGAGAGTCCAGAATGTCGCTGGTGCCGTGTGTCTTATAGCGGTCGAAGACAGCAGCGATCAGGTTTCCAAGGTCTTTCTTCTTGAATTCAGAAGTAACCGAACGCTTGGCAATTTCTTCCTTGATATTCGAGCCGAGCGGCAGGAATTCGGAATCCGGTGTTGCCTTCAGTGTTTCCGGCGTGCATTCGTTCAGATACGGGAAGTCAGCCGGGAATACATTGTTGAAGATGATCTTGCCGACCGAAGTCACAAGATACATTTCATTCTGTTTTTCTGTAAAGCCTGTCTTCTTCAGTGTCTTTGCCGGCAGGGCGATACGGCTGTGCAGATGTACGACACCTGTCTGGTATGCCATGAGAACTTCATTGACATCCTTGAACAGATGACCTTCATTGTCACCATATCTTCTCCATCTGTCAGCTTCGACCTTTTCACCGAGAGCTTCCAGAGCATCAGCCTTGTTGTAGAACTCCTGGGCTGTTTCTTCCATGTTCAGATAGAAGTTGCCCAGTACAAGGTCCTGACCCGGAGTAACGATCGGCTTACCATCCTTCGGACCGAGGATGTTGTTGGAACCGAGCATCAGGATTTCTGTCTCGGCTCTTGCCATTTCACTCAGCGGAAGGTGGACAGCCATCTGGTCACCGTCGAAGTCGGCATTGAATGCCGGACATACGAGCGGATGGACACGGATCGCACGGCCTTCAACCAGTCTCGGGAAGAATGCCTGGATACCCAGACGGTGCAGTGTAGGTGCACGGTTCAGGAATACCGGATGGTGCTCAATGACCTTTTCAACGATATCCCATACACGGGCATCCTGCTTGGCAATCATCTTTTCAGCAGTCTTCGGATTGGAAGCCAGCTGTTCATTGACGAGTTCGTTGATGACAAACGGCTTGTACAGCTGAATTGCCATTTCTTTCGGCAGTCCGCACTGCCACATCTTCAGATTCGGTCCGATGGCGATAACGGAACGGCCGGAGAAGTCAACACGCTTACCCAGAAGGTTCTGACGGAAGCGGCCCTGCTTACCCTTTAAGGAATGAGACAGAGACTTCAGAGCACGTCCGGCTGCACCGGTAATCGGCTTGGAACGTCTGCCGTTGTCGATCAGAGCATCGACAGCTTCCTGCAGCATACGCTTTTCGTTCTGAACGATGATGGCCGGTGTGCCGAGTTCCAGCAGCTTCTTCAGACGGTTGTTTCTGGTAATGACACGGCGATACAGATCGTTCAGGTCACTGGTTGCGAAACGGCCGCCGTCCAGCTGCAGCATCGGTCTCAGATCCGGCGGAATGACCGGCAGAACTGTCATGACCATCCATTCCGGACGGTTGTCGGAATTGCGGAAGGCTTCGACAGTTTCCAGACGCTTGATCAGCTTCTTTCTCTTGTCGCCGTTGGCCTTCTCAAGTTCCTTCATGATGCTGTTGTATTCAGCATCGATATCAACCTGCTCAAGCAGTGTCTTGACAGCTTCGGCACCAGTCTGGGCAACGAAACTTCCCGGTCCGTAGATAGCATTGTTTTCACGATACTCTCTTTCCGACAGGATCTGCTTGTAGGCAAGCTTTGTGTCACCCGGATCAGTAACGATCCAGGAAACGAAGTAAACAACTTCTTCCAGATTCTTCGGCGGAACATTCAGCAGCAGAGACATTCTGCTCGGAATGCCGCGGAGATACCAGATATGTGCAACCGGAGCGGCCAGTTCAATATGACCCATTCTTTCACGGCGGACACTGGACTTGGTGATTTCGACACCGCATCGGTCACAGACAACGCCCTGATAACGGATCTTCTTGTACTTTCCGCAGGCACACTCCCAGTCCTTGGTAGGACCGAAAATGCGCTCGCAGAACAGACCGTCACGTTCCGGCTTCTGGGAACGGTAGTTAATGGTCTCAGGCTTTTTGACTTCACCATAGGACCAGGAACGGATTTTTTCAGGTGATGCAAGGCCAACCTTGATGGCTGTAAAGTTATTGATATTCATCCAGCATCCTCCTTATTCATCGATGCCCATGTCGTCAAAACCGACTTCGGCAGCTTCCGGAATCTCTTCTTCCAGACCTTCACGGATGGTCAGGTCACCGGCTGTTTCAGCGTCGTTGACCATCGTCTGCTGGCTGAGATCCACATTCGTTTCTTCCTTCAGTTCTTCCTGTTCCATCTGCTTCAGATCCATTTCATTGCCGTCATCATCCATCATGCGGACGTCGATAGCCAGAGCCTGAAGTTCATGGACAAGAACGCGGAAGGATTCCGGAATGCCCGGCTGCGGCAGATCCTTGCCCTTGACGATTGCTTCATAGGTCTTGGTACGGCCCATGATATCGTCAGACTTGACAGTCAGAATCTCCTGCAGGGTATTGGCAGCACCATAAGCTTCCAGAGCCCAGACTTCCATTTCACCGAAACGCTGGCCGCCGTTCTGAGCCTTACCGCCCAGAGGCTGCTGTGTAACGAGGGAGTACGGACCGGTAGCACGGGCGTGCAGCTTGTCGTCAACCATGTGTGCCAGCTTGATCATGTACATGACACCGACAGCGATCGGTTCGTCATAGACTTCACCGGTCATGCCGTCTGTCAGCAGATACTTATGCTGGGTTCCTGCTTCCTTCATGATGTCGTCCAGATCCTGGTTGGATACACCGTCGAAGACCGGAGTCGCAAACTTAACGCCGAGCTTCTTGGCAGCCATGCCGAGGTGGACTTCCAGAACCTGACCGATATTCATACGGGAAGGAACGCCGAACGGGTTCAGCATGATATCGATCGGGGTACCGTCGGCCATGTAAGGCATGTCTTCCACCGGATTGATGCGGGAAATGACACCCTTGTTGCCGTGACGGCCGGCCATCTTGTCACCTTCGGAAATCTTACGTTTCTGAACAACATATACTTTGACAACTTCATTGACTCCCGGCGGCAGTTCATGGTTGTCCTTGCGCTTGAAGACTCTGACGCTGTGGACAATACCGGCACCGCCGTGCGGAACCTTCAGAGAGTTGTCACGGACTTCTCTGCTCTTCTCGCCGAAGATGGCAAGCAGCAGCTTTTCTTCCGGAGATACTTCACTCTGACCCTTCGGTGTAACCTTTCCGACCAGAATGTCGCCTTCCTTGACTTCAGCACCAACCATGACAATGCCTCTGGCATCCAGGTTGCGGCAGGCGCTTTCAGCAACGTTCGGAATGTCTCTTGTGATTTCTTCCGGACCGAGCTTTGTCTCACGGCATTCAATGTCATATTCCTCGATATGCACGGAAGTATAGTAGTCTTCACTCTGCATTCTCTCGGACATGATGATGGCATCTTCATAGTTGTAGCCATGCCATGTCATAAATGCGATCGTGACGTTCTGGCCAAGTGCCAGTTCGCCGTTCTGCATGGCCGGACCATCGGCCAGAATATCGCCGCGTTCTACTCTTTCGCCGTCCCAAACGATCGGACGCTGGTTCAGGCAGGTAGAAGCGTTGGATCTTCTGAACTTGGTCAGTTCATAGACATGTTCACGGCCGTCGTCTTCCGTGACGATGACCTTTTCAGCATCAACATATGTAACTGTGCCGGGTGCAGTCGCAACGCAGGCAGCACCGGAGTCACGGGCGATGACATGTTCCATGCCGGTTCCGACAAACGGACTGTGCGGGTTGAGAAGCGGCACAGCCTGACGCTGCATGTTGGCGCCCATCAGGGCACGGGTGCAGTCGTCGTTTTCCAGGAACGGTACGCAGGCAGTCGCAACAGATACGATCTGACGCGGCGATACGTCGGCATAGTCTACAGATTCACGGTCAGCCATGACCGTTTCACCGGCAATTCGGGAAATGACACGTTCACCAGCCAGTTTGCCGTCCTTGATTTCGTTGGCCTGGGCAATGACGTGATCGTTTTCTTCATCAGCCGGCATGTACTTCACTTCATCCGTTACCACGCCGTCGATGACCTTGCGGTACGGAGTTTCGATGAAGCCGTATTCATTGACTCTGGCGTATGTTGTCAGATAGGAGATCAGACCGATGTTCGGTCCTTCAGGTGTCTCGATCGGACAGATACGGCCATAGTGAGAGTTATGGATATCACGCACTTCGAAGCCGGCACGCTCACGGGTCAGACCGCCCGGACCAAGTGCGGATACACGGCGCTTGTTGGAAAGTTCAGCCAGCGGATTCTGCTGGTCCATGAACTGGGACAGCTGCGAGGAGGAGAAGAACTCCTTGATTGCGGCTGTCAGCGGACGGATGTTTGTCAGCTGCTTCGGCGTCAAGGTGGCAATGTCGGCAATCGACATTCTTTCCTTGACGACTCTTTCCATACGGGACAGACCGATTCTGAACTGGTTCTGAATCAGTTCGCCGACAGTACGGATACGTCTGTTGCCAAGCATATCGATATCATCTGATGAACCGATGCCGTCCAGCATGGTCAGTTCATAGTTATATAAGGCATACATGTCGCTCATTGTGATCGTATGCTTGTCATTCAGCGGATCGATGCCGATCAGCTTGACATCATAGTCGCCGTCCTTGATCTTGATTTCCTGCACGCAGGCACCAACGACCCAGAGCGTAACATTCTTTGACTTTGTAGCTTCGGCAACAATGGCATCGCGGGCAGAAGCAGTCAGCTTGCTCAGCGGCTGATCCGGAATATATCTGTCGATCAGATACATGCCGTCCTCGTCGCAGAGGTCAGCACCCTTTTCCGTAACACGGCCCAGAGCATACATGCGGGAGCCGTAGTTCAGAACTGCCGTAACATTGTCATTGGTCAGCGCAACCGGCTGGGCAACGATGCCCGTATAGACCTGGACTTCGTCAAATTCTTTGGCGATGGCCTTGATGTCTTCCGGCGTCAGAACTGTACCCATTTCCAGTGTTGTCTCATCTTTGGAGCCTTCCAGATCCTGAGCCAGCACACGGCCGGTCAGAGCTCTTGTCCAGGAAGTTTTCAGAGTGGCAACAGTCGGATGGGAGAAGGCATGAACAAACGGCAGAGCCTTGTTGCAGATGCCCTTGTTGACTTCGTCTCTCAGTTCGTTGCGGGCGTTCTTGTCAATGACAACACCCTTCTTGAAAATGACCTTGCCGTCGGCGCCGACCAGATCTTCACTCAGGGCATGGCCTTCCATGCGGTCAAGAATGTTCAGCTTCTTTCTGGTCTTGAAGCGTCCGGCCTTTGTCAGGTCATATCTGCGGTAATCAAAGAACTTCGCATCCATCAGGGAAATGGCACCGTCAATGGTGGCGATTTCATCTGCTCTCTGGTTTTCATAGACAGCCAGCAGAGCATCATGCGTTGTCTTTGTCTTGTCTGCAGCCAGTGTATTGCGTACTTCTTCATAGTTACCGAATACAGAGGTATACAGCAGCATATAGTCATTCTGGAATTCACGTTCTTCTTCCGGGACAACAACATCATCAAAGACATCAAAGTTCATGGCTTTCAGGAACTTCTTCATTGCTGTTGTATCGAAAGCATCTTCACCGCGTTCCAGGTTCAGAGACATACCGATAGCCTTGAAAAGAATGGAGGAAAGGACCTTTCTTCTTCTGTCAATCGATACATTCAGAATTCTGCCGAGAGCAGCCTTCTTGTCATCGCTCATGAATTCGAGCCATGTTCCGCGGCTCGGAATCAGTTCGCAGGTATAGGTATCGCGACCTGTACGCTCTTCCGATACCACATCAAAATATGCGCCCGGAGAACGAACGATCTGGGATACGATGACACGCTCGGCACCATTGATAATAAATGTGCCTGTCGGTGTCATTAACGGGAAATCACCAAGGAAGACTTCTTCCCATTTGGTCATGACTTCACCGGTTTCGGGATCCATGACTTCCAGCTCCATCTTCGCTTTTAAAGGAGCACAGTAGTTCACTTCCCTGTACTTACATTCGCTGATCGAATATTTCGGCTCACCGAATTCATAATCAAGAAATTTCAGTCTGAT
Source organism: Bulleidia sp. (assembly GCA_045543875.1). Taxonomy (GTDB): domain Bacteria; phylum Bacillota_I; class Bacilli_A; order Erysipelotrichales; family Erysipelotrichaceae; genus Bulleidia. Next base: position 17,056 of record JAZPXY010000021.1, read on the forward strand.
ATTTCCCGCATAGTTGGAAATCGGATAAATATCGTCAAACACTTCCTTGATTCCGTCCTTAAGAAACCATTCAAAGGCAGCTGTCTGAATCTCTACCAGATCCGGAAGATTCAGGCCGCTGGATACCTTGGAATAATCACGACGGGTCGCTTTGTTGCCGTAATGCACAACGTGGTATGTCTGCTTATTTTCCATGTACGCCATCCTTTCGTCTGCATCCATTGATACGTCAAAAAGGGCATAAAGACCCTTACCCTGTTTCGACTCTTATGCAATTTACTATAGTAACATTTACTTTTCAATCCGTCAATTTGGAACTTTTCAGTACCCAGTACCCTTTTTCCCGGGCCGTCACCTCACAGTTGCCAAATATTTCTTCGAATTTTCTGAATGCGCTTTCTGCACCCTGTTTTCGACGAATGACCGCAAACAATACACCATTTCTGTGAAGATGATCGAACGCATCTTCGAACATCTGATAAATCACTTTTTTGCCGGTCCTGATCGGCGGATTGGTAATCACCGCATCAAATGACTGCGTGATTTCCGCAAACCCGTCCGAAACAAAGACATCGGCAGTAACACCGTTTCTGGAACAGTTCAATTCAGTCAGCTCAGCTGCCCTTGGGTTGATATCCACCGCCGTAACGCTGATGTCGGGAAAAACGGTCTTCAGGGCAATGCCCACAACTCCGTATCCGCATCCAAGGTCCAGCACACTTCCGTGTACCCCTTCCTGAACCACTGCGTCCAGCAGAATCCTCGTACCTTCATCGATTTCTGTTTTTGAAAAAACGCCGTTGTCCGTGGTGAATGTCAGTAAATGACCCGAAAACCGGAAAGAATGATCCTTCCGGTTTTCAGGCAGATTATGGTTATCGGTAAAGTAATGCGCCGTAAAACCACATCCTTTCATAGGAGCGAAAAGCCGAAGTTGAAAAACCCGGCTTTTCTTTCTTGTTTTCTGGATTCAGTTATTATTTGAATTCTACAGTTGCACCAGCATCTGTGAGAGTCTTCTTGATCTTCTCAGCTTCATCAGCCGGAACATCCTTCTTGATCTCTGCCGGAGCACCGTCAACGAGCTTCTTGGCATCAACCAGACCCAGGCCTGTGATTTCACGGACAGCCTTGATAACGGCAACCTTTGTGTCACCGATAGCGCTCAGAACAACAGTAACGTTTGTCGGAGCAGCAGCTTCAGCTTCAGCCGGAGCAGCAGCAACTGCAACAGGAGCAGCAGCAGATACGCCGTACTTTTCTTCAATAGCCTTTACGAGTTCATTCAGTTCAAGAATTGTAGCTTCATCAAGATATGCCAGGATTTCTTCCTGTGTTAACTTTGCCATGATTTTTCCTCCCTTTTCTCAGGCAGCTGCCTCGGCAGCGGTTTCTTCTTTGGTTTCTTCAGCCGGTGCGCCTGTGCCCTTTGCTTCAGCAACAGCATTGACGGCACGTGCGAATGAAGAAATTGGTGCGTTCAGTACAGACAGCAGCATGCTGAGCATACCCTCTCTGTTCGGTAAGTTGGACAGTTCCTTGATCGTGTCAGTATCAACGACCTTGCCTTCAACAATGCCGGCTTTCAGGATGAGTGCCTTGTGCTTCTTGGCGAACTCAGCCATCAGACGGGCAGCTGTTGTTTCATCACTGCCGAATGCCAGTGCGTTCGGGCCTGTCAGGTGTTCCTGAAGTTCCGGATAGCCTGCAGCTTCAGCAGCGCGGCTTGCCAGAGTGTTCTTGTAGACTTTCATCTCAACACCTTCAGCACGCAGCTTTCTGCGCAGTTCGGTTACTTCAGCAACGGAAAGGCCGCGATACTCAGCGACAACGGTGGATCCTGAATTGGTGAACTTGCCCTGGATTTCGGAAACAACATTCTGTTTCGATTCCAATACAGTCTTATTCATTCCTTCACCTTCCTTTTCCTGTTATCGCATACACATATGAAGAAAGCCCACGCGGACATGCGAGGGCTCAAAAAAGTTCTTGTTAAAGATATCTTTTTTCTACCTCGGTAACATAATTAAGCATCCGCCGTTACTGTCTATGGTATTTGATAACGATAAAATAATACTCACTTCAATATTGAATGTCAATCAAAAATCGCTGTTTCAGCGTTCTCTGACAAGTTTTCCGCACATATTCTCAATATTCAGGGCATACATCAGTGTGCCGGGCCCGGATTTGCGGATCTCTTCATCGATATATGCATCATCACTGGTAAACTTATAGCTCAGTTTCCGGGAGATGCCGGCAATCGTATCCCAGTCATCGATCAGCTCCATGCGGCCGAAGACAATGACACTGCGGAAAGTCAGAAACCAGTCATCACCGACATGCCTTCCATCATCCATGACACAGAAGGAAACCTTGTCACAGTTTCTCATGGCATCAACCTTGTGACCGGCCTTGCCGCCGTGGAACCAGATCTTTCCGCTTTCTTCATCGTAAAAGTGATTGATCGGGGAACCGTAAGGATAGCCGTTGTCACCCAGCACCGACAGCACGCCGCGCTGTGTGCTTTTCAGCAGTTCAATGCATTCGCTTTCGGCCAGCTTCTGCTTATGCCTGGTCAGTTCTCTGAATCCGTCCGTCATATTTCTTACCATTCCTCTCTGATTTTCTGATAATCGATCTTTCTGCCGATCTTGCGGTAGATAAAGAAAAAGATAATGAGTTCGATGCCTGTGATCACTGCATACATGATCGTCATCGCCTGGGCAGCTTCGCCGGTTGCCACATAGCTGACATTATCCATGCCGGTATCAACCACGCACCGGCTCAGGGATATGATGAAATCATACACGCCGTGAATGACACCGCAGGCCCAGATGTTTCTGGTCTTCCAGTACACAAAGAGAAGTGCCAGACCGGTGATTCCCGTCTGCATGATCTTGCCGAGAGCCGGACCGTAGGCCTCCACATTTGAGAGATCTGCCCCGACAATATGAGCAGCCCCGAATGTCAGCGAAGACACAACGGCAATAATCACAAAGATATATTTGTTGTTGCGGAACTGATAGAGCAGAGCATCGTTGATGACTGCCCTGAAGGCCAGTTCTTCAAACAGGCCGACAAACAGAAACGCCAGGAAAACCGTGATTGTCTGGAGCGGCACATTGGCTGCCACCGGTGCATCCGAAGCATTCAGAAGTCCGAGAATGCCCATCGGCAGGGCCAGGATCCAGAAGCCGATTCCCACCTTGATCGCATACCAGGTCGAATCATAGCTGGCTGTCAGTGTCTTGTCACCGGAAATCTGATACAGGAAAAATGACATGGCGCCGCAGAGCAGCGTTCTCAGCATGAATATCTGAAAGAAAGAGTCGGCATTGATTGATTTGATGCATACCATGGCATAGACGACGGCAATGGCAGCAGTGATCACCGGGTACTTTTTCAGAAACAGAATATATTTTCTCAGCATGTTTTACTCCCCTTATCAATAGATTCGGCAGATATCAGCCTATCTGCCCATTTCTTCCAGAATCGGATACAGCTTCCGGAACGGCTCTTCTATCACGCCGATATGATCGCCGAGTTCAAAGACCGTTTCCGCATCTGTCTGTTCCTTCCATTCAGGAAGCCCGGCACCATTGGGACTGCCGGTATGAATATAATTGGCAAAATAGTCACTCATAACATTCATCAGGGCAATGTCGCTGTCATTGTAATGGCTGTCATTTTCCGGAATGTTGTTGTAGAAATAGACTTCTTCGCCGCCATGATTATATCCCAGACGGCCGTTGTTCTTCGTAAAAAAGTATTCGTAGACAGGAATTTCATCCGCCAGGGCATGCCTTGTCTGATGCCAGTGTCCGTAATTGAAGTAGACGGCAGAATAGATATCGATCCAGTTCTGTTTTGCCTGCGCATCATTTTCGGCCGGATACAGTTCCAGAACAGCATCCGCCTGTTCCCCGAAGAAACTTCTGACCCTCTGTTCATAGTCCTTCAGTTTCGCATTGTCGAGAATGACAAACAGTGCCCCTTCCGTTTTATTATATCCGTGCAGGATGCTTTCTTCATTATGAATTCCCTTCTGATAGGATTCATACGGCGTTTCCTTCAGTACATAGCCGTCAACGGCAATATGATGGTCAGTATCGGCATAGCGCACGATCTGTTCTGCCGGCAGTGCCCGCAGTTCTTCGATCGTTCTGACGCCAAGTTCTTCTTTCATCTTTTCGGCAGACGCAAAGCCTTCTTCCAGGGTCCGGAAAGAATGCGCCGGCTGCGGAGCAGAGACGGTGGAGCTTTCAATGATGACTCTGCGGAACAGGCCTTTCGCAAGTGGTGATGTGCACAGAGCACTGACCGATGCCCCGCCGGCTGATTCACCGGCCAGAGTGACATTGCCGGGATTGCCGCCGAAGGCAGAAATATTGTCCCTGACCCATTCCAGTGCCTTGATCTGATCCAGCAGCCCGTAATTGCCGGTGGTATGATGTTCCGATTCTGCCTGCAGTTCGGGATCGGCATGGAATCCGAAAACACCTAGACGGTAGCCCATATTGACAACAATACAGTCTTTTCGTGCCAGGCCTTCGCCGCTGTAGTCGGCATACCACGGCTGACCGGTCTGCAGGGAACCGCCGTGCACATAGACCAGAACCGGAAGATCTTTCACGTTTCCTGCCGGTTTCCATATATTTACATACAGGGCATCCTCGCTGTTGGCATAGCGGGCTGTACTGCCCCAGTTGATCTGATAGTCATGATAGCCAATGATCGAAGACAACGTGCCGATGACAGCCGGCGTCTCCGGCTGCATGCTCATGGGCGCATAGGTATCACAGACTCTTACCCCTTCCCAGCCTTCCGGATCCTGCGGCTCCTTCCATCTGAGATCACCGACCGGCGGTTTTGCATAAGGAATACCGGTATAAATCTCCACCTTGCGGTCTTTGGTATATACCCCCTGCAGATCACCCTGTTCAATATGAATGATATCCGTATATTCCGGATTCTTATGACTGACAGCCGGATAATTCCTTAAAGGTGCCGGTGTCAGAACCGCCGTTACGGCCAGAGATGCGAACAGGCCAAGCCATATCAGAAGCTTCAGCAGGAAGCCGGACTGATTCATTTTTGCCATCAGAAAACCAGCCAGAACAAACAGCAGAAGGGAAATCACCCGTCCCGGCCAGTAATTCTGATTCAGTTCCATGAAGACAAACCAGATCAGTGCCGTCAGCACCAGAAAAATCATAAAAATATATCTCTTTTCTCTCATATGTATATGTTAGCACTCTCAGACAGAAAAGATGCCCCGGGGCATCTTCTGCAGTATCTGTGATCAGGCGTCTGTTTCCATGATGTGTCTGGCAACATAGACACCGGACGCTGAGGCATGGGACAGGGAATGGGTGACACCCGATCCGTCGCCGATGATAAACAGGCCTTTATGCTTTGTTTCAAGATTCTCATCGACATCCGCTTCCATGTTGTAGAACTTGACTTCCACACCGTACAGAAGCGTATCTTCGTTGGCTGTGCCCGGACAGATCTTGTCAAGGGCATAGATCATTTCGATGATATCATCCAGCTGCCGCTTGGGAATGACCAGGGAAAGATCTCCCGGCGTTGCCTTCATGGTCGGGCGCAGGAAACCTTTTTCAATTCTTTCTTCCGTTGATCTCTGACCGCGGATCAGATCACCGAAGCGCTGCACCAGAACACCGCCGCCCAGCATGTTGGACAGTCTGGCAATGCTTTCGCCGTACTGATTGGAATAGCGGAACGGCTTGGTGAAATGGTTGGATACCAGCAGCGCAAAGTTGGTATTCTCTGTCAGCTTTTCCGGATCTTCATAGCTGTGGCCGTTGACGGTCACAATGCCGTTGGTATTCTCATTGACAACAACACCGTGCGGATTCATGCAGAAAGTACGGATCCGATCCTGATATTTCTTGGAAACATAGACGATTTTTGATTCATACAGAATATCCGTCAGTTCCGAAAAGACTTCCGCCGGCAGTTCGACTCTGATGCCGATATCCACTCTGTCGCTCTTGGTTTCAATATCCAGATGACTGCACAGGCCTTCCACCCATCTGGATCCGGAACGGCCGGTGGAAATAATGCATATTCCGCAGGTAAAATCCTTTTCCTTTGTCTTTACCAGATATCCGCCGTCCAGCACATCCACGGTTTCGACCGGCGTGCGGAAATAAAAGTCGACGTGATCCTTCAGATAGTCATACAGATTCGCGAGAACGATCTGATTGATGTCCGTTCCCAGATGTCTGACCTTGGCAGACAGAAGATGCAGATCATTCTCCAGGAATCTTTTCTTTGAGATATTGTCATTGACATACAGCCTGGTATCGGCGCCGCCGTTTTCACAGTTGATCTGATCGACATATTCCATCAGCTCGGTCGCCTTTTCCTTGCCGATATGCTCATGGAGAGTACCGCCGAATTCATTGGTAATATTGAATTTTCCGTCACTGTAGGCTCCCGCTCCGCCGAAGCCGCACATGATCGAGCAGACCGGACAGTGCACGCAGTTCTTGATCCTGTCACCGTCAATCGGGCAGTGTCTGCCGCTGAGTGATGCCCCTGAGTCAAATACAGCAATTTTCCTGCCGCTGTTTTTCTTTACAAATTCATATGCCGCATAGATACCGCCGGGACCGGCGCCGACAATGATAATGTCATAATCGCAGTTCATTGATGCCTCATTTCTATATAATTTCTGCTGATTCAATCGTCTTACAGCTGTTGAGTTCCCTGAGCAGTTCCATCGGGTCACCGCCGCGGCTTGTCGCTACCTCACAGATCAGGACATAGCCGTTCGGTCCGTCCGTCTGGAATTTGTTCTCTCCGGTCTGATGGAAATGACACTGATTCACGATCCGCATCACATCACTGATAATGCCGTCCTTCCCCAGATGAAGCCTGATCTTCATGGCAACATTAAGATCACGGCGGGGAAGAAAGAGCCGGAAGATATGCTGGATGATAACCAGCAGCACCGTGGCAATCAGACCAATGACATACATGCCGCTGCCGAAGCAGAGGCCGAGTGCCGAAGTTGCCCAGATGCCGGCTGCCGTCGTCGGCCCCTGAACAACATCATGTCTGACAAAGATGACACCGGCGCCGAGAAAACCGATGCCGGAAACAACCTGTGCCGCAATACGGGCAGGATCGCCGGTTCCGATATCACGGAACCCGTACTTTGATATCAGCATTAAAAGACATGAGCCCAGTGCCACCATGGCGTGTGTACGCACACCTGCTTCCTTGGCACGGTTGCGCCGTTCATACCCTATCAGCATGCCGGCTGCCGTTGCCGCAAAAATACGAAGGACCCAGTCCAGCTCAAAAAATTCTGTCATTTTCTTTCCCCACTTCAATTACTTAATCATTATATATTATGCCGATATCGTTTTGCATTTTTCCATGTCCCGTTCTATAATTTTCCTGCACGGATGCTTAGCTCAGCTGGGAGAGCGCACCCTTCACAGGGGTGATGTCGCAGGTTCGAGCCCTGTAGCGTCCACCATAAAAAACAGGGGCTGCGAAATCCCCTGTTTTTTATGTGTTCGTAATTTGCTTTGAAGTATTCCGCATCACTGACGGCGAAGAAAAAACAGGCTGGATCATTCTTCCCGTACTGAACCGCGGTACTTATACTATTTCCAGCCAATCTGCAAAAACAAACCGGATAATCAGCCTTTGCAGCGTTCTTGCGGAAGCTATATGCACGCAGATGGTTTTCTCCGGAAACAAGCTTAAAATAAAGAAGGAAATATAGTATTTTATGACATAGGCTCATCTGTGTTTGTCTGTCATCAAAAACATAATGAAATTCTGAATTAAAAAAAGAAGAAACCGGCGAAAGTGAGGGTACCTGCCATGGCTAAAAAAAGAAATCTGATCATACTGTCTGCCATGCTGTGGATGCTGGCTCCGGTTCATGCTGAAGCCGAGGATGAAATCGTCATTGATATTGACAGCGGCGCAGAACACAGTTCCTCTTTTATATTCGTCATTGATACCTTTGCGAATGATACCGGCAGTTTTCAGCTGGTCATGTACGGTCTGAAGGACGGCAATAAAGATGCTTTCCTGCAGGCACTTGCCGAAAACTATGATCCTTCTTCCGGTCAGCCTCTGAAGATCATCGATACGGCAATTGCTGATGCCGAAAAGTTTAATATCGAACCGGAAGACTGGCATTCCCCCGATACTGATGCCTCCCTGTGCTGGGCTGCCTCTGCTTCGAACATGCTGTGGATGTCGGGCTGGACAGAAGGACTCATCAACCCCGACACCGGCACTCCCTTTGCGTCTGAGGATGAAGTCTTTGCCTATTACTGCAGCCATTTCTATAACGGCGGCAGTGATGTCAAAGCCGGAATTGACTGGTTCTTTATGGGTGAATTCTATTGCTCTGCTGCCAGCGGCGGCAGGTCTGTGCCGAAAGACAGTCACAATCCTGCCAACGGTCTGATCAAAGACTTTGTCTCCACTGAAATACAGGATAATTTTGTTCTGACCGACAGCAGATGGCCGGATATTGAAATACTGTCCGACTGTGACCGGAACAGTGCATCCCCTGCCGTTTTTCAGGCATCGGTCGGCCCGCTGAACGAAGGAAGAATCGTCTCTTCGACCCATTCCGTTACCTGTGCCGGCTTCATTGTTGATCCTATGGAAACGGATCCTTCCTTAAAATGCAAGGCAATTGCCATTATCAACAGTGACAATGACGGCTATCCTTCCGAAGGACTGATCAATCCTACTCCCGAAGAGCGCTATGCGGATAAGGTCAGCCGTCCCAATTCCATTACCTTTTACAATCTGAAACTGATCAGCGACGCCGACGGCAGACCATGCTGGCAGCTGATCGGCTATGAGGACTATGAACCGCAGATCATCTATGCCCTGAACAGGCTGCCTGTGTATGATCCCGGACTGATTGATACATACCGGGAAACAGAAGGAAACTGCTCAGTATACAATACCCCGGATCTTGAAGCAGTCCTGATGTTTACAACTGACCGCACTGAACCGATCACAGGCCTTTACCGCAAGGATCCGGAAGATTTTACCAGACGTGTCTTTGATCCGGGTGAAACGATCAATCTGAATTATTTTGTCTTAAACAAAAGTACAGTGGTTGCAGATGAAGCATATGCGCCGGGAAAAGAGCTGCATACAGAGTGGCATGTCATCCGCAATAATGATCAGACTGTAACGGCAGGCGGAACCGCTGTAACCGAACTTCCTTTATACAACAGCGGTGAAAGAGGCTTTATGATCCATCTCAATGCCGAAGATTGGCCTTCCGGAGAGTATACGGTCTATCTGGGTCTCAACAAAGACAGAAACTATCCCGAAGCCTATTATCTGAACAACCGGCAGCTGTCTTTTGACTTTACAATCACCGGTACGGAACCTGACCCTGTTGATCCTGACATTCCTGATGAAACTCCGGTACAGCCGGAAAGAGTTCCGAATACTGCCGCGCACTGAAAACATATGTACCGCCTGACAGGCTGTTCCCATCCGGGAACAGTTTTTTCATGGCTATCCCGTAGTTCTGCAAAAAGTTTAATACTGCAACTGTTTCAGTTTTCACTGTGCTGACAGTGATACAATATGTATTGAAGGAATGGTACAGCAATGAATACAAAAGACTTTGAAAATCAGATTATGGAAGCACAGAGTGCCAAAGAAATACAGAAAATACTAAAGGAACACGATCTTGATTACGATCTTTCCCAGGCGGAAAGCATATTCTCCGCCAAGCAGAAGCTCAGTGTCAGGGAAGAAATGTCGGAAGATGAGCTTTCTGCCGTCAGCGGCGGTGCCCAGTCACGAGACTATGCGACCGAAGGCTGTGCCGCAACAGTGGAATGGGGAAGTGACTGCTGGGGAACGGACGGCGGCTGTATTGCCATTAATATCAGCTATTCCCACAAGCCATTCAATGTTCCCTGCCCGAGATGCGGCGCCTATACATTCTATATGGCAGAACAGGACAAGTATTCCGACTGTGATTCCATGTACGGATGCCGTACATGCGGTCTGTATGCGAAGGGATTCGATGTATATGTCTTCCCCTTCTGGAAGAAGAAAAAAGGCTGATTTCATACTGCAAATCAATCAAAAAAAATCTGCAGGCTTGCATACCTGCAGATATTTTCATGATTAATGACTGGGAACGTATTCAAACATTCCGTACTCTGATCCGCATCTGGGGCAGCGGTACACATAACGGTAGATACCGTGACCTGGTTCATAGGTATATACATGTGCTCCGCACTTTCTGCAGCAGTAGGTTGTCGGCGGATGTGTATAGGTTATATTGACGAACGCACAGCCTCCGTCTGTACCCCAGCATTCGCTGCCAGGTTCGACCGTAGCGGCACAGCCTTCGGTCGCATAGTCACGATTTCCGCCGGAAATTGCGTTCAGTTCATCGTCTGACAGTTCTGTCGTATCCAGAGAATAATAGAGATGAATCGTATCATACAGCTTTCCTGCATCTTCATCACTGATTTGTACGCCGTTCTCTCTGAGAATCGCAGCCGCCTCTTCCGGACTTCTCGATTTGATCAGTGCTCTTCTGATATCATTCTTATTCATGTCTCACCTTTTGGCAGCCGGCAATTCGTGACACCCGGCTGCTTCCTTAACCACATTATACCTGCACTATAGTAATTTTGCGTTCTGATTTTGCCGGGAGATCATAATCAAAAATCCCGGATTTTCTATTTCAGTCTTTCGGGGGTGCCGTTTTCCGTGATGCCATGACCCAGAGATAACCTCCGACAAACAGCACCAGCGTTCCGACACTGATCATATCAAACACACTCATTGCACAGACTCTCCTTTGTCAATATACATGCCATTTCCGATTCCGGCAAGTAAAGAAAGGAGAAGGTCTTCCCTTCTCCTGCCGGCTTTTTATTTTCCGATTCTGAGCAGCCGCATTGCATTCAGAACACACAGCATGGCCACACCGGTATCGGCAAAGATTGCCATCCACATATTGGCAATGCCGAAGGCACCGAGAATCAAGGTCAGGATCTTAATGGTAATGGCTCCGTAGATATTCTGATTTGCGACCTTCAGGATCTTCCTGGCACCGCTGATTGCCAGGGCAATCTTTTCCGGGTTATCGTCCATGATGACAACATCGGCAGCTTCAATGGCCGCATCAGCACCGAGTGCTCCCATGGCAATGCCGATATCGGCAGCAGCCAGAACCGGAGCATCGTTGACACCGTCACCGACAAAGGTCGTGGTGCCGTTCTTTTTCAGGTCTTCAACAATTCTGACCTTATCCTGCGGCAGGCATTCTCCCCAGGCTTTTCTGCAGCCCAGTTCAGCCGCCGTATCTTCAACGATCTGCCGGCTGTCGCCGGAGACGATACAGCATTCTCTGCCTTCGCTCTGCAGTCTGCTTACAGCTGCAGCAGCATTGTTCTTCAGCTGGTCCTTCAGCACCAGACAGCCTTCATATCTGCCGTTTTTCGCCACATGGACAGCCGTTCCGGCAATACTGCCGGATGGATATTCAATGCCGTTTTCCTGCATCAGCTTTTCATTGCCGGCAAGAATCGTTTCCCCGTTTACCGTAACCTTCAGGCCGCGGCCGGCAATCTCCTGTGCATCTTTGATCAGAGTCTCATCGATTTCTCCTTCATATGCACTGCGGATCCCGACAGCAATCGGATGATTGGAAATATGTTCCGCATATGCCGCATCTCTGAGCACCGCCGCCGGATCTTCCGTATTCAGTATTTCACTGACCGCAAAGCTTCCTGATGTCAGCGTTCCGGTCTTGTCCATGACGATCTGTGTGACACCGGCAAGCGTATCGATCAGATTTGCACCTTTGACCAGAACACCGCGGCCGGAAAGACCGCCGATTCCGGCAAAGAATGAGAGCGGAATGGAAATGACCAGGGCACACGGACAGGAAATGACAAGGAATGTGCAGGCACGATAAATGCCGTCATTCACGCTGCCTGTAACCAGAGCAGTAATCACTGCTGTCACAATTGCCGCAAAAACCACTGCCGGCGTATAGTAGCGGGAGAATTTCGTAATGAATTTCTCCTGTCCCGATTTCTTTGATTCCGCATTTTCCACCAGTTCAAGAATTCTGGCAACAGTCGATTCACTGTAGGGCTTTGTTACTCTGATCAGAAGTGTGCCGTTCATATTCAGGGCACCGCTGATCACTTCATCACCGACATCGGCATCACGCAGCCGTGACTCACCGGTCAGGGAAGCTGTATCCAGACTGGATGCGCCTTCGATAATCACACCGTCAAGCGGGATCTTCTCGCCGGCAACAACGCGGATCGTTTCACCGGGGGCAACTTCTTCCGGATCAGTCTTTTCATATTCACCATTCCGCAGCACCATTGCATATTCGCTGCGGATATCCATCAGTTCACCAATTGAACGGCGGGATCTTCTGACTGCCAGATCCTGAAAATACTCACCGATCTGATAAAACAGCATGACACCGGCTGCTTCCCGGTAATCTTTCAGATAAAGAGCCGCAATGGTTGCGACCGCCATCAGGAAATGTTCATCAAACAGCTGGCCGCGGCCGATGCCGCGCACGGCCTTGATGAGAACATCGTATCCGAGAACCAGCCAGGCACAGACGGAAAGCACCATCTGCAGACTTCCCTGCACAAACAGGGCTGCCAGGAACAATGCCGCACCGGCAATCAGCCTTATCAGCATCAGCCGGTCATCGTCTTCTTCCTCAGCTGCAGCTGCCGTCTTCTTTTCAATCAGGCTGACTTCCACTTCCGGTTCTTCGCTTTTTACCATCCGGATCACTTCCTCGCGAATGCGGTTCAGATCAGCCGGTTCCATGGCAACATTCAGAATTTCATGCATGAAATCGGCATCGGCAGCGATGACACCCGGTATCTTCTCTGCCTTCCGGGCCAGTTTCATGGCACAGTCGGCACAGTCAATGTTATGAATGCGGAACTGATAATTTCTTCCCGCCGCCATCGGAATGATCTCCGCCTCCGGCTCTTCTCTGGCCGTAATATCACGGACTTCCTGTTCGATCCTGGCCGCATCCGCTTCCTCACAGTCAAACATCAGGGTACTGTTCATAAAGCTGATGCTGACATTCTCAATGCCGCTGATCTTCTCGAGCTGTCCTTCCAGCTTGGCCGCACAGTCGGCACAGTCAAGACCGTTGATGGCAAACCGTCTGGTACGGCTGGTCACATGATGTCTTTCTTCATGTTCATGAGAGTGATGGTGCTCATGATGATGTTCTTCCTGATGATCATGCACATGGGCATGTCCCCTGGCAGTAACAGCGGCTTCCGGTTCCAGCTCAGCAATGACAGCCTTGACCTTTTCAGCCATTTCCTTTCCCCTGTCATGATCACAGGTATATTCCAGCAGGCTGTCTGCATAGGAAAACCTGACATTTTTCAGACCTTCCATCCGGGCAATTCTTTCCTGCAGACGGGCGGCGCAGTTCTCACAGTCCACGCCTTTGACTTCAAAATACCAGACAGCCTTTTCATCATGATGATGCTCATGATCATGATGTTCACTGCATTCACAGTGATCATGTTCATAATGGTGGTGATGTTCTCCGCATCCACAGTGATCGTGCTCATCGTGGTGGTGATGATGTTCTTCTTCACAATGATGATGGCCGTCATGCAGTACCGTGACGGATGCTTCCGGTTCGGCATCGTGAACTGTTTTCAGCAATTCTTTTTCGATTTCTTCCTCCGGTCTTTCTGTCTGCAGAATGCATATTCCTTCCGGATAGCTCAGCTGAACATCGCTGATTCCATCCAGCGATGCGATTTTCTGTCTGAGTTTTTCGGTGCAGTGCGGACAGTCAAGCCCGTCTATTTTATATCTGAGAGCCGTCATAATCATTTCCTCATTTGAACAACTGTTCAAATATTATTATATATGACACTTGTTTCCCGTCAATTGTTTCCATACATAATTTCCCGGGAAACTGTATTATAATCAATTTGTTTCAGACAGGAGAGACTACACATGAAAGATTATGATGCGCTGTTTTTTGACCTCGACGGAACTCTGCTCAATACCGGCCCCGGCATCATGCGCTGTGCCGCACATGCCCTTCAGAAATCCGGCATTGCTGTGGAAGATACTGATTCTCTCAGAATATTTGTCGGTCCGCCCCTCTCCCAGAGCTTTCCCCGGTTCGGGATAAAGGCCGAAGATGTGGCTCAGGCCATCAGGGATTTCCGTGAACTGTATCATACGGAAGGCAAGTACGAATGTTTGCCATATGACGGAACAGATACTGCCCTGCAGCAGCTGAAGGAAGCCGGATACAGGCTGTATGTTGCCACCTCAAAACCGGAGCCGCTTGCCCAGGAACTGCTGAAGCGGTTCGGACTTGATCATTATTTTGAAATCATTGCCGGTGCGACCTATGACCGCAGCCGTGAAAACAAGGCCGATGTCCTGCGTTATCTTCTGGAACAGACTGACTGTCAGAAACCGCTGATGATCGGCGATACTGTATTTGATGTAAAGGGAGCTGCCGAAGCCGGTCTTCCCTGCCTGGCGGCAGGCTGGGGCTTTGGCTCGGAAGAAGAAATGAAAGAACCCGGTGCCCTGGCTGTTTCAGAGAATCCATCTGAAATGTGCTCCTGGCTGCTGAACAAAACGGAGAGTGAATTATGATCAAAACAAACTGGCATACCCATACAAAGCGCTGCGGCCATGCTGTAGGAGAAGATGAAGAATATGTCATTGCGGCCATACAGGGCGGCCTGAAAACACTTGGTTTCTCAGACCATGCCGCATACCGGAAGCCCTATCCTTCCGAACGCATGGATATCAGCGAAACAGCCGGCTATTTCAGCAGTATCCGGACTCTGAAGGAAAAATATAAAGATCAGATCGATATCTATCTCGGCATGGAAGTGGAATATTATCCCGATCAGTGGGATACCCTCAGTGAATACCGCCGGAATCTCGATTATCTGATCCTTGGCCAGCATAATGTATACTTTGACCGGATCAGTTCCTATTCCATCAATGATGCAGAAACACTGAACCGGTATACTGACATGCTGGAAGCAGCCTGCGAACATCATCTTTGCGATTACATTGCCCATCCTGATGTTGCGCTGTACGGCTATCAGCGGCTGGACGGATCGGTACGGGAATGCGCCGAAAGAATCGCTGACATTTCCCTGAAATACAATATGCCTCTGGAACTGAATACCGGTTCCGGTGTCCATTACGGCATGCACAGATACGAAGACGGCATGCGCTATGCCTATCCGACCCGCATCTTCTTCGAGGAGTTTGCCAGAAAGCAGTGTCCGATCATCATCGGTCTGGATGTGCATGATCCAAAGCGCTTCCTTGATGATACCGACCTGGACCGGGCACTCTCAGTCATCAGCGACCTGAACTGCAATATCCTGGAAGACTATGATCTGGTACAGGCTGCCGAAAAAAACAAAGCTCTGTTCTACTGAAAAGACGGATCCTGCGATCCGCCTTTTTTACAGCAGTGTTTCGTATTCACTTTCCCTGAAACCGATCAGAACCCGGTCATCCGTGACCAGCACCGGCCGTTTCACCAGCATGCCGTCACTGGCCAGAAGAGTGACGATTTCTTCCTCAGTCATATCCTTCAGCCGGTCTTTGATATGGTTTTCTTTATAGACCTTGCCGCTGGTATTGAAGAACTTTTTCCATTCCAGACTGCCTGCCTTCTGCCATTTCTTCAGTTCCTCTGCTGTCGGATTCTGTTCTTTGATATCTCTTTTTTCAAATGCAAAGCCATGTTCGTTCAGCCATTTTTCAGCCTTCCGGCAGGTTCCGCATTTTGCATAGCATACAAATAACATATGTACCTCCGGTTTCAGTGTAAACTGCGGAATATGCAAAGACAATGAAAAAGGCATCCGCAGATGCCTTGCTGACTATTTCAGTTCAAATGTTTCCAGTCCTGCCTTATGCAGAAGCTTCACGCCCAGCAGGAACAGCGACATTCCGGCAACATTGACGCCTTCGCCGATCCAGTTCATCAGCGGCTGGGCAAAGTCTTTCGAAGAAAGATATCCCATTCCCAGCATGCATACAAAGGAGACCAGGAAAATGATCATGGCATTCTTCTGTTTCATCCCGGCAGAAATTGCTGCCAGACCGCCCCAGATGCTCAGAGTGCCAAGAATCGTGAAGGCCACAAAGATCATGGTGCCGCTGAAGACTGCCGGAACTGCTGCGTAGGCTGTATTCTTCTGTCTGAAGAACAGCAGTGCAGCCATGCCGATGCCGCCAAGCACGAATCCGGTGGACTGCATCGGGAAGAAAGCCTTGTTCAGAACCGCAAAATCACAGATATTCAGAACAAACAGAAGCTTCCACACAGCTTTGTAGAAACCGGCGGTAAAGATGACCAGGAGCCCCGCTGCAAACAGCGCAAACGCTCCTTTGGACATCATGTGATAGAGGTCATGCAGAAGTGTCATGGCTGCCGTCAGGAACAGGAAAACAGGAATCAGATCCACAATTGCCATCGGCAGACTCATGATTATTTTTCTCCCTTTTTGTTCAGATGATAGAGCGGCACAAAGGGAATGATGATCGGTGTTGTATCACAGTAGCGGTTGAATTCCGGATCATTTCCATAACGCTCTGTCTGTCTCTTTTCCAGACGCTGGGCACCGTTGAACATAATGATGCAGATGGCAATAAAGGAAATGACTGCCATCAGGATCTGGCCAATGCCCCGATATGTTGTCAGGCCGCCGATAAAGACACCGAGCCACATCAGCAGTTCACCGAAATAGTTCGGACAGCGGCAGATCCGAAACAGGCCTTCCATCGCGACTTTATCGGGATGGATCTTTTTCTGTTCGCTCTTCTGCTGGTCAGCCATTGCCTCAATGATTGCTCCGCAGAGAGAAATCAGAGCGCCGATCAGCGGGACAGCAATATCCGTGCTGCCGTTGTACAGCCGGTAGAATACCGGTGAAACCTGCATTGTATACAGGGCTCCCATGAAGACCCACATGCAGACCATGACCGGCATCGGCACAGTGCTGTCGGATACACCCTTCATTGCCTCCATATAAGCCTTGCTGCGGCGTTCACGCGACCAGAGGAAATAGGCCAGACGGATGCCGTAGAACAGCAGAACTGCACACTGGAAAACATTCAGCCAGTGAAGTTTTGAAAAGAAGATGCAGAGGATGGCTGCTCCGCCGGCCGCAATGCCCAGACCATAGCCAATCGACATGAACCATACAAATTTTTTAAAACCGATTGCACATGCCGCAAGACATGCGGCAAATACGATCCAGAGAAGATTCCAGCCCATTACGCATCGACCTTTCCGTTCTCTTCAATATACTTTTTGAAAGAGAGCTTGCCGTAATGTATATCGGCCACCATGGATTCACTCAGTGTCCACTGTGAGAAGCGGATCAGGTCTTCCTTGCCGGTCTTTCTCACCTTCTGAACCCAGGCAAGAACATCAAACAGCCATACCGGTGCTCTCGCGATGTTCGGCTTCTTGTTGTTGACGGCAAACATCATGTTGGCAATTTCTTCATAAGTATATGTTTCCGTACCGCCGATATCATAGGTTTTGTTGTCATCCAGCATATGTTCAACGATGAAGTCTGCCAGATCGGTGGTATCGATGACATTGCAGGAAACCTGATCCTTGCCGAGCAGTGTTACCTTGCCCTTGGCAATCATCGGCTTGAAGACCTTGACGATATCATAGAAATATCCGGTCGGACGATAGATTGTATACTGCAGACCGCTTGCTTTCAGCTTTCTTTCCAGCTTGGCCTTGGCGTCAAGCATCGGAATGTTCTTTGCCCGCGGATCATCTGCCTTCAGAACAGAAACATAGGCAAAATTCTTAACACCGTGCTTCACGGCATCATTGAGCAGATTCAGGTTTCCCTGATAATCAATGTCATAATTGGTGACATTGACACCGCCGCGGGTCAGACCGACCGTTGTAATGACAACTTCCCGGCCTTCACAGATGCCTTCCACCTGCTCCGGCTTGGTGACGTCCACGGTTTTCTTTTCATACTTTTCTTCGATGCCTTCCACATCTCTTGTGATCATGTCCACAGCCAGCACATCATGGCCTTCGCGGACAAGTGTCTTCAGAACATCTGTTCCGAGCTTTCCAAAAGCTCCTGCAAGCAATACTTTCATTTTTTGTTATTCTCCTTTGCTGTTGAGAGGCATGACGCATTTTTTGAAGAATGTTTCAGCCCCTTCCTTTCCCAATACCTTATTCATGATTTCCGTTGCCGGGTTTCCTTCATGGATCATGCGGTAACGGAATGCCTTCAGTCCTTCCGGACAGCTGCTGTCTTTTCCGGCCGCATGGAAGCTTTCCCGGTATGCCCGGAACGAGTCAAGGATGCATTCTTCCAGACGGCTGTCATCCAGGCTTCCTTCCTTGATCAGCGAATAGGCTGCTCTTTCCCCGGTATACCAGGCAGGCTTTTCGTCATACGCCGTAAGACCGCTGTATTTTTCGGCAACTGCTTCCAGCAGCGGCTGAGCCGGGTGCTCAGCAGTGCAGTCATAGTATTCCACCATGAGCGTGCATTTGTTTTTGGCAAGAACGGCATCCGCCAGCATGAACGGAACAGCACTGCCTTCATACGGCATCATGGCTGCTGTCAGAATCTCCATGCCGATCTTGGCCTTGCCGTGCATGATCATCATCTGGCCAAATCCCTCCAGACGGTAACGGTCAACCGTACAGCTCATGACCGGAAGAAGCTTTGGATATTTGGCGGAAGAAAACTCGTCTTTGGGGATTTCTGTTATCTGCTCATCCGCAAAGATTTCAACAATCTGTCCGCGCAGTTTCATCAGATCCATCATTTTTTCTTTTCCTTATTTCTCTTGTCGTTAATGATATCCATTTCCTTCGCTGTGATCGTTGTCACGCCATTTTCCTTCGCCCATTTGATGCATCCCTTCAGCACCGTCGGCAGGAATACGCGGGGCACATTGACAACCTTCTCAAGGGCATCATCGGTAAAGGAAATTTCGGGATCGATTCTGTCAGCAGCATAGCGGACAGACTGGACGGTTGTCTTGCGCATCGGCAGCAGCTCCGGAATCATGAAGTTATGCCTGTGATACCAGAAATTCTTGGAATCACGATAACCGTAATCGACCGGACAGGGCGGGAAGTCAAAGCGCTTCACGCCGTTGACGATGGCATTGTAGTATTTTTCCTTCATCAGAATCTTGTCTACACGCAGAACGAAGTGAGCTCCGTACGGAGATGTGATGCCGTTGAAATCATGATACGAATCCAGTTCATAGTGATCTTCGCCTTCGGCCAGTGTCCGGGTATCCTCACAGTGTTCCAGATTGTCCATCCATGTACACTCCATTGCCTGGAATGCTTCGGCAATGACCTGGGGATATATTCCGGAAGGATCGGCCTGTTTTCTCAGTCCGTCTTCCAGGGTAAACTTGAAGTCCTTCATCTTTTCTTCCGGTGTATCACCCGGCCAGCCAAGACGGACTGTTTCCTTGAAATAGGACTTGTTGTCCGGCAGGAAGTTCAGCACGCATTTCTTATGCTTGATCAGATTCTGGGCGGTGTTGCTGGAATTGCGGCAGCACAGCATCATCGCATAGTAATCCTTGCCGGCAATATAGAACGGCTGAACCAGGGAATATGGTCCGCAGGTTGTCTTTCCGTCATCGGTCAGAGTGCTGATCAGTACGACCGGCATCGGAAAAAACAGTGATGTCTGATAAAAATTGTCAACGATTCTCAAATCCTTAAAACTGCTCATTTTTTGTATGCTCCTTAGTCTGCAATATAGGCTGCCAGCTGCAGCAGTGTTTCCAGGGTGATTTCTTCCTGCAGCGCTGCCGCAAGAATGTTTTCAGCGAGGATCCTGTCCATGTTCAGATCCTTTTCCTGGGCAAAGCGTTCCAGCAGAATCCGGACATAGACCGAAATCTCATTGATGATTTCCCGGTGCCGCCGGCTCTGCATCACAGCATAGTTGCCGGCCACCCGATATTCCATCCAGATCTTTTCATAATCAGAGATGAAATCTTTCACGGCATTGTAGATGCCGGCAATGCCCCTGATGAATGTCACCGCCCGGTGACTGCGCCGTTCCATGACCGCCAGTGTCTGGTGCCAGTCTTCGATCATGACAGCTGCCATCAGACTGTCCTTGTCAGGAAAATGAATATAGATCGTCCCGGCCGAAACACCGCACTGGGAAGCAATGCTGCGCATTGAAAAACGGCCTTCATTTTCCCTGGTCAGCTGCTGACGGGCTGCCGCCAGGATTTTCTCTCTTGTATCCTTACCGTCACGGGGCATATCGCTGAATCACCTTTCCATATAACTGAACGCGTTCAGTTATTACCATTCCATTATATTATTTTTTTCACAAAACACAAAATAAAAAGAGAAGACCCTTCCGGATCCTCTCTTATCAATATCTGTTTTCAGCCAAGTCTTTCCTTGATCTGCTCGTAAACACCCTGTCCGTCCAGCTTGTATTCCTTCAGCAGGACATCCCAGCTGCCGGAACCGGCAAAGCCGTACATGCCGAGACGATAGATGCGGCGCGGACAGTATTCTGCCGCAACCTCACAGATCATGGATCCGAGACCGCCGGTAACGGAGTGCTCTTCGACCGTGAAGATGGTGTCGTGATCCTTCAGGATACTCACAATGCCCTCTTCATCACACGGCTTGATTGCACATACGTCAACGACTGTCACGTCGATGCCGTCCTTCTTCAGCAGTTCTGCTGCTGCCAGCGATGACTGCACCATCAGTCCGCAGGCAAATACCGCAACTTTGCTGCCGCGCTTCAGAATGCGCACCTTTGTGACATCCAGATCAGCATCAGCCGGATAGACATCTTCAACCTTGGAACGGCCAAGACGTACATAGCAGGGGCCGTCAGTATATGCCACATGCCGGATCACCGCTCTGGTTTCGGCCGGATCACACGGTACATATACCGCCAGTCCGGTAATGTCTCTCATGATTGCCATATCTTCGATAGCCTGATGGGTTACGCCGTCCTCACCGACAGTAATGCCGCTGTGAGAACCGACGATCTTTACATTCAGACCCGGATAGGCAACACTGTTGCGCACCTGTTCCCATACACGGCCGGTGCAGAACATGGCAAATGAAGAGGCAAACGGAATAAAGCCGCTGGCCGCAAGACCGGCAGAAACACCGATCATGTCTGCTTCGGCAATACCCATATCAAAGAACCGTTCGGGGGCAACCTTCTTTACTTCAGCTGCCTTTGTAGAACCAGCCAGGTCAGCATCGAGAACGACAATTCGCGGATTTTCTGCCGCCAGAACCTGGATTTCCTCGCCGTAGGCATCTCTGGTAGCTTTTGCCATCTTAAGCACCCTCCAGTTCTTTCAGAGCCTGGTCACGCTGTTCCTCGTTCGGGGCAACACCATGCCAGCCAACCTTGTTTTCCATAAAGGAAACACCTTTTCCCTTGATCGTCTTGGCAACGATGCAGGTCGGTTTTCCCTTGCATTCCTTTGCCATCATCAGAGCATCATAGATTGCCTGATAGTCATGACCGTCAACGCTCATGACATTCCAGCCGAAAGCTCTGAATTTATCTTCAAACGGTGCCGGACCGATGACCTCTGATGTCGGGCCGTCGATCTGCAGTCCGTTTTCATCGATAATGGCACAAAGATTGTCACAGTTGTAATGAGCTGCTGCCATGGCTGCTTCCCATATCTGTCCTTCTTCCGCTTCACCGTCGCCGATCAGACAGTAAACACGGTGTGAATTCTTTTCCAGTTTATTGGCCAGTGACATTCCGACGGCAGCCGAAAGTCCCTGTCCCAGTGAGCCGGTGGTCATATCAATGCCGTCCAGCGCATTCATATCCGGATGTCCCTGCAGTCTTGTATGCAGACCTCTGAAGGTCAGCAGTTCTTCCTCGCTGATCACACCCTTTTCCGCCAGAACCGCATACAGTGCCGGTGACGCATGTCCTTTGGAGAGGACAAAGCGGTCACGGTCCAGTGAACCGGCATTTTCTGCTGTAAAATCCATTACCGCAAAATACAGTACAGTCATAATATCCGTAGCGCTTAATGATCCGCCCGGATGACCGGATTTGGCAGCTGCGACTTCTTTGATAATATTGATTCTGATGTTCTTTGCGTGCATGCGCATGCTTTCAATATTCATAAGCCGTATACACTCCTTCCCTGTGCCCGCATATCATAACACAATATTTTTGCCGTGCACTTATTAAATATTTCGCAAGTATCCTTTAACCGCTTACATCAGAAATACGCTGTAAGATCACTTATTTTATTGATTTTCAGAACATTGTCTCCGCCCTTGCGGCGGGTCTGGGAATTGATCCACACTGCCTGCACGCCTGCCTTCAGAGCCCCGAGAACATCCCGGCCGTACAGATCGCCGACATGCACTGCCGCTTCCGGCTGCACATTCAGACGCCGGCATGCCTCCAGAAAAATCCGGGGATCCGGTTTCTGGAACGCACAGTCACCGCTGACAATGATATTCTCAACAGGGAAGAATCCGTCCAGCCCGGCTTTTTTCAGTTTCAGTCTCTGTGTCTTCCCGTCGCCGTTGCTGATGATGCCAAGCCGGTAACGGCGGGAAAGCTCCTGCAGTGTTTCCGCACTGTCTTCAAAAGGCACACAGTACTGCCACTGATGATCGATCCAGTACTGCGGGAAGTTTTCAATCGGAAGCGTGATGCCGTATGTTTTTTCCAGCATTCCGGCAACATGCAGTTTCGAAATATTGCCGAATTCATCCCAGATCATGCAGTCCTGAACTGCCGCTTCCAGAAGCAGCGGATCATCTATGCCGGCATATTCACTCAGTATCGCCCGATAACAGTCTGTCGCATAGCTGATGCGGTCACAGAGAGTATCATCTATATCAAAAAATATTACTTTTACCGACATCATCTGCCTCTTTTCCAAAATGAGTCAAAAAAAGATGCGCCTGTATCAGCGCATCCTTTTCAGAAGTGAATTAACCGAGCTTCTTGTAGAGAGCAAGGAACTTTTCAGCTAAAATGCCGAAAGATTCAGCACTCATCAGCTGGTCTTCAGCATGAGTGAGGAGCAGTGTCATTGTAACTGTTTCGCCCTGTGCCATCTTTGTCAGCAGTTCCTGGTGAGCACCATGACCGCCATTGAAAGCTTCCTGACCTTCTTTGATGAGCTTTTCAGCTTCTTCATAATTGCCGGCAGCAGCTTCATCGATAGCAGCAATGTAGCTGGAACGTGCTGTTCCTACTGAAGCGATAATATTGAACGCAACTAATTCTGTTCCTTCCATATTCTTATTCGTCTCCTAACAGTTTCATTGCAAGGGCCAGTGTTCCCTTGCCGTCCATCAGACCATACATCTGCATCGGGATATCTGTGATCGGCTTACCCGGGCAAGCAGCTTCAACCTTGGATTTTGCAAAACGAACCTGAGGTCCTAAGAGGATGACGTCAGCAACCGGACCGTGCTGATCGAGTTCACCCAGAGAGTAAGCAGCAATCTCATAGTCTTTGCCAGCTGCTGCTGCAGCTTCCTTCATCTTGTTAACTAACAGAGATGTGGACATACCAGCTGCACAGAATAAAGTAATTTTTTTAGCCATTTCTTTTCTCCTTCTATGTCTAAAATTTGATTATTGGATTATAAACCCATTAATTTTTCAGCGAGTGCGATAGCGGCTTTGCCATCCATCAGACCATAGGAACGCATGTCAATTGCGTCGATCGGTGTGTTCGGGAACTGTGTCTTCAGCTTGTTCAGCGCAAAACGAACCTGCGGACCTACCAGAATGACATCTGCCTGCGGACCGTAAACGTCAACTTCGTTCAGAGAGTAAGCAGCGATTTCATAATCAGCGCCCTTCTTCTGAGCTTCTTCCTTCATCTTGTTTACAAGCAGCGATGTTGACATACCTGCAGAGCAGAACAGTGTAATTTTCTTAGCCATAATGAATTATTCCTTCTTTCTTTCAACTAATACTGTTGTCTATTAAATTTTATAAGGAAAGCGCTATCATTTCAATCATTTTTCAGCAAATTTCACATGCATTTTCTACTCTGCCAGCAGCTCAGCTTCTTTGATCAGTGCTGTCAGGTGTTCATGCAGAAGCGTATGATCGATTTTGGCATGCTTGCACAATTCATTTTCCCATTCGAACATGTAGTGAACAAATTCGTCGGTAATTTTCTTCCCTTTTACGGTCAGATAAAGCTGATATTCTCTGCGGTCCTTCGGATTGGTTGAACGGCACACGATATCATCATGCATCAGTTTGGAGATCAGCTTGGCAATAGAACTTTTATCCATACCCAGTTCATGAGAAACAGCATCCTGACTCAGACCTGGTTCGTTGTAGATAGTAACGCAGACTTTATACTGAACTGTTGATAGCTCCGGGCTGCTGATGCGGTCTTTGGCATATGCAATTCCCAGGCGGCCGATTTTCTGCATTTTTTGTGAAACTGTGATTTTCACGCTTTTTTGATCAGTCATAATTTTCAGGTCTCCCATGCGTTATCGATATTATATATGGAATATCCTGAGAACATGCTGTTCATGCTTTAAAGGCCGCAGGCCTCCCATATACGCTGTAGATTGATCAATTGGTATGAAAGTACTCTTCCATTGTCTGGTGTGACTCATGCAGTTTCTCTGCAGTTTCTCTGCCTGTATATCTGAAGCTCCAGGGTGAATACATGATGCCGGTCGCTTCTTCGCCGCCGGCCGGATATCGTTCAATATATCCGTACTGGTGGGCATGATCCTGAAGCCAGGCATATGCACCGGTTTCACCGAAACACAGATCCAGGCGGCAGACATTGTCAGTCGTACCGATGTCGACAGATAAACCAAGCTGATGTTCGCTCCCTCCCGGTCTTGCATCCATTCGCTCAGCATAATCTGACCCGTAATATTCCGTATAATAGTTCCACAGTCCTGTCTGATAATCATAGGAGCGGTAGCCGCTGATCAGATAAAGACTGTAGCCGTCGGCAGCCGCCGCCGCAAACATCTCTTCCAGTGCTGCCGAGGCATCACTTCGCAGCGACTGTGTCTGATACATCGGCACATCCGGCACTGTGAGTCCTAAGGGCACATAGCCGGCATCGATCGGCCGGGCCGGACTGACGATCCGCAGCAGTGAGGAATTGCTGTCGATATCAGGCTGTTCTTCCTCTTTCGGCGTATCAGCCGGAGTCATATCAGCTGCTGTCTGAGAATCACCGGAAGCCGTCTCTTCAGGGGCTTTTATCAGAATATCCCGTTCGGGTACTATTATTCTATCTTGTTTTGAAATTTTGTGAAATGTTAATTCTTTACGAATTTCACCAGCCGTCTTAAACCTTGTCAGATACAAAAGATAAAAAAGACTGCAAATAATTGCGGCAGTCAAACCTATCAGTATATACAGACGGCGGTAGAAGGTTCTCTCGGCTTCAGTTTGCATAACGATATTTTAATACAACAGAAAGGACAAAAAAAGACCTGGCAACGAGCTTACTTCACCCAAAGGGCTATGTCGGCCGCTGAAGTGCTTAACTTCTGTGTTCGGGATGGGAACAGGTGTGACCACTTCGCTATCGTCACCAGATCTATTTAT
>JAZPXY010000022.1:0-11619 GCA_045543875.1 Bulleidia sp.
ACCTCGGCAGCCTGCTTGGCAGCCATGATGATATTGGAGTTGTTCGGAAGGATGAAGATATGTCTGGCATTGACTTTGGCAATGGCCTTGACGAAGTCCTCGGTGGAAGGATTCATTGTCTGTCCGCCGGAAACAACGACATCAACGCGGTAATCGGTGAAGAGCTTTTTCAGGCCCTCGCCGGCAGCAGTCGCAATCATGCCGTATTCTTTCTCTTCGGCAGCCGGCTGTTCTTCTTCAATGATCGACGGATTCAGCTCATCCTGAATGTTTTCGATCTGCACCTTGGCAAATGTACCGTAGCGCTGGCCGAGCAGAAGAATTTCACCCGGCGTCATGGTATTGACACGCAGACGGACTTCATCCTCGGAAGCGATCACCGTGATCTTGTTGGCAAGCTGTTCCAGCTGGCGGCGGAAACGTTCTTCCTTGAAGGACAGTTTTCCCTGGCGGCTGAGACGGAGAATATATTCGGTCCGGTAGCCGGAAGCCTTTTCGTTCTTTTCTTCAGCCTTGACTTCCGCAGCTTCGCCTTCCTGGACAGGATTTCCGTCCAGATAAGCCATGAAGCCCTGCAGAACTGCCAGCAGGCCGCTGCCGCCGGAGTCGACGACATGTGCTTCCTTCAGAACCGGAAGCAGTTCCGGTGTTCTCTGCAGAGATGCATCGGCAGCTTCGCATACACAGTGCATATACGGCTGGAAATCAGAATCCGGATGTTCTTCGGCATATGCCGTTCCGGCTTCGCATGCCTCGCGGATGACCGTCAGGATCGTTCCTTCAACCGGACGCATGACTGCCTTGTAGGCAAGTCTTGAACCGTTGGCAAGTGCTTCGGCAAATTCCGGCACAGTAATCTCTTCCTTTTCCTTGACAGCCTGATAGAAGCCGCGGAAGATCTGGGACAGAATGACACCGGAGTTGCCGCGTGCTCCCATCAGAAGACCGCGGGAGAGTGTCTTGGCAACGACCGGCAGTGAATCACTGCCGCTTTTTCTGACTTCGGAAATACCATTGGTAAAGGTCAGAGACATATTGGTTCCGGTATCACCGTCCGGTACCGGGAAGACATTCAGCGCATCTACTTCGCTTTTCTTGTTATTCAGGTTATTGCAGCCGCTCTCCAGCATGGCTTTCAGAACCTGACCGTTAATCTTGTTCATCTCAGGTTCCTCCTACTTACTGAATTGCTCTTACACCCTGAACAAATACATTGACTGAATCAATGTCCTGGGAAAGACTCTTTTCCAGAACATATTTGACTTTTTTCTGTGCTTCCTGCACGACTTCGGAGATTCTGACGCCGAAGCTGACAATAATATACAGATCGATCTGCAGTCCGTTTTCCGTTTTGCGGACCTTTACACCTTTTGCATAGTTTTCTTTTTTCAGAAGTTCAGCCCAGCCATCACGAAGCACCTGCTTGGAGGCCATGCCGACAACGCCGTAGCACTCGGTGATGACACCGCCGGCAAGTGAGGCAATTGCATCTTCAGAAACAGAGATACTGCCGTAATTTGTCGTTCTTTCTACTGTCATAATCTACTCCTATTTGTACCCATATATTATATCAAATCCTGCCGGGATAATGAACGCATAACGATCAGCCGGCATCATCGCTGCTGAAATCAACACGGCATCCTGTATCACAGTCTTCGCCGCTGTTTTCAGCATTTCCCCCGATGACTTCGGTGCCGGCATGTTCATGGAACCATTCGGAAAGAGAATGTGTATCCTTGAAATATGCGGTATCCTCATCCTTTGCCGGACTCAGCACAGCGGTGATCTTTCCCTTCTGCACCAGTACCACTGCCGGTGTGTATTCGGTTGCGGAAGCGATGTCCGGGATATCCTTTGCGGTATTGTAATTCATGCCGTAAAAACTGATCAGACCGGCATCGGCAAATTCCCTGGCAACCGGCGCAAAGCTGATGCAGGATGAGCAGCCCGGCAGATACAGCGACAGGGCAAAGGTTTCACCGGCATCCATCATCTGCCTGATTTCCGTGCTGTCCTTTTCCGCCAGAAGCGTTTCCGATGCGGCCGGCTGCGGGACAGTTTCGGAAGAACTGCCGTCATAGCCGTCAAGCGGATGCATTGAGGAAAAATCCAGATAGTGATAGTCGGCCTTGAAGAAATCGTAATAGGTTCTGCCGTTTTCTTCACGTCTGACATTGACGGCATGTTTGCCTTCATAGAACCAGTAGCCGCCGGTATTGTAGATTTTCGTTTCATCCCAGCCCAGTTCGGCAAGCATGTTCTTCATCATGCCGGCATAGCCGCCGCCTCCGCACATCAGGAAGATGTACTTGTCTTTCGGAAACAGATATTCAAGATAGTCCATTGCTTCTTCATAGTTGGCATGATAGCCTTCGGCATCATGGGTGAACAGTGTCTTTCCGCTGTAGGAAGCACCGACTTCTTCCGGCAGTCCTTCGACATTGACGATCATCGGATAGGGAACGATTTCAAATCCTTCTACAAATCCGGACAGCCAGGAATCACCGCCGATGGCTTCATAGTTCGCTTCATCCTTCAGCATCCGCATGTCGCGGTAGACACTGTCGGGACGCATCAGATATTCATCAATCGTTGCTTCGTTGATGTTTTTGTCAATGCCGAACTGTTCGCCGCGCAGTCCTTCCGCCGGTTCCGGCAGCGGCAGATCCTTCAGAGTTTCCTGCTGTGCACATCCCGTCAGCACCGTAAACGTGATGAGGACTGCCAGCAGATTTTTCAGATGTTTCATTCGCCTGTCTCCTCACTGACTTCCGTCTGTTCCCCTTCCGTGCCTTCCGGTGTTTCGGCAGCCGGCTCGCTGCTTTCCCCTTCGCTTCCGGAAGAGTTTTCATCCGTCTTCTCTCCCGCTGTTCCGTCAGTGTTCTCTTTCTTTTCCGTGTCTTTGTTTTCTTCCTTGTTTTCGTCCTTGGCCTGTTCCTTATCCTTGTCTTTCTCTTCCGGTATGACAAGCTTTCCGCTCTTGTAATAACCGGCTTCATAATGTTCAAGGAACTGCTTGTCCTTGTCTTCAAAACCGCGGTCATTGAGCGGAATCGGAATCGGATTGCCCTTCTCATCAAGGGCATAGGAATCGTCTTCAAGTGTGTAATAGTGCTTGTAGGCTGGATCTCCGTAGGTATTGCGGATCAGGTTGCCGTTTTCATCACGCCAGTATTCAAAGCTTGTCTCCGGTTCATCCCAGGGACAGGCCTTGGCATAGGCGGTATTCAGATTGTCATCCGCAAAGATGCAGAGACTTCTGTCTTCCACATGCGAATAGATGTCATTGTAGCGGTCAATCAGCGGCAGGCTGCGGTAGCTGGCGATAAAATAGCCGCCGTTGCGCATCAGAACTTTGATTGCTTCGGCATCATAGCCGATGTCAAACTGGGTAATTTCCGATATTTCGCTGATGATCTTCTTGTCGACATTGGCAAAGCCCTTGATCAGAAGCCGGGTCTGGTCTTCCTCAAAGAAGCCGTTGATCAGCGGCACTTCCGCAACAATGCTGAGATATTCACTCTTCAGCGGCACGCTGGTATTGTCGGCAAACAGAATGACCGGATCCTCATCATAGCGGTATCCGACAATCTTGTTTTCCTCGACTTCTATTTCAATGATATTGCCCTTTTTCAGTGTAACTTTCGTATCGGCAATGAACGGATCGCTGTTGAGATGGCTTTCGATGACCCATGGCAGCGGCAGATAAAAAAGATTGCCGGGACGGACACCCGACATTTCTTTCAGATAGCTGTCGGAAAGATACTTGTTGCCGCGGAAGGAAACACCCTTGATCCGGCTGTCGGGAATAACAAAATACAGACCCATCAGCAATGCCGCAGCGATCAGGATACCGATCCTGAACAGTCTGGGTCTGGCATTTGCATATTCACGGCTGATCCGGCGGTCATGCCGCTCGTCAAAGAGCGACTGGACCGCTTCCGGAATCTCCGGACCTGTGTTCTTTTCTAATTCTTCTGCCAATTGAAGCGCTCCATTTCCATCTGCAGTTCAATGCCGTATTTCTCCCTGACCTTTTCCTGGATCTCGGTCGCAAGATCGAGATAGTCACGGGCCGTGGCATTGCCGGTATTGAGAATGAAATTGCAGTGTTTGTCACTGACAACAGCCCCGCCGATCCGCTTGCCGCGGTAGCCGATGCCGTCGATCAGCTGCCAGGCATTGATGTTTTCGGGATTGCGGAATACCGAGCCGCAGCTGGGCTGATCCAGCGGCTGTGACTTCATGCGTCTCTGCCGGCGGTCATCCATCAGATCAAAGATGGCCCGGCTGTCCTTGGGCTCGAGCGTCATCTTGGCGGCAACAATGATCCAGTCACGGTGTTCCTGGAAAATGCTGCTGCGGTAGGAAAGGCAGCAGTCATCGACGCTGATCCATTCAAGGCGGCCGTCACGGTACACAAAAACCTCATCCAGGATATCGGCCATGCTGGCCCGGTAGGCACCGGCATTCATAAAGACGGCACCGCCTACCGTTCCGGGAATACCGCTGGCAAATTCCAGACCGGAAAGACCGTTTTTGGCACAGTCTACAGACAGGGCAATAATGGATGCGCCGGCTTCGGCAATGACCTGGCAGCCGTCAAAATAATAGCTGCGGAAATGCCGGTCCAGACGGATAATGACACCGTCATACGGATCATCCGAGCAGAGCAGATCCGATCCCTTGCCGATGATCTTCCATGGCACATTTTCTTTTTTCAATAACGAAATGACCGCATCCAGGGCAATTCCTGAATCCGGATATACGACATATTTCGCAACACCGCCGATCCGCAGTGTTGTCATGTTTGACAAAGGCTGATCTGTTTCCACAGCTGCCAGACGCTTCAGCTTTTTGTATAAATCATCGCTCATTGATCAATTCCTCCATCCACGCAATCATCTGTCCGGCGGCATCTCTGCGGCCCGCCTGCCAGGCATTGCGGCGGATCTCGTCAAGCCGGTCTGTATCTTTCATCAGACGGTTGACTTCATCAGCCAGGCGTTCGGCACTCAGATCCTTTTCTTCGATCATGACTGCCGCATTCTGACGCACAAGCTCCATGGCATTATACACCTGGTGATTATTCTGTACATAGGGACTGGGAATCAGCACCGAGGCACAGCCGATGGCACCGATTTCCGCCATGGTCGTAGCTCCGGCTCTGGTAACAGCCAGTGCACACCCTTTCAGCATCGCCTTGCCGTCCACATACGGAACAATGCGTATGCGGCCTTCCGACGGTGTCCGGAAGGTATAGTCATTGCCCTTGCCGGCAGCAATCACCGCCTGGAAGGACGGGTCAAACAGGGCGCAGGCTTCATCGATCACCCGGGATACGGTTTCAGACCCCAGCGATCCCATCATGAATACGACAAACGGCACATCCGGATCGAGGCCGATTTCCTTCAGCAGTTCCGGCTTCCATTCCGTCCTGGCAGCAAGTGTTGCCTCGGGATTGCCCAGCATGCGGATCTTCGCCTTCGGCATCTGTTCGCGGTTGCTTTCATAGCATGTCACAACGGCATCGCACAGACCCGAGACAAAGCGGTTGGCCTTGCCGGCAAAGCTGTTCTGCTCGTGAATCATGGCCGGAATATGCAGCCGGTGGGCAGCTCTGATAAACGGCACGGTAATATAGTTGCCGAAGCCGACACAGATGTCCGGCTTCTCCTGCTTCAGCATCTTCAGGCAGTAGCGTTCACCCCTGATCAGGGATACAGCCGAGCGCATCTTGGCTCTGATGCCGCGGTTCATGCCGCTCATCTTCAGACCGTAAAAACGGTACCCCGCCTGGGGAATGACCTTCGCTTCCATATGGTTGTCAGAGCCAAAAAAAACGATTTCACAGTCTGGGTGTTTTTCTTTCAGCACTTCGGCAAGTGCCAGTGCCGGATATATATGTCCGCCGGTTCCTCCGGCAGCGATCATTACTTTCATTCATGTCTCCTGATACCGGTATATTTTATCATACAAGGCAGTATGAAAAAAGGCTTCCGGATACGGAAACCTTCAATCGATCATTCTGCCGATTTCATTCCACAGCTGTTCAATTCCCTGCTTTTTCAGGGAAGAAACCGGAACAAGTGCCTTGCGGTTGACACCGAGAACATCGGCGATTTTGTTCATGTTTGTGACCAGAGCGCCATGGGAAAGCTTGTCGGCTTTCGTACAGGCAATGATGATTGCCTTGTGGGTGCTGCGGCCGTATTCGACCATCGTGATGTCATCATCATTCGGCACCCTTCTGGCATCAGCTACCAGGATCATTCCCTTCAGTGCCTTTCTTTCCCGGAAGTAGGGATCGATCAGCTTTTCAAACTGCAGGGCACTGGCTCTGTCACTGGTCGCATAGCCGTAGCCCGGGGCATCGGTGAAGATGACCCGCTGATCAACGGTAAAGAAGTTCAGCAGTCTGGTCTTGCCGGGAGTCTTGCCGGAATAGGCAAGATTCTTGCGGTTGACGAGAGCATTGATCAGTGTGCTCTTGCCGGCATTTGACCTGCCGCAGAAAATGATTTCCGGCAGGCTTTCCGGCGGCCACTGTGTTCTGTCGGCAGCAGTCGCCAGAAGTTTTGCGTCATGGTACTGCATTATTTCACCAGGGCTTCTTTCAGAACCTGGGAAACATTCTCAACCGGAATGAACCTGATGTCATTCTTGACGGCATCCGGAATTTCATCCAGATCACGGAGATTGTTCTTCGGAATCAGAATCGTGCTGATGCCGACCCGGTGGGCAGCCAGTGACTTCTCACGCAGACCGCCGATCGGCAGCACGTTGCCGCGCAGCGTTACTTCGCCGGTCATTGCCAGATCACTGTGAACAGCGGTATTGCTGAGGGCTGAGACAAGCGCCGTTGTCATCGTCACGCCGGCTGACGGTCCGTCTTTCGGAACCGCTCCTTCCGGTACGTGGATATGAATATCGTGCTTGTCAAAGAATGCCGGATCAATCTTCAGCTCAGCCGCATGCGCCTTGACATAGTCCAGAGCGATCGAGGCACTTTCCTTCATGACATCACCAAGCTGGCCGGTCATGATCAGTGCTCCCTTGCCTTCGAAGTAATTGACTTCCACAGAAAGGACATCGCCGCCGAATTCGGTATAGGCAAGACCGGTGACAACACCGACCTGGTCCTTCTTTTCCTTGCTGCCGTACTCAAACATTTCCTTGCCGAGCCAGGTATTGATCAGTTTCTTAGTCACCGTCACACTCTTCTTTTCGCCGTTGAGAATGGCAAGCACGCTCTTGCGGCACAGGGAAGCAATGACACGCTCGAGCTGACGCACGCCGGCTTCTCTTGTATAGTGACGGATCAGATACAGAATCTCATTGCGGCGGAGCTTGAACTGGGAAGCCTCCAGGCCGTTGGCCTTCAGCTGCTTCGGAATCAGGTGCTCAATGGCAATGTTGACCTTGTCAATCTCGGTATAGGACGGCAGCTGAATGATCTCCAGACGGTCACGCAGCGGTGCCGGAATGTTTTCCAGATAGTTGGCAGTGGCAATGAACATAACCTTGGACAGATCATACGGCTCTTCCAGGTAATGGTCGGAGAACAGGGAATTCTGTTCCGGATCCAGAACTTCCAGCAGAGCATCGCTCGGATCGCCCTTGTAATCCATGCCCATCTTGTCGATTTCATCGATCAGGAAGACCGGATTGATGACCTGGGCCTTCTTCATGCCCTGAATGACACGGCCCGGCATGGAGCCGAGGTATGTCCTTCGGTGGCCGCGGATTTCAGCTTCATCACGGACGCCGCCCAGCGACATCTTGACGAAGTGTCTGTCCAGAGCCCGGGCAATGGACTTGCCGAGAGACGTTTTGCCGACACCAGGCGGACCGACCAGGCAGAGGATCGGCGCATTCAGGGTTCCTGTCATCTGCTTGACGGCAAGATATTCCATGATGCGGTCCTTGACCTTTGTCAGACCGTAATGATCGTCATCAAGAACACCTCTGACCGCCTTCAGGTCTTCGTTGTCAGCAGTTTCCTGCCACCACGGCACCTTCAGGAGCCAGTCCAGATAGTTTCTGGCAACGCTTGCCTCACCGCTTCCAGGCGGCAGCATCTCATAGCGCTGCAGTTCTTCCCTGGCCTTTTCCTTGACGTGATCCGGATACGGATTCTTCTCGATCATTTCCCGCAGCTGAGCCGAGTCATCGGTCATGCTGGAAACATCACCGAGCTCCTCTTTGATGGCCTTCAGCTTTTCCCGCAGGTAGTATTCCTTCTGACCGTCATCGATGCGTTCCTTGACCTTGTCATTGATCGTCGATTCGATTTCGGTAAAGCGCTGCTGCTTTTCCAGTTCAGCGATGATCATCAGCATTCTTTCATTGACTTCCGGTGTTTCCAGAAGCTTCTGCTTGGCAGCTGTATCCATCATGAAATACTGGGCAAACTGATCGGTCAGCGTCAGGGCGCTGACACCATGCGACAGCTGGTGGATCACATCTGCCGGGAATGCTGTCGATACACTCGACATATGTTCAAATTCGCTGACAATGCGTCTGACCAGGGCAACTTCTTCCTGCTGGTCACCGAGGATCTCTTCCATCGGGATAATGTCAGCCATCAGCATATCCGGCTGATCATACAGCCGGGAAAGACGGGCTCTCTTCATGCCGGTAAAAGTGACACGCATGAAGCCGTCCTTTTTGCGGATTACCTTGATTTTAGACAGGGTGCCGACCTGATAGAGATCGGATTCCTTCGGGTCGTCAACCATGATGTCATTCTGGCAGACGATCCATACCATGCTGTCAAAGGATCGGGAAGCCAGATCAACGGCAGCCAGTGACTTGGCACGGCCGACTTCGATCATGACATCCTGACCCGGGAAGACAATGATTCCGCGGGTTGCGACAACAGGCACATGTACATTCATTTCACTCATCCTGCACCTCCTTTTTGCATATTGGGAAAAATAAGACGCGCGGAGCGTCTTATTTCAGGATAGTTCAGCAGTTTTGGAAGACTCAGTGCTTGGCGTTTTCCTTGACGAAATCGTAAGCTCTCTGGTTCTTGAGATCGTTCTTCAGCATTTCCGGATCGATGTACTTCTTGACATCTTCCAGCTTCATCTGATACATGTCAGCGATGTTCTGATATTCCTTTTCGATCTCTTCTTCCGTCGGAACGATGTTTTCGAGTTCAGCGATCTTGGCCAGAGCCAGTCTCATCTTGACAGTCTTTTCAGCGTTCTCGCGGTAGCTGTCCTTGAGCTGGTCAGCGGTCTGGCCCATCATCTGCAGATAGCCTGTCAGGGACATGCCGTACTGCTGCAGCTGGTTGACCAGCTGGTTGATCTGGCCCTGTACCTCGTCTTCAACCATGACATCCGGAATCTCGGCTGTCACCTTGGCAACGAGCTGGTCACTCAGGGCATTGTCAGCCTTGCTTTCTGCTTCGCTCTTTCTGCGTTCCTCAATTCTGCCCTTGACCATGTTCTTGAGATCTTCCACGGTCTTGACATCCTTGGCATTGATATCCTGGGCGAATTCATCATTCAGCTCAGGCAGAACTTTTGTCTTGACTTCATTGACCTTGACCTTGAAGACAACAGCTGCACCCTTGAGGTCTTCAGCATGATAGTCTTCCGGGAAAGTCAGGTTCAGATCCTTTTCTTCACCGGCCTTGACACCGATCAGCTGATCTTCAAAGCCAGGAATGAAGGAATTGGAGCCGAGCACCAGATCATAGTTCTCAGCCTCACCGCCTTCAAATGCGATGCCGTCCTTGAAGCCCTTGTAGTTGATGTTGACAGTATCACCGTTTTCTGCCGCATCTTCCTTGACTTCCATCTCCGCATAGGACTCTCTCATGCGGTCGATTTCTTCATTGATATCTTCATCGGACACAGTTACTTCATCCATCGGATAATCAAGTCCCTTGTAGTCACTGATCTCAATTTCCGGTTCAACCGCAAATGTGAAGACCAGTTCAGCCTTGCCGGCATCAACTGCACGGACATCCAGCTGCGGCTGGGAAATCGGTCTCAGTCCTTCTTCGTCCAGAGCCTTTCTCATCCAGTCATTGGCATTGTCGTTGATAGCCTGCATATAACGTTCTTCCTGGCTGATTCTCTTTTCAATCAGAGCCTTCGGGGCGCTGCCCTTGCGGAAGCCGTCCAGCACTACATTCTTTGCCAGTTTGTTGAAAGCCTTGGCAACGGCCTTTGTCCATTCGTCGCCTTCGATCGTTACGACCAGGTCGCCGACGGATTTTTCTTTCAGTGTCCAGTTTGACATATTCTTAACTCCTTTTATCTTTTCGCCGAAATATTATAACAGAGTTCAGGCAAGTCTGCCACGAAAAGCATAAACGGTGTTTTAGCACTCCGCAGCTTTGCCTGCTAATATCATACTCACGCCCTTTAGCACTGTCAACTAAAAAGTGCTAATTTCCTTTATGTTCCGCCTTTACAGCGCTGATCCGGGCAAATGTTTCACCGTCATCCATCAGATCACTGACTTCCCTGACAACATTCAGCGCCAGTTCTTCCCCTTCCGTTTCCTCATAGGACAGCGGCAGGAACAGATAGACTTCATGGATCAGAAGCGTCCGGCTCATCTCCAGCAGATCAGGACTGTCATTTGCCAGCCATGCCTGCAGATGCTGCAGGGCTTTCTGAAAGCCGCCGCTTTCTGCTGCCGGTGTAACATCATCACCCCAGAACGTATACTCCACGCCATCCTTCAGCAGCACGAATTCCTCTTC
Organism: Bulleidia sp.; assembly: GCA_045543875.1. Classification (GTDB taxonomy): domain Bacteria; phylum Bacillota_I; class Bacilli_A; order Erysipelotrichales; family Erysipelotrichaceae; genus Bulleidia. The sequence goes on from JAZPXY010000022.1 coordinate 10,733, forward strand.
AATCTTCTGCTCGGCAATGGCTTCGATCATCAGCGCTGCCGCTTCCGCAAACGGTTCGCTGCCCAGCCATTCCCTGATTTCCGGCAGGATCTCGCGCAGATTCCGCGATGACAGAGCCGCTGCCGAGGCAAGCTGTCTCTGGGGACTGCCCTGCAGTCCGCTCAGCAGCATGTCCAGGGAAGGCTCGCTGCGTTCTCTCTTCTCCGCCAGACGGTAGATCAGATCTTTCCGCAGCTGCTGCATCCGTGCTTCCGCATCCGCCGGAACATACGGCATGCCCAGTTCCTGCTCAAGCCGCGAAAAAGCCTGCTGCAGCTGATCGTTCTGCATCAATTCTTCAATTTCATCAAGGGTGTCAATATAATAGTTTTCCATCGTCTTTACCAAAAAAACAGATCGCCGGCTTTGATTGCCGGCGATCTTTGATGGCGTCGTTGAAGAGACTCGAACTCTTGACCGTCCGCTTAGAAGGCGGGTGCTCTATCCAACTGAGCTACAACGACAGCGCTAATAATATACCAAAGTACCGGATGCTTTTCAAGAAGCAGTTTTATTTTTTGTAAGTCATGCGCTGCACTTCGATTTCCTTCCCGCGCAGGGTAACAATCATATAGGATGGTTCCGATCCGTCACGGTTGTGCCAGATCGACCCCGGATTCAGCAGCCGCACGCCGTCAAGTTCAGTGTCGTGGTAAGTATGGACATGACCGAAGAAGACAGTATCACAGTTATGCGCTTTTGCGTGCATGACCATCGGCCCGTAATGGTAATAGGAAAAGAAATCCATATGGCCGTGGCAGATATAGATTCTGTGCCCGTTCAGTTCCAGTACACGGTAATCGGGGACCTGTCCCTGATACTGAATATCATGATTGCCGGCAACGCAG
>JAZPXY010000023.1:0-39774 GCA_045543875.1 Bulleidia sp.
TACAGATACTGCATGCCTGATAAGTAACGTATATATACAAGAACGGCAGGAACTGCCGGGATAGCCTGCTCAATATGAGGAACCATTGGGTATACTCACTTCGCAGGAAGCCCCCGCTTCAAGAAAATGCCTAAGCGGCGGATAGTTCACTTGTTTTTACCAGCGGTTTCTGACTTTTTCGGCAAAGCCGAAGAAGTCCCGGAAGGCAAGCACCGTCCCGTCATCCAGAACTGCCTTGCCGGTGAATCTTCCGAAGACCTGATTCTGGTCGGATTCGATGATCAGAACATTGGTATCGGATGAGCGGTTGAGAACAGGGGTAAAGACTGCTTCAAAGCGGCCGTCATCAGACGTAAACCGCCACGGTGACATGAAGTCATCTTTGCCGTCTTTCTGAGGAATTTCAAAGGTGACATTTTCCAGCTTGTGGATCTTTCCGTCATATACGATGACATTTTCGCTGGCAGCTTCGGTATTTCCGAAGCCATAGCCGAGATTGAAACCGAAGCGGTGTCCGTCCAGCAGTCCCGATGCACTGGACCAGTACCATGTGTTGCTGTAGGTCCAGACACCTCTGCCCCAGTCCAGTACGGCAAAGGCATCATTGCCGAAGACATATGTTTCGTCTCCGAAGCGCACATACCCGTCTGCCTTCATGCAGTTGATCTTCTGATTGTAATAGAAGGCTTTCGGATCTTCCTTGTAGGGTGTGCAGATGACCATGGATTCAGCCGGCTCATCAGATAATGCAATATCGCAGATCAGCGGCTTTCCTTCGCTGAAGCCGGAATAGACACAGTACAGCCGCCGGCCGCCGATGCAGTGGTCAAAGCCGATGCGAAGTGTTTTGTTCTGAAAGAAGGTCTGACCTTCTTTTGAAGAGGAGGGAAGACCGGTTTTGCCGTTCGGCAGAACGGTCATGACAGAAGCAGTGCGGTCCCGGGGGTTTTCAAAGTCCAGCCAGGAGACACTGTACATGCCCATGTAGCTGTTGTCGGCAATGGTCAGTGCCAGACCTCTTCTGCCGTCTGTTACAAGATAATAGTCCCATTCCTTGATGCGCAGGGGATTGGCTTTGATATCGCTGCGCCTGTACTCCTTGATCAGCGAACGGGCCCATCCGGCTTCGTTCAAAGAACCGGAAGCGTTCAGAAGCCTGCCGCTTTCGATGATTTCCCTTTGCATGATCAATACTCCTTTTTCTTCATTGTAGCATTGATCTTGACATGTGGAGCGGGGTCTGTTTGTTTTATACTGAAGATGGAAGATATGAATCAGGAGAAATCATTATGTTTATCTGTGAAGAAAGAGCGCTGACTCTCCGTCATCAGGGCGAGACACTGCGCATCGAAACATGGGGACGGAATGCTCTGCGCATCAGGGCAACCATGTATCCGCGCTTCAGCGGCGAGAACTGGGCACTGAGTGAAAAGACGGAAAACTTCCGGGCTGAAATCAGCATTGCCGAAGATGAAAGCAGTGCGGAAATCCGCAACGGCCGCATCAGTGTCATTGTCAACCGACAGGGTGTCATGAAATTTCTGAAGGACGGCAAGGTGATCTTCCAGGAATATTTCCGCAATTATGAAGGAACGCTGGGAAATGAAAGCCGCTGTCTGAAATATGTCAGCCGTGAATATACGCCGTATGTCGGCGGTGATTACCGTATTGTTCAGAAGTTTGATTCTGATCCGAAAGAAAAGATCTTCGGCATGGGCCAGTACCAGCAGGCAAATACCGATCTGAAAGGATGCATTCTTGATCTTGAACAGAGAAATTCCCAGGTCACGGTACCGTTCATGATTTCAAGCCGCGGCTACGGACTTCTCTGGAACACACCGGCTGTCGGCCGGGCATCCTTCGGCATGAACATCACTGAATTCCGGGCGGAAGCCGTCAAGGAACTGGATTACTGGGTGACTGCGGCGGATACACCGAAAGAACTGATTGAAGGATATACGGAAGTAACCGGCCGGGCACCGCTGTTCCCGGAAGATCTGATGGGACTGTGGCAGTGCAAGCTGCGCTACCGCAGCCAGGAAGAAGTTCTGAGTGTTGCCAGGGAGTGTGTCAGAAGGAATGTTCCCATTGACACGATCGTCATTGATTTCTTCCACTGGCCGTATCAGGGCGACTGGCGCTTTGACAGCACCTACTGGCCGGATCCGAAGGCAATGACTGATGAACTGCATGCCATGGGCATTAAGGTATGTGTTTCGGTATGGCCGTCGGTAGACAAGAAGAGTGAAAACTTTGCCGAGATGAATGAACGGGGACTGCTGATCCGCACCGAGCGCGGCGGGGCCCAGACCTATGACTATCAGGGTGACTGCGTTGAGATCGACTGTACCAACCCGGAAGCCCGGGAATATCTGTATGCAAAGGTAAAGAAAAACTATCTCGATTACGGCATTGACATGGTGTGGCTGGACAACGCCGAGCCGGATTTCGTCATGTATGACTTTGATCACTACCGCTATTACATCGGACCGGCTCTGTCCTGTTCCAATATTTATCCCCAGTTCTACAGCCGTGCCATCTATGACAATCAGCTGAAGGACGGTGTTTCCCTGCCGGTCAATCTGCTGCGGTCGGGCTGGGCCGGCTCCCAGAAATACGGCAATGTCATCTGGTCCGGTGATGTGCCGAGCACCTTTGAATCGCTGCGGGATCAGCTGCAGTGCGGCATCAATATGGGACTGGCCGGCATCCCCTGGTGGACAACCGATATCGGCGGCTTCATGACCGATGACGCATCGGATCCGAAGTTCCAGCAGCTTCTGATCCGCTGGTTTGAGTTTGCTGTATATACGGCCGTACTCCGTCTGCACGGCGAAAGGGGACCGATTGATATTGCCCCGCTGGATGACCGTGACTGGGGCGGCGGCTATCTCCATACCGGCCACGCCAACGAAATGTGGAGCTACGGCGAAGAAAACTTCCGCATCATGCGCAGGCTTCTGGATACCCGCCTGCAGATGCATGACTACATCAAATCTCTGTATGATGAAGCACATGAGAACGGCTCGCCGCTGCTCAGGGCAATGTTCTATGAATTCCCGGAAGATCCGAAGTGCTGGGAAACATATGATCAGTATATGTTTGGGCCAAAATACCTGGTTGCGCCGGTTCTGACAGCTGACACTTATGAAAGAGAAGTATACCTGCCGGCCGGAACATGGCGTGATACCAGAGACGGTACAGTCTGCAAAGGCGGCCGGACGATTCTGGCTGATGCCCCGCTGGAATCCATTCCGGTATTTGAAAGACTTGATGCAGAGCAGTAACTGCTGAAAATATCACAAAAAGAAGGAGTGTGAAACGATGGAATTCAAGCCTCAGAAGAAACTTGGGTTCGGTCTGATGAGACTGCCCAGAAATGACAGAAACAACGCTGCTGATGTTGATGTCGAACAGGTCAAGAAGATGGTTGACGTTTTCATGGCCAAAGGATTTACCTATTTTGATACAGCCTGGATGTACAACGGCTTTGCCAGTGAAAATGTCGCAAAGGAAGCACTGGTGGACCGTTATCCGCGGGAAAGCTTTACCCTTGCGACCAAGCTTCATGCCGGCTTCTTCAACAGTCTGGAAGACAGGGACAAGGTATTCAATGAGCAGCTCCGCAAGACCGGTGCCGGCTATTTTGATTACTATCTGCTGCACGGCATTGAAGAAAGCATGATCGGCAAGTATGAGGAATTCAAATGCTTTGACTGGCTGCTGGAAAAGAAGGAACAGGGTTTTGTCAGACATGCCGGATTCTCATTCCATGACACGCCGCAGCTTCTGGATGAGATTCTCACCCGTCATCCCGAGATGGAATTCGTGCAGCTGCAGCTGAATTATCTGGACTGGGAAAGCCAGTGGATCCGTTCCCGGGAATGCTATGAAGTGGCAGTGAAGCACGGCAAGCCGGTCGTTGTCATGGAACCGGTCAAGGGCGGCACCCTCGCTGCTGTTCCGGAAGAAGCCGAAAAACTGATGAAAGCCCATGATCCAAAGGCATCCGTTCCCAGCTGGGCAATCCGCTTTGCGGCAAGTCTGGACAATGTCATGGTCGTTCTTTCCGGCATGAGCACGCTTGAACAGGTGGAAGACAATACAGGCTATATGGAAAACTTTGTGCCGCTGAGTGAAGAAGAAAAGAAGATCTGTTTCCAGGCGGCAGAGATCATCAACAGTCAGATCGCCATTCCCTGCACCGGCTGTTCCTACTGTACGGAAGGCTGCCCGATGCACATTGCCATCCCGCAGTATTTCTCCATCTACAATGAGGACATGCGTGAAAAGCTGGATGAAAAGGGCTGGACGATCAACTTTACCAACTACGATATTCTTACCACAAAATTCGGCAAGGCCAGTGACTGCATCCAGTGCGGCCAGTGTGAAGGCGTCTGCCCGCAGCATCTGACCATAATTGATTTCCTCAAGGATGTTGCAGCACATTACGAACACTGATCATGATCAACACAACAATCGAATACTTTAACGAAAAGGCAGAGAAATGTTTCAATGATGCCTTTACAATTACGGAGCGCAGCAATCAGGATCATTTCCTGAGTTATCTGAAGCCAGGTGCCAGAATTCTGGATTTTGGCTGCGGTTCCGGCCGTGATACAGCCTATTTCAGGGAAAAGGGACTGACTGTGGATGCGGCTGACGGATCTTCGGAAATGTGCCGTCTGGCATCGGAATATCTGCACGGGCCTGTTGCCTGCATGGAGTTCAATGAACTTGATGCCGAAAATCTGTACGACGGCATCTGGGCCTCCGCCAGCATCATGCATCTGGAATATGAAAAGCTGAAGGAAGTCTTTCCAAAGATGATCCGGGCCCTGAAAGCAGACGGCATCCTGTATGTAAACTTCAAATACGGAGAAAACGACGGCTTTCTCGGCAAACGGTACTACACCTATATGACGGAAGAACGCTTCCGGAATCTGCTGCAGGAATTCCCGCAGCTGAGAGCGGAGGAGACCGGAATCTTCGGAAATGAACATCCGGATCAGCCGGATTTCCGCTGGCTGTATGCATATCTGCGCAAAGTGAAATGACAGACTTGGGATATCTGATACAGGTGTCCCTTTCTGATTGCTTTTTTCTTCGGCAAAGACAGCGAGTACGGTATACTGAAGAAAAGAACGGAGCGTATTTATGTGGAATGATCTGAGAACAGATGCCTGTGAAGGCATGATTGCGGAAACGATCCGCATTCCGCACGGAAATGATTCGATCCGTGCCTATTATTCACGTCCTCTGTACAAGACAAACTATGGCTCCATTGTCCTGATTCCGCATATGCCGGGATGGGATGAATGGTGCCGTGAAACAGCCCGCCGTTTTACCCAGCACGGCTATGCCGTCCTCTGTCCGGATATCTACCGGAAGTTTGGCGACGGCACACCGACTGAAGTCTCGGCAATGGCCAGAGAGCAGGGCGGCGCTGTGGATGCGGAAGTCATGGAAGATGTCAGAGGCTGCCTGAATTTCCTGAAGGTACAGGAAAATACCAACGGCCGCACCGGAGTCATCGGCATGTGCTCGGGCGGCAGGCATGCATTCATGGCGGCCTGCACCGTTGACGGCTTTGACTGTGCCGTGGACTGCTGGGGCGGACAGGTATCCATGAAGCCGGAACAGCTGAGTGAGGCCCGGCCGAAAGCACCGATCGACTATACCGAACAGCTGCCGATCCCGCTGCTCGGAATCTTCGGAAATGACGACAAATTCCCCACACCCGAAGAAGTAGATGAACTGGAAGAACGGCTGAAAAAGGCAGGCAAGGATTATACATTCTACCGCTATGACGGAGCCGGCCACGGCATCTGGTATTACGACAAGCCGATGTACCGGCAGGAAGCCGCAATGGATTCCTTCAACAAGGTCCTGGATTTCTTTGACAGGCATCTCAAAACCGAAGAATGAAAGCAGCCGCTGATGCGGCTCTTTCTTAAGGAGGCAAAATGCATTTTACAACCATGGCAAAACCGGTAGGTTCGCTCTGCAACATGAACTGTTCCTACTGCTATTACCTGCATGCGGACAGCGGTCAGGACAGCAGTTCCCTCGTCATGAGTGATGAAGTTCTGGAAGAATATATCCGCTCTTACACTGCCGCATGTGAAGGCAGTGAGGTCGCTTTTACATGGCACGGCGGCGAACCGACACTGGCCGGCATTCCCTTTTTTGAAAAGGTCATTGCCCTGCAGAAAAAATATCTTCCGGCCGGACGGCACGCTGTCAATGCCATCCAGACCAACGGCCTTCTGATTGATGATGCATGGTGCCGCTTTTTCCGTGACAATCAGTTTGAAATCGGCCTGAGCATTGACGGAACGCGGATGATCCATGATATGTACCGCAGTGATGCCGGCGGGTCAGATACCTACGGGAAAGTGCGGAATGCCCTGTACTGCTTTGAAAAGCACGGAATCCGTCCTGATCTGCTCTGTACGGTCACAGCCGAGACTGCTGCCTCTGCCAAGTCAGTCTATGAGACACTGAAGAATTATCGTACCGGCTGGATCCAGTTTATTCCCATCGTACGGAGAAATGCGGACGGATCGGTTACGGAAGATTCGGTCAGTCCCCGTGCCTACGGACGTTTTCTGAAAACCATCTTCCGGGAATGGATCACCCATGATCTGGGAAAGGTAAATGTGCAGCTGTTTGCCGAAACGGCACTGATGCTGGCGGGAAAACCGGCAACTGTCTGCTGGCTTTCGGAAACCTGCGGCAATATTCTGATTGCTGAAAAGGACGGCAGTGTTTTTGCCTGTGATCATTTTGTCGACCGCCAGCACCGGCTCGGCAGCCTGTGTGAGACACCGATCGGGGAAATGGCAGAGTCAGAATTTCAGAAACAGTTCGGTGCGGAAAAGAAAAATCTCTGCCGTGCCTGCCGGGAATGTGAATGGCTTTCACTGTGCCGGGGATGCTGTCCCAAGGACCGCTTCGCTGTCAATGAAGACGGCGAAAGGCAGTATTATCTGTGTGAAGGCATGAAGATGTATTTTGCTGAAGCAGTGCCGGCGCTCAGGACTGCCATGGAGATGAGCGCAGCCGGCAAGACACAGAAAGAAATCATGAAGCATTTTCTGCAGAAATGAAAAAACTTCCCGAAGGAAGTTCAGTCATTGATTTTCAGATGCTGGCGGATCTGTTCCTCCAGCTCTGTTTTCTTTTCATGCAGGGTGCTGAACAGTTCCTGCCGCTTCATTTCTCCAAAAGCAGCAAGGTTGTCCAGCATGCCTTCGAAATCAGGCGTATCCTGTTCATGTACGTTATTGAACAGGATAGCGGCATCGGCTGCCATTGTATACAGCTGATCATCACCCAGTTCCTTATGCGGCTTCAGAAGACCGCTGTTTTTCTTTTCCAGTATTTCGGCATAGCCCATTTCAGCCATGGCAACGGCATCCTGCCAGGAAAGATAAATTTCATTCATGGCATGTTCGCCGGCCTGATACAGTTCCGGAAGATGCCGGCATGCCCAGCTGAGAAAGGAAGCCAGTGAGGCGGCATTTTCTTCGATCAGGAAGCCGTTCCGGCCGTTGCTGACACCTTCGGCAGCACAGGATCCGGAAATCAGGACGCTGGCAAGCCCGCAGGCGGCTGCTTCCCTGACAACCAGGCCATTGGTGTCAAAGGTGGAAGGGAAGACAAACAGATCGGCGCGGGTATTCCATGCCCGCAGATTTTCCCGTTCAGAGATGGCACCGGTAAAGATGACTTTTCCTTTTCCGGTTCCGGGATGGGAAACAATGCCGTCTTCGGTGTTTTCATCATAGCTGAACTGATACCTGCCGAGCGTTTTCTTCAGACTGTCCAGATCGGCGCCGCGGCCGATCATGACCATCCGGAAGTCTTCAGTGTTCCGCAGTTCCTGGAGGGCATCGAGAATGATCGGCAGTCCCTTGTAGTTCATGATTCTGCCGACAAACAGAAAGACAGGAACGCCGTCCGGCAGATCATAGCCGCTTATGGTTTTCTGAACAAGTTCATCACTGACTCTGCCTTTGGCAAAGTCAACACCGTTCGGCATGACTTTCCATTCGCCTTCATAGCCGAGGGAACGGAGATTTTCACCGGCACCATGGCTGACGGCCCAGATTTCATCACAGGCAGAAATGTTGTGCACAAGTGCCTTGATGCTTTCTTCCTGCAGGATGGGTACGGCTATGGAGCGGCGGATATCAATATCAAATTTGGTGTGATAGGTCAGAATCAGCGGAGCACCGGATGCATCCCGCAGACTGCGGCCGACAAACAGGGAGGCAATCGGACAGTGGGCATGAATGATATCCGGCTTCCACTGCGCCATTTGGGCAATTTCCCTTACCGGCAGCATATATCCGGCCCGATAGCCTCCGGTCAGGGAAGAAGTATCCAGACTTGGCCAGGCAATGACCGGATAGGGATAGCTGCTGTAGCCGGCATCCGGATAATACGGGGTTCCGACCATGACCCTGGTGTTCTGTTTTTTATTCAGAATGTCCGCATAATTCACTACAGCATTGGTAACGCCGTCAATGACCGGCGGAAATGAATCGTTTAATAGACATATCTGCATAATTGTTTCCTTTCCATACCATTTTATAGGTAAAATCGACAGTTGCAATTGCTTTTGGGAGTATAATAGACACGTTGCTGATTTTGTATCAGGAGGTTAAATATGAGTGAAATACAGGTGAAGACACCGTGGATCAGTCATCTTGGCGATGTTCCTGCCCATCTGGAATACTTTGACGGTTCCATGTATGAAGCAGTGGAGAGAATCGCCGACCAGTATCCGAATCAGATTGCCTTTGATTTCATGGGCCGCTCTACAACATATAAAAGAATGATCACAGAGATCAACAAGTGTGCCAGGTCGCTGCGTACGATCGGTGTGCGTCAGGGTGACCGGGTTACGATTGCCATGCCGAACTGCCCGCAGGCTATTTTCATGTTCTATGCCGTCAATCTGATCGGGGCTGTTGCCAACATGATCCATCCGCTGTCAGCAGAAAAGGAAATTGAATTCTATCTGAATGCTTCGGAAAGTGTTACGGCCATTACCCTGGATCAGTTCTATCACAAGTTTGAGAAGATCCGTGCCAACACGAAGATCGTTAATATCATCATCGCTTCCGTCAAGGATGAGCTTTCCCAGCCGCTGCGTACCGGATATATGCTGACGGAGGGAAGAAAGATCCAGAAGATTCCGGCCGATGCACCGGTGATCCGCTGGAATGAATTCATGAATCTTGGCAAATACTGCTTCTATAACTACAAGGTGAAGTCGGCATCCGATGACACGGCTGTCATTCTGTATTCCGGCGGCACAACCGGAACCACAAAAGGCATCATGCTGACAAACAGGAATTTCAATGCCCTTGGTCAGCAGGTTGTTGCCGCAAACCCGATGTTCCGTCCCGGTGACAAGATGCTGGCCGCAATGCCGCTGTTCCACGGCTTCGGACTCGGTGTCTGCATCCATACCATGCTGTCACAGGGCGGCCGCTGCATTCTGGTGCCGCGCTTTACAGCCAAGAGCTATGCCAAGCTGATCACCAAGTACAAGTGCAATTTCATTGCCGGTGTTCCGACACTGTATGAGGCGCTGCTGCGTCTGCCGTCCATGGACAATGCCGATCTCAGCAGTCTGAAGGGTGTCTTCTCCGGCGGTGATTCACTGTCCATTGAACTGAAAAAGAAATTTGACCGTTTCCTGGCTGATCACAAGGCTGCCATTCAGGTCAGAGAAGGATACGGCACGACAGAAACTGTCACTGCCTGCTGTCTGACACCGCGTGACAGATACAAGGAAGGAAGCATCGGTCTGCCGTTCCCGGATACCTATATCAAGATCGTAAAGCCGGGCACGGATGAAGAACTGCCGTATGGTGAAGAAGGTGAGATCCTGCTGGCCGGCCCGACAGTCATGAAGGGATATATGAACAACCCGGAAGAAACTGCCGCAACGCTGCGCACTCACGCTGACGGTCTGACCTGGGTCTATACCGGTGACCTCGGCATGATGGACGATGAAGGATTTATCTATTTCCGCGGCCGTGCCAAGAGAATGATCATCTCTTCCGGATACAATATCTATCCGGCTCAGCTGGAAAACATTCTTGATGCCCATGAAAAGGTGCAGATGAGCTGCATCATCGGTATTCCGGATCCGTACCGCATCCAGGCGGTCAAGGCCTTCGTCATGCTGAAGCCGGGTGTGCATGCCAATGAAGAAACAAAACAGGAACTGATGGCATACTGCCGTTCCCATATTGCCAAGTATGCAATGCCGAAAGACATTGAGTTCCGCCAGGAACTGCCGAAGACACTTGTCGGAAAGGTGGCATACCGCCAGCTGGAAGAGGAGGAACTGGCCAGACTGAAGGCACAGGAACAGGCCGAAGGAACAGACGAACAGAAGTAATCGCAAAGGGGACTGAAAAGTCTCCTTTTTTTGAGCCTTGTCATTGCGGCAGTCAAAATTGAAGTGATACGATGGAGGTAACAACAGGGGTGCTATGCTCCGGAAAGGAAAAAATAATTATGCTGCACGAAGTGAAGTTTTTGTCATTCAACGAACGTGATCAGGTGCATGGCTGGATCTATGTGCCGGCCTGCCATCCTTCCGGCATCATTCAGCTGATTCACGGCTTCGGTGAACATTCCCGCCGCTACCTGCATATGATTACAAGTTTCATGGAGGCCGGATACATTGTGGCGGCTGATGATCATGTAGGCCACGGCAAGACTGCCATTGAAAATAACCGCTGGGGAGACTGGGGCGACAAAGGCTATACGACCATGGTCGAAGACGAAAAGAAACTCCATGATCTTGTGACTGAAAAGTATCCGGATCTTCCGTATTACATGTTCGGCCACAGCATGGGTTCCTTCATTGCCAGAATGTACATTGCCAGATACGGCAGTGATCTGAATGGTGTAACGATCTGCGGAACGACCGGCGAATGGCCGAATCTGGCAGACGGAATTGCCCGTGTTCAGAAACTGGTTGATGAAGGAAAAGGCGATGAGAGTGATCCGAATATCGGCGGTGACCTGATGGGCTGGATGTTTGCCCGCTGCTCAGAAGGCGTGACGCTTGGCAATGAATGGATCTGTGATGATCCGTTTGTTCAGCAGGATCATGCCGCAGATCCGTTTGATGCCTTTACCAAGCCATGCCTGAATAAATCCTGGCTGCAGTTCATGCAGATGATGGATGAAATCAGCAGCAAAGAATGGGCGGAAAAGGTTCCGAACGAACTGCCGGTTTATAATATTGCCGGCGACCAGGATCCGGTCGGACAGTACGGTGCCGGTGTCTACCAGGTGACCAACTGGCTGATCGATACCGGTCATGATGTCACGACCAGACTGTATCCGGGATACCGGCATGAAATCCATAATTACGCCGATATCAAGGAAGACGTGGAAGAAGGAATCATTGATTTCTTTGACTGGTGTGACTGATTCTTGCAGGAAAGGCTTCAGATGAAGCCTTTTTCTTTTGCTCTGTGCCGCGGGTGCTGTATGATGGTGAACGGGAGATTCAATATGATATCGCTTTTGCTTACAAAACAGATTATCCAGCTGTTCCTGATGCTGCTGTGCGGCTATCTGCTGGTCAGAGCCGGAATGCTTAAGGCATCGGATTCCAAGGTACTGTCAATACTGATCGTCTATGTCATCTGTCCGTGTACCATTCTGAATGCCTTTCAGATCAGCTTTACGCCGGAAACTGCCAATAACTTCATGCTGTCTTTTGCCTGTGCCGCATCGATTCACGCGCTGCTCTTTGTGATTGTATATCTGCTGAGCAATGTCTTTCACTTCAGCGGCATTGAGAAGGCATCACTGATCTATTCCAATGCCGGCAACCTGATCATTCCCCTGGTCACGGCCGTGCTTGGCGAGGAATGGGTCATCTATGCCAGTGCCTTTATGGTTGTGCAGCTGTTCATCATGTGGACCCACGGCAAGTCACTGATTGAAGGCCGGTGGGCAATGGATCTGAAATCGATTCTGACCAATGTCAATCTGATTGCCTGCGTCCTTGGCCTGCTGATGTTTCTGACCCGTCTGCAGCTGCCGGAGATTCTGGGCAATACAATCAGATCCCTCGGCTCGGCCATCGGGCCTGTCAGTATGATGATGCTGGGCATGATTCTGGCCGGAGTGAATCTGATGGAAATGGTCAGAGGAAAACGGATCTGGCTGATCACATTCCTGAAGATGATTGCCATTCCTGCCCTTGTAATTCTGATCATGAAGTTCAGCGGTCTTGCCTCACTGAGTCCGGACGGGGAAACGATTCTGTTTATCAGCCTGATGGCAACGATGACACCGGCGGCCACGACTGTGACCCAGATCGCTCAGCTGTATGACAGGGACGTCAGCTATGCAACGGCCATCAATACCGTGACGACTCTGGTCTGCCTGGTGACAATGCCGCTGCTGACAATGCTGTATTATCTGTAAATAAAAAAGGCAAATTGAATTGCCTTTTTTTCAGATCATATGATTCGGCTTCAGCCAGTGATCGATCAGATAGTGTCCGACACCGCCGTCAGCACAGCTGTATTCGGTGATGTCATCGGCAATTGCCTTTGTGCCGGGCGTGCCGTTTTTCAGACTGACACCCCAGCCGGCTTCCTGCAGCAGCGGGTTGTCATTTTCATTGTCTCCGAAGGCAATGACGTTTTTCGGATCAATGCCGTATTTCTGCAGATATCTCTGCAGTCCGGTTCCCTTGTCAAAGCCCTTGCGGAAGATTTCTACCGTACCCGGGAAGGTTCCGATGATCTGCCAGTCTTCACCGTAGCGGCGGGTAAAATAATCGCGGATTTCCTGTTCGTTGTCCGGCTCGGTGCGGAAGAGCAGCTTGTATGCCTGTTTTTCGCAGAAGCCGTTAACATCTCCGGTCTTGTCGATAAAGTCAAAGCCATGGCGTCTTGAGGAAGCCAGCAGCTCACCCTGAATGTTCATGGCATTGTGGTTGCCGCCGCCTTCAGCGTTGATGGAAATTTTGTATTTGTTGATCAGCGGCATCATGTAGGTCAGGATTTCTTTCAGTTTCTCACGGCTGATCAGCTCGGTTGCCCAGAGGGAATCGTCTGCAAGGTCATACAGCATGCCGCCGTTCATGCCGATGACGAAATCGAAGTCAAAGCTGAGCCCCCAGTCTGTTCCCTGATGCTTCAGCTTGTCGGTGATTTCCCGGCCGGTCGCAAGGCCCAGTCTGATTCCGTTCTTATGCATGGTTTCGAATGCTTCCCGGACAATTTCCGGAAGCGAACCGCCCTTGGCAGTCAGAGTCATGTCAATATCTGCTGCCAGAACATCGATCTTTTCAATCATATACAATCCTCATTTTCCAGGATGTATTATACATGCAATCCGGCAAAAAGAAAGAATAATGCGATCTTCGCTGAAAACGGCAGTTTTGTATATTATAATGAGCATGCGAAAAAACAGGAGTCGTTATGGAAATCACCAAGATTGTCATTACCGGCGGACCGTGTGCCGGAAAAACCACGGCCATGAGCTGGATCCAGCATCACTTTTCCCGGATGGGATATACCGTGCTGTTCATCCCGGAAACAGCGACAGAGCTGATCACCGGCGGTGTTGCACCGTGGACCTGCGGCACCAATCTGGACTACCAGAAATGCCAGGTCAGACTGCAGCTGGTCAAGGAGGAACTCTTTGAACAGGCTGCCAGAACAATGGATGCCGAAAAGATCCTGATTGTCTGCGACCGCGGCTTCATGGACAACAAGGCATATATGAATGAAGAGGAATTTGCCGAAGCAGTGGCATCCGTCAACGGCAATGTCGTTGATCTGCGAGACTCCTATGACGCAGTATTCCATCTGGTAACGGCAGCCAAGGGGGCAGAGGAATTCTATACGACCGACAACAATGCAGCCCGCTATGAAAGCGTGGAAGAAGCCTGCCGGATGGATGACAAGCTGATTGCGGCCTGGACCGGCCATCCCCATTTCCGGGTCATAGACAACAGCACTTCATTTGATGAAAAGCTGAAAAAACTGATGAATGAGATCATCAGTTTCCTTGGCATCAATAATCCAATCGAAACGGAAAAGAAATTCCTGATCGCCTATCCGGATCTGGAATGGCTGGAAAAGAATCCGTACTGTCACAAGATCGACATTGTGCAGACCTATCTGAATTCTCCTCCCGGAGAAGAACGCCGCATCCGCCAGAGAGGGGAAGACGGTCATTATATGTGCTATGTTACGACCAAGATTCCGATGGACGAGACCGGTCTCAAGCGGATCGAGACCGAACACCGGATCAGCGAGAACGAATATAACCGTCTGCTGAAGACAGCTGATGAAAGCAAAGCACCGGTGCATAAGACAAGATACTGCCTGACCTTTGAACAGCAGTATTTCGAGATTGATGTCTATCCGTTCTGGAATGACAGGGCGATCCTGGAAATCGAACTGAGCCAGGATGATCAGCGAATCATTTTCCCGCCTGAACTTCACATCTACCGGGAAATCACCGGCGAAAAGGAATACAAGAGTACGGCTCTGGCCGAAATGATCAAGAAAAAGCAGAAAGCAGCCTGATCGTTTCCGGATGCATCATACATCGATGCGCATTATGGAACAGATGGGATGATTGAAAGAGCACAATAAAAATGCCAGGAGAAATCCTGGCATTTTTCGGTTCTGAAGCTGTTCTGAGAAAGGAAGCCGTTTCTTACTTTGCAACGTGGGCTGTCAGTATGGTTCCGTTGGTAATTTCGTTCATGCCTAATGTGAAGTCATAGTTCATCTCATGGCCGTCCTGAAAATAAATGTGCACGGATTCAACCGGTACAGTATTATGCTTGCTGATGATCTGTCTGAATATGCCTGCTATATTGTTCGCATATCCAATACAGGGCAGCCAGTCACTATATACACCGTTCACGTAAACATCTATCCGGAACTCAGCACGCTCTCCCGGTTCAAAAGGGTCTTTTATCGGAACCCAGTCCTGACCGCCTGAGACCTGTGCCAGGGCGCCGAGATCCAGCACCTGTTTTTCTTCCATAATGATTTTCTCCTTTACGAACATTTGTCTGTTGCTTTCATTATATACAAAATGTGCGGCTTGAATATCATGCATACATGAATTGTGGCTGTTTAATGCGCGGAGCTGAGAAAGCTCCTTTTTCACTGTCTGGGAATGATACGGCTGCCGTATCTGACGGCAAAGTATCCGCGGTCATCGTCATGAATGGGTTCAAAGGCAGAATCGCTTCGTTTTCCGATGGCTGCGGCTGCCGTATCCGATACCGGCCGGATTTCCTTTCTGCTTCCTTCCGAGCAGACATACAGAATGCCGTTTTCTTCAATGACATCGAACTCCGTTCCTTCGCCGGACGCATAGTGTCCTTTGACTGCCTGCTTCAGTTCTTCTGACCATTCAGCTTCCGGATACGTCCGTTCCTTCTGCAGCGGCTGATCGGTATAGAGGGCAAAGAGGGCATCACTGATGATGCTGACGGGAACATCCATCGTGTTGCAGAGGACAATGACGGCACAGTTGGCATCATAGCTGAACAGAATATTCGAAGAGACACCGGGCAGGCTGCCGCCGTGCTGAAAGACCCGGTACGGACCCGACATGTCGGTATAGAGACCGTAGCAGTATTCACCGTCAGTGCCGAACGGCAGTCTTGGCTTCAGCATCTCGGCAATGCTGTTTTCGGAAACAACACCTTCACCGTGATGCAGATACATCAGCAGGTATTTCTTCAGATCATTCAGAGTTGATTTCATGGCTCCGCCGCCGTTGAGGACGAAGGCATCATCGCGGTAATTGCGGTGTTCGAGCATGCCGTTTTCTGTCTTCTGATAAAGCCAGGCGGCATTGTCATCCTCGGCCGGCCGGATGAAATCACAGAAACTTCTGTGCATGTCCAGCGGCTTCAGAATATGCTCGCGCAGGTATTCCGCATAGGACGGCTGATCGCAGTAAATGCGGATCACTTCCGAAAGCAGGCCGAAGCCGTCGTTGCAGTAGCTGCAGTAACGGCCCGGTTCGGCAATCAGTCCGTTTTCCATGGTCAGGGAATCGAGACGTTCGGCAACCATCCGGCCGCCTTCTTCCGCCAGTGTTTCATTGTATGCAAGATCATGATCCCGGTCTTCACTGAGGCCGAGCTCTGCCGCTGTCTTTTCGACAACGATGCGCGGCTGCGGGAAGAAACCGCCGCTGTGATACAGCAGATGTGAAAGCCTGACGGTTTCAGTATTGCGGTTGGTGAAGGCAGGAAGGAAACCGGAAAGCGGATCATTCAGGGAAAGGATTCCGTCTTCTGCCATCTTCATGACGGCCAGGGCGGTAAAGGACTTGGTGAGCGATGCCAGACCGAAGATCGTATCGCCGTTGAGGGGCAGATCCTGATCTGTTTTTCTGCTTCCGAAGTACTTTTCGTAAACGGTACTGCCGTCACTGTCGATGATGCATGCAGCAATGCCGCAGGCACTGCTTTCCTGCATGATTTCTTCAATCAGTTTTTCTGCTTCTGCTGTTCTCTTCTCCGGAAGAGTTCTCATTCCACGTCCTCCGGCTTGTTGAAGCGGTAATCCGGAACCTCTTCTTCAAGCAGATATCTGACAAAATAATCCAGCTTTCTGCGGATGAAATAGGGGTTGGCCGGAACATTGTGATTGGTGCGTGGCAGGATCAGGAAGTCGAAGTCCTTGTCTTCATTGATCAGGGCATCGATCAGACGGATCGACTGCGACATGGCAACATTGTCATCCATGGCACCGTGCACAATATACAGTTTTCCTTTCAGATTCTTTGCCAGGGCAGTATTGTCACCCTGCAGATAAATCTCTTTGTTATACAGACCGTAATAGTTTTCTGTCCACTGGTTGTTGTACATTCTCTGATCGTGGTTTCCGGCAGAGGAAACACCGACCTTGTAGGTATCCGGATATTCCAGCATTGCCCGGGAAGTGGCACAGCCGCCGCCGGAGTTGCCCCACATGCCGGCTCTGTCGAGATCGAGGAACGGATACAGTTTTTTGATCTGCGGCAGGCAGTATACATGGTCCTTCAGGCCGGCACAGCCATGGATATTCTCATAGCTGATATTGTGCAGTTTCTTGCCGCGGCCGGGCGTTCCGAGACCGTCCAGAATGATGCCGGCAAAACCGAGCTGGGCCAGTTCTTCAAGGCCGCCCATAATCTCGCGGCCTTCAATGGCTGCCGAGTATGCAAATGCCTTCGGCACGTTGTAGCACTGCATGCCGCCGTAGATATAGTCGATAAACGGATAGGATCCTGTTTCGTCGAATTCCTTCGGCCGGATCAGAATGCCGTACAGTTCTGTCTTTCCGTCACTTGCCGTGACATGGAAGCGCTCAGGCATGACATAGCCGCGCTCCAGCAGATCGCTGATGTCGGCTGAAACAAGTTCACGGACAAATGTTCCGTCTGTCTTATACAGATTGGTGACGGGTGCCTTGTCAACCCGGCTCCAGGTATCGATGATCATGTCATTGATGACCGCTGCCCTGTGCATGCCGTCTTCGCCGCACAGTACTTCAAAGCCGCTGCCGTCATAATGCACGCGGCAGACCAGCTGATAGTACGGATCACTTGTCTCTGCCATATTGCTGGCATAGAAGTATACGTATTCGTTCTGATCATCCTTATGGATCAGTTCACCGACCGAGCAGTCCGCCGGTGTCATGACATTCTGCAGATTGCCGTCGCTGTCATAGCGGAACAGCCGGGCCAGATCATCGCGTTCGCTCTGCCAGATGACAGTTTTCAGATCATCGCTGACAAAGTTGGAAGCACAGTAATCATTGAAGCCGTCAAGGTTGCCGTAGGTACGGATGTTCATGGCCGTATCGCTGGTTTCACTGAGCACCTTCTTTACGGTTCCGTCATTGTGAATGATGACAAAAGAGGCGATTTTGCTGCCGCGGGTGACATGGGTTGTAAAGAGGGCACTGCTGTCATCCAGCCATTTTGCCAGACTGTAGCGCTCATGGAAGAGCGGTCCGCCGGCCGGCTGCGGATCCATGTCTGCTCTGACAACGGTTCCGTTTTCGGCATCACCGATGCAGTAATATGCCAGCGGCACATCACTGTCTTCCGGGAAGGCACATTTGTAGGTGTGCAGGCGGGGCCGGATGCTTTCGCGGTTTTCTTCGTCATAGGACTGCAGGACATACAGTTCCTTTACATTGCGCTGATCGAGGCGGTACGTCAGGAAGTGACGGGAATCCGGTGCCCACAGGACATCGGGAACTTCCGGCTTGCCCTGTACCCGCTCGGTAATATAACCGCTGTATTCGGCACACTTGGCATAGGCAAAATGATCTTCGCCGTCAAATGTCAGGCGGGTTTCCTTGCCGCTGCTGCAGTCCCGCAGCCACAGATCATTGTTTCTGACAAACAGTTCTCTGCTTTTGTCGGGGGATGTGCTGACAGCCCGGGGCTGAATGTATTCGCCCTTGTCCAGGCTGTCCGTTTTGGGATCGTAGGCATATTCGTGATCTTCATGAACAAAGCAGATCTTTCCGTCCCTGACATCACAGGATGTGAACGGCAGTATGTCACAGTTCAGCTTTGCACACAGGGCAGCAGAATCAAAGAGATCGGTTTCGCTTCCGTCTTCGGTGCTGACGAGCCGGAAGACAGTATTTACCTTGCCGTCTTTCCGTTCTTCAAACGGATAGAAGAAATGAGAGTTGTCGTATTTTTTTGCCTTCGGTGCAGCATTCAGCACAGCGTGCCGGACATTCCATGGCAGCAGTTTCTCAGCTGCCTGATATCTTTTAAGCATATCGGTCATAAACAGTTATTCTCCTTGTTAACCATTATATGACATAAAGCCTCCGGAACCTGTCGGAGTACACCGCCGAAAAAAGAAAAAGAAGGTTCATGGCGGGACACAAATCAGCGCTTATATCTGTTAGAATGAAGCAGGAAACAGAATTATACAGATTGGAGATCATTTATGAGCAAGGTAACAGAGATTACAAGAGACAGCTGGATCAAAAGCACATTCCCGGAATGGGGAACATGGCTGAACGAAGAAATTGAAAATACCGAAATACAGCCGGGTTCTGTCGGCATGTGGTGGCTGGGCTGCACCGGTATCTGGTTCAAGACACCGGGCGGTGCAAATGTGACGATCGACCTGTGGGCAGGCAACGGCAAGCGCACCCACGGCGACGGCAAGATCAAGGTCGGCCATCAGATGGCCAACATGGCCGGTGTCCGGAAGATGCAGCCGAACCTGAGAGCGGTTCCGTTTGTCATCGATCCGTTTGCCGTAAAGCATGTTGATGCTGTTCTGGCAACACATTATCATCAGGATCATATGAGTGCTGAATTTGCGGCGCATGTCATTCAGTCCGGCATGACCACAACCAATGAAGCCGGCGAAGAAATTCCGGTTCCGTTCATCGGACCGAAGAAGTCGGTTGATTACTGGCTGAGCTGGGGTGTTCCGGCCGACAGATGCATTACCGTAAAACCGGGTGATCATATCAAAATCAAGGATCTGGAGATCATTGCCCTTGATTCCTTTGACCGCACCTGCATCGTTACCACCGATTCCCAGGGACCGGATCGTGAAGATCTTTACGGCAAGTGCCCGACCGATATGGATGAAAAGGCAGTTAACTACCTCATCAAGTCACCGGGCGGAAACATCTATCACAGCGGTGATTCCCACTACTCCATTTATTTTGCCAAGCACGGCAAGGACTATGATATCGATGTGGCATTCGGCTCCTTCGGCCTGAATCCGGTCGGCATCCAGGACAAGATGGAAGCCACTGACATTCTGCGCATGGCGGAAGCACTGCGCTGCAAGGTTGTCATTCCGATTCACTATGATGTCTGGACAAACTTCATGGCCGATGTCAATGAAATCAAGGTTCTCTACGATATGCGCAAGGACCGTCTGGATTACGGATTCCATCCGTTCTTCTGGGAAGTCGGCGGCAGATATATCTATCCGCAGGACAAGGACCGTCTTGCCTATCATCATGACCGCGGCTTCGATGACTGCTTTGACTATGAAGCCAACGTTCCGTTCCGTTCTGTTCTGTAAGGGAGCAGATTCGTGAGCATCCTTGTTCTGGATATCGGCACCACCAGCATGCGCGGTATCCTTTACGAAAATGACGGAAGAAAAATAGCCCTGGCCAGGCGGGAAAACCATCTGGTCTTTCTCGGCGACAGCCTGATCGAGGAAGATCCCCGGGAATTCGCAGACAATACGCTGTCGATCATCCGGGAACTGACGCTGACCTATCCGAAAGATCTGATCCGGGCAGTGGCAATTACGGCCCAGCGCTCCAGCGTGATTCCTGTTGATCAGAACGGGGCACCGCTGCTGCCGGCAATCATGTGGCAGGATACCCGCAACAGTGAGATCTGCCAGAGACTGGCTGTGCACAATCCGCAGCTGTTTCAGCTGACGGGAGCCCAGGTCAGCACCGTCTTTTCCGGATCCAAGATGACCTGGATCCGGCAGAATCAGCCGGAAATCTACCGGAATGTTTACAAGTTTCTGAATATTCCCGAATATGTCTGTCATGGCATGACCGGTGAGTTTGTATCAGACAGAACCTATGCCAGCCGCACCGGTTTGATGGATCTCAGAAGCGGCAGCTGGCATCCCTGGCTTCTGAACCTGTATGAAGTGGAAGAAGACAAGCTCTGTCGTCTCATTGAACCGGGCGAAACAGCCGGATATGTGAGTGAAGAATATGCCGGAAAGAGCGGCCTGAAAGCCGGAATTCCGGTTCTGCACTGCGGCGGTGACCAGCAGTGTGCCGCCATCGGCCACGGCATTGTTGCAGAAGGGGATGTATCGGTAACCATGGGCACCGGCGGCTTTATTGCCGCCGCCTGCGATACATTGCCGGATGTTCTGTCTGACCGCATGATCTGGAACCGTTCGGCCATTGCCGGAAGCTATATACTGGAAGCCAACGTGCTCAGCTGCGGCGCTGCCTTGGAATGGTGCGCCAGAGAGCTGTACGGCATGGATGTCATTGACTACAGCGTTCTGGAAGCAGAACTGAATAAGGAAAACTTTGTCAGCAGCTGTCTTGTTGTGCCGTATTTCAGCGGCCGCGGCGCTCCTGACTGGGATCCTTCCGCCCGTGCTGTCTTTGCCAATGTATCAACGGCAACAAGACGCAGTGAACTGTTCAAGAGCACAATGGAAAGCATCTTCATGGAGATTGCTTCACATCTGAATGACTTTGAGAAGGAAGTGCCGGTGAACCGGATCTTCTGCGGCGGCGGCATGACGGCAAGTCCTGCCCTCAACCAGCTGCAGGCGGATGTCTATGGCCGGCCGGTATACTGCACGGATGATCCTGAGGCAACCGGTCTCGGCTGTCTGGCCGCAGCCCTGAAGGGCCTCGGCGCGTATGCGAGTGTCGCGGAAGCGAGAGCGCATCTGTGTGCTGATGAGAAACTGAAAGAATACCTGCCGGATCTGGACAAGACCAGGCAGTATGAAGAAAAGAGAAAGCAGATGAATGCTCTGTATCAGAGCATCAGGAAAGGAAGTGCACTGTGAAGGCAGAGAAAAAAGTGATCGGAACCCTGAACAAATGCTATGCCGTCAGCCGGTTCCGCTATGAAGGCGAAGATCATCTGATCGTCGCAGCCGAGAAACAGGATCCCTGTTATGCATTTACACTTGACGGCGAACAATGCGAAACACTCTGGGACGGCCCGGGCGGCGTCATGACCCTGCTGCCGTATCCCGGCGACGAAGGTCTTCTGCTGGCAACCCAGAAGTTCTATTCGCCGAATGACTCGGCCGATGCAAAGATCGTCTGGTACGAAAAGAAAGAGGGAAAATGGCAGTGCCATGTTCTCTGTGATCTGCCGTTCGTGCACCGTTTCGGCATTGTTGAGAAAAACGGCCGCAGATATCTGATTGCCTGCACCCTGAAGTCTGCCCATGCCTTTAAAAATGACTGGACATGTCCGGGAAGAATCTGGACGGCACCGCTGCCGGAAGACCTGCATGGCTATGATCAGGATCATCAGCTGCAGCTGACACCTCTGCAGAGCGGTCTGTACAAGAACCATGGCTTTGCCGTGCACAGTCATTCTGACGGCAGTACATTTGCGGTTGTCGGAACGGAAAACGGCGTGTATCTGGCGGAGCCGCCGGCGGAAAAAGACGGCGAATGGATCTGCGAATGCCTGCTGGAAACACCGGCAAGCGATGTGCTGTATCTGGACTTTGACGGTGACGGCGAACGGGAACTGCTGGTTCTTTCACCGTTCCACGGCGACACCCTCAGCATCTATAAGAAAAAAGACGGAAGCTTTGAAAAGGTATGGGAGCGGGAAAAGAAAATGCCGTTCATTCATGCCATTTACGGAGCTGAAATGAACGGAAGGCAGTGTGCCTTCATCGGCTGCCGCCAGGAAGATATGGAACTGATCATGGTCCGCTATGAAAACGGAAGCTATCAGGTACATGTACTGGATCAGGGAAGCGGACCTGCCAACTGCATGTTCTATACGGCAGGCGGTGAAAACCGTATTCTTGCGGCTAACCGTGAAACCGATGAAATCGCTCTGTATACACTGCGGGAGGATGACTGATGGAATATACACTGGCACTGTATGAAAAGGCAATTCCTTCCGGCAAGTCCTTTGAAGAGATGTTCCGCATTACCAGAGAGTGCGGCTTTGACCGTTTTGAGATCAGCATCGATGAAACTGATGCCAGACTGTCCCGCCTCGACATGAGTCCGGAAGAGCAGAGTGTGCTCGGTGAACTGGCAAGAAAATGCGGTACTCCGATCCGCACCATGTGCCTGAGCGGACACCGCAAATATCCGTTCGGTTCCCATGATGCAGAAACCAGAAAACGCAGTATGGAAATCATGTACAAGGCAGTTGATTTCTGTGTCAATGCCGGCATCAGCATCATTCAGCTGGCCGGCTATGATGTCTATTACGAAGAAGGCGACGAAGAGACCCGGCGGATGTTTGAAGAAAACCTCAGAAAAGCGGCAGATTATGCCGGATCCAGAGGTGTTATGCTGGCCTTTGAAACAATGGAGACGCCATTTATGGATACGGTTGAAAAGGCCATGCATTATGTCAGAGAGACAGATTCACCGTGGCTTGGTGTCTATCCTGACATCGGCAATCTGAAGAATGCGGCTGTACTGTACGGCCTGGATGTCTGTGAAGATATGGAGAAGGGCAGAGGTCATACCTTTGCCGTCCATCTCAAGGAGACAAGACCGGGTGTCTACCGTGACATGAATTACGGCAGCGGCGGCCATACCGAATATGTCCGCTGCATTGCCAGGGCACTGGATATGGGCGTGCGTATGTTTACCGGTGAGTTCTGGTATCAGGAAGGCCAGGATTATATGAAGGTCATCAGGGAATCCAATGATTTTCTCAGGGCAAGAATCAAGGAGGCAGAAGAATGCTTGAAGAACTGAAGAAGGAAGTATGTGAAGCCAATCTGGAACTGGTCAGAAAGGGCATCGTCATCTATACCTGGGGCAATGTCTCCGGTATCTCGGATGACGGAAAGTTCATGGTGATCAAGCCTTCCGGTGTCGATTATGACGGCATGACATGGGAAGACATGGTTGTTGTTCATATTGAGAGCGGCGTGAAGGCAGAAGGCAGATGGAAGCCGTCTTCCGATACCGAAACACATCTGGAACTGTACCGCCGCTACAGGAATATCAAGGGTATTGTCCATACCCATTCCATCAATGCCGTGGCATTTGCCCAGGCCGGCATTCCGATTCCGGCGCTCGGCACCACCCATGCCGACTACTTCTACGGCGATGTTCCGTGCACCCGTGAACTGACAAAGCAGGAAGTGGAAGAAGCCTATGAGCGCAATACCGGAAAGGTCATCGTTGAGACGATTGACGGACTCGGATATAATCCGATGGCTGTGCCGGGCATCATCGTCAAGAATCACGGACCGTTCTGCTGGGGCACCAGTCCGGCCAATGCCGTATACAATGCGGTCGTGCTGGAAACGGTGGCGGAAATGGATCTGAAGACCCTGATGCTGAACCGGGATGCATCGCTGGCGCAGTATGTTCTCGACAAGCATTACATGCGCAAGCACGGGCCCAATGCCTATTACGGACAGAAATGATTCAGAATACGGCGGATATCTGCCGTGTTTTTCTCTGCCTGAAAGCAGCACAGCAGAGGGGAAGCAGTTTGCATGCAAATGCTGTACAATAGAATTAATGAAATTATGACCCGGGGGAAAATGCCTATGAAAGCAAAACATATCTTTGTCCTGATTGCGATGTGCGGTCTGGCTGCTGCAACGATCGGGGTAACCGTCAATACAGCCGGTGTGTTTTATGCACCGATTGCCGAGGATCTCGGCGTCGGCCGCGGCAGTGTGGCAATGATCATCACGATCTGCTCGCTGGTGGCATCGGTTGTGGCAATGTTTATTCCGAAACTGCTGAAGGAATCAACACTGAAGATCATCATTGTCAGTGCCGTTGTGCTTCTCTGTGTCTCTACCTATATGCTTTCCAGATGCACATCTCTCTGGCAGATGTATATTCTCAGTGTAATCAGAGGCGTCGGTGACGGCATGATCAATTTTGTCATGATCACAATGATCATCAATTACTGGTTCTATGCAAGAAGAGGACTGTTTACCAGCGTTGTCATGGCGTTCAGCGGTGTGCCGGGTGTTCTTCTTTCACCTGTCTTCAGCAATATCATCGCTGCCTCCGGCTGGCGCACCGGCTTTGTCTGGGCGGCTGCCGCAACCCTGATCTGCTGTGTTCCGGCAGTGATCCTGCCGTTTACGATCCAGCCGCAGAACAGCGGCCTGAAGCCGTATGGCTATGATGAATTCATGAAGGAAAGAGAAATGGGCAGAACGGTTGTCATCGATGAACGTCCGAAACCGTTCAATTTCTTCAATCCGAAGTTCCTGCTGGCCATTCTGATCACGATTTCCACCTGTGTCATCGCTGCCGTTCCCCAGCATCTGCCGGGTTATGCCGAATCCATCGGCATGGCAGCTTCGGTCGGGGCAATGATGCTGTCGGCTGCCATGGCATTCAATATCATTTCCAAGGTTGCGTTCGGTGTTCTCAATGACAGAATCGGTGCCTATAAAACGGTTCTGGCCATGAGTGCAGTCAATATTGCCGGCATTCTGCTGCTTCTGTTCATTCCCCAGGCCTGGGCAATGTATGCAGGTTCAGCCATGTATGCCGTGACATTCTCGATTTCTGCTGTTGGTGTTGCCATGCTGTCGGGATATCTGTTTGGCATGGAATACTATGCGGCTGCCTATCCGGTGCTCAGCTTTGTCGGCGGTGTTGCCAACGCTCTGGCCGGATCCCTGGTCGGCTCGCTGTATGATGTCACCGGCACATATGCCGTCAATTTCTGGCTGGCTCTGGCCTGCAATGCGATTCTGCTTCTGTCCCTGTTCGGTGCTGTTTCGATCCGCAGAAGGGAACGTCATTCCGGTATTGAAGCAGAAAACTGAGTCTGAGGTTCTGCTGTCATGAAGAAAAGAAAACTAAATAGAATTACCGCGTCCGGTATTCTTGCCGGAACCGTCATGGCGTCATCGGCCTTCCTCCCCGGCTGCAACCGTCCGACATCGGTTTACGGACCGCCGCCGGAATATGATCCGAACCAAAATGTGCCGGATGAAGTCTATGGACCGCCGGAAATTGAAGAAGAACCTGAAAAGGAAGAATATGATCCGGCTGAAAACTTCACGGAAGGTGTTTACGGACCGCCGGAACACTTTGAGGAAGAAGATCAGAAATGATACCGCTGAAGGAAAAGCATCTGAATCAGCTGGCAGACTACACAAAAAAGCTGTACAGGGAGCCGCAGCTCCGGCACCTGTTTCTGGAACTGACACTGCAGTGCAATGAGAACTGTTTTCACTGCGGCAGCCGCTGCACCGCTGAAAAGGGAGATGAACTGTCGGCAGATGAATTCAAAAGAATCATTGATGAAGTCAGTGAGGATTTTGATGTTTCAAAGATCCAGCTGTGCATCACCGGCGGCGAGCCGCTTCTGCGCCGGGATTTCTTTGAAATCATGTCACATGCTCAAAGCCGCGGCTTTCACTGGGGCATGACAACAAATGCGACTCTGATCGATCAGTCCATAGCCCGCAGACTTGCCGAATGCGGCATGTCGACCGTCTCTGTATCCATTGACGGCCTGCGTGATACCCATGACCGCCTGCGCGGCATGAAGGGCGGCTATGAGAGGGCGATGAAAGGCATTCAGTGTCTGATTGACGAAAAAGCCTTTCAGAATGTACAGGTCACAACCGTAATCAATCATCAGAATATTTCCGAACTGGATGAACTGTTTGAAATCATGGACGGAATCGATATTGATTCCTGGCGTGTCATTCATCTTGAACCGATCGGCAGGGCACTGGAGCGCCCGGAGCTGATGTGCACCCGGGAAGACTATATCCGTCTGTTTGAATTCATCCGGGAAAAGCGCCGGCAGGGATATCCGCTGGAATTCGGATGCAGTCATTATCTCGGCGGTGAATATGAAGCGGAAGTGCGGGACTGGTACTGGCTCTGCAATGCCGGTGTCTATACGGCAAGCATCATGAGCAATGGTGATATCGGTGCCTGTCTGGATATCGAAAGAAGACCGGAAACGATTCAGGGAAATATCCGCCGGGACCGCTTCCGGGATGTATGGGAAAACCGTTTTGAACTGTTCCGCCATGATCTCAGTGATCTGAATGAGACCTGCCGCAGCTGTGAACACCGGAGATTCTGCCGCGGTGATGCTCACCACAGCTGGGATTATGACCGGAATGAACCGATGGTCTGCATGCGCAGCATTCTCTTCTGAGTGCTGATATACCTGGAAACCGGCAGTGCCGGTTTTTTTGTGGTGCTGAGGACAAATGACATAAATTTATCCTAACAATGTTAGTCACAGGTAACTTGTATGTGGTAGTATGGTACGTGGAAAAAGGAAAAGCATCATGAATCTGAAAGAACTGAAAACAGGGGAAAGCGCAGTCATTACGGAAGTCGGCGGCGAAGGTGCACTTCGTCAGCACTTTCTGGATATGGGTGTGATCCCCGGTGCATATGTAACAGCCGTAAAGCTGGCTCCTCTCGGTGATCCGATGGAGATCAGGATCCACGGCTATGAACTGACAATGCGTCTGGCTGAAGCGGAACAGATCGCGATTCGCCCGGCTTTGGCTGAAGACATCCGTGAGATCTCGGAAACAGGCAGTGCCGTAAGCGAACATCCGGGTCTTGGCGAAGAGGGCAAATATCATGACCGCCGAGAAGAACATCCGCTTCCGGAAGGAACGGTTCTGACCTTTGCCCTGGTTGGCAATCAGAATTCGGGAAAGACAACGCTGTTCAATCAGCTGACCGGTTCCAACCAGCATGTCGGAAACTTTCCGGGGGTAACGGTAGACCGCAAGGACGGAACCATCAAAGGCCATCCCGATACACTGGTTACTGATCTGCCGGGCATCTATTCCATGTCGCCGTACAGTGCCGAGGAAATCGTTTCCCGCAATTTTGTCATCGATGAAAAGCCGAAGGCAGTGATCAATATCGTTGATGCGACCAATATTGAACGCAATCTGTATCTGACGATGCAACTGCTGGAAATGGATATTCCGATGGTCGTTGCCCTGAACATGATGGATGAAGTGACCGGCAATCACGGTGCAGTTGACATCAATGCCATGGAAAATCTTCTCGGGGTTCCGGTAGTACCGATCGCGGCCGTCAAAAATGAAGGCGTCGATGAACTGGTGGAACATGCACTGCATATTGCCAGGTATCAGGAGAAGCCGAAGCAGCAGGATTTCTGCAGCAAGGAAGATTACGGCGGCGCCGTACACCGTGCCATTCATGCCGTACAGGCAATCATTGAAGATCATGCCGAGCGGACCGGACTGCCGCTGCGGTTTGCGGCTACGAAGATCCTGGAAAACGATGAACTGGTGCAGCAGAAGCTGGATCTTGATGAAAATGAAAAGGAAATGATCGGACACATTGTCATTCAGATGGAAAAGGAAGGCGGCCTGGACCGCAATGCGGCCGTGGCAGCCATGCGTTTCCGCTTTATTGAGAGTGTCTGTCAGGCCACTGTCACTAAGCCGAAGGAAAGCAGAGAGCGTGTGCGCTCGGAAAAGATTGACGAAATTCTGACCGGAAAATGGACAGCACTGCCGTGCTTTATTCTGATCATGGGACTTGTCTTCTGGCTGACTTTCAATGTCATCGGTGCCTTCCTGCAGGATCAGCTGGCAGCCCTGATTGAAGGACTGGCAGGTTCCTGTGATGCCTGGATGAGTGCAGCCGGAGTCAATGACGTTGTCCACGGGCTTGTAATAAAGGGTATTTTTGAAGGCGTAGGAAGTGTTCTGAGTTTCCTGCCGATCGTTGTTACCCTGTTCTTCTTCCTGTCAATGATGGAAGACAGCGGCTATCTTGCCCGCATTGCCTTTGTCATGGACAAGCTGCTGCGCCGGATCGGTCTTTCCGGCCGCAGTATTGTGCCGATGCTGATAGGATTCGGATGCACGGTGCCGGCAGTCATGTCGACCCGAACACTGCCGAGCCGGCGTGACCGCATGATGACGATTCTGCTGACACCGTTTATGAGCTGCACGGCCAAGCTGCCGATCTACGGTTTCTTTGCCAATCAGTTCTTTCCTGACAGTGCCGGTCTGATCATGATCGGTCTGTATGTGCTGGGCATCATCACGGCTGTTCTGGTTGCCTATCTGTTCAAGAATACGCTCTTTAAAGGGGAAGCAGTGCCGTTTGTCATGGAGCTGCCGAATTACCGGCTGCCGGGTCTGAAGAATGTGCTGCAGCTTTTGTGGGACAAGGCCAGTGACTTCCTGACCAGAGCCTTCTCGGTTATCTTTGTGGCAACGATTGTGGTCTGGTTCCTGCAGAGCTTTGATCTGCATCTGAACTTTGTGACCGATTCTTCCGCCAGCATCATGTCAGCGGCTGCCGGTCTGCTGGAACCGCTGTTTGCGCCGATCGGCATGGGGGACTGGCGCATTGTCACTTCCCTGATCAGCGGCTTCATGGCCAAGGAAAGTGTTGTGGCAACGCTGAAAGTGCTGTTCGGAAATACGATCACGCAGATGATCACGCCGCTCTCAGCTGCCGGCATTCTGGTCTTCTCGCTGCTGTATACACCATGTGTTGCGGCAGTGGCATCCATCCGCCGGGAACTCGGAACAAAGTGGGCCCTGATCACCGTTCTCTGGCAGTGCGGCCTGGCCTGGATCATGACCTTTCTGTTCCGGCTGATCCTGATGGCATTCGGAATGTCTTAAAAAAAGAAAATCACTTCGCAGTGAACTGTGAAGTGATTTTTTTACAGCCATTTTTTCTTTTTGAACCAGATCAGTGAGATAACGACAATCAGGATACTGATAACAATGACTGCCGGATATCCCCATGGCGAGTACAGTTCCGGCATGTTTACAAAGTTCATGCCGTACCAGCCGACAATCAGTGTCAGCGGCATGAAGATGGCGGTGATGACGGTCAGCAGGGTCATGATCTTGTTCTGCCTGATACTCAGTTCGCCGGCAATCAGATCACGCAGCTGGGAGAGATAGTCACGCAGCTGGGAAACGGTATCCTGCAGGCGTTCAACACGTTCGCTGAACAGCCGGAAATAGCGCAGGTTTTCTTCATGGAAGAACTGGTTTTCATTCTCTTCCAGTTCTCTGGCCACATCGATCAGATGCTCATAATGCTTGTGCATGTCAAGAAGATCACTGCGGATATCATTCAGCGTCATCGGATATTCATTGATGTCGCCCTTCATGATCATGTCTTCCATTGTCGACAGTTCTTCCTCGATTGCCTCCAGCAGCGGCAGATCATTGTGAATCGTTTCTTCCAGGAAATCGTAGATGAACCGTTCCAGGGAGGGCAGCTTCCACCGCCGGGTCTGCTGGATCCTTCGGACGAGGCGTTCGCTGTAATCACTTTCATCGATCAGGACGATTCCTTTTTCGTCCAGGGCAAAAGCAACCTTGTTCTTATGCTCACTGAAACGTTCGTGATCGGGAATGTTGAACGTGCCGGTCAGGGAGTCATAGTTGACAACCGCCTTGGTATCTGAGATCTGGTTCAGATTCAGATCCATGTCGATGCCCATATTGAATGTGTCCCTGACAGCTTTGTATTCTTCCGGTTTCAGAATTGCCGCAAACTGCCATTTGCTTTCCTGTATGTCGTCCGGGGTGCATTCTTCCAGCATTTCCCGGATCAGATAATAGGTCATAAAAATAACGCTCCGATCTTTTCCAATAATGGCGCAGTGATGATACTATTATATACGTTATCAATCAATGACAGAGGATCTGAAATATGAAAATGATGAAAAAGATGATTCTGCCGGCAGTTCTGCTGGCAATAATGACAGCCGGATGCGGAAAGTCGGAAGCCGCGGATCCGGCAGCTTCCGGCAGTCTTCCTGAGATTGCGGAAAGTGATCTGCTCTCCGGCAAACACCATGCCGAAATCACCGTCAGGGACTGCGGTGTGATCAAGCTCGAACTGGATGCGGATGAAGCCCCGATCACGGTTACAAATTTTGTCGAACTGGCAAACAGCGGCTTCTACGACGGCCTGACATTTCACCGCATCATAGACGGATTCATGCTGCAGGGCGGTGATCCGACCGGCACCGGCACCGGCGGTTCTTCACGGACCATCAAGGGTGAATTCTCGCAGAACGGTGTCCAGAACAATATATCCCATACTGACGGCGTCATCTCCATGGCCCGTGCCCAGGATCCTGACAGTGCCTCCTCACAGTTTTTTATCACCGTGGCAGATGCTGTTTTCCTGGATACTGCCTATGCCGCATTCGGCCATGTCACAGAAGGCCTGGATGTTGCCAAGCAGATTGCCAGAGATGCTGAGCCGACAGACGCAAACGGAACGATCCGGCCGGAAGATCAGCCGGTGATCGAAAGCATCAGAATCATTGACTGACCGGGAGTTTCCCGGTTTTTTTCGGCAAGCACAGAAACATGCACAAGAGAAGACTGTTATTTTTTCCCGATCTCTGTTATTCAGATAGGTACGGAGGAAACAGATGCAATATGTCATGAGTGATCCGCACGGCTGCTATGAAGAATATATGCAGGCGCTGCAGGAAATTGATTTCGGAAGTGATGATATTCTGTATGTGAACGGTGATGTAGTGGACCGCGGTCCTGAGCCCATCCGCATTCTTAAGGACATGATGATGCGCGACAATGTGTATCCGCTGCTGGGCAATCATGAATTCATGGCTCTGCAGGTGCTCAGGAAGCTCGGTGTTGAAATCACCGATGAAACAATTGCCGCCCTCGAGGAAGATGATCTGGAATCTTTCCGGCACTGGATGAATGACGGCGGTGAAACTACCGTCAGACAGTTCTGTGCCTGCAGCGGGGAAGAGCGGGAAATGATCCTGGAATATCTGGAAGAATTTGCCCTCTGTGAGGAGACAGAAGCCGGCGGCATAAAATACGTCATTGTGCATGCCGGTCTGGAGCCGTTTGATCCTCTGAAAGAGCCGCAGGACTATGATCTTTCCGAATGCATTTTCAAAAGTCCGGATATCGGACAGACCTATTACGAAGACAGAATTGTCATCAGCGGCCATACCCCGACCCTGGCCTTTCCCGAACCGTATAAGGGAAAGGTTATCCGCAAGAACAATCATATGCTGATCGACTGCGGCTGTGTCTTCGGCGGCAGTCTGGCAGTGTGCTGCCTGGATACCGGCGAAGTCACATATGTGCAGAAGAAGCAGAACAAAAGGTGAAACATGAGCAGGAAATATCAGATTACAGAAAGGAAAGATCACAGCGGCAGACGGGTCAGGGCATATTCCTGGGGAGATGTCATGCATTCTGCCGTCTATCTGGATCCGGAGCGGAAACATGAACTTGTCTTTCCCTATAACCGTGCCTTCCTGCAGGCTTTTGATCTGTGCCTAAAGGCAGAGCGGGTGCTGGTTATCGGCGGCGGCATGTATACGCTGCCGTCCTATCTGATCCGCTTTTATCCGCAGCTGCGCGTCGATGTGCTGGAACCGGATGAAGCGACAGTGGATCCGGCAATGAAATATTTCGGACTCGGTGAACTGTATGAAGACATTCCCGATGCCAAAGAGAGACTGCAGATCATTCCTGCCTGGGGCAGGGAATATCTTTCTTCCTGCCGGGAGAAATACGATGTCATACTGAATGATGCCTTCAGCGGCGCCGAACCGGCCTATGATCTGATGAGCCGGGAAGCAGCTGCACTGATTCATGCGGCGCTGAAGAAAGACGGCATCTATGCCGCCAACATGCTGGGCAGCGATGATATCTTTGAATGTGATCTGATGCTGGATGAGATGAAGACCCTGCGCAGTGTCTTTGCCTTTGCGGCATGCGATGAGGCGAAGGATGAGGGGGCCGGATCTTTCTGCAACTATATTGTCTTTGCGAGTGATCATGATTATTTTCAGGATCCTTATGCGGATGAGCTTCTGCACGGAACTGAAATCATCGAAGACAGGGACCTTCCGCATCTTAAGGATTTTTATGAGATTCTTTCCGTTGTCAGTCAGATCTGAACAGCGGATTTTTTTGTATCAGATTCCCCAAAGAACGGGAATTATAGTATTGTTTTTCTGAAGAGGTTAGAAACTATGAAATCAATCGGCTATTACAACGGACAGCTTGGCAATCTGGAAGAGATGCAGATTCCAATGCAGGACAGAGCACTGTTCTTCGGTGACGGTGTCTATGACTTTACCCCGGCCTACAATGGTGTGATGTTTGCCCTGGAAGATCATCTCGACCGTTTCTTCCGTTCCATGAAGCTTCTGGAAATCAATCCGCCCTGTGAGAGGGAAACTCTGAAGAAAGAACTGCAGCGGTGCGTTGAAGCTGCTGACAGCAGAGATCCGATGGCTGTCTACTGGCAGACATCCCGCGGCAACTGCCGGCGCAATCATATTTTTCCGCCGGAAGGAACAGCGACAACCCTGCTGATCACGGTGACACCGCTGAAGGCAAATCTGAAAAAGCAGCTGAAGCTGGTATCCTTTGAGGACAAGCGTTTCCAGTACTGCCACATCAAGACCCTGAACCTGATTCCGAATGTTCTGGCTGCGCAGTATGCTGAGGCTCACGGCTGTCAGGAAGCGGTATTCCACCGCGGCGAATATATGACTGAATGTGCCCACAGTTCACTGGTGCTGCTGAAGGACGGCGTGCTTCTGGCTCCGCCGCTGGATGAACTGATTCTTCCGTCCATTACCCGCAAGCATGTAATGGAGATCTGTGAAAAGCTCAAGATTCCAAGAGACATCCGCAGAATCACTATGGATGAAGTCAGAAATGCAGATGAAGTAATTGTTCTGAGTTCCAGCAAGCTGATGACCAGAGCCTGTGAACTGGACACGGAAGCAGTCGGACAGAAAGATCCGGAACTGTTTGAAAAGATCAGAAATGCCTATTTTGACATGCTGGAAGAGGAAACCGGCTACCGGATGGAGGTCTGATCATGTTTGTGCTGATAAAAAACGGTCATGTCTTTGATCCCCGGGACAGAGGCATTAATGATGTGCTTATCTGCAATGACCGGATCATCCGGGTTGAACCGGATATTGACTTTGCCCAGCCGGATACAGAAGTGATCGATGCTTCCGGCAAAATGATCGTGCCGGGATTTATTGACCAGCATGTGCATATCATCGGCGGCGGCGGTGAAGACGGCTTTGCCTCGCTGATCCGGGAAGTACAGATGACGGACTGTGTGAAATCCGGCGTGACATCGGTGGTCGGCCTGCTTGGCACCGATCATCATGCCAAGAGCGTGGAAACGCTGGTTGCCCGCACCAAGGCTCTGCGCGAAGAGGGCATGAGTGCCTGGTGCCTGACCGGATCCTACGTTTATCCTTCCAATACCCTGACCGGTTCTGTCAGCCGGGATATTGCCTTCATCGATGAGATCATCGGTGTCAAGGTAGCCATTTCCGATCATCGTTCCTCTGATATTTCGGCAGCGGAACTAGCCCGGCTTGCGACCGAAGCGAGAACGGCCGGACTGCTGGCAAAAAAGCCCGGCTATGTACATATGCATACCGGACACGGGAAAAAGGGATATACGGATGTTGTAAAGATTGTCAATGAAACCGATATTCCGGTATCACAGTTTAGGCCGACCCATTTCGATATGGATTATCCGGGTGCCGAAGAGTTCATTGCCATGGGCGGCTATGCCGATTTCACTTCCGGTACCGATACAGCCGCCACTGCCGCAAAACTGAAAAATGCCATGGCCCGCATGCGGAGGGAACAGATGACGCTCAGTTCCGATTCCAACGGCAGTTTCCCGCAGTGGGATGAAAACAAGAATCTGATCGGCATGGGCATCGGAAAGATGGAAACCCTGTTTGATACGATCCGGCATCTGGTCAACGATCAGAACGTTCCGCTCGGTGATGCCCTGACGCTTATCACTTCCAACGTCGCTCAGGCTCTGCAGCTGTATCCCCGCAAGGGAACCGTTTCTGTCAATGCCGATGCTGACCTGGTGCTGCTGGATCAGGATCTGAATATTGATACTGTCATGGCCCTGGGAAAGACAGTTCTCAGAAACGGCAGACTGTGCGTCCGCAATTACTATGAGTATGAATGACTGGAGCGTGGATCTATGAAATACAGTGTAAAAAGAATTGTATTCTGCTTTCTCGGTGTGGTTATCATTGGTCTTGGCTGTGCTCTGTTCAAGCAGTCAATGTGCGGCAATGATGCCTTTACGGCACTCAACATTGCCGTATCTGATAAAACCGGCATTTCGCTTGGCACTGTTACGGTGCTGATGAACTGCTTCTATCTGATCTTTCCGCTGATCTGGGGCAGAAAGTATATCAATATCGGCACGGTGCTGAACGGTGTGCTGCTCGGCTATATTGTTGATTTCTTTTTCCATCTGATCAACGGCATATTCTCGGATCCGTCTTCGCTGGCGGTCAGGCTGCTGTGGCTGGTGCCGGCAGTGATCGTAATATCCTTCGGCATCTCGCTGTATCAGACGGCCGACCTCGGTGTCGGACCGTATGACTATCTGGCGCTTGGCTTAAGGGACCATCTGCATTTTCCCTATTTTGCCTGCCGCATCTTTACTGATTCGCTCTGTGCATTGATTGCCTGGCTGCTGGGCGGACTGATCGGTATCGGCACACTGCTGTGTGCATTGTGCCTGGGACCGTTCACCCAGTTCTTTGACCGGACGGTATCACAGAAACTGATGCCGGAAACAAAAGAATAGAAAAAAATGACGTTCAGTGAACGTCATTTTTGAAAGCATTTCTGCATGAATGCATCGGCTCTGGCAAGCACTTCTTCGCCCCAGAAATCAGGTCCGCCGTGGTCGGCTCCCTTCAGCAGAACCAGTTCGCATTCGTGCCCGGTCCTTATCATCTGATCATAAAGACGGACGCTGCATTCGGGATGGACGGTTCTGTCCTTGGTGCCGTGGAATATCAGCATCGGGGCAATGAGCGTGTCTTCGTGGACATTGCATTCTGCCGACATCGCCGCTTCATTTCTTCATTTTCGGAAAGATCGATGCCGCCGGCTTCCAGACCTTCCGGACTGTCTGCCTTCAGATGGTTCGGGGTGGACGGATTGCTGTAGTCAAACATGAAGCTGCAGGATCCGTAATAGTTGATGATGCCTGATACTTCAGCCGAGACACCCGGAAACATGTTTTCATCGGTGTCGTCATTATGCCGCAGGCCGCCGTAGACGGCTGTGTGTCCGCCGGAAGAAGAACCGGCCAGGATCATGCGGTCCGGATCGATCTGATATTCATCGGCATGGCTGCGCAGGAAGCGCACGGCATTGCGGGCATCGATGACCGGAGCCGGGAAAGCGGCAATGCCGGAATGCCTGTATTCAACGATTGCACATACATAGCCGCGGTCTGCCATGCGGGAAAGCAGCGGTACGCCGGCATGAATGTGCTGTTTCTTCCAGCCGCTTCCCTGCACATAGACAAAGCAGGGATATTTTCCTGTCATCTGACTGCGGCTGTGGGGAATCATGATCTGCAGATGCAGAGGCGTTCCGTTCATATTGACATATTCAACATCATTCAGATAGAGTGCTCCGGTTTCATTTCCGTCGGTGACGATTGTCTCAAAGCGGTCATCGGTGAATTCCGGATATTCTTCATACGTCCATTTTTTCAGTTCCATTGTATTACCTCGCTGTCATATTCATTATATCCGTTTTTGAATATTTAGCAGACCGTATTCAGAATCATTGCCCATGCCGGAAGCACGGCGATCGAGAGCAGGGTGCTGGAGACAACGATATTGGCCGCAAAATCAGTATCGGCATTGTACTGTTCGGCCAGTACGGCTGTAGTGCTGGCAGCCGGCATGGCAGCCAGAAGAACCGAAAGGCCGGTAACCAGCGGTTCAATATGCAGAAGCAGGCAGACAGCCAGAACGGCAGCGGGGATGATGACAAGACGCATCAGAGCATAGCTGAGCGTCTTTTTTGTAAACATGGATCCAAATCCTGATTCCGCCAGGATCATGCCGAGAAAAATCATAATCAGAGGCGTGGAACAGCGGCCCAGGCTGTTCAGAGTACCGCTGATCATATCCGGCAGGGGAATCTGGAATATCATCCGGATCAGGCCGATGAAGACGGCAATGATGCAGGGGTGGGTCAGAATCTTGCGGACGGTTGTTTTCAGATCGGCCTGATTCTGGAAATAGGAAACGCCGACAGACCAGAGCACAATGCGGACAGGAATCAGATAGATCTGCCCGTACAGCATGCCGGTCTCTCCGTATACGCCTTCGGCAACAGCGTTGCCGAGGAAGCCGGCATTGGAACATACGGTCGCAAAGCGGAGTACATTTCTTCTGCTTTCCGGTTCCTTTTTGTACATCATGGCGGCCAGGATCATGGAGAAAACATGAATGGCAGATGAAACGATAATAATCTGCAGAAAGTCCCGGAGCACTTCAGCGGTCATTTCCATGCGGAAGGAGGCAATGATATTGGCCGGCAGGAACAGAGAGATGACGGCCTTGGAAAAAACCGATCTGTCCTTCGGCTTCAGAACGCCAAAGCGGCAGAGCAGAAAGCCGGCGGCCATTTCCGCAAACATCAGAAACTGCAGATCGAACAGCTGTTTCATATTCATGGGACACAGTCCTCCTGATTTACACTCTGCCATTGTAGCAGAGAACGGCAGTATCGGCGGAAGAACTGCACGCATGGCGTGACATTTGAGATGCGGAAGGAATCTGCCTATACTGAAGGTAAGAAAATGTTCTCCGAACGGAGATATGGAGTACAGATATGGCCAGTTTGAAAAACATAATCGGCAAGGCTGTCCAGCGAGTCATTGACAGCGTCATGGGCAACGGACTGATGCAGGAAGAGACTGCCGCTGAAGGCGCAAAGAAGATCACGGACGGGTTTGCCGGACTGATCAGAAGAGCAGCTGCGGAAAGCTGTGTGCTGCTGGAAAATGACGGTGTCCTGCCGCTGGATCCGAAAAAGGAAATTGCCGTGTTCGGCCGCTGTCAGATGGACTGGTTCTATGTCGGCTACGGATCGGGCGGCGATGTGCATGCGCCTTATGAAGTCAGCCTGACCGATGGCCTGCACCGGGCCGGCATCCGGATGAATCCGTATGTTCTGAACAGCTATAACAGCTGGGCACATGAAGGAGGACATCCCGCTGATCACGGCTGGTGGGGACACTGGCCGATGAATCACCCGGAAATGCCGCTTTCGGATGAGCTGGTGCAGAAGGCAGCCGAAACAGCGGAAACCGCCCTGATCGTCATCGGCAGAGCGGCCGGCGAAGACCGGGAAAACACCCTGACAAAAGGCAGCTATTATCTGACCGATGAAGAATATAACATGATCCGGAAGGTGACATCCGCCTTTGATAAAACGGTGATCCTGATGAATATCGGCAATATCATCGATATGTCATGGACACAGGATCTGAAGGATCGGATCTCGGCTCTGATGATCGTATGGCAGGGCGGCATGGAAAGCGGCAATGCCGTGGCTGATGTTCTGACGGGCAAAGAATCACCGAGCGGAAGACTGAGCGATACGATTGCCGTGCATTATGAGGACTATCCCAGCAGTTCCAGTTTCGGCGGAAAGGAATACAACGATTATGAAGAAGGCATCTATGTCGGATACCGCTGGTTTGACCGTCATCCCGAAAAAGTTCTGTATCCGTTCGGATATGGCCTGAGCTATACGGAATTCAGCATTTCCGCCGGAACGGCAGTGCAGGAAGATCAGGAAATCAAGATCCGGATCACGGCAGAAAATACCGGCTCGTGCCGGGGCCGCCGGGCAGCGGCAGTGTGGTGCCGGCTGCCGCAAGGAAAGACTGACAAGCCGGAAAGAGTACTTGCCGCATTTGCCAAGACAGGATCACTGGCATCGCAGGAAAAGGAAACTCTTGAAATGCGGGCAGATATGAAAACACTGGCGTTCTTTGATGAAAATACCCATCAGTTCATCTGTGAAAAGGGAACGTACAGCTTTTATGCCGATGATATTCCCATCGGAACGGTTGTGCTGCAAGATGATATGGTCATTGAACAGTGTGAACCGCTGCTGAAAGAAAGCAGACATCTGCGGGAGCGCATTCTGGAACGGCTGCCGCAAGAAATTCCTGGCCATTCAAAAAAGATTACGTTTGCGGATGTCAGGGAAGGAAAGGCATCACTTGCAGAATTTATCGGCATCCTGAGCGATGAAGAACTGGCAGCACTCTGCCGCGGTCACGGCATGATGAGCAGCAGTCTTGGAACACCGGGGAATGCCGGTGTGTTTGGCGGCATCACCGAAAGTCTCAGGGAAAAGGGCGTGCCGGCCATTGTTACTGCCGACGGTCCGGCCGGTCTGCGTCTGCGCCGCTACTGTGCCCTGATTCCCTGCGGAACGGCTCTTGCCTGTACATGGAACCAGAAACTGGTGCAGGAACTGGGGAAAAAGACAGCGGAAGAAATGATCCGCTGCGGCGTGGATGTTATTCTCGCGCCGGGCATGAACATTCACCGCAATCCGCTCTGCGGCAGAAACTTTGAATATTACTCCGAAGATCCGCTTCTTTCCGGAAAAACGGCGGCAGCCTTTATCAGAGGCGTGCAGAGCCGGGGCAAAGCGGCTTGTCCGAAGCACTTTGCCTGCAACAACCAGGAAACCCTGCGCATTTACAACGACTCCCGCCTGTCCGAGCGCGCCCTGCGCGAAATCTACCTCAAGGGCTTTGAAATCTGCGTCAAGGAAAGCACCCCGCTCAACATCATGACCTCCTACAACAAAATCAACGGCACCTGGGCGCATTATCATTACGATCTGGTCACCCGCATTCTGCGCGGCGAGTGGGGCTATCAGGGCAATGTGATGACCGACTGGTGGATGAGGCCCTGCGAGGATCCCGACTTTGCCAACGTCTCCAACAACGCCTACCGCGTACGCGCACAGGTGGATGTGCTGATGCCCGGCGGCGCCACCTGGAGCGAGAAGGACGCGGATGATACCCTGCTTGCCTCCTACCGCGCCGGCGGCATCACCCTTGGCGAAATGCAGCGCACCGCACGCAACGTGCTTACCTTTGCCCTTACCATCGTGGAAGAACCGTAAGAGGAGGA
>JAZPXY010000024.1:0-36021 GCA_045543875.1 Bulleidia sp.
CTCTATGGTAGATATATCGATAAAGATATGGATAGAGCTAAGATGCATGCACAATCCGCATTAGTCGCAGGATCAATAAGAGCATATTCCATCCTTGCAAAAGCTTGTTTTGCCAAAGGTGATAACCTGGAAGGTATGGAAAATATCTAGTTTTCAGTGATCTGCTATTAGATTGGATTATCGATTTCTATCGAAATAATCCACTAGCTTTTCCGGAAAAACAGGAGTGAGAATGTCTGAGTATTTCTGCGCAAATATGATTAGTCCTTGAAAAGATGCTTTTACAGAAAGGATGAAATGCTCCGGGTCATCATCAATCCGTATAAACCCGGCATCCATGCCGAATTCGTCGATCATTATATCAAATACATTTTGGGTGATCTTGCATTTGAATTTTGCCTGAATATTTTCTCCCGCAAACATGAAGATCTTTGCTGCCGCATACTCGTAGGCGTCTTCAATGCTGAAAACAGTATCGATATTCTCTTTAAGGATCTTCAGATTCCGAATCTTATCAATGCGGAAGTGAGAAGGACCTTTGTGATGATCGTCGGTCGTGATCAGATAGGAATGCATATTGTCAAAAGCGATAAATCTCGGCTCGCGGAAATATGGCTCTTTTCGTGAGACGAGTTTTTTATTGATGTCATAATGAACATAATCAAACCGGATCCATTTGTTCCGATAGATTGCTTCTGAAATCTGATCCATATTGGTAAGCCATTCTTCATTTCCGGCATTCCTGGGATTCATGAGATAGACAGATTCCCTGTATTCCTGTCTTTCGCTGCTGCTGAGGCAGTTGAGCAGCTTGTCTTCCAGGTTCCGTATCTGCATCGGTGTCAATGAATTGGTGGAATGCACCGCATGGCAGAGGTGAAGCACCTCTGCTTTGCTGAACTGACGGCTGATCAGATAATAGCCTTTGCGGTTTTCGGTATAAGTGCTGATTTTGAACAGGCCGGACAGTACACGGATCGCTTTATAGAACTTCTTGATGCCGATCTTGATGTCGTACCGGTCTTCGAGGATTGCCATGATCCTGGCAGCGCTGAGCGGATTGTTTTTATCACTGTCTGACTGCAGGATTTTGTAGATTGCGATAAGATATGCTTCTTTTTCCATTTTTCAGATGCTCCCTTATTAATGAATTGTGCATTGTTCAGAGCATCCATAATAAAAAATGGAGCAGTTATCTGATTTCCTGCTCCAGGTTATCGAATTCGTTGGTGTCAAAGAAGTCCTTGATCTTCAGCCCCAGACCGTCACATATGATCTTGATTGTTTTGATGCTGGATGTCTTCGATTCGCCGCTCATGATGTCTCTGATGGTTGATCGGTTGAGACCGCATTTTGTGGCAAGCCCGGATATAGTGATTTGATTCTGTTCGCATAGTTCCGCGATACGGTGGACGATTGCTTCCTGAATGTTCTTGGCTGCCACAAACGGTTCCTCCTCTTAAGAAAAATGATAGAGAAATTCTTAACTTCCTCCATTTTTTAACCCTCACTCATTATCGGAGTTATCAGAGCAGATGAACGCAACAATTTCATCTGCTGTTTTGTTTCCTGCGTGATAAGCTTCAAGCACCTTTTTATCGTCAATCTGTTTTTTCTTTGCGACCAGTTTTTCCAGTTCATCCAGCGCTGCGTCATATTTGGTCTTTGCGGCTGCCACCAGTACCTGCTGCTTCTCGATCTTCTCATCCAGAGTAATTGTCCTTCTTGCGATTTCTATTTCTATTCTCCCTGTCCCTTCCTGACAG
This sequence comes from Bulleidia sp., assembly GCA_045543875.1. Taxonomy (GTDB): domain Bacteria; phylum Bacillota_I; class Bacilli_A; order Erysipelotrichales; family Erysipelotrichaceae; genus Bulleidia. Next base: position 1,767 of record JAZPXY010000024.1, read on the forward strand.
CTTCTTTTTCAATCTCTTCGATCATGATCCTGCTGAGATCTGAACTGATCTCCCTCGCCATTTTATGCACGTTGTCAGATGTGATCCCGAATGCTTTCAGTATCGCTTTCTGTGTTGCCGTAACTGCGTAATCCAGGTTGTATCCGTTATCCGCACCTTTCAGTAACTCTATCTTTTCCAGCTCTTTCAGCGCCGCCGGCACTGTCATATAATTCTGTTTCTTTTCAGTTTTGCCAGCCTCCTCTTTCAGCTGTGTGTAGATCCTGTTCCGGATGATCGTTGCCACAAACCCGATGAAGATCTTCGCGTCATAAGACTCATTCGAATATACTCTCTCTGCATTTGCTCCGAGATATGACTTGTCTGCCCTGAATGTCTTTTCTGAACTGTCTCTGCTCTTATACAGTGCCAGCGCTTCAGCTGCGCTCATCTTTTCCGAAGTAACGATCGCAAAATATCCGCACAATCTGATCTCTCTGTTTATCACATCTGTCCGCTCTATCCCTGACATGAATTTCTCGTCTTCCTGTCCTTCATGCCAGAAAACAAGGTCGAAATACTTTCTGAAAGCTTTGCCTGGATGGACCTGCTCTCCCATACAGCTCTTCAGGAACTTTCCCATCTTATCGATCCTGCTTTCCAGGTTTTCTCTTTCTGACGCTTTTCTGCCGTCGTCGTAATAGATGTGGAAATATCTTTCCTTCTCATCCGAGGCATACAGTCTGTGTTTTACCGTTATTCCGCTTACTTTATAGGCGCGAATACTGTTCCTCCGGTCATTTTCAAACGTCCCTGCCGCATCAAGGATCAGCTTGCTTACAAGATCCTTCATCCCTTTCACCATGATCACGAAGGAATACCCGTTTTCATCCATGAAGACAATATTCTCTTTACAGAAGTATCCTCTGTCAAGAATGAAGCCGACATGTTCATAGCCGTAGCTCTTCGCCTTTTTCAGTGTGTACTGCAGCTGTGAGATATCCACAATACTTCCCGGATATGCCTCATAAAACAGAGGTTCGCTGTTCGTCCTGTCATAGGCAATCGAATAATTGAATATCTCTGTCTCGATCTGTTCTTTGGCATGCCCCAGTTCAACGATGTCGATATCTCCGGCCTGAGAGATCTTGTTCGTGCTGTCATAGGAGATATAGATCTTCTCCCGGTGATCTCTTTTCTCATTCCATTCGTTCAGAAAACATATGCGCTGATCAATGGTAATATTCCGAAGGAAATCCGATACTTTGGAGTCGCTGTATATGCGCATATCATCTGTGAACAGGGCATGATTATATGCGTAATCAGGATAATACTGGCCGGCATTGTCTTCGGTGATAAGAGAATATGCCGCAAGGTCAAGAAACAGTCCCGCATCCTTACCGATGATCCTCGCGATCATCTCATCCAGATGATATTCAGATATGATCTTGCGGATAACGAGATAAGCACCGATATGAAGGCAGCCGCTTCTGAAGCGTCCTTCCTTTTCGGAGGGAAGGAGTTCTCTTGGAAAGTATTTCAGGAATTTCTCGTTGGGATACATGAAGCCTGGCTGCTCAGGATCAAGTTTACCGATACATGTTCTTTTCGGTGTGTTGTACTTTTTTTCCCTGTCATAGACTCTTGCATACTCATAGTAGACATAGGGAACACCATTGATTGTTTTGACAGTTGTGTTGCCGGCGGTATCAGGAATTTTAACAGTGCATCCGAGGTACATATCTCGCTCCTTATTAAGGGTTATATAACCCTTAATAATTATACCTCATTGCCAAAAGAAAGTGCTGAAAAACCTGCATTTTCCGGCACTTTTTGAAGATTTTTTAACGTCGAATATGAGTGAGGGTTAATTTTTTAGGAAGTTAAGAGAAATGGAAACCAGAAAGTGGGCGGTGCACCGCCCAAAATGGCAGACAGTTTATTTGAAGTGTACATACTGGTGTACACCTCTATAACCGGTGATATGTAATAATCTGGTCGTAAAAGATAATGGCTGAAAATATATAAAGAAAAGATAACTGCTCTGCCAAAAACGGCCGAGCGATTTTTATATAGTTTTTTCAGGGGTATATGGTCTACCATGACCAAAGCACATACATCTATCATGGAATACAATTGCGATTACATATATGATCTGTGCTCGATCGGCATGCGGATTCGGCTGCTTCGAGATCTCAAACATGTTACCCAGAGGGAACTGGGTGATGCGATCGGTCTTTCCCGTGAGCGCATCAGTAAAGTCGAGCAGGGGCGGGCAGGTCTTTCGCCTGAAGTCATGATGCGGCTTGCAGATTATTTTGACGTGCCGCTGGAATATCTTTATTTTGGGAAAACAGGAGCTTCCTGTTTCAGAGGTCTGCTTCTGGCAATTGCTGACCAGCTGTATCTTCTGGCTGGAATACTGAAATAATCTTTTCAGATTATTATTCCTGCATACTCCGACAAACGGTAAAATATATGTAATCAGTATCAGATGTTTATAATGCAGCTGCAGGAGGGCGGTATGGCCAGAAAAGCACTGAAATATACCCTTGAGGATTCTTCTAAAGAGAAAAATAAAAATAAGAAAGCATTTGTGGACCGGGTGGTTCCGATTCAATGCTTTGAAAGGGAACTGAATGAGCTGAGAGAAGATCATGATGCTTTTTCAGTACTTTATTACTGGGGTGTCGGCGGCATCGGCAAAACTCATCTGATGGAACATTTGCTGCGTGAAGCCGATCATTCCTCCGATTCGACCATGCTGATTGATACCATGCCGGCGCTTCTTGGTGAAGACCAGCTAAGAGTCAAATACTCACTGGATATATCAACCAATGAAGTTGAAGTCCTTTATCGGCTCCGTACAAAACTGAAGGAAGAGTATAAGAAAAGATGCGATAAGGATTTTGATTTTCTGTTATTTGATATTGCTGTTGCAGCGTATGAAGAAAAATCCGATGAAGAACACAGAATCGGGGAAAAGTCCTCATCCCGAAGCAGTATCCTGGAAGATCTTAAGAGCATGGGCGAAGTTGCCGGTATTTCAATTCCTTTTTATGACGTCTACGAAAAGGTAAAAATGGGCTACAGTGCGACGAAGAATATCATGAGCAGATATGCTGAAGGCAAAGTCCTGGATCAATATGCGGAATATATCACATCGCTGAACAACAGCAATTCAGAACAGCTGCTCAAAAGACTGCACAGAGGATTCAGCTATGACCTGGTGCGCATGATTGAAAGCCTGCAGAAGAGTTTTCCTGAATCTCTTCCCGTCGTGATTGCAATCGATACACTCGAACGTCTGGATTACAAGACCATAGAAAACATCAATAATCCTGAATATGATGATTCATGGCTGTTTGGCCGTCCGGATACTGACGGGCAGTATACCGGTGGGCTGATCGAGTCTGTTCCTTCTGTGCTCTGGCTTTTGTGCGGAAGGGACCAGATTGATGACAGAAAACTGTCCTCAGAATATCAGATCAGAATTGATAAACTGGCAGAATCGGATGTCAAAGAACTTCTGGAAATCAGAGATGTCAATGTCTCTGACGACATTGCAGCTACCATCTGTGAAGTGACCGAAGGTGTTCCGGTATATGTAGATATCTGTATCGATATGTGCATTGAAAAAGAAGAAAACGTGACAAAAAAGGATTTTGAAGGCGGAATCACCCAGATTGTAAACCGTTATCTGCAGCTTATGAGTGATCAGGATAAGCTGAATCTGTATCTTATGTCCAGTCTGGGACAATGGACGGATGATGATTTCAAGGAGATATCCAATCGCCTAAGTGACTTCAGGAGCCTCGAGATCAGCTATAACAAATTGATGAGAAAATCGTTCATCTACACGGATGATGGAATCAGAAGGATCTTCCATAACATCGTAAGAGAAGCGATCTTTGCCGATCGCGATTATTCAGAGAACAGTAAAAATAATAATCTCAAAGAAATTACCGGATATTACAAGGAACAGCTGAACAGAAAAGAAATCAGTAACGAAAGAGTGTTGTTCCTGACGGATCGGATTATTTTTCTGTGCCAGGAAATCATATCCGGCAGAGATGAATTTGAATATATACGGCCGCTGTTTGATTTATGCAGCAGGGCTTTGAAGACAGTGAATATTCATAAGGATCTGGAACTGAAACTGGCTGTTTACAACAATGCGGATCAATATGGTCTCAGTAACAGAGAAAAAAGCTCTGTCGAATTAGTTCTTTCGGCTTCTTATTCGCTGAATGGAAGAGAAGAGGAAGCGCTGAAACTGAAGGAACATGCTGTAAATAACCTGATATCTGAATATGGAGAAAAGGATCATGTTGCTATAAGGGGGTTGAATGATCTTGCAAATTCGCACTATACACTGGGACATTATGAAGAAGCTTTGAAAATCCGTGAAAGATTATATGAAACATGCAAGGAAGTGTTTGGCGATGATGATGATCTGACTCATATTGTGCTGTTTAATCTTTCGAATTCATTATCCAGGGCAGGGAAAAAAGAAGAAGCTCTCAGGATTCTGGAAGAATTATATGCTTTTCGAAAACAAAAGTTTGGAGAAGATCACCCGGATACATTAATGACACTGAATAATATAGGAAGCCGATATTCTGACTCGGGTCAATATGAGGAAGCGAGAAAACTCTTTGAAATAGTATATCAGCATCGAAAAGTGATTCTGGGAGAGAATCATCCTGATACCTTGAATGCTCTATATAATCTTTCGTTTGCCTGCAGCAAACTTGGGATGAAAAGTGAAGCACTGCAGCATGCAGAAAAGGTGTATGAAAAACAGAAGGAGATGCTTGGGGAAACGCATCCCGATACTTTGAAGACACTGAAAACAAAAGCGGATATCTATACTGATCTTGGCCAGGAAAAGGAAGCGCTGGAAATCTGGGAAAAAGTATATCAACTGGACAAAGATACTTTAGGAGAAGATCATGAATCTACGATTTCTGCATTGGAAATCATTGCAGCTAAATATGCGAAGCTTTGCCGTGATGAGGAAGTACTGAAAGCTAGCAAAGAACTATATGAAATACACAGGAAAATATCAGGTGAATCTCATCCCACTACACTTTCCTGGCTTAACACAGCAGGAAATTCCTATTATTTGTTGAATCAGTTCAAGGAGGCGAAGGATTGTTATCAGCGTAGTCTGGCCTGCTATGAACAGAAGGATGTATTGACAAAACGAGATGAAAAAGGTATGGCGGAAGCACTTTTCTGGCTGGCTGTGATCAATGCTGCGAATCAGAGTGTGACCGATGCGGAAGAACTGTATAATCACGCGTTTGGATGCTTAGAAAAAAGTTATGAGTCTGATAATGAAGAATTCCTCAGAACATACCTGGGAAAATGCTATATGTATCTGGACTTCCTGAAAAAACAAAATAAAAAGGAACAATCACTTGAGATATACCAGAATGCAATCCGAGCTTTCAAGGACCTTAGACATATGAAAGACAGTATGCCTGACGATAAAGAGCTTGATATATACTACCATGGCGCAATGACAGCGATCAGACTTGGAAAGAAGGATGAAGGATTTATTTGGCTTCTTGAATTGGTCCGTCTTATGGAAGATTATTCAGTGGTCGGTTATGAAAGAAGAAAAGCGAATGTCTTTCATCTGTATGCTCTGTTTTTTGAAGGCAATGGACAGTTTCAGGACGCAATCTTATATCATAACAAAGCATTGGATCTCTATATGGAACTCTCGAAGGAAGATCCGAAATGTCTTGAAAAAGTGGATCAATGTGCAGAGAGACTCTGCCGGCTTTATGAAACAAACAGAAATCCTGAAGAAGCAGAACGCATTCGCGGATTGAAGGATACGGCGCATGCCCAAAATGGGTGATTCAGGGATGCTAAGACTGGATCAGGATCGGCATTCCTTTCAGGCAGCTGCGATTCGCTTTTGAGGGGTAATACAGCTTGTTTCAGATCCAAAATAATCCAGGCTGAATTTATATTGGATTTTGCAAAAACAGTTCCGCTGAATTTGTCGGAGCTGTTTTTTTGGTGGGCAGGAAGGCTTCCGGCGGTTTTGAGAGCGATTTGACCGAGGGTCAGGGGGGGCAGAAAATTTGGGCTGGGCATCATCGGTTGTCGGTGGTGCCCAGCCCGTTTTTGCTATTTGTCGGAACGCTGTTCCGGTGCCTGCGGCGCTTTTTTGTGCACAATATGCACGAATAGTGCATTCTTGGGGTCTTACGGGTGGGGTGGTTGTGAGATACGCTTTGAATGACACCATGAATGATGACAGAGACTACATTTACGATATCCGCTCGATCGGGATCCGGATCAGGCTTCTGCGGGAGCTGAAGCATGTGACGCAGAAGGAACTGGGTGAAACGATCGGGCTTTCACGGGAGCGTTTCAGCAAGGCGGAGAATGGCAACAAGGGACTTTCGCCTGAGATCATGATGCGCCTGGCAGATTACTTTGAAGTTCCGCTGGAGTTTCTGTATTTCGGCAGGGTGAAGGATGTGCGGTTAAAGGATCAGCTGCTTGAAGTGGCAGAGGTGCTCTGTCTGCTGGCCGGCGAAAAGAAAGAGCAGTGAGCCTGGAAAGGAGAGATATGAAAATGGAGGTTGGTCCTGATGAAAAAAGCACGCGGAAACATGAAAAAGTGGTGCACGCTTTGGGACAGCTGAGCATGCTCAACCAGCTGAAAAAAGCTGGGCTGCTGAGGGGGGAAGAATATGAAAAAGTGCGAAAAATGATTATGCAGGAGATCAGAAATGTGAGATAATACTATTGTATTCAAAAACAACGCACATATTCAGAATACGCGTAAAACCAAGGGTTATTTAGTTTTTGAATACATCTGTTCTGCCACGCATAATGAAGGAAATGCAGGAAAGGAAAATGCAGAATGGAAAATCTGTTGATGCGTGTTGAGGATGCCGCAGGAATCCTGCAGAGGGAACGGCATTACGTCTATAAGATGCTGAAGCTGGGAAAGCTGAAAGGTGTCAGGCTGCTGGGCAGATGGATGATCTACAGCGACAGCGTATATGAATTCCTCAGACAAAGGGAAGAGGATGAAAGAAACGAAGCTGCACGAAAATGTCGGAAGATCTGAAAGCAAAGGTTTTCACGCCCGAAAGCCTGGAAACCTTATCCGGTGAGATGCGTGCAGATGACGGATGTTATGACGGGACGATGGAAGAAAAGGCTGTGAGGCTGATCTATGATTTGTATCTTGACGGATACAGTCTAAAGCAGATCCGCCATGAACTGGTGCTTGGAGGATACAGGAAAAAGAGCGGCAGGGAATATAAAGAAAGAAGCATACTCGGAATATTGAAAAACAGGAAGTATACCGGTAATCCAGAGATGCTTAGGTCTGATCGACATTCTGGCCTGCAGAAAAGACAGGCGGCTGGCGGTATGATCAATGAACCGGTTCCCATTGGCCGTAAGAAATCAATCATCCCTCAGTCTCAGTTCGATCAGGTTCAGGAAGAAATCCGAAAACGGGAAAAATGGGATCGCCTGAGAAGGGAACTCGGAACAGTATTCCCGTTTGTCGAATGTGCTTTCTGCTCGTCACGTCTGAAGCGTAAAAAGATCCATAACAGCTATCAGCCTGCCTATTATGTCTGGAAATGCGCAAGGAAAAATGAAGGGAGGGCAAGTGATTGTCCTTCATCAAAGGCGGTTCATGAAGATGCGATCGTTCTTGCGTTTGAGACCTGTTTCAGTCAGCTTGCCTCTGAAGAGGCGGACCTGATCTCATCCATCCTGAAAAAGATGGAAAGGGATCTTGAAGAAGATGACCCTCTGATCCGGCTTTTGCGGAATGAAGCGACACGCAAAGAACTGCAGGAAACTGATCTGCGCCTAACGGAATTACTGGAAAGCGGGCAGATCACAAAGGCGGAATATGTGTTGCGCCATCAGGTCATCGTTCAAAGAATGAACGACCTGATCGAAACTGATCAGAAGCTGAGATGTGCCGGAAAGGTCAGGATCAGATATCTGAAATACATCCGGCAGTTTCTTCCGGATTTCGAAAAGGATCAGAAAATCAGGTTTGATCCGATCCTGCAGCATATCCTGGTGGAAAAGATCGTTGTCGGAAACGGTGAAGATCCCTTTACGCTTTCGTTCTTTCTAAGAAGTAACACAGAGAAGGACGGTGCAGGGGAAGAGATCCATCTGGAAACATCGATACCGTATCAGCATGTCCGTCTGGAAAAAGTGAATGAGAACCATGGCGAACGGCGGATCAAAGAGAACATCAGTGTCCGCATCCTGCACAATCGCCATATTAAATAAGAGGAGATCCTATGGGAAAAGTTGAAAAGATCGAAGGTGTGAAAAGGGCAGACAGGAGTCCGGCTTCGCTTGCGGAGAAGGAACTGAGGGTCTGTGCATACTGCCGGGTTTCAACGGAACTGGAGGATCAGAAGAATTCCTATGAATCACAGATGCTGTATTACGGCAATTACATCCGGCAGCATAAAAACTGGCAGTTTGCCGGCCTCTATTCCGATGAGGCGATCACCGGCACGAAAACGGACAAGCGTTTCGGCTTTCAGAAGATGATTGCCGATGCGGAATCAGGAATGATCGATCTGATCATATGCAAGTCCATTTCCCGTTTTGCCAGAAATACTGTCGATACCCTCCAGTACGTCAGACGCCTCAAGGAGATCGGCGTTGAAGTCTGGTTTGAAGAGGAAAACATCCGGACCCTGACGATGGACGGGGAGTTGTTGCTGACGATATTGTCATCCGTTGCCCAGCAGGAGGTGACAAACATCTCCGAACATGTACGGGCGGGCATGCTGCATAAGATGGCAGAAGGAGTACCAGTCGGCTTCTCCGAATGTCTTGGATACCGGTATGATGCCAGGAAAAAAGAGTTTACAATCGTTGAATCCGAAGCAGAAATCGTCCGGTTGATCTTCGATCTTTATCTGAGAGGCTGGGGAACCACCATGATCAGACGTGAGCTGAACCAGAGAGGATGCAGGACGAAGCGCAATGTGGGTGAATGGAATGAATCGACGATCATCGGCATTCTTAAAAATGAAAAGTACGTCGGTGATCTTCTGATGGGCAAGACAACATCTCTTGATCCGATCTCAAAGAAAAGGGTCCGCAATAACGGACACTCTGACAAGTTTCTCGTACGTGATGATCACGAAGCAATCATCTCCCGTGAAGATTTTGAAGCGGTGCAGAAGGAAATCGCCCGACGGGCTAAGCTCCACATGACGGATGAGAAGGGAAGAAAGTCGAGACTCAGCACGGTCACACCGTTTTCCTCCAAAATCCGCTGCGGTTTCTGCGGGGCAATGGTCAATCGTCGCAGCGTCCACAGCGGCAGTGCTTTCAAGAAGGTCGTATGGATGTGCTCGGACAAGGTCTTCCGCGGAAAGGAAGCCTGTCCCGATTCGAAGATGGTTCATGAAGAAATGATTGAGAAAGCCTTCGTGCAGTGTTTCAACCACATGATTACCAACAAATCTGCAGTCATCAGTGACTTGATGAAAAAGGTGGAAACAGCACTGGCAAACAGTGATGCGGAGGATTTACTGAAGGAAAACAAAAGACGGCAGAGAGCGCTGGAAGAAAAGAATTCCAATCTGATCGATTTGTTGCTGGAAAAAAGGATCGAAGAAAGTGAATACAACCAGAAGCATTCAGACAATCTAAATAAACTCCGTGCTCTTCAGGAGGAAGAAAAGTCTCTGGTCGAGATGAAGAACATCAGATCCGAGTGCATGAAAAGAATCAATTCATTTCAGAAGCTATTGGAAAGAAAAGAGCCAATGGCAGAATTTGATCCAATGATATTTAACGAATTGGTCGAGAACGTCATTATTGGTGGTTATACCAACGGTAAGCCAGATCCTTTCAAATTATTGTTTGTCTTTAAAACAGGATTATCTTCTTCGACAGACAGTTCTCAGTTCAGAACTGATAAACGTTTCAAGAAAACTGTAAATAAAATAGAACAAAACAAACCTGTAGTGATGATTTCAGGTAATAAGAGTCAGAACAGTACCGTAGATGGTTCAAAACCAGTAATGTACTCCGGAGCAACTGATAACAGTGAGGTAATGGATTATTTAACTGGAAAAAAGACGATCGTTCTGCTGGTCATTTCCATCCTGTTTCTGCTGACGGTGCCGAACATCCAGAAAACCATGGATATCGTCAGCACGAAAGGCTGCAAGGCAATCGAAAAGGTAGCTGATGCAGCCATCCTGCAGTACAAAATGCAGTATGACCAGTATCCGGGCAGCACCGGTGATCTGATTGCTGCCGGTCTGCTGAGTGAAGATCAGGCAACCTGTGACGGAAACAAAACACTGGTGATCTCAGGTGGACAGGCCTACATCGAATAGCGGCTATACACTGGCGGAAGTCTGCGCCGTACTGATCCTGCTCACATCCTTCAGCCTGCTGTTCTTTCCATTCAGGATCGAAGAGAAGGGCAGCTGGCACAGCTTTCCCGATGCCTATCTGCGGGCCCAGTCGGAAGCGATCCGCCGCTCGGAACGCACCGAATATGTTTCCGAATGTGACGGCATTCCCGGCGTGACATTCAATGAGAAAGGAAATGTCGCAAAGGCCATGACTCTCAGGCCGCCGGACAAAAGCGGTTCGATCATTATTGAGCTTGGAGGCGGAAGGCTTGTCTTCCGGGAATAAGGGTTTCATTCTGACCGATGCCCTGTGCTGTGTGCTGATCGCGGCAGTGATCTCCTCCCTGATCACTGCTGCTGTCAGTCTCAGCATCCGCAGCCGGGACGCCGTCAGCCGGACAGTCGTGGATATCGAATCTGACTATGAAATCTTTTTTCTGAATGAAAAGGGGTGTGAGATCACATGCGGAGAAGAAGCGGATCCATCTTCATCAGCGACCTGGTAATGTCGGTCATGATCATCGTGATGCTGGTGCCGGCTCTGATGATTTCAATCGCAGCCATGCACGACAGCCTTCGCTTCAACGAAGAAGTTCAGGATGAAACGGCTCTGACCCAGATGCGGCAGATCCTGATGATCAGCTATGACATCAGTACCGACGGCAGTGTCCTGTATTATGAACATCTGGGCCGTGAATGCCGTCTGCAGAAGGTGAATGATCATCTGATCATCCAGCCCGGAACCCAGATTGTTCTTCCTGATATTGACAGCTGCAGCTTTGAAATGAACGGCCGGACAGTAATCCTGCAGTATGAAAGAAACGGAATCCCGCACCGGGCGGCACTTGCGTCGGTATAGAAACGGCTTTGCCAGTGCCTGGTTTCTGTCCCTGTTTCTGTCGCTGTGCGTATACAGTGCTATACTGGCAGACAATATCAGAAACCGCAGTGAAGTCATTCTGAACCTGAAGCGTGAACAGGAGTATTATCTGGCTGAATATCCCCGCGTCCGGGAAGTCATGTGCCGCCTTCAGCAGGAAAGAAACAGAAGTGAAAACGACGCAGAAGAGACCGCTGAACAGAGCGGAGATGTGCCTGAAAACGGGTCTCTCATCACCATTGAAATTGCTGCTCCCTATCCGGAAACAGTGCTGCTGACAATCGACCAGAATACAATGAAAGTCATGGACTGCATATCGCTGCGCAGTGAAAACAGCAGTCATCCCTGAAGCAGAACAGGAACCGCTGCCGTGTCTGAAGACAGCGGTTTTTTCATGTCCGGAAAGGTTTCTGACGGCCTCTGGCAGAGGGTATAATTCATTGACAAAAAGGCGCATTCTAATACAATAATATAAGGTAAGCAGGAGATAGATTATGGTAATTGTAAATGACTTAAAACCTGGAATGACCATTGATTCCGAGGACGGTGAGTTATACAGCGTTCTCAACGTCGACCACAACAAGACGGCAATGCGTCAGATGATCATCAAGGTAAAGGTAAAGAACCTGCGCTCTGCTGTTATCAAGGAACTCAATTTCACCGGCGGTGACAAAGTTGAAATTGCTCATATCGAGAGAAAAGAAATGCAGTATCTGTATGATGACGGCGAGAATCTGGTGTTTATGGACAACAGCACCTATGATCAGACAGAAATTCCCAAGGACAGACTTGAATGGGAAATGAAGTTCATGCGTCCCAATGAAAATGTATCGGTTTCGATCTATGAAAAGAACGAAGACGAATTTGAAATTCTCGGCGTCATTCTGCCGGATAAGGTAAAACTGCAGATCGTGGAATGTGAACAGGCAGTCAAGGGCGATACCGCTACATCTGCCACCAAGAACGCAGTCCTTGAGACCGGACTTGAGATCAAGGTTCCGCTATTCATTCAGAACAATGAAATGGTTCTGATCAACACTGCAACAGGTGAATATTCCGGTCGCGCGTAATTCATTTCCGTTGTTCCGCAAGGAAACAATCTTAATGAAAACAAGATGTGCTGCAAAGCACATTTTGTATATTGAACAATCCACTACAGAGGCAGATATATGGGGAAGACATACTTAGGGGCCAGGAGGAAACGTACCAATACTCCTGCTGAAAACAGAAAAAGGGCGGTTGAATACAGACATCAGAGATATGCTGTAAAGCCTGTATCCGAAATCGCTGCAGAAGCGCTGCCGGAAACCGCGGAAATCATAGCTGAAACAGCGGCAGAAACACTTTCCGAAACAGCAGCTGAAACTGAAACAGCTGCGGTATCAGAAGCTGAAAGCACGGAAACAGCCGTGCCGGAGAGTACTGCTGAGCCGGGAATGGAAGATGAAATCGCAAGAGTCATCACGTCCGTCAAGGAAAGCACCGGCAGATTCTTCAAGAAGGCATCGGCATTCTTTGCCGGAGTATTCGGCATTCAGAAAACTGTGGATGCCATTGATGCGGCAGCAGAAGAAACATACAGCACTGAAGAAGAGCCCGCTGAGAAGGCGGCTGAAACTGTTGAAGAAACTGCTGATCAGACAGCAGTGACAGAAAGTGAAGCCGCGGCAGCAGAAACAGAAGACGAAGACATTCCGGAAACAGTAGGCGAATGGCTGCCGTTTACTTTTGAACCTGTTGATCCGGAAGCAAAGAAAGAAGTTTCTGCGGATACAGCCGAAGCTGAGAAGACAGACAGCGAAGAAACTGCAGAAGACACATCAGCGGAAGAAAAGCCGGAACCTGCGGAAGGTGAACCGGAAGAAAAGACTGAAAGCGATGCGGCTGCTGAAACCGTACCGGAAACAGCAGAGTCTGAAGAAAAGACAGAGGTTTCCGAAGAAACGGCAGAAGCTGAAAAGCCGGTCAGTGAAGAAACTGAAGAAACGTCAGCGGCAGAGAAACCGGAACCGGCAGAAGGTGAAAGTGAATCTGAAGAAAAGCCAGAAGGCGAATTAGCTGCTGAAACAGAGTCTGAAGAAAAACCGGAAGTAACGGAAGGTGAAACTGCTGCGGAAGCAGAGCCGGAAGAAAAGACAGAAACTTCCGAAGATACAGCTGAAACTGAGAAGGCACACAGTGAAGATGCTGCCGATACAGCAGCGGAAGAACAGCCGGAAACAGCAGAAGGCAAAACTGAGGCTGAAGAAGAGAAAACGGAAACTGCTGTCGAAGAACAGCCGCGGGTGAAGAAATCATTTGCGGAAAGAATTCAGGAATATCAGGCATACAGAAGACGCAAGAAGCTGGAAGATCTGGATGAGATGATTGACCGGCCGACAGCCAACATCTTCGAAATGCTGATTAAGCCGGTATCTTCGATGGAGCGTATCAGCAAAGCCGGATATGCGACGGTAAGCAGATTTACGATCCTGGCACTGAACATCATCAAATGGCTCATCTTCGGTTCCTTCTTTGCCCATGTCCTGCGGGATATGATCAGCGCAGTAGAATTCAGCACGGTGCAGATCAACTTTACGTTTGCGGCCGGCATTGCCTTCAAGATTGCATTGTTTGCCCTGGCTGCCGAATATGCCGGATACTACATTCTGTCACTGGTCAGCGGACTGCTGAGAAAACCGGTTTCCATGGCCGCACTGATCGATGTGGAAGGACGTTCCTCTCTGTCATCGGCTCTGGTCTTCCTGCTGGCATGCTTCTTCGTCAGAAGGAATATCGGTATCGGCTTTGCCCTGATTATTGCCGGTCTCATCTACGAAGTCGTGATGAAGACATATGGAATTACCCTGACAATGAAGGGTCTCTCCCGCAATATCCAGTTCTGGCTGATCGTTCTGATCTCGGCCGGAGCTGCCTTCCTGTCATTTGCCTATTTCCGTTTTACGATGGGCAATGTTGTGGAAGTATTCAGCCACATCATGAATCTTCCCTGAATCACATGTTGAAAGAGAGCAGCTGCGGCTGCTCTTTTTGCATAATGCTTGTAAGTGAAGCAGGTGCAGTCATATAATATTCATGATAAAACTCAGGGCAGGGTGAAATTCCCGACCGGCGGTATACCCCGCGAGCCGGAAGGCTGAATCGGTGCAACTCCGATGGCGACAGTAGAGTCTGGATGGAAGAGGTTTTTGTCCATTTCATAGTTTGACCTGGAGGTTTTTATCAGAGCCTCTTTTCTTTTTGAGGCAGGGAGGAAACCAACATGAATGACACAACAAGAAAGCTTACAAAAATCGCCGTTCTCGGCGCACTGGCGGCAGTGCTGATGTGGGTGGAATTTGCCATCCCGCCGTTTCCGAGCTTCTACAAGCTTGACTTCAGCGAAGTGCCGGTGCTGCTGGGTGCCTTCTCAATGGGACCGCTGGAAGGCATTGCCATTGAAGCTGTAAAGATTCTGATCAAGCTGCTGATCAAGCCGACTTCCACAATGTTCATCGGTGAGCTTGCCAATTTCATTGTCGGAGTGGCGCTGGTTGTTCCGGCGGCCTGGATCTACAAGAAGAACAAGACAAAGAAGAATGCCATTTCCGGTCTGGTGCTGGGCACTGTATGCATGGGCATTGCCGGAGCCCTGTTCAACTACTTCGTTCTGCTTCCGATGTATGTAAATGTCATGGGACTGGATGCCATTCTCGGGGCTGCCGGCGATATGGCAGTGATCAAAAACCTGGAGACACTGGTCATCTTCGGTACATTCCCGTTCAATGTGATCAAGGGAATTGCTGTCAGTCTGATCACGGTCATGATGTACAAGCATCTGTCGCCGATTCTTCATCGCTGATCTTTGAGCGCCTGCCTGCCGGCAGGTGTTTTTTTGCGATGAACAGGGCATATTCAGAACGTCTATGTTATAATATTGTGGATATTGGAGAAATTTATGGCAGAGTTATCACGTACTGAAAAATACAAAGAACTGAGAAACCGACTCCAGCATGATATAGACGATGATATTACGACCAAGGAGCTGTCCCGGTTTGAGAAGCGTCTGAACCGGATCAATTCCGATAACTTCGCTGCACCGCAGGACTACAGTGAAAGCACCCATGATGCGGCACATGCCAAGGAACTTCCGGCTTCTGATGATCCCGTTTTCACCGAGACGCCGGATATCGATCTTGCCTTTGATGCCGATGATATATTTGAACAGAACGAGAATCATTCTTCCTTTGACAACGATTATCTCGACCAGTATATCCGTGAGGTCAAGCAGTATAACATCGATCAGGGACATGCTGTAAGTGAAAAGACAAGCCTGAACGTGCTCAATCAGCTTGGCGCGACAGGGAAGGTGCAGAAGGCCGCATCTGAGCCGCTGCGTCCGTATCCCCGCGAAACCAAAAAGCCGGCACTGGCACCGGAACCGGCAGTGAAACCGCAGCCAAAGCCGAAAGTACAGGAAATCACGCACGAGACATCGGACATTCCGTACTTCGTTCCCCGCGGCGGCAGCTTCGGAAGCGAGAATACCGATGAAATCCCGGCCATTCCGTCTTCTGCTTCTGATCCGGATACCCAGACCATGTCCAAGGAAGATATCATGGCCGAGGTCCAGAGTCTGGTCAACGGCAAGAAGAGCGGATCATCCGACTATATGAGCGACAATTCCTACCGCAGTCATCTTGATTCTGACCGCACGACCCGCCAGCAGCTGCTGAATGAAACAACCCAGATGCGGGCCCAGCTGGATGATTATGAAGATAATCTCAGCGAAGTCAACGACAAGATGAATCACACCAACCGGATCCTGAATATTGTACTGATCATGCTGATCATTGCCCTGGCAGTGATTCTGATGATCGTACTGTACTGGATCATTACTGTATCAGGAGCGTAAGAAATGCGAATCAATATTGCCATCGACGGACCGAGTGCTGCCGGAAAAAGCACCATTGCCAAGGAACTGGCAAAAAAACTGAATTATGTGCATCTGGATACAGGTGCAATGTACCGTTCCACAGCCCTGAAGGCACTGCAGTGCGGCATTGCCCTGGATGATGAAAAGGCTGTCTGTGCCATGCTGAAGGATACGGATATCACCCTGACACCGGACGGGAAAGTCTTCCTGGACGGCAAGGATGTTTCCTCTGATATCCGCACCGATGAAGTTTCCATGGCTGCCAGCAATGTCTCAAAGCTGGAACAGGTCCGTGCCGATCTCGTCAAAAGACAGCAGGAAATGGCAAAGGCCAAGGGCTTTATCATGGACGGACGTGACATTGGCACGGTTGTTCTGAAAGATGCCGAAGTCAAGGTATTCATGACTGCCTCAGCAATGGCAAGGGCAGAGCGCCGCTACAAGCAGAACATTCAGAACGGCATTCCGACATCCGATATCGAAACCATTGCCGAAGAAATCCGGCAGCGTGACTATCAGGACACGCACCGTGAGCACTCACCGCTCCGCAAGGCTGATGATGCGGTTGAAATCGACACTTCCGACATGACCATTCCGGAAGTTGCCGATGCCATCTACAGTCTCTGTGAACCGTTCCTTCAGAAGGAGGAGTAAACAATGAAATCAGGTGTTATTGCGATCGTAGGCCGACCTAATGTAGGAAAGTCTACGATCTTTAATAGAATCGCCGGTTCCCGTGTTTCCATCGTTGAGGATACACCGGGTGTCACCAGAGACAGGATCTACGCCAAAGGCGAATGGACCGGCAATGAGTTCCGTCTGATCGATACCGGCGGCATTCAGCTGGAAGATCAGCCGTACCAGGAAGAAATCCGGGCCCAGGTCCAGATTGCCATCAATGAGGCAGATGTTATCCTGATGGTCACCAACGGCAAGACCGGACTGACCGATGACGACAGATACATTGCCGGCATTCTGCAGCGGCAGACCAAGCCGGTTGTTCTGGCTGTCAACTTTATTGATGACTCGACCAGGGCGATGAATATCTATGAATTCTATAACCTCGGCATCGGTGATCCGATTGCCTGTTCCGGCATTCACGGCATCGGCATCGGCGATATTCTCGATGAGTGCGTGCGGCTGATGCCGGAAGAAGATCCGGACCGGAAACAGGAAGGCATTCACATTGCCGTTATCGGCGAGCCGAACGTCGGCAAGTCTTCTCTTGTCAATGCCATTCTGAAAGAGGAGCGCTCAATCGTTTCCAATGTTCAGGGAACGACCAGAGATGCCATTGATACCGCTTTTGAACACGAAGGCCGGCCCTATGTCATCGTTGATACTGCCGGTATCAGAAAACGCGGCAAGGTCTATGAATCGGTCGAAAAATATTCGGTTCTCAGAGCCATGACGGCGATCGAACGCTGTGATGTGGCACTGTTTCTGATTGACGGTGAAGCCGGCATCAGGGAACAGGACAAGCATGTTGCAGGATATGCCAGCGAAGCCGGAAAGCCGATCGTCATTGTTGTAAACAAATGGGATGCGGTCGAAAAGGATGACAAGACAATGAACCGGTTCATCGAAAAGATCCGGGTTGAATTTGCCTATCTGTCCTATGCCCCGATCGTCTTTGTCAGTGCCAAAACGCATCAGCGTGTGGATACAATTATTCCGATGGTGGACAGAGTCTATGAGAATGCCTGCCGGCGGATTCCGACCAATGTCCTCAATGAGGTCATTGCCGATACCCAGATCACCAATCCGGCCCCGGCCCGCAACGGCAAGCGTTTCCGCGTCTATTATGCGACCCAGGTATCGGCGCAGCCGCCGACCTTTGTCCTTTCCTGCAATGATCCGAAGCTGATGCATTTCTCTTATCAGCGCTTCCTTGAGAATTCCCTGCGGCAGGCGTTTGACTTTGAAGGGACACCGATCCGCATCGTTGTCCGCAGAAAGGTTTCAGAATGAATACCGTCATACTTGGCACCGGCAGCTGGGGCACGGCACTGGCACAGGTCCTGGCCGACAACGGCGAAAATGTCATGCTCTGGGGAATCAATCCGGAAGAAATCAGAGACATCAATGAGAACCACCGCAACAGCCGCTTCTTTGATGCCGTAATCAATGAGAAGCTGCAGGCAACGGATGATATGGCATGCCTGAAGAATGCCGACATTCTGCTGCTGGCAGTGCCGACAGGCGCCATGGAATCTGTGCTGCAGAAGGCCATCGGATATCTGGAAAAGAAAGTCATTGTCATCAATGTGGCCAAGGGCTTCCATCCGGTATCCCACAAGCGTCTTTCGGAAGTCATCAGGGAGACAATGCCGCAGCATCTGCTGCAGGCCGTGGTCTCGCTGATCGGACCTTCACATGCGGAAGAAGTCATTATCCGCAGACTGACCGTCATCAATGCCGTCAGCGATGATCTCGCAGCTGCCGAACAGATTCAGAAACTGTTTTCCAATGAGTACTTCCGGGTCTATACCAATGATGATGTCATCGGTGCCGAAATCGGCGTTGCTCTGAAAAATGTCATGGCGATTGCCTCCGGCATACTGGAAGGCATCGGCCAGGGGGATAATGCCAAGGCAGCCCTGATGACCAGGGGTCTGGCAGAAATCACCAGATACGGTGTCCTCTGCGGCGGCCGGCAGGAAACATATCTCGGACTTGACGGTGTCGGTGATCTGATCGTAACCTGCACCTCCCGGCATTCCCGCAATTTCATGGCCGGCTATGAGATCGGCAAAGCCGGCAGCGCCGAAGCATTCATGAAAAACAATACCAGAACGGTGGAAGGCATCTTTGCCTGCAAGGTCGTTCATGAAGAAGCAGTGCGCATGGGCATTGAAATGCCGATCACCGATCAGGTCTATGCTGTCCTCTATGAAGGAAAAGACCCGCATGCGGCGCTCAGTGAACTGATGTCCAGGGAACTGAAGGCAGAAGGAAAAGGAAATTATACAAGACAGACGCTGTCCGAATGAACAGCGTCTTTTTTGATGTATGAAAAAGGGCAGATCGTATTGATCTGCCCCTGGATAGCTTTGTGATCAGCTGCCCTGTGAGGATGTGTCCTGTTCGCCGTTATTGCCGAGAGGAAGGGAATTGGCATTATTGCCGGTATCCTCAGAAGGTGTTTCCGGCTCCGGCAAAGGCGGGCATCCCGATTCATCCCAGGCGACAGATCCGTCCGGGCACGGGAAGGAAGGCTCGGGTTCCGGTTCCGGCTCCGGTTCAGGAGTCACCGGCTGCGGTGCCGGCTGCGGTGCCGGCTGCGGCTCCGGTTCGGGTTCCGGTTCATCATCTTTATCATCATCAGATGCCTTGTAGTTGCTCATGCGGCAGTTGTTGCATTCAGCGCCGCTGATCAGCGGTGCATTGGTAATGCCTGCCAATGAACACATGGAAGTGACGACGGATCCGCTGATACCGCCCGGCATGACATGCGGGAAGGTACCCTGTACATAAGAAACGGTAGTGACATCACCCGGCATCTGAACACCGCCGAGATCGGTGGCGTATGCTTCTTCAACATTGAGAAGGCGTTCATTGATGCGGCCGGTGAGATTCAGGTTCATCTTCCACATCGGCATCCATGTCTGACCGCCCGGTTCACCTTTGTCATAGCCGATCCATACGGCATTGGTGAAGTTGGAAGAGCTGGCAACCATCAGCTTGTCCTTGGCTGCGCCTTCCGGAATGCCGAACTGCAGACCGTCGGTTCCCCAGTCAGTCGTACCGGTCTTGGCATATACCGGATACCATCTCTGCAGGATCTGCATATAGTTGAAGACACGGTAATTGACGTTGTTTTCCATCAGCAGGTCAACCAGATAGCAGCTTCCCGGCGAGAGAACCCTGACATTCTGATTCTGCGGATAATAGGTTTCACCGCTTTCCATCTCGATCTTGCGGACCGTGTGCGGTTCGTTGTAGACACCGAGATTGATCATCGTTGCGTGAGCGCCTGCCAGCTCCTTGACGGTCAGTTCAAACTGGTTGGCACCGATCGCATAGGAGAGGTGGAATGTATCATAGTCGGCATGGGTAATGCCCATGTCTTTCAGATATTTGACAATGACGTCACTGCCGACCTTGTCCTGCACTCTCTGCAGGGTCAGGATGGCAGGAATATTCAGCGAGCTGCCGACAGCATCGCGGATGCTGACATTGCCGGAATAAGTGCCGGTCGCATTGACCAGGGTCCGGCTTTCACCCGGATAGGTGATCGGCTTGTCTTCGAGGATCTCATCCATCGAATAGCCCAGGTATTCAAAGGCGAGGGCATAGGAGAGGAACGGCTTGACGGAAGAACCCGGCTGCTTGTACTGGGAAGTGGCACGGTTCAGAAGGCGGGCACCGCCGCTGTAGTAGCGGCCGCCGCCGATGCCGACGATTTCGCCGTTCTTGTTGTTGACAGAGATGATCGCACACTGCATCAGTTCATCGGCAAAGTAAATGTCGGTATTCTCATTCTCAATGTTTTCGATTTCCTGCTGGATGCCGGGAATCAGAGCTGTGTAGATATTCATGCCGGTATAGACCGGATCACTGCCGGTCATGGCCATGACTTCTTCCAGAACAGCATCGATATACTGGGCATAGGAATGACTTTCGATGCGCATGTTGTCTTCGCCGATCAGCTGGTCTTCCACCTTGATGGCCTTGGCCAGATTGTATTCATCCTCATTAATATAGCCGTGCTGTACCATATAGCCGAGTACTTCATTGCGGCGTTCCGTTGCCCGGTCGAGATAATCGTACGGGTTGTAGCCGTTCGGCAGGTTGATGATGCCGGCCAGAAGGGCACTCTCACTCAGGTTCAGCTGATTCGTATGCTTGTTGAAATAATACTGGGCAGCTTTTTCAATGCCGCGGATGCGCTGGCCGAAGTTCATCTTGTTCAGGAACAGTTCGAAGATCTGCCGCTTGTTCAGATACTGTTCAAGCTGCATCGACAGGATGATCTGCTGGGCCTTGTAGTCCAGCGTTGCCTCACGCTCCACACCGCCGGTCTCAATGTCATCGATCGAGAAATAGGTGTTCTTGACCAGCTGCATGGTGAAGGTCGAGCCGCCCTGGGTATTGTGACGGATCAGGGTTTCGATCGCCGCCTTGGAAAAACGGGGAATATCGAAGCCGTTGTGGGAGAAGAAGCGGGAGTCTTCTACCGCCAGGAAGGCATCGATCAGAACTTCCGGACAGTCTTCATATTTAATGTTTTCACGGTAATAGGTGCCGATCTCCGTGACCAGCGAACCGTTGGAGTCAAAGATCTTGCTGGATTCTTCATCGATGAAATCCTTGATCTGCAGTTCCGGCATGCCCTTGAGCAGTTTCTGGGCAAACCAC
Source organism: Bulleidia sp. (assembly GCA_045543875.1). Classification (GTDB taxonomy): domain Bacteria; phylum Bacillota_I; class Bacilli_A; order Erysipelotrichales; family Erysipelotrichaceae; genus Bulleidia. Next base: position 23,308 of record JAZPXY010000024.1, read on the forward strand.
AGGCCGCCGATGCCGACAACGCAGTAGACTGCTACCATAAACACCATAAAGCCGACACCGATTCGTTTCCATGTCAGCTTGCGGCGGGCTTTCACACGCTGTTTCCAGCGCTCATCAGAGACATTTTCCAGTTCCCTGAGCTTTTCTGTATCTTCTGTTTCCACAGTAAATCTTTTTTTCGTTTCTCTTTTGGTCATATTTTCTCCTACTGAATAGAAGGACTCATATTATGTTACCATATTCTGAACCATTTCGGCATCCTATGCGTATGCAGATTTCCACAAAAATCATGACCGGTATCCTTATTATAGAGAAAACGCGGATTTTGCCATGACGGATGGTATATAATGACTGAGATGAGTGTTCATTTGATGGTACGCAGCAGCTATACGCTTCTGGACAGCACAGTCCGGATCCCGTCCTACCTTTCCAAAGCGGCAGAGACGGGGTTTCGTCATGCCGTCCTGACGGACCGCAATGTCATGCACGGCGTGCCGTCTTTTCTGAAAGAATGTCAGAAATACCAGATTCATCCGATCGTCGGCCTTGAGGCGGATGTTCTTTATCATGAAGAAACCGTACCGTTTCTGCTGCTGTGCAGAGACAATGCCGGCTACCGGAATCTGATTCTGCTTTCCAGTCTGCTCTGCACTGAAAACAGGCCCTGCAGCCTGGAAGAACTGCAGAAATACAGCAGCCACTGCTTTCTGATTGCCTATGGCGAAGGCGGCTGGCTGGACAATGCCCTGGTGCAGGGGAGCAGTGATGAAATCGCAGCCCGGCTGAAGATCATGAAGCAGGAACTGCCGGAATTTGATATGGCACTGTCCTATCAGAATGCCTCCCTGTGGCGGGAAAGAAACAGTCTGCTGAAGCGGCTGTGCCAGACCCAGGGCATCCGCACCGTGGCTTTGAACAAGGTCTATTATCTGAACCGGGAAGATGCCGAAGACTACCGCATTCTCTGCGGCATCCGCAGCCAGAAGACACTGAATGATCCGACCCTGCCGCTTCTGCCGGGAAGGTATCTGCTTTCCGAAGCCGAGATGGCGCAGCTCTATGATCCCGATGACCTGCAGCGGACAGAGGAAATTGCCCGCGAATGCCGGGCGGATTATCAGCTGGAAAAAACAAGCCTGCCGGTGTTCCCCGGCAAGGACAGCGTCAGCAGTTCCGTGTTTCTGCCGCAGCTGTGCATGGCCGGTCTGAAGAAACGGCTGAACGGCCGCAGTGATCCGGTCTATGTCAGCCGGCTGAAATATGAGCTGGATGTCATTGCCCGCATGCACTTTGAAGATTATTTTCTGATCGTCTATGACTTTATCCGCTATGCCCGCCGGAACGGCATCTATGTCGGTCCCGGCCGCGGCAGCGCTGCCGGTTCACTGGTTGCCTACTGCCTGGGCATTACGATGATCGATCCGCTGAAATACGGTCTGCTGTTTGAACGCTTCCTCAATCCCGAGAGAGTCTCAATGCCGGATATCGATACCGACATTCCCGATGACCGCCGCGATGAAGTGCTGCAGTACGTCTATGAAACCTACGGCGAAGACCATATTGCCAATATCGTCACCTTCGGAACCCTGGCCGCAAGACAGGCGATCCGTGATGTCGGCAGGGTCATGAATATCAGTGCCCGTGACATTTCTTCCCTGAGCCGCCTGATTCCCAATCTGCCGAAGATGACCCTGGATAAGGCAATGGCGCAGAACCGCCGGCTGAAGCAGATGGTGGAATCGGAAGAGAAGTTCAGCCGTCTGTTTGCGGCCGCAAAGCGGCTGGAAGGACTGCCGCGCCACGCTTCCATTCACGCTGCCGGAATCATCATGTCACGAAAAAAGCTGGAAGATGTCATACCGACCATGCGGCTTTCCGACGGCATGCGCACCAGTCAGTTCACGATGGAACATCTCGAAGAGCGCGGTCTGATCAAGATGGATTTCCTCGGCCTGCGCAATCTCTCGCTGATCGATGAAATCACAAAGCGGGTCCAGAAGGATGATCCTTCCTTCAATATCATGAATATTCCGCTGGATGATGCCCGGACCTACCGGCTGTTTTCCGCTGCCGATACGGTCGGTGTCTTCCAGTTTGAATCGGAAGGCATGAAATCACTGCTGCGAAAGATAAAGCCGCAGAACTATGCCGATATTACGGCTGCTCTGGCTCTGTACCGTCCGGCTTCGATGGAAAGCATTCCGAACTATATCGAAAACAAAAAGAATCCGGATGCCGTCAGATATCCTGCCGCCGGTCTGGAACCGGTGCTGAAGGATACCTTCGGCGTCATGATCTACCAGGAACAGGCGATGCTGACAGCCCAGATCTGTGCCGGCTTCTCGCTGGCCAGGGCAGATGTGCTGCGCAAGGCCATGTCCAAGAAAAAAGAAGATGAACTGAACAGCCTGAAGGGGGAATTTATCTCCGGCTGTCTCAGAAAAGGCTATTCTCAGGAAACGGCCGAAGAACTGTTTGAACTGGTTTCCCGCTTCGGCGGCTATGGCTTCAACAAGTCTCATGCCGTTGCCTACAGCCTGGTTGCCTATCAGCTGGCATATCTGAAGGCTAACATGCCGCAGCATTTCTATACTGCACTTCTGAATCATGTCATCGGCGATGAGAACAGGACATCGCTGTATATCGATGAATGCCGGCAGAAGAAGCTGCGCATCATGGCCCCGCACATCAACTACAGCACTGATGTCTACCGCCAGAAGGATGATACCATTCTCTGTCCGCTTTCAATCATCAAGGGCGTCGGCATTCACGCTGCTGCCACCCTGATCAGGGAAAGGGAAGAGAACGGTCCGTTCCGTGATTTCTATGACTTTACAGCCCGGGTGCTGATCCGCAAGATCAACCGGGGCATGATCGAGGCACTGATCGATGCCGGTGCTCTGGACAGCTTCAGCCTGGGCAGGACAACGATGCGGAACTGTCTGGATGAAGCTGTCAGCTATTCGGAACTGGTACAGATCCGCCGCGGCGATATTGTGACCCTGGATCTGGGACTTGTGTCCAAGCCCCAGCCGGTGCGGATGAAGGATGATGCCGAAGAAGTCAGTGAAAGGGAGAAAAATGCCCTCGGCTTCAATCTCGGTGTCCAGCCGGTGGTCATTGTCCGTGAGAAGAACGGCATCAATGTGCCGCGTCTTGCCTCCATACGGATGCATACCGGTGTAATCCGCAGCTTCGGCGTGATCCGCAGTGTCCATCAGCACCGCACCAAAAAGGGAGACATGATGGCCTTCCTGAAGATTTCAGATGAAACGGCACAGGCTGACATGGCCGTCATGCCGTCGCTTTACAGGAATGTTTCACAGAATCTCGCCCGTGGCGCATATATCCTGTTTGATGCTAAAATATCGGATGACGGAAGCCTTCTGGCCAACAGCATTACCGTCGTGGAAAAGAAATGAGGGATCCCTATGTCAAGAATTCTGATTGTAGATGATGAACAGAATATCCGTGAAGTCGTCAAGGAATACTGCGAACTGAACGGCTATGAGGCAGACGAAGCCGAAGACGGTCTCGAGGCACTCGAAAAGATCCGCAATACCCATTATGACTGTGTGATCCTCGATGTCATGATGCCGAAACTGGACGGCTTTTCAACCTGCCGCGAGATCAAGCGCATCAGCAGTGTTCCGGTGATCATGCTGAGTGCCAGAACCGAAGAATACGATAAGCTGTTTGGCTTTGAACTCGGTGTGGATGATTATGTATCCAAGCCGTTTTCACCGAAGGAACTGATGGCCCGCATCCGTGTCATCCTGGAACGCGGCAAGCCGACAGACAAAAATATCCTGCGCTTTGACGGCCTGAATGTCGATGTGCTCGGCCGCACCGTGACCGTTGACGGCGTCAGGGCCAATCTCACACCCAAGGAGATCGATCTTCTGATCTATCTGCTTTCCCATCCCAACATCGCGCTTTCCCGCCGCACGCTTCTGCAGGAAGTCTGGGGCTTTGATTACTACGGGGAAGACCGCACTGTTGATACACATATCAAGATGCTGAGAAGAAATCTCGGCAGATACCGTGACCGGATCGTCACGGTGCATGGAACGGGGTATAAGTTTGAAGCTTGATACGCATGGCATCCGCTTTCGTTTCTGGCTGTCATTCTTTCTGCTTGCCGTCGGCATCATCGTCTTTATCGGGATGCTGCAGACCGGCCTGATCCGTCCGTATTACCGGAATTCCAAGGTTCAGACGGTACGGACACTGGCTGACTCGGTGCAGAATGATCTGGTCGACAATGAAATTACCCAGAGCAGCATATCCGCAGCCCTGAAGGAAGTTGTCGACAACAATGCCTGCATCTTCATCGTCAATGAAGAAGGCAGAAAGATCTATGACGCAGACAGCCTGGGTACCAGCTGTGTTCTGAGCGGCAATGTGCCGGATGAAGTGACACAGCTTTTTGATCCTGTCCGGCTGAACGAACTGCTCGGAGCATCACGGGAATACAGCATCAATGTCACCAATCCCAGCACCTCACAGGAAATGATCGTCTTTGCCCGCCGCATTCAGGCGGAACTGGGCAATTATTATATCTATGTCAATTCACCTCTCGAACCGGTCGATTCGATCGTCACGTTCTTTACCCGCCAGTATGTCATCTATACGCTGATCGCGACGGTCGCTGCTTCGCTGGTCGGCATCTATATTTCCCGTACTGTCACCGAGCCGATCATCCGCATGAACAGGGAAGCCGGCAAGCTGGCAAAAGCGGACTACAGCGCCGATTTTGACGGCGGCACATTCACTGAGACAAAGGAACTGGCGACGACGCTGAACAATGCCACCGAGAAGCTGTCCGGCATTGATGAACTGCGCCGGGATCTGATTGCCAATGTGTCGCATGACATCCGCACCCCGATCACCGACATCAAGGCTTATGCTGAAATGATCCGTGATATTTCCGGTGATGATCCCGTCAAGCGCGGCAAGCACCTGGATGTCATCCTCAAGGAAGCAGACTATATGAGCAATCTTGTCACGGACATGAGCGAGCTTTCGAAGATGCAGACGGGAACCTATATTCCCCGCAAGGAAAACATGGATCTTTCCGAAAAGATCTATGAAGTTGTTGATATGAATCAGCCGCTGATTGACAGCTCCGGCGTGACGGTTGAAGTTGACGTTCCCGAATATCTGACTGTCTATGCCGATGAACTGAAGATCGGCCAGATCATTACAAACTATCTGACCAATGCCATCAAGCATACGCCGAAAGGCAAAAAGATCACGATCCGGGCCTGGCAGAAGGAAGATGAGGAAACGGTCCGCATGGAAGTCATTGACGAAGGGGAAGGAATTCCGGAAAAGGATCTTCCCGCCATCTGGGACCGCTATCAGAAGTCCTCGCATTCCTTCTCCCGTTCCCAGACTTCGACCGGCCTTGGCCTGGCCATTGTCAGAGCCATTGCCGAAAGCCACGGGGCAGATTACGGCGTCATCAGTGAGGAGGGAAAAGGTTCCACATTCTGGCTGGAACTGAAGGAGACGCATGAAGGCTGATTATCTCAACGGCACTGCCTATACGCTCATTCAGCCGCCGGAAATGTATCACTTCAATTCCGATACGGAACTGCTCGGCCGCTTCATGCGCCTGAAGAAAAATGACCGGGTTCTGGATATCGGCTGCGGCAGCGGGGCACTGCTGCTGTATGCGGCGCATCAGAAGGCGGCGGATCTGAGCGGCATTGACCTGTTTGCGGAAGTGCTGAAACAGGCAGACGCAAACCTGAAGCGCAATGGAGTAAAGGCAGAACTGACATGCGTCCGGCTGCAGGATTTCAGAAGTGAACGCTTTGATGCGATCATATGCAACCCGCCGTATTTCCGCACCGGCGAAGACCGACTCAAAAACAGCAGTGAAATGATCCGGGCTGCCCGCCATGAAGAATATCTGACACCTGCGGAACTGTTTGCCGGTGTCAGAAGACTGCTGAAGGACAACGGCAGATTTTATCTTGTACACCGGGCCAGCCGTCTGAAGGAACTGCTGGCGGAAAGTGAAAGAAACGGACTGCAGGCGGTGCGGATGCGCATTGCCTACAGTTCGGTGCAGGGCAAAGCCCGTTCCGTACTGATTGAATTCCAGCATGGCAGCGGCCGTGAACTGCTGATCGAAAGACCTGTCTTTCTCGATCAGAGAGAGACCTTTGCAGATAAAGGAGAACAGAAAGAATGACCCATCTGATTCCGGTCATGATTGCCGTCTTTTCGGTTCTGCTGGCAGTACTGCTGGCAGTCCTCTTTCTGCATCCCCGTTTTCCCGAAAGGGAACAGGCCCCCTCACTGCTGAACCGCGAAAACTATCAGGAAGATCCCGAATCATCCTATGATCATCAGCAGCTGTTCCCGCAGCTGAAAGCCCGTTTCTCCGATCTCGGCCTGTTCATGCAGGAAGAAGTCATGAAGGAAGGCATTCTTCTGCACTGGCTGCACGCTCATGACAATGCCATGAAAGTGCTCTTTGATGTCACCGATGAAAAGACAGCAGATGAACTTCTGATGGCGGCGCAGCGAATGCACTGGCATCACGGCACGGCCCGTTTTGATTTCTATGTTCTGGTGCATTTCAACGAGAGGGCACAGAAAGAAACCGACCGCTATTTCTGCCGCATGCTGCAGGAAATAATTCCGGATCTTGATGTGGTCGTCAGAGAAAGCAGGGGACTGGCCGAATATGAAGGACAGACCTATGCACTGATTGCCGAAGAACAGTGGCCGTCCATTGATTTTGCCATGGAATGCGACAGTGAGATGTGTCAGGGAATCCTGGAACGCTACCGCAAGGCAGCTTCCCTGCATTCTGCCGGACTTTCAAAAACGAGAATCAAGTCACTGAAAAAAGAACTTCCGGAAGCTGTCCGCCGCAGTACGGACAGTGATGAAAAAATGATTGAAAAACTGCCGTTTACGGAAATCTGGCTGCGGCCGCAGGCAGAACTGACAGGCAGCACAATCCGTCTGAAGGCCATCAATGATGACGAATTGGAAGAGGGCATTTCCATCCTTGCCGAGATCCTGCAGAAGGCAGATCTGTCCTACGGCATTGCCAGACAGAACCGCTCCCGCAAGACGATGCAGGAAACCTGCCGTTTTCCGCAGATACTGAAAGACATTTTCCGCCGACAGCACAGCATGATCCCGGTTGATTACGGTGATGAAATGCTGGACGGCTGGCCGGGTTTCAATACCATCGGATTCTCGCCGGTTCTCAGGAACGGTGAAATCAGCAGAGAGACAGCCAGGACATTCTGGCGCAGCCTGCTGGAGAAGGAAACAGAAGTCTGACATAAATTAGAAGGGAAATGATTCATGGATGAAGTCAAAAAGCTGACAGAGGATGAAATGAATCAGGCAACCGGCGGCACAGCCATGGAGTATCTTGCGCTGACATCACTCATTGCCGCCATTGATCCCGAAGTAAGGGAAATAATCAGTGATCCGGCAAACCAGGACTATACACTGTACTGGATTCTTTCCCATGTGCCGGAAATCAATGAAGTATCCTTCAGCAAAGAGGAAGGGAATACGGCTGTGGATCAGCACGGCAATGTGCTGACCCATGATGAACTGATCAGTCTCCTCCGCAGTAAATTCGGCAAATGATCAACACAAAAAAGAGCACGGGTTCACCAGCCGGGAAACCTGTGCTCTTTGCTGTTTCCGATATTCCGTTAACCGGCGGATTCCCCGGCCGGTGCTTCTTCTGCCGGCGGCTCTTCAGCCGGAGTTTCTTCTGCCGGCGGCTCTGCAGCAGGTGTTTCCTCAGCCGGTGCTTCCTCAGCGGGTGCCTCAGCCGGCGCTTCCTCGCTCCCGCTTGTGTCATATGTTTCTGATTCGCTGTAGGCTTCCGAGAAGGTGTCGCTTTCGGTATCTGCCGGCGGTTCATTGGCCGGCTGTTCTTCAGTTGCTCCTTCCGGTGCCGGTACGGTTTCAAGCTGCGTCGGCTCCGGCACAACGACGGCATTGTGCAGGGAATAGACAGCGACCTCGCTGTTGGTGAGGAAGCGGACATCCTCCTGCCGGGTTCCGAAACCGCTGGAGATATCAAGGGTGAAACTGTCAGCGACTCTGGCTTTGCCGCGCTGGAAATGTTCCGCCATCGGCTGGTCATACAGCGTGCCGAACAGATACCATACCTGACCGCCGTGGGAATGGGCTGCCAGGAAGTAATCGGTGAGATCGGCCGGAACATTCAGAGCAGAATCGGGAGTATGGCATACCGAGATGACATAGGTGCTGTGAGATACGGAGGCATAGGCTTCTTCGGCATTGAAGCCGGCAAGACCGTTTTCCAGACCGACCAGCGTGATCGACTGGGAGCCGCCGTTGTGAATGTTAATGCTGCGGTTGCGCAGGACTTCGAAGTCACCATTGCTGAGCAGGCTGACCATTGCATTGGCCGTTTCATCATCTCTCGTATCACTGTCGCCGAGCACGGCGAACTTGCCGAGCGGAGCCTTGATCTGCTTGAAATATCTGCTGATCAGCTCATTGTTATTTTCATTCGGAACCGCATCAGGATCGTAGATGTCGCCGCCGAAGATGACACAGTCAACAGCCAGGCCGTTGATTCTTTCAATCAGACTGCTGAGCCGCTTTTCATCAACGAATGTTCCGTAGTCGAGATCGGCAAAGAAGAGGATCTGCACTTCGTCAAGCTGTTCGGGAATCCTTTCGTCACTGAGCGAAACACGCCGGGTAACGATGCGCTGGGGAGCGATATAGAATGAATCAAAGGCAAAATAGCCGATAATCAGCAATATCGCTATAATGATCGCAATAATTTTCTGCCATGTTTTCATCCGTTTCACTCTCTTTCGCGTAATATCATACCACAACAGACGAATCTGAGTGATACAATACAGATGGTGTTAATATGATCGATACGCTGCATATCTTACAGACCGAAGTGCTTGTCAACGGACGCAGACCCAGAGAAGGGGCAATTGAACTGATCCGTTTTTTTCACGAGCAGGATATTCCCTATCTGATCCTCAGCGAACAGAGCGGCAGAAACCGTTCCCAGCTTGCGGATTTTTTTGAAAACTGCGGTTTTCCGAGAATCTTTGACCATCGCTTCTATACCTCGGCCATGGCGGCCGTGGACTGGCTGATGGCATATGAGCCGGAACGAAGAACCGTGGATTATCTCGGCGGCAATGCCATCCGCAGTGCCATTGAGATCAGCGGCCTGAATCTTTCCCGCAGCGAAGCCCAGGCATTGTTTCTGGGAATGGACAGAAATCTGACCTATGATGACTATGCCGATGCCCTGCAGCCGCTGCTGAACGGAGCACTGCTTCTTTCGACTGACAGCCGCAGAAGAATGCGCCTGGAAGGAAGGGAAATCATCGGCAACGGCTCACTGACGAAAATGTTTGAATATGCGGCCGGAACAAAGGCAGCCGATTTCGGCCACGGATCGATCCTGATGCTGAGGATGGCACTGCGCTATCTGAAGCTCTATCCGGAAGATGTGCTGATGGTCGGCAACAGCTTCGAAAAGGATATTCAGCCGGCCGTTGAACTGGGCATGCCGAGCGTTTATGTGACCCAGGGCAGAAGCATTGTCAATCTCGATATCAGCGAAGACTGCCATCCCGATTTCATCGTCGAGGATCTCCTTGGCCTGACCCGCTGAACAGCCGTTGCGGATTGATGATGACTCTGTTAAAATATCGGTAATGCGTTGAAAAAGACCAGTAGCAGGGGAAGAATCACCCAGAGAGGCGGTGGAAGGTGCGAACCGTCTGATGACAGCCTGTGACTCACCTTTGGAGCAAGCGTATTTCAGGCGTTAACTGAAACAATGAGTGCACAGCAATGTGAACTGAGGTGGTACCGCGTATTCTACGTCCTTGGATCTGAGGGCGTTTTATTATTTTCTGAGAAGAAGTGAGGAGAAAGTATGACATACAACCATAAGCAGACAGAAGCCAAATGGCGCAAGTACTGGGAAGACAACAAGACATTCCGCACTGATGCATGGGATTTCAGCAAGCCGAAATTCTATGCCCTGGACATGTTCCCGTATCCGAGCGGGGCAGGTCTGCATGTCGGTCATCCGGAAGGATATACGGCAACCGACATCGTATCCCGCAAGAAGCGCATGGAAGGATACAACGTCCTGCATCCGATGGGATTTGACTCCTTCGGCCTGCCGGCTGAGCAGTATGCCATCAGCACCGGCAATCATCCGGAAAAGTTTACCAAGGACAATATTGCCTTCTTTACCAGCCAGCTGAAGAACATCGGTTTCTCCTATGACTGGGACCGTCAGGTATCAACCTGTGATCCGTCCTTCTACAAATGGACGCAGTATATCTTTACGCTGCTGTTTGAAGAGGGCCTGGCCAAGTGCGTCGACATGCCGGTCAACTGGTGTGAAGAACTCGGCACCGTTCTTGCCAATGATGAAGTCATTGACGGCAAGAGCGAACGCGGCGGCTATCCGGTTGTCCGCAAGAACATGAAGCAGTGGGTTATTGATATCGTCAAATATGCCGACCGCCTGCTGGAAGGCCTGGATGAGATCGACTGGCCGGAAAGCACCAAGGAAATGCAGAGAAACTGGATCGGCAGATCGGTCGGTGCCCATGTCAATTTCAAGGTCGACGGACATGATGACAGCTTCACAGTCTTTACAACCAGATGCGATACGCTCTTCGGCGCAACCTACTGTGTCCTGGCTCCTGAACATTCCCTGGTGGAAAAGATCACCACCGCTGACAAGAAGGAAGAGGTAGAGGCATATGTGAAGGCCTGTGCCACCAAGTCGGATCTGGAAAGAACCGAGCTGAACAAGGAAAAGACCGGTGTCTTCACCGGTGCCTATGCGATCAATCCGGTCAACGGCAAAAAGATTCCGATCTGGATTTCCGACTATGTCCTGGCAACCTACGGAACCGGTGCCATCATGGCTGTTCCTGCCCATGATACCCGTGACTATGAATTCGCAAAGAAATTCGGCCTCGAGATCATTCCTGTTCTCGAAGGCGGCGATATTGAAAAAGAAGCCTGGACGGAAGACGGCCTGCATATCAACAGCGGCTTCCTCAACGGCATGAACAAGGAAGATGCGATCAATGCCATGACCGAATGGCTGAGCGAGAAGGGTGTCGGTGAAAAGAAGGTCAACTACCGTATCCGTGAATGGATCTTTGCCCGTCAGAGATACTGGGGTGAACCGATTCCGATCGTTCATCTCGAAAATGAAGACCTGATTGCTCTGCCGCTCGATCAGCTGCCGCTGATCCTGCCGGAGCTGGATGACTACAAGCCGTCTGCCAGCGGTGCTTCGCCGCTGGAAAAGGCAACTGACTGGGTCAATACCGAAATCGGCGGAAAGAAGGGCAGAAGAGAAACCAGCACGATGCCGGGCAGTGCCGGCAGTTCCTGGTACTTCCTGCGCTATATCGATCCCCATAACGAAAATGCCATTGCCGATCGGAAACTGATGGAACACTGGCTGCCGGTCGACCTGTATGTCGGCGGTCCGGAACACGCTGTCGGCCATCTGCTCTACAGCCGCATGTGGAACAACTTCCTCTATGACAAGGGAATCGTTCCGGTGAAAGAACCGTTTGCCAAGCTGGTTCATCAGGGCATGATTCTCGGTGCCAACGGCATCAAGATGGGCAAGCGCTATCCGGAATTTATCGTTGATCCGAATGAGATCGTCGATGTCTACGGCGCTGATACTCTGCGTCTGTATGAAATGTTCATGGGCCCGCTGGAAGCCAGCAAGCCATGGAGCGAACAGGGCGTCGAAGGTGCCCGCAAGTGGATCGAGCGTGTATGGCGTCTGTGCATGGAAAGTGAAGACAAGATCACCGATGAGGCGACTCCGGCGCTTGACTATTCCTACAACTTCACGATCAAGAAGGTCAGTGAAGACATTGATTCCCTGAATTTCAACACTGCCATCAGCCAGATGATGATCTTCATCAACGACTGCTACAAGGCAGACAAGGTGAACCGTGACATGATCATCGGCTTCGTCAAGGCTCTCAGCCCGATCGCGCCGCATGTCTGCGAAGAAATCTATCAGCACTATACCGGCGAAGATACACTGGCCTATGCACCGTGGCCGGCCTATGATCCGGCCAAGCTGGTGCAGGATACCGTGACCATTGTTGTCCAGGTCAACGGCAAGGTCAGAGGCAGATTTGAAATTGCCAAGGACAGTGACAGCCAGGCCGTTCAGGATGCCGCTCTGGCCCTGGACAGCGTAAAGCCGCATACAGAAGGAAAAACGATCCGCAAGGTCATCGTCATTCCGAACAAAATCGTCAATATCGTAGCAGCCTGACAAAAGCATTTGAACCGGCCGGGAAATTGTAGTTTCCCGGTTGGTTTTTTGTTATAATACCTAAGTTAATATGGATAGAGAATTTAACGTGACGATCGATCAGTTTGACGGACCTCTGGATCTGATGCTGAATCTGATCAGGGAAAACAAGATGGATCTTCTGAATCTGGATGTCAACCTGCTGACCGATCAGTATATTGCATATCTCAACAGCATGAGTGAGCTTCATCTGGAAGTGGCCAGTGAGTATCTGGTAGAAATGGCAACGCTGATCGAGTACAAATCGAAAAAGATGCTGCCGGGAAACAAGGATACGCTGGAAGGCGAAGAGGAAGAAGATCCCAAGGAGCGTCTGGTACGGCGCCTGCTGGAAT
>JAZPXY010000025.1:0-37687 GCA_045543875.1 Bulleidia sp.
CCAAGCCGCAGCCGCCCCAGAAGGGCGCTGCCGCAAAGGCAATCCGCCTGCTGTTCCGCAACCGCGCATTTGTCGCCATTACCATGGTTTCCATGCTGTTATTGGCGGGACAGATGTTTACCCAGAGCTTCTATACCTATCTGTTTGATGACTATTTCCATGCCAACTGGATGAATCTTGCCACCCAGGCATGCACGTATTCACCGATGATCATCTTCATGTTCTTCCTGCCGAAGCTGACCGCTAAAGTGGGCAAGAAGGAAGTCACTGCCGTCGGCATGACAATTGCCGCCCTGGCCAATCTGATCCTGTTCTTCCTGCGCGGCATGGAGCCCTCCAAGCTGCTGTGGATCTTCCTGGCCATGAACTTCATCAGCGGCTGCGGCCTGACGACCCTGGTCATGCAGCTGTGGGCAATGGTCACCGATGCCATTGATGACATTGAAGTCAAGACCGGCAGCCGTGATGACGGCACGGCCTATTCGGTATTCAATCTGTTCCGCAAGGTCGGACAGGTTCTGGCTGCGATCTGCGTCAACGGCGCCCTGCTTGGCATGCATTATAAATATGAAAAAGGAGCGGTGCAGACACTCTCGAACCTGAAGATCATGTATGATCTCGGCACCCTGATTCCGGCATTGATGTTCGGTATCATGGCGGTTCTGCTGTTTGTCTGCTATCCGCTTTCCCGGAAAAAAACAGAAGAGCTTCAGATCCGCAAGGAAGAGAAGCTCAGAGAAGCAGTCGAAAAGAAGGAAATTGAAATCTAAATCTTCTCAAACCATACCGGAAGATCTTCGGGGGCACAGGGCACAGTCAGCTCAGTGCCTCCTTTGTATGTTTCGCCTTCGCCGCGCAGTTTCCATGACGCAAAGGACGGCAATACGACAGTGACATCCTTTTGGCCTTCATCAAATACCGGACAGGCCAGGATCTGATCGCCGCACAGGAAGCAGTCGGCTTCGCAGTCATAGTCTTTTTCATACAGGAATACCGGCCGGATCAGCGGCAGATTGTCCTTGACACACTGCCGGGTCTGTTCATACAGATACGGCACCAGCCGGTCTCTCAGGGCAAACAGCTTCTGAACCTCTGGCAGAAGATCAGGATAGAGCCACGGCATGTTGGAAGGCTCGCCAGGTTTCCAGGAATGGAGCACAAAGCGGGGTGTGAATACGGCATACTGCAGCCAGCGCAGGAACAGTTCCTTTCCCGGTCGGGGACCGGCAAAGCCGCCGATGTCCTGGCCGAAGAAACAGAAGCCGGACAGGGACATGGTCATGGCCTGATAATGGTTATAGCGCAGATCACGGAAGTCGGTATAGTTGTCACCGGTCCAGGTTGATGCATAGCGCTGGGTGCCGGCAATGGCACAGCGGGAAACCATGAACGGTATTTCATTTTCCGCAAAGGCAGACTGACAGACTTCGCGGCCGGCCTTTGCCATCAACAGGGAAAACAGCGGCCGGATCAGATTCGCCCGGATTTCCTTTCCGAAACCGCAGGCATAGACATCATCATCCCAGACATCATATTCGTTGTTGTCGTTCCAGAGATTCCGGTATCCGCAGCGAAGCAGGCTTTCCCGGATGCAGTCCTGCCAGAAGGCAGCGGCACCGGGATTGGTAAAGTCGAGATAGCTGGCCATGCCGCCCCAGAACGGAAAGACTGCCGGTGATCCGTCTTTGTAGTGCAGGAACCAGCCGTTTGCGGCAATTTTTTCATAGAGCGGATGATCACTCAGGAAGGCCGGCTTGATATTGGGAATGATTTCCAGACCATGGCTGCGGAAATGATCACTGAGATCTTTCGGGGAAGGAATCTTGTCGGTGTTCCAGTGGAAGACACAGCGCTTGTCACCGATCTGGGTATAGCCGCTGGACATCCAGAAGCCGCCGGCATGAATGTCATTTTCTTCGCATTTGGCAATGAAGCCGCGGAGTCTGGCATCGGCGTCGGGGGCATCGGTATATTCCATCGTGCTGCCGCAGTAGCGGAAGGCCCATTCCGGAACCAGGGCAATGCCGCCGCAGAGGGCATTGAATTTCTGAATGATTTCCAGCGGGGTGCCGGGAATCAGATAGAAGATCATGTTTTCTTCTTCATAGCGGATGGAATTGAACGGTTCAAAATAATTGTCATGTTCCTGACCGAAATTGATGCGGCCCTGGCTGCAGGTATCATATAACAGACCGTAGGATCCGTTCTCGTTTTCACAGATATAGAAGGGCAGATGCTTGTACAGGGGATCGGAATATTCAGCCCGGAAGCCCATGGCATCGCCGGTATAGAGATCAAAGCTGCGGCCGTTCTTGTTTACATGTCCGCTCTTGTCGCCAAGACCAAAGATTTTCTGGTCTTCTTCGCGGCGGGTAAAGTGAACGGAACCATGGCCGAGCTCGCCGGCAAAGTTGTATGCCAGGCCGCTGCGGTCCTGATAGACAATGCCTTTTTTATTTTCAGCAGTGATGCGGAAGTTCAGCAGTTCAATATAAAAGGAAAGGCCGCCGTGGGCAAAGGAGACAATGCCGTCCTGTTCCGTGAGTTCCGGCTTCTGAAGCTCAAAGTCCTCAGTTGACAGTTTGTCTCTGCCTTCCTGCGGGCAGGTTCCGTTTGGGGCAACGCTCCAGGTCGGAAACAGTGCTGCTTCATTTCTGATCAGAGAGACTCTCAGGATATCTTTCAGGAAATCCAGCCGCATGGAGATGCCGTCAGCTTCATAGGTGACAAAGGAGTCACCCTTGTCTTTCAGATGGAATTGATGCCGGAATTTCATGCCCGTGGGTTTCCTTTCTTTATCATGTTTGCCGTCAGTCTGGCGATTGAAGGCTTTTCTTCTGCCGTCCGGTCAGATCCGAAGCGCAGAACACTGAGACGGCCGTCATGGCAGCACTGCCAGTAGGGCCGGCCCGGTCCGTTGGGATTGCCGTTTGTGCACCAGGCTGCCAGATAGTCCATCATCTGTTCCGATACTTCATAGTCTCTTTTGCCATAGGGCCGCCAGGACTGTTCCAGCCGGCCGAACATGTAGCGCAGATCACAGGAGTGGAAGGCCTTGTTGTCATCACCCGGGGCATCGATATCGAAGAAATAGATATAGGCGTGATTGTCACAGCCGAAGCGGTTGCCGACGGCAGCCATCAGCGGCGCATACAGGTCGGTATTGGTATAGCCGATCATATAGCCGACAGGCAGCGGCGCATGGATCAGTTTGTCAACGGGAGCCTTGATCAGGACACCGTCGATCACCGGCATGGTGTTGTAGAGGGTGTCTTTGCGGATGCTTTTCAGATCCTGGGCAGCGGAAAGCAGGGCAGCAGCATCCAGCCGGCGCAGTTCCTCAAGGGAAGGGCAGCCCATCCGCTCCATCAGCTGCCGCCAGTATTCCCGGGTCTGTTCCGCTTTCCGGGGTGAGGCAAATTTGGGAAACAGGCCGGCACCGGACATCATCAGAACCCTTCGGAAGAGTCCGGCATTGTCATGGTTCAGGCACAGATACTGAATGGACATGGCTCCGGCACTCTGGCCCATGACACTGATGTTTTCCGGATCACCGCCGAAATCAGCGATGTGACGTTTCACCCATTTCAGAGCTGTCAGCTGGTCGTCGAGACCGAAGTTTCCGTCCCGGCCATATTCTTTCTGAATGTCTTCATGGGTCAGATAGCCGAAAATGCCGACCCGGTAATTGATGAATACGGTGATGATTCCGCGCTTTGCCAGTCCATAGCCGCGGAAAGGTTCCTCGGCGCTGGCACCGGAGTTGAAGCCGCCGCCGTGGATGTAGACTGCCACCGGGCAGTGTTCTGCATGTTCCGGCGCAAAGATATTCAGATTCAGGCAGTCTTCGTCATAGTGAAATTCGATGCCTCTGCGGAATTCCCGGTGATAGAAAAGACGTTCGGGATTGTCGTGCTGGGGGAAATACTGCCGGTACTGCGGGCAGGCACTGCCATATGACAATGCCTGGAAGGGCTGGTCAAAATGATCAATTGGCTCGGCATAGCGGAAGCGTTCTGCTTTTGCATAGGGAATGCCGAGATATTCAATACAGCCGTCGGTCTTTCTGCCGATGATGGTTCCCAGTGAGGTTTCTCTGATGATCTGTTCCATGATGGTTTTTCCTTTGTCTGTTTCCATTATAATCTCTGGCACCGGCCGTATGGTATTGACAAATTGACGGAGAATGAAAACAATCAGTGTCAGAAGAAAAAGACATCTGCTGCACGCAGCGCAGAAGCGTCAGAACAAATTGGAGGTTATGAACATGAAAGATACTGTCTTTGGCGTCAATAAAAAATGGACCTTTGGCCTGCTGGCACTGTGTGTGCTTGGCATAGCTGTCGGGTCCTTTTATGATTATCAGATCAGTGAAGCCCTGGCCGGGCGCACGGAAATCGGCAGCTGGTTTGCCTGGTACGGGCAGACAGCCGCCTACATGTTTCCGGCCATCGGCGGCGTATGTATTTACCGGGGTCTGAAAGGGGACCGGTATGAATCTGCCGGCAAGGCCGGACTGATTTTCGGATTTATACAGTCACTGCTTTACTGCAATGAGCAGGGCGACAAGGAAGTCCGGGCAGCTTTCGGCTATGTGCCGGGAGAATCTTCACCGCTGCTTTCTGTCTGCGGCCTGCTGTTCTGGGCAGCGATCGCTGCCGTATGCATGTTTGTTGCATTTAAGATCATTGATGACAAAAATAAAAAGAAGCTGGTCATGACCGGACTGATGATGATTGGCGCCACAGCTCTTTCCTTCTGGCTGAAGGACTGGCTGAAGCTGGTCGGCTCAAGACCGAGATACAAGTATCTGCTCAAGCTTGACGATCCTCATTCCGCCTACCGGAACTGGTGGGAAATGATTCCCTATCTGGCCGGCAAGGAAGACGGCCTGATGAGCTGGCCGAGCGGACATCTGCTGAAGGCATCACTGATGCTGATGCTGCCGATGCTGAGTGATGTATCGGGAAAGAGCAGCCGGAAAAGAAATCTTGTCTGCTGGCTGATCGGGGTTGCCTATATGGTGCTGTTTGTCTATAACCGCATTCATATGACCAATCATTTCCTTTCCGATGTCTGCTGGGGTGCACTGATTCAGGTAACTGCCATGACCTTAATGTACAGGGCAATGATACTGCCCGCGGAGGAGGATGAATGAAACCAGGAACCTCAGTGATTTTCCTGCCCTGCTCGGATATTGCGAAAACAGTATCCTTCTATCATGATCTGCTGGGACTGCCGGTTGATCAGAAACAGGGAGACAGCCTGTATATCTTCGATACCGGATACGGTTACTGGGGATTCTGTCAGTATGGTGATGCCAGGAAGCTGCTGAGCGGACCGCAGGGTGTGTGCCTTTCCATGAATCTGGAAAATGATGAAGCAGTCAGAAACAGATATGCGGAACTGAAGGACAGGTGTGATATTTACCGTGGACCTCAGAAACATCCGCAGTTCCCGGTGTATTCGTTTTTCCTTCAGGATCCGGACGGATATCTGGTGGAATTCCAGAATGTATATCAGCAGTGAATATTCCGGGTAAGAAATTCATTCTGAAGTGTGCTTTGTGGTACACTATACAATGTTTGGCAGGTAAATATTATGTTTGCAGAGATTATTAATAAAATAGATGCGATTGTCTGGGGATGGCCGCTGATCATCCTGCTGTTCGGTACGCATATTTTCATGACGGTCCGGACCGGATTCATTCAGAAGGATATCTTCAAGGCAATCAGGCTTTCGGTTACCAGAGATGCAAACTCGGAAGGTGACGTTTCCCAGTTCGGGGCTCTGACAACGGCGCTGTCCTCGACCATCGGCACCGGCAATATTATCGGTGTCGGCACGGCGATTGCCATGGGCGGCCCGGGTGCAGTGCTGTGGATGTGGCTGACCGGTCTCTTCGGCATTGCCACCAAGTATGCCGAAAATCTGATTGCGGTCAAATACCGTGTCCGTTCCGAGAACGGCACAATGATCGGCGGTGCCATGTATGCCCTGGACAGAGGCCTGAACATGCGCTGGCTGGGCATTGTCTTTGCCCTGCTGGCATCAATATGTGCCTTCGGTATCGGCAATATGGTGCAGGCCAATGCGGTTGTGACCAATATTACCCAGAGCTTCAGTGTTTCGCCGCTTCTTGTTGCAGCGGTGCTGACAGCGGTTGTCGCGGTTGTCATTCTCGGCGGCATCAAGTCGATCACCAAGGTATCGGAAGCACTGGTTCCGTTTATGGCGGCATTCTACTTCATCGGCTGTCTGGTGATTCTCTTCATCAATGCCGATGTCCTGCCGCAGACGATTTCCCTGATCATTTCCTCGGCATTCTCACCCAGGGCTGCAAGCGGCGGCTTTATCGGCAGCACGGTCATGATGGCCTGCCGCTACGGTTTTGCCAGAGGTCTGTTCTCGAATGAAGCCGGCATGGGTTCGGCCCCGCTGGTCGGTGCGGCAGCCCAGACGGCAAATCCCAAGCGCCAGGCTCTGGTTTCCATGACCGGTGTCTTCTGGGATACAGTAGTCATCTGTCTGATGAGCGGTCTGGTCATGATCTCCAGCATCATCAAGTATCCCGGCATTGACGGACTTTCCGGCAACGGCGCCACGGTTGCGACAAATGCCTTCTCCGTCATTCCCTATATCGGCGTGCCGGTTCTGGTATTCGGCCTGATCACGTTTGCCTTCTCGACAATTCTTGGCTGGTATTACTACGGTGAAAGAGCGTGTGTCTATCTGTTTGGTGAAAAGGCGATCCGTCCGTATAAGATTCTCTGGGTTATCTTTGTTATGGTTGGTTCTCTGGTGGAACTGAATGTGGTATGGAATATTGCCGATATTCTCAACGGCTTCATGGCTGTTCCGAATATCATTGCGGTGCTGCTGCTGAACGGGGTCATTGCCTCGGAAACCAGGAAATACAGCGGTGACCATATCAATGATGTGGACACGACGGAAATACCGACCGTGCAGAATGCCGATAAGGGCATCCTCGGCTAGTCAGGAACACTGCGGTGTTCCTTTTCTTTGCGGCAGTGCGAAGATGCGCATTTTCATATATAATGGATAGCGTGAAAAGAGATCAGAGATGAGTACCTATACGATTATTACCCGCCCTGATCCGGTATCGGAAGAACTGGGCAGAAAAACGGATATGGAACTGCAGGAACACGGCTATGAGCGCAATGACCTGAAGCCGGATACGGTGTTTGTCATCGGCGGTGACGGCACCTATATTCATGCCGTGCATGAAGTGCTGCGCAAGGTAGGCAGGTGGTTTTCCAATGTCTGCTTCTATGGCATTCATACCGGTACACTTGGCTTTTATACCGATTACCGGGACAGTGACTGGCGGGAATTCATGGATACCTTTTTCAGCGGCGAGCTGAAGGAAAAGAAATACCGTCTGCTGCAGATGACGGCAGAAGGCATGAAGCACCATGCGATCAATGAAGTGCGGATCGAGAATCCTTACCGCACCCAGATCATTGATGTCTATATCAACGGCGAGAAATTTGAGACCCTGCGCGGCAGCGGCGTTCTGGTCTGCACGCAGCTGGGATCTTCCGCCTTCAACCGTTCCCTGGGCGGGGCGGTAATTCAGGAAGGTCTGGATTTTATTGAACTGACGGAGCTGGGTGTCATCCATCACAGTCTGTTCCGTTCCCTGCAGTCACCGATCATCCTGAAGCCGGATACGGTCATTGAATTCCGCTCATCCAATTTCAGCGGTGCCGTTCTGGCCTGTGATCAGGATGTCTATCCGATGGAAGGCCTGAATCAGGTGACAGTATCATCCGCCAAGGATATTAATGTAAGAGTGTTGACCGGACGGGAAGTCTCCTACTTTGACCGTCTGAAAACATTGTTTTAGGAGTAATGAATCATGCGAAACTGGCAGTCTTTTTATGAAATACTGAAATTCCCGCTGTGTGTGATTTTCTTTGCGGTGTGTCTGATCGGCGCCGGCAACCTGATTACCAATCAGGTGTACGGCCTTGCCGGTCTTTTCGACAGTGAAGCGGTGATTTCGGTCGGTGAACTTCTGATCAAGGTCGGCCAGTTCCTGACAGTCAACTACCCGATGCTGTTCATGATCCGTCTGACGGCAAGAAGAGGCGGATCTGCGGCAACGATCATTTCCGCCGTTTCCGGCTATGTGACCTATCTGGCCACAACCATGTATTTTGCCAATCCGTCGCTGCCTTCGACGGCCTACAGCAGTATTCTCGGCCTGAGTGTCAGCCGCACTAATGTTGTTTCCCTGGTCGGCTCCACCCATTATCCGCTGCAGACCGGTCTGATCGGCGCCATGATCGTGGCGGCCATCACCCTGTGGGCATTCAACGGCTCCCGCAAGAAGACGGAATACGGCATCTTCTCTTTCATTTCCAGGGAAATGTCCTGTGTGCTGAGAACAGTCTTCTTCAGCATCGTCGCCGGCATTGTCGTGTCATATGTCTGGCCCTATGCGATCGTGTTCATTCAGCGCATTGTCCGCTTCATTTCCGTTGATACCAACAACCCGATCAATCTGGCTCTGTACGGCATTACCGAGCGGATCCTCGGCACGCTGGGTCTGGGCACCATGATCCGCCAGCCGTTCTGGTATGAGATCAACGGCGGTTCCTGGGTCAATGCGGCCGGCATTTCCATTTCCGGTGATGTCAATATCTGGACAGCCCAGCTGGCGGCCAACGGTGTCACCGGCATGGCCGGACGTTTCTTTACGCCGTACTATATTCTGAATATCTTTGCGATGCCGGCTCTGATCTGGGCGGCATTCAGTCTCGATACCAACGTGCTGGAAAAACGGCGCATGGTTGTCCTGTGCATCATCGGCACGGCGGCATCTCTTCTCTGGGGAACACTGCTGCCGCTGGAACTGATCCTGATGATCCTGTGTCCGCTTCTGTTCTCGTTCCATGTTGCCTATACCGGCATTCTGTATATGGCCCTGCAGTCCCTGCATATTTATCTGGGCTATCAGTCGGTGGATATGCTGACCCTGACGGCAAGACCGGGTTCGCTGCCGGAATTCATCAGCTATCTGCAGTATCCGGCTCTTTCCAGAAGCCTGATCGGGGTGGCAGTTGCCGGCATCATTACCGCCGCTGTCTATTTCCTGGTCACCAGAGTCTATTTCAAGTATATGGCCATGGATCTCTTCAAGACTGGCGTCAAGGATGAAATCATCAGTGCTGTCATCAAGGCAGCCGGCGGCATCGAGAATATCAAGATGACCAATTCCTCGATTGCCAAGCTGACCCTGAGCGTCTATGATTCCGGCAAGGTGGATGTCCAGCGTCTGCGCCGGCTTGGGTCCCACCGCATCTATGAAAACAGGGCCGGCTTCAATATCTGCTTCGGCGCCCCGAGCACAATGATCCGCCTCGGCATTGACAGTGCCATGCGTGATGCGGTCAGAGAAGTCAATCAGCTGTAAGAGAAGGAACAGAAGTTCCTTCTTTTTCATTTCTTTATTCATTCACGGTACAATAGGATCATGATCAGTCTGAAGGGAATTGATGACAGACATGTATATGAAATTGCCGAAGCCTTTGCCGATGCGTTTCTGGCTGAAGAAGGGGTTGTGACCTGGAGTCTGGGTTATGACGATGCCGTGCAGTATTTCTATATCACGCTGAAAGCCTTCGCAAAGCACGGCGGGCTTTTTACGACATCGGAAAAGGAAGAAGGCTATATTGTCTGGTACCGCCGGGGAAAAGGCCTGCCCTGGTACCGGGATCTGTGGCTGACCGTCGAGTATATGCTGCATATGACCTTTGAAGGGGTGCAGAAAATGATCACAGTCAGAAACGGCTGGCAGGATTATACCCTGTATCATGAACATACACCGGATTATGTCGATGTCTGTCTCGTCTGTGTGCGCCGGGAATACCAGCATCAGGGCATTCTGAAACAGCTGCTGGCCATGCCGTTTGCGGAAGCGGATGCCCATGGACTGATTACCATTCTCGATACCGATAGTGAGCAGAAAATGCGGAAATATGAACATGAAGGAATGACGGTTGAAAAAGATACCGTGCTGAAGAGCGGCGTGCATATGTATACGATGATCCGCCGGCCTTCTGCCGCATCCGGCGGCAGCAGTCTGTAACAATCCAATATTTCATCCATGTATAATACAATCGGAATCGTATCTGCATACAGAAAACAGGAGAAGCGATATGGGAAAACGGAAAAAACAGATTGCCCGTGAACATAAGGAAGCGAAAAAGGCTGCTGAAGAAGAAAGAACGGCACTGGACGGTGCCCATCGGCTTCTGATGTGGCTGAAGATCGTTCTGGCCATGAGCATGGCCGGAAACCTGTTCTTCATTCTGCATGACGGCATCAGCGGCAATGATCTCTATGACCTGATTGCCAATGCTGTATTCCTGGTGCTGATCGCCGGTTCGATCTGGTTTCATGAACGCAAGAAGGGTGTTTACCTGTTCTTTGCCTACGGCATCATTGAACTGCTTTATGAATATCTGATCAGCTTTCTGGCCTGGAAGAACGGCGTCTTTGCCGAGACGGTCGGCAGCCGGCTGTTTGAATATACCTTCTTTACGGCAATCATCCTGATCCCGCTGTATTTCTACTATCGGAAAAGAATGCAATATCTGCAATCATGAGTGAACGGCTGACAAAAAGAGAAATTGAGCTTCTGCATATCCTGAGTGAGACGAAAGGCTTTGCGGAGACTGAAACCATCTGTGAAAAGATGGATATCAGACCGCGGACGCTGCGTGAGTGTGTCCGCGGTTTTCGTGATGCCAGGGCAGCGGATGCCGGGGTGGACATTGAAGCCAGACCCGGTGCCGGCTACCGTCTGAAGATCATTGATCAGGACAAGTACTATACATTATTGAAGGAAATCGTCGATACCGAGACAAACAGCCAGTTCCTGATGCCGAGTGATCAGAATGAGAGAATCAGCTATATCATCCGGACGCTTCTGACGGCGAATGACTATATCCGTTCCGAGGAACTGGCAGACCGCCTGTATATCTCGCGTTCAACCTTTTCCGAAGACCTGAGACAGGTAAAGGAACAGCTGGCTTTGTTTGACCTGCAGGTGGAAGCGGCACCGCGCCAGGGTATCCGCATTGCCGGCGATGAATTCCATATCCGCAATGCCATTGCCGAGTTCTGCTTTGATACGGCCGGGTTTGACAACCGCCGCTCAGAAAGCAGCGTGGACCGTTATTTCGGTGCTGATGAATATGAAACGATGCGCAGCCTGCTGTATGAAACGCTGAAGAAATATGACTTTACGATGGCCGATGCCAGTTTCCGCAATCTGATCATTCATCTGCTCATTGCCCTGACGAGAATTGAGGACGGCACCTATATCGGCGGCCTGTCCGGCAGTGAACAGGAAAGCCTGAAGGAAAAGCCGGAGTGGCAGATCGCAGCCGATATCTACCGGCAGCTTTCGGAAGTCTATGGTCTGGAAATACCGGAAACGGAAATCGGCTATGTGACGATCCATCTGCTTGGCAAGAAGATGATTGCCAGTGAGAAGGAAATGGTCATGTATCCGGAAACGCTGAATACACTGAGCCGGGTCATGAAGCAGATCAATGCCCGCTACGGCTATGATTTCAGCGGTGATATTGAACTGTACAGTGCCCTTGCCATGCATATGGAGCCGCTGATCGAGCGGGCAAGATACGGCATGCATATCAACAATCCGCTGCTGGGACAGATCAACCGTGAGAATCCGCTCGCCTTTGACATTGCGGCGATGACGGCCAAGGTTCTGCAGGAAGAAATCGGCATGCCCATCGACAAGAATGAGATCGGCTATCTGGCCCTGCATTTTGCCCTGGCAATCGAACGTCAGAAGAGCGGCATGAAAAAGAAGATCCTGGTGGTCTGTGCCAGCGGTGCCGGCACATCACGGATGCTGGCCTATAAGATCCAGAGAAGATTTCAGGATACCTGCGAGAGTGTGGATACCATGTCCTATTATGATCTGAAGGCAGCCGGCAGCTGTGAGTATGACATGGTGCTGTCGACGGTTCCGATTGATTTTGTGCTGAATGTTCCGGTCATCCGCATCAAGGAAATTCCCGATGCGGAAGATCTGGAGAAGGTGGATACAGCCCTGCATACCGACCGCGAAGAATATACATTTGTGCGCAGCTGCTTTGATCCCGGTCTCGTCTTTGCGAATGCTGATCTGCATACACCGGAAGAAGTCATTGCCTTTCTCAGCCGGAAGCTGAGTGAGAAGGTGGTGCTCGACAGCCGCTATCAGGAAATGGTGCTGGAAAGAGAACGGATGGCGTCAACGGCCATCGGCCATATGGCAGCCTTTCCTCATCCCGGCCGGGCCTGCAGTGATGTGACCAAGGTTGCGGCACTGTCCCTGAAGGACGCAATTGACTGGTACGGAACCCGGGTAAGGCTGGTGTTTTTGACAACGATGCAGCGGAACGGTGATGAGAAATATTCGGTCTTTGCCCAGACGATGGCGGATCTGATCACTGACCGGCAGCTGCTCAGCCGGCTGCTGCAGGAAATGACCTATGAACAGATCATGGACTGCATCCAGCAGCTGTACCAGCAGCCGCAGGAAGAGGATATTTTCCAATGAGTGAAAAGATTCTGGTGGTCTGCGGTGCCGGCATGACCAGTTCCATTCTGGTGTCGCGGATGCGTGAGTATGTGGCGGAACATGAAGAACTGGACTATAAGATCGGCTCCTGTGCAGTCAATCAGATGGAACAGTATGTGCCGCAGGCAGATATTGTTTTCATTGCGCCGCATCTTGCCTACCTGAAAGAGGAGACAGAAAAGAAGTATCCGGAAAAGAAGATCGTCCGGATCACTTCCGAAGTATACGGTACGCTGGACGGGGCTGCGGTGCTTGTCCTGCTGGCGGAGAAGAAGGAAGAAAAGCCGGAGAAGCTGCGGCTGGAGGATATTCTGGTCAAGGTTGCCAATCGGCGGATCATCCGCGCTATCAGTGCCGCTTCCTACCGGCTGATGCCGGTTCTGATCATCGGCGGCATTTTTACCCTGCTGCAGAATTTTCCTTTCCAGCCGTTCATGGATCTGATTGCCGGCACCGGCTTTGAGACGATGCTGAAAATCGGCGAACAGTATACGACCGGCTGTATTTCTGTCTATATGGCATTTCTTGTTGCCTATCAGTACGGCCGCGAGATGGATGTCAGCGGACCCCATGCCGGCATCAATTCGCTGGTCTGTTTCTTTCTGATTCTGAATGTCAGCGGTGCTTCTGCCGACATGACCTATTTCGGTGCCAGAGGTGTATTCTGTTCCTTTATTACCGCCTTTCTGTCGGTGAAGATGTTCGGCCTGATGGAACAGCTGAGCACAAAGTTTACGGCCGGTCTGGAGCGGGTGCCGAAACAGATCTACATGTCGTTCTTTTCGCTGATTCCGATGACCGCCAGCATTCTTGTGTTTACCCTGATCACAGCGGTCTTTGCGCTGAGTCCCTACGGCAGCTTTCCGGAATTTGTCTATCAGGTGCTGCAGAACAGTCTGTCGGGACTGGTCGGGGAACATATTATTGGATTCATGATTTCGGTGCTGATGATTCAGCTGCTGTGGTTTGTCGGCATTCACGGCGGCAATGTCATCAATTCGATCATGCGGCCGATACTTCTGCCGCTGGCCCTGGAGAATCTGCAGGCCTACCGCCTGGGACTGCCGCTGCCGCATATCATTCACAGCTATTTTCTGACGGTCTGCACGTTCGGCGGGGCGGGATCGACGCTGATCCTGGCGCTGCTGATGCGCTATCAGGCCAGGAGTGCACATATGAAGGAACTGGGAAAGATCGCATTGCCGATGGGCATCTTCTTTATCAATGAACCGATCATTCTCGGTCTGCCGATCATGATGAATCCGATTCTGCTGGCACCGTTTATTCTGGTGCCGGAGATCAGTGTTCTTTTGACCTATACGGTCATGAAGACAGGACTTGTGCCGGCGCCGATCGGCATTGAACTGCCGTGGACGACGCCGATGATCATCAGCGGCCTGCTGCAGGGCGGCTGGCGGCTGGCTGTCTGGCAGGCAGTGCTGTTTGTGATCCAGGGTCTGATCTGGTATCCGTTCTTCCGCCTGCAGGACAGGAAATATGCGGAAGAGGAAAGTGTCCGGAAAAGTGCCGCGGCCGGCGGCAGACAGCCGTAATGCCTCTTGACTTTGCGGGTGATACATTGGAATTACCTAAAAAGGAAAGGGGATTTAGTTTTATGGACAAACTGATGGGTTTTCTTGAAAAGTATCTGATGCCTATCTCTGCCAAACTGTCCGGCAACCGTTATCTCCGTGCCATCAGCAACGGATTTATCGCTGTCATGACAGCCAACATCGTCGGTTCGATGTTCACACTGATCGGCAACCTGCCGATTCCGGCCTATACAAACTGGCTGAATGAAACAGGTCTGTCTGCCATTCTGGCTCTGCCGGGTGCTGTTACCGTATCGATGATCTCTCTCTATGCGGCATTCTTCATTGCCTATCATCTGGCAAGAGAATTCAATTCTGACGGTCTGGGTGCCGGTCTGGTCTCTCTGATCAGCTTCCTGCTGGTTACCGGAACAGGCACATACTTCACAGCGGCTGCTGCTGATGCCGGTGCTGTTTCGGCAGTATCCACGGAATATCTTGCGGCCAAGGGTCTGTTTACAGCCATGATTCTGGCCCTGCTGACAGCCAGAGTCTATGTATGGATCCTTGACAAGGGATGGACGATCAAGCTTCCGGACAGTGTTCCGCCGAATGTATCCAATTCCTTCAAGACGCTGATCCCGGGCTTCATCATCATTACCTGCTGGCTGGTTATCGCTTCCCTGTTCAAGATGACAAGCTACGGCGGCCTGCACCAGTTCATCTTCGGCATTATCCAGTCCAACCTGATGAGATTCATGGGCAACAACATCTGGGCATGGCTGTTCTTCAACATCATGACCGGTCTGCTGTGGTTCTTCGGTCTCCACGGCGGCAATATCGTCGGTTCCATCACGAACCCGATCTACACACCGCTGTCTCTGGAAAACCTGGAAATCTATATGGCTGATCCGACAGCCAAGATGCCGAACATCTTTATCGGTACTGCATTCACCAAGGCATTCACCTTCGGCGGCGTCGGCTCGATGATGGGTCTGGCAATCCTGATGGTTCTGTTTGCCAAGTCGCAGCAGATGAAGACCCTCGGCAAGCTGTCTCTGCCGACAACGATCTTCTTCATCAATGAACCGCTGCTGTTTGGTATTCCGTGCGTTCTGAACCCGCTGTTCTTCCTGCCGCTGCTGTTCCTCACAGGTATTCAGGGAACACTGACATACATCGTCATGAAGATCGGCATCGTTCCGATTCCGCATGGTGTCCAGCTGCCATGGACAACTCCCGGCATCATTCACGGCTTCCTGCAGGGCGGCGTTATGCTCGCTATCTGGGAACTGCTGATGATCCTGCTGTCAATGGTTCTGTGGTATCCGTTCTTCAAGATTCAGGACAACAAGTTCGTACTGGAAGAAACCGGTGCAGTCGAAGAATAATCATTAAAAAAACTTTCATTCATAAAACATACAGAACAGCCTCATGGATCCATGGGGCTGTTTCTGGAAGAAAGGACAAGTATGAAATTATTGTTTCAGTCAGATGACTACGGCATTACCAGAGCTGTGTCACAGGGCATCATCCACGGCATTACCCATGGAGTGGTAAGAAACACCGGCCTGTTTGCCAATATGCCGTGGGCCGAAGAATGCGTGGAATGGATCCGTCCCTATCTGGATCAGATTGCCTTCGGCATTGATCTCAATGCGTCCACCGGACCTTCGCTGCTGGGCTATGACAAGGTTCCGAATCTCTGCCATGAAAACGGCATGTTCTATACCAGCCGGGAAAACCGGGCACTGGATACCGATGAAAATGATCATGACCATGTCGACTATGATCAGGTCTATGCTGAATTCGCAGCCCAGGCAGAGCGGTTTGTAGAACTGGTCGGCCGGGCGCCGGACTATATCCATGGCCATGCCTACGGCACAAAGACAACCGAAAGGGCAAGAAGGGCAATTGCCGACAAGTACGGCAAGCCGCTGACTACAGATTTCCGTGAGCCGTATCAGCCGATGGGTGCCATGAGCTGGTATAAGGGAATCACACCCGAAGAACAATTGCATAATGATCCTCTGCATGTCATCATCAATGATGAAGGCGGCCTGCTGAAAAAGGATCTCGGCTATATCATTACCCACTGCGGCTACTGTGATCAGGAACTGTTTGAACTTTCCAGCTTCAATACCTGCCGGGTCGTTGATCTGGCGGCCGCGACCAGCGACGAGCTGAAGCAGTGGATCAAGGACAACAATATTGAGCTGATCGACTTCCGCCAGCTGTAAGGAGAAACCATGAAACTTGTAATCAACGGCGATGACCTCGGCTATACGATGGGCAATACGTACGGCATCTTTCAGGCCTATGAACAGGGCATTCTGCGTTCCACAACAGCCCTGACCAATTCAAAGTATTTTGAAACAGCAATGGCCATGGCAAAGGAGAAGTATCCCGGTCTTGGCATCGGCGTGCACATGACGCTGACCCTGGGAAAGCCGCTGACGGAAAACAGGACACTGACCGATCCGGCGACCGGCGAATTCTATGCCGGCCGAAAAACGATCTGGGAAAAGAATCCTGACTATGATGAGATCTATGCCGAATGGAAGGCGCAGATCGAGCGCTATATTGCCGTGGCCGGACATCTGCCGACCCATCTCGATTCCCATCACAGTGTCCATGATGCCACGCCGGAAGCACTGGCTGTTGCCAGAAGACTGGCGGCGGAATACGGCCTGCAGCTGCGCAGATACGGTGACTATGAATTTGTCATCGGCTTCTATGGTCCCTATGCGACAAAGGAAAAGATGATTGAGATCCTGAAGGAAAACAGGGACAAGGATATTGAGATCATGTGCCATCCCGGCTGGTGTGATCTGGAACTGTACCGCATGAGTTCCTACAATACCAGCCGCGTGCAGGAACTGGATGTTCTGTGTGATCCGGATGTCCTGAAGTTTGTCGAAGACGAGCAGATCGAACTCTGTCATTATTAAGGAGCGTATATGAAAAAACTGGTGATCAGAGCCGATGATATCGGCTACAGCGAAGCAGTGAACTACGGCATTTACAAATCGGTAAAGGACGGCCTGGTCCGCAGTGCCGGCCTGATGCCCAACATGCCCTATGCCCGGCATGGTCTGGATCTTCTGAAGGACTTTGACATTGCCGTCGGCCAGCATACCAATGTATGTCTGGGAAAACCGTGTGCCGATCCGCAGCTGATTCCTTCGATGTTAAATGAAAATGGGGAATTCCGTTCTTCCCGGGAATACCGTGAAGCATTCAGAAAAGGTGAAGAGTTTGTCGCTGTTGAAGAAGCAGTCATTGAGATCGAAGCCCAGTACAGGAAGTTCAAGGAGCTGACCGGAAAGGAACCGGACTATTTCGAAGCCCATGCCGTCATGAGCAAAAACCTCTTTGAAGCGCTGGATATCGTGGCAAAGAAATACGGCCTCAGACAGCAGAAGGCACGCTTTGACGGTCAGCCGACAGAATTCGGAAATACCATGGTAAGAATCCTGCCGATGGGTTCGATGTCGCCTGACTATGATGCCTGTCAGTGTCTGAAGGACGGTGTGCTGAATGTCGCAAAGGAAGACATGCCGAGTGTTGCCGTCTTCCATCCCGGCTATCTGGATGACTACCTGCTGAACAATTCTTCCCTGACCGTCAACCGGACAAAGGAAGTTGCCATGCTGTGTGATCCGGCCATGAAGACATGGCTTGAAGAACATGACGTGGAACTGGTGGACTACCGGGATATCTGAAAAAACGAAGAAGCCGGATACGGCTTCTTTTTTGTGTCAGTATTTCGGACATCATTCCTGCAGGATATATAATGAGATATGTAAAAACCGGCAGCTGCCGTGGCTTGCCGGCAATATCAGAAATCATGATCAAAGGAGATGAATATGTTCTATTGGGGTAATTCCGTATCAAGCATGCAGACGGAGGGAGGCTGGAATGAAGGCGGCAAATCGCTGTCTGTCTACGATATCGTGGAACCGGCGGAAAACCGCAGCGACTGGCATTTTGCCAACGACAATTATCATCACTATGAAGAAGACCTTGATCTGATGAAGGATCTTGGCATGAATATGTACCGTATCCAGATGTCCTGGTCAAGATGTGTGAAGGACGGATGCGGGGAGTTCAATGAAGAAGGCTTTGCCTATTATGACAGACTGCTGGATGCGATGATCGAAAGAGGTCTGGAGCCGATGGTCTGCCTGTACCATTTCGACATGCCGCTGTATCTGGCTGAGAACTATAACGGCTTCCTTTCCCGGGAAGTTGTCGACTGCTTTGTCCGCTATGGTGAAGAAGTGATCAGAAGATTCCATCACAAGGTGAAATACTGGCTGACCTTCAATGAACAGAATCTGTACTGGAATCCGGA
Organism: Bulleidia sp.; assembly: GCA_045543875.1. Taxonomy (GTDB): domain Bacteria; phylum Bacillota_I; class Bacilli_A; order Erysipelotrichales; family Erysipelotrichaceae; genus Bulleidia. The sequence goes on from JAZPXY010000025.1 coordinate 18,518, forward strand.
TATTGCCTTCCGGATTGCCGGCTATCTGAAGGGTGACAAAACGGAAGATGAACTGTATCAGATCGGTCATCATGTCATGCTTGCCCATGTCCGGCTGGTGAATTATGTTCACGAACATACTGACGCAAAAATCGGCGGAATGCTGGCATATGCCGAAACCTATCCGGCAACCTGTGATCCGAAGGATATCCAGGCGGCCAGAAAGGCAGATGAATTCCTGAACAAAACCCTGCTGGATGTATTTGCCCGAGGCGAGTATTCCCGGGAAATGATGCAGTGGGTAAAAGTAAAAGGCATTGACATGGACTGCAGGGAAGAAGATCTGGAACTGTTCCGGAATCATCAGGAAGACTATCTTGCCTTCTCCTATTACAGTTCATCCACTGTCAGTGCGGAAATGATTCCGGATGGAACAACGCCAAATTACTATATGCATTACGGCAAGAAGGACAATCCCTATCTTGCCACAACCGAATGGAACTGGCAGATCGATCCGGATGGTTTCCGGGATGTTCTGAACAAGATCTATCAGACCTATCACATGCCGGTCTTCCCGATTGAAAACGGCATCGGCGTGCAGGAAGAATGGGACGGCGTCAATGAGATTCAGGATGACTACCGCATTGACTATCACCGCCGTCATATCCAGGCCATGAAGGATGCCATGAATATCGACGGTGTGGAAGTGCTCGGCTATCTTGGCTGGGGCCTGATCGATATTCTTTCTTCCCAGGGCGACATGCGCAAGCGCTACGGTGTTGTCTTTGTCAACCGCACCAATCATGATCTGAGGGATATGAAACGAGTTCCGAAGAAGAGCTATCACTGGCTGAAGAATGTCATTGCCTCTGACGGCGAAGAACTCTGAGAAAAAGAAATACACAGACTGTCTGTTCAGCTGCTGAACAGGCAGTTTTTCTTTCCGGCATATCATTTGACATGATTGATCCATGGTTCTAAAATGCAACTGGAAAATAGTTGCAGAAGGAATGGGCTTATGAATGTGCTGGAATACAAAGGATATCATGCGGTTGTGGAATATGATGTGCTGGACAGGATGCTGTACGGGAAGATTGAAGGAATCAATGATCCGGTGAGCTTTGAAAGTACATCGGCGAAAACAATTGAGAAGGAATTTCATAAGGCGCTGGATGAATATCTGGAGTTCTGTGAGAAGGCAGGCAGGGAACCGGAAAAGGAATATACAGGTTCCTTTAATGTGCGCATCGGCAGGGATCTGCACAAGGCTCTTGCCGTGCAGGCAATGAAGGCGAATATCAGTCTGAATGCGGCTGTCATTGAAGCGGTACAGATGTATCTGGATCATTCGTTCTGAGCGATATGTCGGGGTATAATGATTACATGACTTTCCTTGATGATTCCGGCAGCCGGCTGAAAAGAGAATATGAAATCTTCCGTTTTCTGATGGATGAGTTCCGTCTGAAGCATCATCTGAAGGAAACGTATCCGCGCCGGCATGATCCGGACATGACCGTTCTGTATCAGGAGAACGGCGGCCGCTGGTGTGCGGTGGGAAGACTGATTTCATCAGAAGAAATCGGGCTGGATACCGATGAGCTTTTCTATGCCATCGAGATTCCCTTCGATCCGTCTCTGATTCAGACGATGCTCATGTATGACTATTGTGCCCTGAGTTCGGAGATGGATCCGAAGCAGTGGCTGATGCTGGTGATCGATGAACATGTGCGGATCGATGTTTATCGGAAGCTGATGGATGCCGGCTATGCATGGCTGGAACTGACCGCCGGCAGGGAAGCTTCTTCGCTGCAGCCGGAGGCAGTATACCGGGATGTTTCAATTCCCGCCCGGACAGAGATCCGTCCGGAGAATGTGCCGGAAAAAATCGTGCAGATGAAGAGGATGTACCAGCCGCGCCGCCGCATTCCCAATGATGAAATGTTCTGTTTTTACCAGCAGGCTGTCTTCATGAAAGACTACCGGGATCATTATGATTTTCATGGCACGTTCATGAATGCACATCCGGTCTACCGAATGATGACGGACAGTCAGCTGCGGGGATATTTCAGCTGGCGTACGGAACTGATGGAAAACGGCCAGCTGGGAGAGAAGACACCGGTATCCTTTCTCAAGCTGTATGTCTATGAATTATTGCACTTACTCCACAGCAATGCCCCGGATACCTTTGAACAGCTGTGTGCCATTGAAGAAATGTACAGCGGTGATGACCGGCTGTTCCGGATCGAACTGCGAAGATGGATCAATGACTTTGTCATCTACTATGATCTTGATGAAACGTATGTCAGACGAAGATTTGCCGTGTCGGACATGAAGACATGGCAGGTGCTTCTGGATGTATCAAAAGATCCGGAAAGCCACAGTGAAGAGGAACTGCGGCAGGCCATTTCTGAGATTGCCGCAAAGGAAATCAGCCGCTCGGCATTTCTTAAGGAAAACAGCGAGGACTGCATTGCCGTACTGGCAATGGCTTACCGCATGTACGCGCGGGAATATGTAAAGCAGGGAAGATCGTTTCTGGAAAGTGTTGTCTGTGCCGCGGTCAGTGAACCGTACCGGATGTTTTCTTCGGCTGTCTTCTATGAGAATGAGAAACATCCCGATACTGCCGTCATGATCAATGAACAGAATATCTATGTCTGTGAAAGCGGCAGGTGGATGAAGAAAAGCTATGTACTGCGCAGTGACTGGGGGAAGCTGATTGGTGAAACCGACAGACTGATGCGCCTTGCCGCAAAGTACGGCCGGCACATCCGCCAGAAGAGCGGACTGATCTTTGATCCGGAAATAATAAAAGAGGCGATTCGTGCCTGGCTGCACGAAAAGGCAGAAGCTTCCCGGCCGGTGATCAATATTAATATGAATGCACTGTCTTCGATCCGCAGTGATGCGGCACTGACCAGGGATTCGCTGCTGGTGGAAGAAGACAGTGACAGTATTGAGGAAGAAGAACTGTTCACTGTACCGGCAGAGGAACAGTATGAAGCGGAAAATGATGATACACTGTTCACGAAGGAAGAGAGAATCCTGCTGGAAGCCTTGCTGGAAGGCAGGGATCTTTCTTCGCTGAATGAATTGAAGAATGTATCGGTATCACTGCTTTGTGATGAGATCAATGAAAAGCTGATGGATGAGATCGGCGATACGGTCATTGAATTTGCCGGTGATGAACCGGTGCTGATTGAAGACTATATGGAAGATATAAAGGGAATGCTGGGAGGTAAGTAATGGCAGGAGAAAGAAAAGCACCGAAAAGAATAGCGGCAACTGTCATCAATTCCCTGAAGGGCGGTGTCGTGCCGAGAATCGGCCTGCCGTATATTACGGTCGGCAGAAAGAATGAAATTGCGGCCCTGCTGAATGATGTGGATATTGTCAGTGAAGGCGGAGCTTCCTTCCGCTTTATTGTCGGCAAATACGGCAGCGGCAAATCGTTCATGCTGCAGACGATCCGGACCTATGTCATGGACCGCGGTTTTGTTGTGGTCGATGCCGACCTGTCACCGGAAAGAAGACTGCAGGGAACCAAGGGCCAGGGTCTGGCAACCTACCGCGAGCTGCTGCGCAACATGTCGACCAAGACAAGGCCGGAAGGCGGTGCCATCATGCTGGTGCTGGACCGCTGGGTCAGAGGCCTGAATGAAGAGATCCGGGAAGCAGTCAGAGACAATGAAGCACTGTTTGAAGAAGAGGCACAGCGGAGATTGAATGCACTGATGCATACGATGAATGAACTGGTGCACGGCTATGACTTTGCCGAGATGCTGAAGATCTATTATCTGGCTGAGAGGAATCAGGATGAAGAGAAGAAGGCCCTGGCGGTGAAGTGGTTCCGCGGTGAATACAATACGAAATCAGAAGCGAAGAGCGAACTGGGTGTGCGCAATGTCATTTCCGATGATGACTGGTATGACTATCTGAAGCTGTTTGCCCTGTTCTTAAAGGAGATCGGCTACAGCGGCCTGATGATCCTGATCGATGAGCTGGTGAATATCTACAAGATTCCCAATGCCATTACCCGTCAGTATAACTATGAAAAAATCCTGACCATGTACAATGACACGATGCAGGGCAAGGCCAGGTATCTGGGCATTATCATGAGCGGCACACCTCAGGCTGTGGAAGACAGGCGCAGGGGCATCTACAGTTATGAAGCACTGCGTTCAAGACTTGCCGAAGGCAAATTCTCCCGCGACGGAGCGCGGGACTTACTGGCACCGGTCATCCGTCTGGAGCCGTTATCGGCAGAGGAAATGCTGGTGCTGGTCGGCAAGCTGGCCGAGCTGCACGAGCGTCTCTATGACTATACATGTGAACTGAGCGATGAAGATCTGGCGATGTTCATCAAAATTGAGTATGGCCGGATCGGGGCCGATTCCGCCATCACTCCCAGAGAAGTAATCCGTGATTTCATTGAACTGCTGGATATTCTTTACCAGCATCCGGATATGAACATGGAACAGTTATTGAACAGTGATGAATTCTCGTTTGCCAAAGGCAGTCTGGAAGACAGTGAGGAAGTTCCGGATGTCTTTGCCGAGTTTACGGTGTGAGGTGAACCATGGATATCTTTTCCCGCTATGCGCCGTTTATTCAGGATTATATCTACAGCCATGACTGGCAGAATCTCAGAGCTGTGCAGGTTGCGGCAGCCGATGCGATATTCAATACCGACGATCATGTGCTTCTGACAAGCTCGACGGCATCCGGCAAGACGGAAGCCGCCTTTTTCCCGATTCTGACCATGCTGTATGAAGATATGCCTTCCTCGGTCGGTGTCATTTATGTCGGACCTTTGAAGGCATTGATCAATGATCAGTTTATCCGTCTCAATGAGCTGTGCGAAGAAGCCGGCATTCCGGTCTGGCACTGGCATGGGGATGTGTCATCGTCACATAAAGATAAGATGCTGAAGCACCCATCCGGCATCCTGCAGATTACACCGGAAAGTCTCGAGGCGATGCTGATGCACAAGCATTCCCTGATTCCGAAGCTGTTTCATGACCTGCGCTTTATTGTCATTGATGAAGTGCATTCTTTGATGAGAGGTGACCGAGGCTTTCAGACGTTATGTCTGCTGGAACGGCTGAGCCGGCTGGCGGATGTACAGCCGCGGCGGATCGGTCTTTCCGCCACCATCGGTGATCCCGAAGCTGCCGGAGCGTTTCTGGCGGCTGGGACAAACAGAAAGACAGTGATTCCGAAGATCGCTGCTGCAAATCAGAAGTGGCGTCTTTCGATGGAGCACTTTTATAAAACCCAGACGGTGAAGCAGGAAGAAGGTATCATTGATCTCAGGCTGCAGACAGATACCGATGCCTTTGCGATGGAAGAAAAGAGTGACAATGCCCCGGTCGGTGCCGATCCCGGCATTGGCTATATCTTTGAGCATACGGCCAACAAGAAGAGCCTGATCTTCTGCAATTCCCGTGAGGAAGCGGAAACCGTCACGGCGGTACTGAGACAGTATTGTGAACTGAATCATGAACCGGACCGTTTCCTCATCCATCACGGCAATCTTTCGGTTTCCTACCGGCAGAGTGCCGAGGAAGTGATGAAGGATGAAGAACAGACGGTATCGACAGTGACGACATCGACGCTGGAACTGGGCATTGATATCGGCCGGCTGGAAAGAGCCTTCCAGATTGATGCGCCGTTTACCGTGTCTTCGTTCCTGCAGCGGATGGGAAGAACCGGCCGGCGTTCGCAGCCGCAGGAAATGTGGTTTGTCATCAGGGAAGAAGAACCGGAACCTAGAACGATGCTGCCGGAGACAATATCATGGAAGCTGCTGCAGGCAATTTCTCTGGTGCAGCTGTATCTGGAAGAGAAGTGGGTGGAGCCGCCGCGTCTGGACCGGCTGCCGTACAGTCTGCTGTATCATCAGACAATGGCAACCCTGGCTTCCGGCGGTGAGATGTCACCGGCCCAGCTGGCCGCAAGAGTTCTTTCCCTTTCCGTATTCCACAGAATCTCACAGGAAGACTACCGGATTCTGTTAAGGCATCTGATTGAGAATGATCATATTCAGAGAACGGAACAGGGCGGGCTGATTCTCGGCCTGGCCGGGGAACGGATTACCAATAACTTCCGCTTCTACGGTGTCTTTGTCGATGATGAAGAATATACCGTGCGCAGTGAGGCCAACGAACTGGGCACGATCGTTGCCCCGCCGCCGGTCGGAGACAAGATTGCCATTGCCGGCAGAGTATGGGTGGTAGAGGAAATTGATCATCCCCATCACAATGTCTACTGCACTCTGGTTAAGGGCATTGTGCCGGCCTACTTCGGCAACTGTCCGGGCGATATTCATACCCGCATCCTGGAACGGATGAAGCAGGTGCTGGAAGAAGATACCTATTATCCGTATCTTCTGCCGAATGCATCGGAGCGGTTACTGAAGGAACGGACGGCTGCCTTTGAAAGCGGCATGACAAAGCATCCGCTGATTCATCTCGGCTTCAATATGTGGGCCTTGTTTCCGTGGCTTGGCACCTACAGCTTTATGGCTTTGGAGCGTTTCCTGAAGATTCGCTGCAAGGACCGGCTGGGACTGAAGGGTTTTGACTCCGGCAAGCCGTATTTCATGCAGTTTACGATGAAGGTGACACCGGAAGAATTCTTTGCAATTCTGCTTGATGAAGCATCACAGCCGATCGAGCCGCTGGAGCTGGTCTATCCGAAGGAAGTGCCGATCTTTGAAAAGTATGATGAATATGTTCCGGAGGAACTGGTGCGCAAAGGGTTTGCCTATGGTGTTCTGGATATTGAGGGAATGTTAAAAAGGATACGTGAATGGGCTCCGTATGCTAAAATAGAACACAAAGCAAAAGACAGGACGGCAGAAAGATATCTGTATGAAAAACCGCAGAAAGTCAAATAAAATCGGAAACAGGAAACTGTACGTTGACGAAAACGGCAGATATGTTCTTTACGGCGGCAAGAAGTCGCCGGAGGAACTGGCCGAACTGAGAAAGAACCGCGCGAAGGTCTATGTTGACCGCAAAAAGCAGGGTAAGAAGTATTCCTGCCGCCGTAAAAATGAGGAATAGGAGACGGTAATATGATTGTATTGGTTTTGGCATTTCTGGCCAGCCAGATTCCGCTGGCGTTTATGTTCTTCTGGATGAGGGACAAAGTCAGACAGCCGCAGGATGAAGCATTTAAGAAAACATGCAATGACGCTTTTGTGAAAGGACTTCTTTCAACACTGGCGGTTCTTCCGGTATCGGGAACGTTTGCCTTTATCGGCCGTATGATGAACCTTTCCCGTGACACTTCGGTGCTTGGTGCAGTCTATCAGACATTCATTGTTCTGGCCTTTGCCGAAGAACTGATTAAGGTCGGAATGTGCTGTCTGGTCATGAAAAAGTCAGAGTGCAAGTATACATGGCTGGATATCATTATCTTCATGACGACTGTTGCCCTCGGCTTTGAGCTTCTGGAGTCGATTGTCTATACTATCGGCAGCGGTCCGATCCATATGCTGGTCAGAGGCGTTACCCTGATGCACGGCGGCTACGGCTTTATTGAAGGCTGGTTCATGGGCAAGGCAGCCTATACGAAAAAGAAATGGTATGCGGCAGTCGGCTTTGTGATCTGCTGGCTGATGCACGGTGCCTATGACTTCGGTCTGAGTCCGATCCTCTCGGCAACTTACGGCGACAGTATTGCATTCCTTTCCGTAACCCTGGCCCTGATTGCCCTGGTTACTTTCGCTGTCATGATCATCTTCTTTGCAAGAAAGAAAAAGCCGCAGTATCTGGAACCGCTTCGTTAATTACAAACAGGAGAAAAAAACATGGGACTGTTTTCAGGAATCCATCGTTATCGTGAGGCCGGGGAACCGACAGATATCGACAATCTGGCAGAATTCGGCGAACCGGCATATTCGCTGTTCAGCAGTTCAAAGGTCTTTTCCTTCAAACAGGAAATCGACATTACCGATGAACAGGGGAATCTGAAATATCACAGTGAAAGCAAGGTCTTCTCACTGCATGACAAGACCTATCTTACCGATGCCTTCGGGCAGGAGGTTGCCTATATTTACCGAAAGGCACTTTCCCTGCGGGAGCGGCATTATGTGGATATGGCAGACGGGCTGTCCTTTGAAATCTCTTCGGAACTGTTCCATCTTGTCAAGGATATTATCAATATTGAAGGTCTGGCCTGGCAGCTGCGCGGCAATATTCTTGCCCTCGACTTCCAGCTCTATGACCAGAACGGACAGATTGCGGCAACCATTTCCCAGAAGATGCTGTCGGTGCATGACAAATACTGCATTGACATCTATCAGCCGGACTATGAAAAGGTTGTTGTGGCAATTCTCGTCACTCTGCAGCATATGATCAGAGACCGGGAGAATGCCCAGGCGGCTGCTTCAGACACAAACTGAACCTGTATACAGAAAATGATGGAAAGACCGGTGTAATGCTGGTCTTTTTTTCACTGAATTGGAAGAGTGAATGACAGAAAATGCGCCGGAAACTGTTATAGTTACAGTATTGATTGGAGAAGCTTATATGAAACTCGTATTCTTTGATATCGACGGTACACTGGCAGTCGGCAGAAAGGTTCCGGAAAGTGCGGAAAGAGGACTGAAGGAACTGCGGGCCAATGGGAATCTGGTCTTTATCTGCACCGGCCGGAATCCGGTATATGCCCAGAGGAACTTCGGCCAGTATGCGGATGGCTTTATCTGCTGCAACGGCCGTCTGGCAGTCAGGGACAGTGAGATCCTGTATGCCAGACCTTTGGAACAGGATCAGATCGATGATCTGATGCAGAGACTGGACAGTGTGGACGGCGGCTATTGTTTCCTGGGTCTTGAGGAAGGCTGGTACGGCGGCAATCCCGCTGGTTTTGAGGTCATGGCTTCGGTTCAGGATCCGGGCTTTGTAAAGAACGGCCTGAAAGACAATATGACGGCATATTCCCTGGATATCTACATGGGAAGTGCGGACCGTCTGGATGTCATGCGCAAGGCCCTGGCGGGCGTTGCCCTTGTCAATCCGCACGGACCGCATCCCAGTGCCGATATTACGGTTCTGGGTGCTGACAAGGGTACGGCAATTGTGCACGTGGCAGAAAAGCTGGGTGTGGCGATTGAAGATACCTATGCCTTCGGCGACGGTGTCAATGATGTGTGCATGCTGGAAGCAGCCGGACATGGCGTTGCCATGGGCAATGCCGTGCCGGAGACCAAAGCGGCGGCAGAATATGTTACCGACAATATTGATCAGGACGGTGTATACAACGGCCTGAAGCATTACGGACTGATATAGGACTATGAAAGTTACTTTTTACTACGTACGGCACGGGGAGACACTGTTCAATGATCTGCGGATCATGCAGGGCAAGTGTGACAGTCCCCTGACTGACAAAGGAATCCGCCAGGCAGAAGAAATTGCCTCAGTGCTGCGCCGTCAGCATTTTGATCATGTCTTCTGTTCGTCTTCGGAACGGGCCTGGGATACGGCAAAAATGATCAGTGCATATCACGGCATGGAGCCGGTATGCCTGAAGGAACTGAAGGAATTTGATTTCGGGGAACTGGACGGGGAACCGATCGATAAATTCCAGCACCGCATTCAGCCTCACCGCATGGAAGATGACTGGACCGATATCGGCGGCGAGAATGTGGCCATGTTCAAAGAACGGGCGGACAAAGGCTTTGCAAAAATGCTGGCATACTGCCATGACGGGGATCAGGTGCTGATGGTATCGCACGGATCCTATTTCATGCATCTGATGAAGAGTCATTTTGCCAATATGGACCAGCAGGAATACATTGCCCGCATGAATGATGCCGGCAAACCGTTCATTCCCAACTGCGGCATTGCCGTATTTATATATAAGGATGGAACCTATACGCTGGAAATGGAACCGATGACGGCAGAAGAGTACCGGCAGCGGGAAGAGAAGACAGTGAACTTTGTCTATGTGCGCCATGGCGAAACCGTCTTCAATGTCCAGAAACGGATGCAGGGACACTGTGACAGCCCTTTGACAGAGAATGGAATCCGCCAGGCCGAAGTCAGAGCGGAAAAGCTGAAGGATATGCATTTTGATGCGGCCTATGCTTCAAGTACGGAAAGAACAAGAGATACGGCAGAAATCCTGTTAAGTGGCAGGAACCTGCAGGCCATTCCCGACAAGCGGCTGCGGGAAGTGTATTTCGGGAATTACGAAAGCCTGAAATATGAAGAGCGGATGGCGGAAATGATGCCCATGCATATGCGCAATGACTGGTCAAGGGTAAACGGCGAAGATCCAAGGTCCCTGAAGAAGCGGCTTGGTGAATTCTTTCGTGACTGTATTGACAGTGCCGCTGACGGGGATACGGTTCTTCTGGTATCGCACGGTGATCTGTATATGGTGATCCTGGAATATCTGTTTGGCATCGGCAAGGAAGAGCTGTATGCCATGGCCGAAAAGGCAGGGAAGAATCCGGCCGGCAACTGCGGCATGTTCTGCTTTCAGTATCATAACGGCAGCTATACCTATGAAAAGCTCATGCATGAGGAGGATGAATGAAAGGCTTTCTGTTTTTTGACATTGACGGAACCCTGGTGGATTCTGCCAGGTCGGATGCCATTGTGCCGGATGCCCTTTCGGCAATTCAGAAGGCTAGGGAAAATGGCTATGGCTGCTTCATTTCTTCCGGCCGAAACCGGCGCGGCATTGCCATGTATATGGAAGACGGCTTCGACGGTTTTGTCTATGCCGACGGAGCCGGCGTCGAATTGTATGGGCAGGAGCCGGTGCTGGTGCCGGTTGATGAAGAACTGGTACAGTATCTGATCGATACTGTCTTATTTAAACGCTATGTTCAAGATATTTACTGATGACTGTACCTAAGGAGGCACAATGATATAGATGAGAGTGAGGTAGGATACGTTCAGAAGAGGTAATACCTATGCTGAATAAAGAGTTCCTTGAACATTTAACACCGGTGGAAATTCAAATGGTACATCAGTATATTGACCGATTATTCAAGAATAAAATCACCGGTGAAACAAAGAATGCTGAGAATCTTGAAGGTACCATTGACTCCTGTCCGCACTGCGGCGCCAGACATATCGTAAAGAACGGACATGACAGAAAGACCGGACGGCAGAAGTATCTGTGTCCTGCGTGCAAGACATATTTCCTGGCATCGAGAAACACCTTCTTCTTTCATTCCAGAGTCGGTTACTATACATGGGTCACGTTTATCGCGTGTGAGGTCGTAGGACTTTCTTTGCGAGATGAAGCACAGATAACCGGTGTATCCAAAACCACCTGCTTCAATATGCGACACAAACTGTATGACGCATTAAGAGATGATCAGGAAAAGCAGAAGCAGGAAGGTCTCGTAGAAATCGATGCCACATATACTTCGATCAATCTGAAAGGATGGAAGAAGAATATGCCTAGATTCAGCAAGAAGCGCGGAAAGCATAAATCAGATCCAAACCATAAGTCACTTCGTGGAATCAGTCACCATAAAGTATGTATGGTCACTGCCGTCGATGAGAAAGATCATATTCTCTTCAAGATTGCGGGACTTGGCCCGGAATCATTGGAGAAGTACGAGAAATACAGCAGTTGTTTCCGTGAAAACTGCAAGCTAGTGTGCGATGACAGAACTTGCATTCAGAACTTTGCGGATAATAACAGTTTCAAATGCGATGTTATTCCGTCTGGATCCTACAAGAGTGAATCTGGAAACTCACTTGCGACGATCAATCAGCTGCACCAGAGTTTCAGTGAGCTGATTCGTAAAAAGCACGGCGTCGGAATCCGTCACCTTCAGGGATATATTAACTGGCTTGTAAAGACAAAGCAGATGAGGTATCAGATCGAATCCAAGAAGATGAACACACAGATTTATATGGATATCATGAGGACTCCAAGTTCATTTTCTTCAGAAGATGTATGTTCGCTTGGACTGCCTATCAATTTGTATGAAGCCTATCATGAATATGGTATAGCTGATCAATATCAGTCAATATCTTGAACATAGCGTATTTAAATATAAAGGAAGCATCTGTCCCTGGTCCGCCGACTGGGGCTATGCAAGTGAAGGGATCTACGAACTTTTCCGCCAGGGAAACAAAATCTCTGCAGAGGCATCCGATCTGGCAGATCAGATGCGGAAGAAAGCGGGGATGAAACATCTGGAAGAACGGGATCCGCAGGATCACATTCTTTCCCTGGATGTGGAATTCCCGGACCGGGAAACCGAACAGGAATTTGCCAGGTATCTGGATCCAAGGCTGGAATACATATCCACCAGCGCCTCCTACGGCAGAGGCGGCATCTGCACCGGGGAAGTGACAATGAACGGTGTGACCAAGGGCAGCGGTGCCCGTACGATTGTGGAACTGCTGGGCGGTGACATGAAAGATACCTATGCCTTCGGTGATTCCATGAATGATGCCATGATCCTCAGAGAGGTTCAGCACGGCATCTGTATGGACAACGGGGCAGAGGAACTGAAAGCCATTGCCGATCATGTCACCGATGACATGTACAGCGGCGGCATCCGGGCAGCTCTTGAACATTACGGAATTATCTGATTCATATTTAAAAGATTAGTGTTGACAAAATAGTTAGCCTATACTAACATACTGGTTAGATAAGACTTACTGGTGTAACACTCTTTCCATCACACACTCCTTTATTCACCGGGAAGTCTTTGGAAAAACGGACGCTGATCATGCTGTTAGGGCAAACAGCTGATCTGTTACTGGCGTAATGGTCCGTGAACGAGTTTGTCTGGCTGTGTCCTCCTCTGTACCTGTCAGGCAGTACAAAAAGAATCAGGCTGGATCGGGCAAATCCAAGCCTTTCTTTTTTTTGTATTTTTTGTATGATTTATATATGTTATTACGGAGGTTGCACATGGATAACAAGAAAGCTGGAAGGATTTTACTGCCGCTGTCCATGGCGCTGCTGTTCGGGGGATGCAGTTCGCAGAAACATGTGACAGAGTATACGGCTGAACCGTATTATCTGTATGCGGAAGCGATGAAAAGTGCCGGTTTTAAAAAGAGAGTTTCGACCGCCTATGTAAACAATACAGATCAGATTTACACGGATGCGGAACAGCTGAAGGCAAATATCAAGCCGTCGGAGACACCGAGTGTCCTGGAATGTGATTATAAGGAAAAGACCTGTGATGCATATTATCTGGGAACAGACGGAACCAAGGTCGGAAGTGTCAGGTATGTATACCGCTACAACGATGACAATATGCGCATTTCCAAAGCCGGCAATGATATCTTCACCGAGTATTCCTATGATAAAGGAAGACTGATGAGCATCATCGACTACCAGGGAAGCGAGAAGAGCGCTTCTTCGGAAGTGGTCCGGTCCATGGAGTTTGGCTATAACAACGAAAACAAGGCCACCTATATCAAGGGCTTTGACGCCACAACCGAGACCAAGTCAAATTTTGACTACACTCTGGAATATGATGTACAGGGCCGGCTGGTAAAGATCAACGCCATGCTGAACGGGGCAATCGGCAGCTATACGGTGATTTCCTACCGGGAAGACGGTCTGCCGGCATCCACGGCAACCTACGGGGTTACAGAAACAGGAAACAATCTGCTGAGCTATTACGAATTCAGCTACGAATAATCATATAAATATATGCGCCTCTGCCGTCGGCAGGGGCGCTTTTAGTATTCGTGGACATTAATGACGATAATGCTATACTAACTAATTAAATAATAAATAACATCCGGAAATTGTTGATTTTCAATTGTATTTTTCAGGCATTGTTTTTATACTAAAAGAGCAAAAGAGTCTTTTTGGGTACTTTTTATGTATGCAGAGACAGTTCTTTTGGATATCTGTATTCACTATTCATATAGTGCAGATATCATCTAGTTCCACGTAAGGGGTTGAAATCTCTTACTGCAGTACACTTTATTGTTTCGCAGAAACAAACCGGCAGCATACAGTGCCGGTCTGTGAACAATATCAGAAATGGGGGAAATGATATGAAATTTATGAAGCGCTTGCTCGCCGGCGCGATGGCTGTCAACATGCTGTCGAATTATTCGTCAGTACTGATGGTCAGAGCTGAAGGCGAAGAAAGCACCGAACCGCAGACAGAAGTTACCGAAGCTCCTGCGGCCGAAGAAACTTCAGAGCCCGTTGTTGTTGAGGAAGCCCCGGCTGAGGTTTACGAAGAAGAACCGGCACCGGCAGCTGAACCTGAACAGGAACAGACTTACGAAGAAGCTCCCGCCCCGGCAGAAACAGCGCCTGAAGAGATTGCTGAAGAAACACCGGCAGAACCTGAAGAAACTGAGGAACCGGCAGCGGAAGAAGCACCTGGCACAAAGACACTGACATTTGAAGTTGTCGATGGCTATGGCTATGTTGTAAAGACAAACGACACAGTCACAGATGCTGATAAGAGAGAAACTAAACTGGAAGAAAAAATCACAGACGCCAGCGAATTTGTCACTGTATGGGCAATTCCGGCAGACGGATTTGAAGTAGACTACTGGGAACTGGACGGAGCCAGACTGGAAGACACTGAAAAGGTCAAGGTCGAGGCTTTTGAAGTTGCTCTGGACCAGGATCACAGATATGTCGTACATTTCAGAAAACAGGCAGCAGTAGAAGAAGAGGAACAGCGTCTTGACGAAGTTACCGAACCTGCTGAAACAGAGACAGAAACGGAAACAGCGGCACCGGCAGAAGAAACACCTGCAGAAGCACCTGCTGAAGAAGAACCGTTCACACCTGTAACCTACACCGCAACCAGCGGCAACAACGTTACTGTTGTTGTAACAGATACCGAAGGTGCATTCCCTAAGGGCACAACAATGAGAGTGTCCTCTGTACCGGAAGCACAGGTACTGGAAGCTGTAAACGGCGCAGTTGCAGGCGAAGTACAGAAGGTCAAGGCTGTTGACATCACATTCTATGATGTTAACGGTAATCCGATCGAACCGGAAAGACCAGTTCAGGTCAGCCTGAAGACTTTCGGCATGAGCAGGAACTCTGAGAACCAGTCTGTTGTTCATATCGATGACAGCAACAATGCAGAGGTCGTAGCTGATGCAAGCACAAGCGGAACAACTACAACAGCAGACTTTGCGACAGACGCATTCTCTGTATACGTTGTAGTTGAAACCGGTGATGATGCACGTCTGACGGTGAAATTCATGAATGGCACGAACGAAGTTGCATCAATGATGATCACTAAGAATCAGATCAGCCATATTGAACAGTATATTTATGACCCTGGTATGGGTACGGAAGAAGGAGTTCAGTTTGATGGCTGGACAACAGAACAGGATTATACTGCTGAAACTGAAGGCAAGACAATTAATGAAGTACGGAACGAAGTAGTTCAGAAGCTGGAAGCGGGCGTAAGTGATGGTGATACTGTAACTTATTATGCAATGACATTCAAAACCTTCACGGTTGTTTACCTGGATGAAAAAGGCATTTCTTTAAAGACAGACCAGATTCTGACCCCGACAACAAGCACAGAAGCTCAATCTTATGAAGTAAATCTGGCTTATACTCCTTATCCGACAGGCGAAGAAGGAGTAATTGCTGAGTTTGTTGGATGGCAGCAGGTTGAGCCTGTGAAAGAAGGCGAAAAAGTTGTTTATGCAAACGGCGACGTCATTAGCCTTGCAGAGTCTAGGTATGTTCTGAAAGCTACAACGCAGAAGGGACATTGGATTACTTTTGACGAGAATCTTTCGAACGCTACCTATACAGAGCCGCTGTTTATTCCGCTTGGAGGAAAAGCAACACGTCCTGCTAATCCAACAAGATCAGGCTATACGTTTGATGGCTGGTATACAGAAGATGATTCCGATAAACGTGATGGCAAAACAAAGGGTGTTGAATTTGATTTCAATCAGGCACTTACAGAAAATACGACTGTATACGGAAAGTGGACTCCGGCAGAAAGAGCACCTTACAATGTAGTGTTCTGGTTCCAGAAGGTAGAAGGCGAAGGCTATGACTATAGCGGCACTACTTTAGAGGTTACGAACGCAACAGTCGGAAACAATACATTTAATATCGAATCACGGGGATCTGGAGCTGACGCCTATGCACGAGTCTATACTAGCGCGCGTGATTATACAGATTTTGACGAGTTCAGAGGATTCCATCTTAATCGTTTTGATGCCTCTAAGACAGTAAATCCTGAAGGTACAACTGTGCTTAATGTTTACTATGACCGAGACACGATTACATATAACTTCCAGGGTGTGGGCAGTTATAGCGGACGGTATGGATCTGCATTTACAGAATGGCCAGATGCTGGAAACGGAAGAGTATGGAGACATGGAAATCAGGGAATGTTATTGCCTCTTGCATTAACAGAGTTTAATCCTGATGCTGTAGATCCAGACACTTCTGCAACAACATTTAATTTCGTTACAACAAGCATGGACGAAGTATCCACTCTCTATGTTTATAAACAGACAGAAACCGGTGCTTGGTCATATACTCGAAATTATCTCATTGCGACGGCTGCTCTTGGCGGCGGCGGTACGTGGTATCCGACAGAAACATATACTGGATATAAGATTAATGCTTATAGACTTGATAATACAAGCGGAGATTGGACTCCCGTTACAAATGACGGATCAATTGATTATGAGACAGGATATTATAGTTCTACATATCATGACGTCTATCTGCGTTATGCCAGAAATCAGTATTCGATTTCTTATAATGACGGCATATTTGTGACTGGCGGCGGCAGTCCGGTTGCGGATGCACCTAGTGCCCGTACAAATTTTGACAGTAAAACGGGTATCTATTATGAAGCTAATATCAACACGGCCGAATATAATACTAAGCCGTCTTTGAATGGATATGTTTTCCTTGGCTGGTATGATAATGAACTGTGTGCAGGAGATCCATATACATTCGATAAGATGCCGGCTAATGATATTGCTCTGTATGCAAAATGGGGCCTTCGTGAGTATGAAGTAAATCTGCATGCAAATGATTCAACTGCTGATCCGATTCAATATACAAAGGGAGACAAGCAGGATACTACATTCTACGTCGACGAAGGAGAAAAAGTAGGTAATGTCGGCGGCGAAAGAATTTACTATGATCTGGTTGGCTGGTA
Source organism: Bulleidia sp. (assembly GCA_045543875.1). GTDB lineage: Bacteria > Bacillota_I > Bacilli_A > Erysipelotrichales > Erysipelotrichaceae > Bulleidia. The sequence goes on from JAZPXY010000025.1 coordinate 35,631, forward strand.
TACCGATGAAGGTTTAACCCATGTATTCAACTTCGACTCCTTAGTCCTGAATCAGGCAACGGTTGCAAAATACGGAAAGATTTACTCTGAAGATGAAATTGATCCTGCATACCCGACAACGGTTGGCGAAATCAATCTGTATGCAAAGTGGCGCAGTCATCTGATTGGTGCCGAAGGCATCAATGTTGTATATGATGCTGCAGGCGGAACAAATCCTCCGGAAGATAATATCTATTATGTTGATGGAGCAAAAGCAATAGCCGGTGCGGCATCAACTCCTGCTGATCCTGCCAACTATGTATTCAGTCATTGGACTCTTATGAAGTGGGATGGAAGTGCATTCGTTGAGGATGGCCAAGTATTCCCTGGAGAAACATTTGATGTATTGGCTGAAAAAGCACGGATTACGGATAAAGATGGCAACGTTGTTGATCCTGCCAGCCTTGATAAGGATGCTCAGTATACATATACGATTCAGCTGAAGGCAGTATATTTAGAAAAAGATAAAGAAACACTTACATTCATCAACTGGTATGACAACTATACTGGCGGCACAGTTGAAGTGAGCAAAAACTTGAAGATCAATCAGGCTACACCTATTGCCACAGCTCCGACTCGTGCAGGTTATGAGTTCAAGGGTTGGATCAGAGGTATTGAAGAAGATGGCCCAACAACCACACTGACAGATCTCTGGCTGACTTATGAAGATGGTGCTTACAAGTACGGAGACAATACTGTAACTGAGGTCGCTGCAGATGAAAATCTGGTTGGCGACGGCACACAGCATCATGCTCTGTACGCAAAGTGGGAAGCAGTTGATGTAGATTACACTGTTGAATTCTATTATCAGAATGACAATGGTGAAGGCTATACAAAGGATGAATCCTTAACAGAAACTCGTCAGGCAAAGACTGATACTAAAGTCGATGCTACTGATGCAGATAAAGCACAGACAAAGAGTGATAAATATAAACTCAATGCTGATACGAGCGTTCTGTCCGCAACTGTTGCCGGTGATGGCTCTACAATTCTGAAGCTGTATTTCGATCTGAATAAGGTTGATGTAACTGTTGAGCATTATCTGAAGGGCCAGGAAACTGCGTTCAAGACAGATACTGTTGCTGCTCAGACTGTAGGATCTACGTTTAAAGCAACACCGGAAACAGCTTATCAGGAAAAGAACCTTACACCTGAAAGTTATGATCCGGAAGCAGAGATTACAGTTCAGCCGACAGGCAACCTGATTAAGATTTACTACACTCTGCCTCTGACAATTACAGCAAAGACAGCCAACAAGACGTATGACGGACAGCCTCTGAATGGTGAATATACCATCGATGGCAACCTGGAAGCTGACGAGGCAGCAATCGAAACAGCTCTTGGAACAGCACCGTCTATTACAAATGTTGCAGACAGTCCGAAGGAATATCTGACTGAAGAAGATCAGGCTATGATTACAGGTATTCCGGCATACTACGTAACAACGTACACACCTGGAACACTGACAATCAATCCGAGAACAGTCACACTGACATCTGCTGATGGAACGAAAGTATATGACGGCACACCATTAGTGAAGAACGCCCAGACTGATGTAACAGTCGGCGGCGACGGCTTCGTTGAAGGCCAGGGAGCTACATATGACATCACAGGTTCTCAGACAGAAGTAGGTGAAAGCAAGAACACATTCACATACACACTTACAGGCGGAGCAACCGAAGGTGATAAGGGCAACTATACTATCACTAAGACAGAAGGAACTCTGACAGTTACAGAACTGACTGATAAGGTCACAGTAACGATCACAGAGAATTCTGGCACAGAAAAGTATGACGGTTCTGAAAAGACAGTTACAGGCTATACAGTAAGCATTGACAACCCGCTGTATAAAGAAACAGACTTCACATTCAGCGGAGATGCTACAGTCAAGGGTACAGATGCTGGTACATATAACATGGAACTGACGCCTGAGAACTTCACAAACAACAACACGAACTTCAGCAATGTTGAATTCGTCATCGTTGACGGAACTCTGGAAATCTCCAAGAGAACAGTCA
>JAZPXY010000026.1:0-11782 GCA_045543875.1 Bulleidia sp.
ATCTCTATTTCTTCGAAGAACCGCCCGCAGATGTCGCTTCGCTGGCAGTTCTGCTTTCAGCGCGCAGCACATCACTCGGCTCGGACGGACTGATTTACATCTGCCGCTCTGAGATTGCCGATTACCGGATGCGGATCTTCAACGCCGATGGATCAGAAGCGAAAATGTGCGGCAACGGCATCCGCTGTGTCGGCAGGTATCTGTATGACCGCGGTATCACCCGCAAAACGGAGCTCTCCATCGAAACCGCCTCCGGGATCCGCAGCCTGCAGCTGCACATCGAAGATGATATGGCAAAGCAGGTGACGGTAAATATGGGCAAAGCGGAAATCAGTGATGAAATCATTCTGGAAGCGGGCGGTGCGGTCCTTAAGGCAATTCCGGTCAGCACCGGCAATCCCCACGCTGTCATCTTTACCGGTGAGGCAGGCCTTGAAGGCCCTGAAAAATACGGAAGATATATCGAACATCATCCGCTGTTTCCGGGCGGTGTAAACGCTGAATTCGTGCAGGTTCTTTCCCGGAACCGGCTGCGTATGCGGGTATGGGAGCGGGGCAGCGGTGTGACACAGGCATGCGGCACCGGCGCCTGTGCCAGTGCGGCGGCCGCCATCGCCCTTGGTTTATGCAGTGCGGAAGAGCCGGTAACAGTCGTTCTTGACGGGGGAGAACTGGAATTCAGGATGAACAAGGACGGAACACTTTCCATGAAAGGACCGGCGGAATTTGCCTGGGAAGGAGAGATCCATTCAGTCGGAGGAAGAACCATATGATCATCATGAACATGAATTATCAGAAACTTGAACAATCCTATCTGTTCAGGGAAATCGACCGCCGGGTACGCCTTTACTGTGAGGAACATCCGGATCGGAAACTTCTGCGCCTTGGCATCGGCGATGTTTCCCAGCCGCTTTCGCAATCGGTGATCAGAGCCATGCATGAAGCAGTGGACGATCAGGCCGCAAAGGAAACATTCCATGGATACATGCCGGAGTACGGCATGCCTGCGCTACGCCAGGCTGTCGCGGAACATTACCAGAGAAGAAACATATCCCTGACACCCGCGAAAGTGTTTGTCTCTTCCGGCGCCAGCGATGAACTGGGTGACATTGTTCATCTGTTTGACAGGTCATTGCCGGTCATTCTGGTTGAGCCTGCCTATCCCGCCTATGCGGATGTCAGTGTGATGGACGGGCGTGAGATCATCTTTGTCAAGGCTGATATGGAAAACGGTTTTACGCCGCTGCCGCCTGAAGAAATGATCCGGCCACTGATTTACATATGTTCGCCAAACAATCCCAGCGGAGCGGTATACACCAGGGAAAAGCTGGCACAATGGGTGGATTATGCCAGCCGCACAGGTTCTGTCATCCTGTTTGACGCCGCCTATGAATCTTTCATCACGGATGAAAACATACCTCGTTCCGTCTATGAGATTGAAGGGGCATTCTCCTGCGCCATTGAGATCTGCTCACTCTCCAAAACGGCAGGCTTCACCGGCACCAGATGCGGCTATACGGTGATTCCTTCCGGTCTGAGACGTGATGGCGTTTCTCTCAATGACATGTGGGTGCGCAACCGGACCACCAGAACAAACGGTGTTTCCTACATCATCCAGAAGGGAGCCCTGGCTGTATTCAGTGAGGAGGGAAGAAAGGAAACGGAACAGCTACTTTCGGTCTACCGTGAAAACGCACAGGTTTTCATGAAAGCGCTGGATGAAGCCGGCATACGGTATACCGGCGGCACCAACGCTCCTTATATCTGGGTGAAATGCCCGGAAGGCTTTGACAGCTGGCAGTATTTTGATTTACTGCTTGAAAATGCGCAGATTGTGGGCACTCCCGGCGCCGGTTTCGGAAAGAGCGGGGAAGGATATTTCCGCTTTTCCATGTTTGCGGATCCACAGGCGGTCATCACCGCCGGTGAGCGCATCGCATCGATGAAAACTAAGTAGAAGAATTTTCAGAAAAATATTGCAAAACATGTTGACATGCATGCATCGGGCATGTACGATAGTTATGTCAGAGTAAAGGTGCCCGAACAACGGGATTTCCTTTGCTCTTTTGTTTTATTTGTTTAAGGGAGGAACAGCATATGAGCTACACAAAAGAAGACATTATCAAACTTGTTGAAGAAGGCGATGTTGAGTTTATCCGCATGCAGTTTACCGATATTTTCGGCCGCCTCAAGAACGTTGCCATTACCGCTTCGCAGATCCGCAAAGCCGTAAACAACCAGATCATGATCGACGGCAGCTCGATTGAGGGCTTTGTCAGGATCAATGAATCTGACATGTATCTGTATCCGGATCTGGATTCCTATGCGATATTGCCGTGGCGTCCTCAGCAGGGCAAAGTTGCCAGACTGATCTGCGATGTTCATATGCCGGACGGAACACCGTTTGAAGGCGATCCGAGAAGCACTCTCAAAAAGGTTCTGGAAAGAGCTGCTGAGAAAGGCTATTCCTTCAACGTCGGACCGGAATGTGAATTCTTCCTGTTCGAAACAGATGAAAACGGACAGCCGACCACGAAGACAAACGATGACGCAGGCTATTTCGATCTTGACCCGCTGGATCATGGCGGATCCACCAGAAGAGAAATCTGCCTGATGCTTGAAAAGATGGGCTATGAAGTGGAAGCCAGCCATCACGAGGTTGCCCGCGGCCAGCATGAAATCGACTTCAAATATGGCGATGCATTGAGAACAGCCGACAACATCATGACATTCAAGCTGGCAGTCAAGACCGTCGCCCAGAAAAACGGCCTGCATGCGACATTCATGCCCAAGCCGATCTATGGCATCAACGGTTCCGGCATGCATACAAACATGTCTCTGTTTAAGGACGGAAAGAACGTCTTCGAGGATCCGGAAGATGTCCATGGTCTTTCAAAAGAGGCATATGCGTTCATCGCCGGCCTGATGGAACATATCAGTTCCATGACAGCCATCACAAACCCGCTGGTCAACAGCTACAAGCGTCTGGTTCCAGGCTATGAGGCGCCATGCTATATCTCCTGGAGCGCATCCAACAGATCCGCTCTGATCCGTATCCCCGCCGCAAGAGGCAGCGCGACCAGAGTTGAGCTGAGATGTCCGGATCCTTCCTGCAACCCTTATCTGGAACTGGCTGTGTGTCTGGCTGCAGGTCTTGACGGCATCGAGCGTGGACTCACACCACCGGCGGAAATTCTGGAAAACATCTTCGTCATGAGCGAAGAAGAACGCAAGGCAAAGGGCATTGAAAGCCTGCCGGGTTCCCTGAAAGAGGCTGTGGACCTTATGCTGGAAGACAGGATTGTCTGCGACACACTGGGTTCTCATATCATATCGCAGTACAGTGCCGGCAAATATGCGGAATGGGACGCATACAGAACTGCTGTCACTGAGTGGGAACTCAATGAATATCTGATGATGTACTGACGGACGGGCTTATGTCTAAGTTCGTGGTTGCTTTCCGTGACCGTGATACAGCTGAAAAAATCGCTGCCATGCTGAGGGAAAGCGGTTATGAAGTGCTGCGGATCTGTTCATCCGGCGATGAAATCAGACGTACATTCCGTATGATCCAGGACGGAATCCTGATCAGCGGCTACCGTCTGAAAGACAGAATGCTGGAACAGGCGGTCCGCGATCTTAATGAAAACATTGAGATTCTGTGCATTTCCGATCCGCTGAATCTGCAGAAAATTGAAATGAAACGGATCTTCCGTCTTGCATCGCCGGTGAACCGCACGTCACTGACTGCCTGGGCGGACATGATGAGCCAGCTTCATTATCAGCGGGTGCCTGAGCGTACCGGCAGCGAAAAGGAACTGATTGAGAAGGCCAAGAAACAGATCATGGAAGAAATGAATCTGGGCGAGGCTGAAGCTCATCGGCATCTGCAGCGCCTGAGTATGAAACTCGGGCTGCGCATGGGCCAGATCGCAGAACGTATCCTGCGTCACGAAACAGTTTGATGAGACAGAAATACCGGGAGTGTATCCCGGATTTCTGTGTCAGGGAAAAAGACTCAAGGGGGAGTTGATTTGTGAATTACAGCGGGATGGATCATGATTCATGCGTAATCGGAGCGGTAGTGAATATTGACGGCAGAAAGACAAACCGTGCGCTGGATGATGCTTTGTCCATCGTGGAGCACCTGGGCCACAGGGCCGGCCGCGATGCCAGCGGTGAAGTGGGTGACGGCGTCGGCATTCTGCTTCAGATTTCACATACCTTTTTTTCAAAGGCGGCAGCCTTGCAGGGGATTGAACTGCCGAAGGAACATGACTATGGCGTCGACATGTTTTTCTTTCTGAAAGACAATGTTTCCAGAGTGATCAGCGAACGCATGTTCGAAGTGATCTGTGAAAAATACGGTATGAAGGTGCTGGGCTGGCGTCCGGTTCCGGTGCACAGCGAAATCCTCGGGAAAACGGCCCTTGACAGTATGCCGTGCATCCGCCAGGTATTTGTCGCAAGACCTTCTTCAGCTGAAAGGGGCCTTCCCTTTGACCGTTTGCTGTATGTGGCCCGCCGTGAATTCGAGCAGGGCAATGACAGCACCTATATCGTGTCCCTGTCATCCCGCACAATTGTGTACAAGGGCATGTTTCTGGTGGATCAGCTGCGGACTTTCTACGATGATCTGCAGGATCCGGATTATGAAACCGCGATTGCGATTGTTTACTCACGCTTCTCCACCAACACCGCTCCGAGCTGGCTGCGTGCCCATCCTTACCGGATGATTGCCCATAACGGTGAAATCAAAACCATTTCCGGCAACCATGACCGCATGCTCGCCCGTGAGGAGACAATGCATTCGGCAGTCATGGACCGTTATATGGACTGTGTCTATCCGGTGATCAATGACGCTGGTTCGGATTCGGCAATGGTCGACAACACGCTGGAATTCATGTACATGAGCGGGATCGATCTGCCGCTGGCTCTGATGATCATGATTCCCGAGGTGTGGCGCAACAACCATGCCATTCCGGAGGATAAAAAAGACTTCTATCATTATTACGCGACCATGATGGAACCATGGGACGGCCCGGCCGCAATCATTTTCACCGACGGCGAAAGGGTTGGGGCCTGTCTTGACCGCAACGGCCTGCGCCCGGCACGATACTATATCACCGATGACGGCCGCCTGATTCTTTCCTCTGAAGTCGGTGTGCTCACGGAGGATGAGGCGCATATTGTGAAAAAGTCCCGCCTTATGCCGGGGAAGATCCTGCTGGCGGACACTGTGAAAAAGCGGAAGGCGGCTATGCCACTTCCGCAAAGAGCATATTCGCCTGCGGTGATATGCGCAAAGGACAGTCCCTTGTTGTGTGGACAATCGCGGAAGGACGCCGCTGTGCCCGCGAAGCTGACGCCTGGCTGATGGGATATACAAATCTGATATGAAAACAAGCACAGAAGTCTGATCTGACTTCTGTGCTTTTCAAGACTGATATTGGTGAGAATACCCATCTCGTAAAAAATACGGGAAAGCACCTGTGGAATTGGATTCTGTGATCAGTTCGGCATCAGGAAGCATCAATCACCGAGATGCCGATTGTCAGCTCTTCGAGAACATCCAAAATGATTCTGACTGTATCCAGAGATGTCAGCATCGCCACTCCGTTTTCCACTGCCGCCCTGCGGATCAGAAGTCCGTCAGAGGAATGCATCCCGGACAGGATTGAACGTGTATTGATGACATAGCTGACACAGCCTGAGTGCAGCAGTTCCATGATCTCATTGCTGTCTTCGCTTGGCTTTTTGCGGATCCCTGTACGGATTCCGTGCGTAAGAAGAGCCTGAGCAGTACGGCCTGTTGACTCAATGCTGAATCCGAGGCTGCAGAAGCGCCGTATGAGAGGAATCGTTTCCTCTTTGTCTTCATCTGCGACACTGACAAGAACCGTTCCGTAGTTTCTGAGTCTGATCCCTGAGGCAGTAATTGCTTTATGGAATGCACGATGCAGCTTGTCATCATATCCGATCGCTTCACCGGTAGATTTCATTTCCGGAGAGAGATATGCATCCATTCCATGCAGTTTGGAAAAGGAGAAGGCAGGTGCCTTGACATACCAGCGCTTTTTTTCGTCGGGACAGCGGGAGAATATTCCCTGTTCCTGCAGTGTCACTCCGAGAATTGCGCGAGTGCCGATCTCTGCAAGATTCCAGCCGGTTACCTTGCTCAGAAAGGGAACGGTCCGTGAGGAGCGTGGATTCACCTCGATGATATATACATTTTCATCATGGTCCACAATAAACTGGATGTTAAAGAGACCGACAATACCGATGCCGATGCCGAGCTTTTCAGCATAGTCAAGAATCGTGTTTTTAACTTTTTTTGAAAGGCTGTAGGGAGGATAGACACAGATGGAGTCACCCGAATGAATGCCGGTACGTTCCACAAGTTCCATGATCCCGGGGACAAACACATGTCTGCCATCGCATACAGCATCAATTTCCACTTCTCTGCCATATATATAGTGATCGACAAGCACAGGTTTATCTCTGCCGATATCAAAGGCATTTTTCAGATATTTCCGAAGCTGGTCTTCACCTGAAACAATCTGCATTGCCCGGCCGCCAAGTACAAAGCTCGGACGTACAAGAACCGGATAACCGATCTTCTGTGCGGCTTCAACTCCTTCTTCGATACCGGTTACCGCACGTCCTTCCGGCTGAGAAATTTGCAGTTTCAGAAGCAGTTTTTCGAATTGATCACGATCTTCTGCACGGTCAATTGCCGCAGCATCTGTTCCGATAATCGAGGCGCCGCAGTCTGTAAGTTTTTTTGCGAGGTTGATTGCAGTCTGTCCGCCAAGGGTGGCAATGACTCCGTACGGATTCTCAAGGCGGATAATATTCATCACATCCTCAACACACAGCGGTTCAAAATACAGTTTATCCGAGCAGGTATAATCCGTGGAGACGGTTTCCGGATTGCTGTTGATGATGATCGCCTCAAAACCGGCTTCCCGGATCGTCCTGATTGCATGAACGGTAGAGTAGTCAAATTCCAGACCCTGACCGATCCGGATCGGACCGGAACCGAGAACAATGATTTTGGGACGATCGGATATCACCGATTCATTTTCTTCATCATAAGCCGAGTAAAAATAGGGGATGTAACTGTCAAATTCGGATGCACATGTATCGATCATTTTATAGACGGGAAAGATACCTGCACATTGTCTCAGTCTGGTGATCTCATCTTCTGTCCGATCCCATAGCATTCCGATTTCCCTGTCGCAAAAACCGTATTTCTTGGCAAGCCGGAGTGCCTCTGTTTCCAAAGGGTGCTGCCGCAGCAGGTTTTCGATTTCAATAATGTGACGGATTTTGCGCAGGAAAAAGAGATCGATCATTGAAGCTTTATGAATTTCATTCTCTGCTGCTCCTCTTCTGAAAAGTTCTGCGATTGCAAAGATACGATCATCCGTTCCGCTTTGGATGTAATCCAGCAGTTCTTCTTCTGAAAACGTATCGAATTTCTGAAGATGCAGGTGAAAAGCACCGGTTTCCAGAGAGCGGATTCCCTTCAGAAGGCTTTCTTCAAAGGTTCTTCCGATGCTCATTACTTCTCCGGTTGCTTTCATCTGCGTGGAAAGGAGATTGTCGGCATCAGCAAATTTATCGAACGGAAAACGCGGAAGCTTGGCAACAACATAATCCAGAGAAGGCTCAAAACAGGCCGGTGTATTGGCAATCTGTATTTCGTCCAGGGTCATGCCGATTCCGATTTTTGCCGAGACTCTTGCGATCGGATAGCCGCTTGCTTTGGAAGCGAGTGCTGATGAACGGGACACCCTCGGATTCACCTCGATCAGATAATACTGAAAGGATCCGGGATCCAGTGCAAACTGAACGTTGCAGCCGCCTTCGATTTTCAATGCCCGTATGATCCTCAGGGCACTGTCCCGCAGCATGTGATATTCCTTGTTGGTAAGTGTCTGGGAAGGGCAGACAACAATCGAATCCCCGGTATGTATGCCGACAGGATCGATGTTTTCCATATTGCAGACAGCGATCGCTGTATCATTTGAATCTCGGATCACTTCATATTCGATCTCTTTAAATCCGCGGACACTTTTTTCGACAAGAACCTCCCCGACAGGTGAAAGTTCCAGTCCTTTTTCCATCAGATCGCGCAGTTCCGAATCATTTGCCGCAAATCCTCCGCCTGTTCCGCCGAGTGTAAATGCCGGCCGCAGAACGACAGGATATCCGATCTCTCTTGCAATCTTAAGTCCCTCTTCTGCAGTGCAGGCTGTTTCGGAAGGGAGGACCGGTTCATTCAGTTCTTGGCAGAGCATCTTGAATTTTTCCCGGTCTTCCGCCTGTTCGATCGAACTGCTCCCGGTACCGAGCAATTCCGTGCGGCATTCTTTTAAAACACCTTTTTTCTCCAGCTGAATTGCCAGGTTCAGAGCAGTCTGCCCGCCGATACCGGGAAGAATTGCGTCCGGTCTTTCCTTGCGGATGATTTTTGCGGCAAATTCAAGAGTCAGAGGTTCCATATAGACTTTATCCGCTATTTTCGTGTCTGTCATGATAGTTGCCGGGTTCGAATTGCACAGAATCACCTCATAGCCTTCTTCCTTCAGTGCAAGGCATGCCTGTGTTCCGGCATAGTCAAATTCCGCTGCCTGTCCGATCACGATCGGTCCAGATCCGATGATCAGGACTTTATGGATATCAGTTCGTTTCGGCATCCTGCTGTGCCTCCTTCATGAGTGCGATAAACTGATTAAAAAGGTATCGGCTGTCCTGCGGGCCGGGAGAGCTTTCCGGATGGTACTGAATGGAAAAGACGCGGTCTTTTTCGCATTCCAGGCCTTCCACTGTATGATCAAGAAGATTGATATGTGTCACACAAAGCGGTGTCCCTTTCAGACTGTCAGGATCTACGGCATAGGAATGATTCTGTGATGTGATTTCGATCTTTCCGGTTTTCAGATTCTTGACCGGATGGTTTCCGCCGCGATGGCCGAATTTCAGTTTATAGACAGAAGCTCCATATGCCAGGGAAATGATCTGATGTCCCAGACATATTCCGAAGACAGGCAGTCTTCCGATCAGATTTCTGACTGTTTCGATTGTCTTCTGAACATTTTCCGGGTCACCGGGACCGTTGGAAATAAAGACTCCATCCGGATGGAGCGAAAGGATTTCTTCGGCCGGTGTATTCCATGGCACAGCAGTCACGCAGCAGTTGCGCTCATTGAATGAGCGCACAATGTTCTGTTTTATTCCGCAGTCGATCGCAGCGACATGCAGATATTCCATATCTTTGCCAAAAGCAGGATATACACGGACTGACTTCGTACTGATGCGTGAGACAGCATCCGTCGGTATTTGTGAATTTTTCAGAATTTCAAGCCCTTCGTGTAGGCTTGTTTCAGCGCTTGTTATCAAGGCTTTCCGGGAACCATGATCACGAATCGAACGGGTCAGCTTTCTTGTATCAATATCAGATATCCCGGGAATCAAAAACCGCTTCATCACAGCATCCAATGTTTCTTTGCTTCTGAAATTTGACGGCTCATCATTATATTCATGAACGATCAGTGCACCGATTGACGGTATTTCCGATTCATAATCATCTTCAGCCATTCCGTAATTTCCGATCAGCGGATACGTCATGACTACTGCCTGGTGGGTGTAGGAAGGATCTGACAATATCTCCTGATAGCCTGCCATTGAAGTATTGAAAACGATTTCCAGTACGCACTCTTTTTGTGCTCCGAATCCCGAACCTGTATATTCTTCTCCGTTTTCCAGGATGATTTTTCTGTTATGGCTGCTCAGCATGTTTTACACCATTCTTTCCGAGAGTTTTCTTTCAAAGCGGTCCTTGTCGGAATCCCGGGGGACTGCTGTGGGATAATTGCCTTCAAAACATGCGCTGCAGTAACCCGTTCCCTCAGCCAGTTCACATAGTTTTTCGGCAGGGAAATATCCCAGAGAATCCACTTTGATCATTTCGGCGATTTCACTGACACTGTGTCTGCAGGCAATCAGATGATCAGAAGAATCGATATCTGTTCCGTAAAAGCAGGGGTAAAGGAACGGCGGAGCTGAAATCCGCATATGAATTTCCTTTGCACCGGCTTCCCTGATAAGTTCTGCGATTCTGCCGCTGGTTGTGCCGCGGACGATTGAATCATCGACCAGCACAACTCTTTTTCCGCTTACAACATCAGATATCGCCGAAAGCTTGATTTTTACCTGATTGGATCTGTGATCAGGGGCTATGAAGGTACGGCCGATATATTTGTTTTTGATTAATCCGATTTCATAAGGGATCTTGGATTTCCGGCTGTAACCGATTGCGGCATCCAGTCCGGAATCAGGTACTCCGATGACAATATCTGCTTCTGCCGGGTGCGCCGCAGCGAGTATTTCTCCAGCCTTGATTCTTGCGGAATGAACTGAAACCCCGTCAATAACCGAATCTGGACGGGCAAAGTAAATGTATTCAAATACACACAGTCTTTTGGGGTGCTGATTGCAATGCTTCTGCCTGGATTCAATTCCTTCAGAACTGATAATCAATACTTCACCGGGGTTCAGATCCCGTATAAATTCTGCACCGACTGCGGAAAGAGCACAGCTTTCGGAAGCGGCAACAATGCAGCCATCAGGTGTACACCCGTAGCATAAAGGCCTGAAACCGTGAGGATCCCGTGCAAGGATCAGTTTTGTCGCAGACATCAGGATGAGAGAATACGCTCCGTCAAGAACATCCATTGCCCTTATGACGGCATCTTCGATGGAACCGCATCTGAGACGCTCTCTTGTAATAATATAGGCAATTATTTCAGTATCACTTGTGCTATGGAATATTGCGCCGGAGAGTTCCAGCTCTGTTCGCAAAGCAGCAGCGTTGGAAAGGTTTCCGTTATGAGCAATTGCCATTCTGCCTTTTTGATGATTGACTTCAATCGGCTGGCAGTTTCTGCGGCTGGCGCTTCCGGTTGTTCCATATCTGACATGCCCGAGTGCAATGTTTCCTTCCGGAAAATAAGAAAGCACAGAATTGCTGAAGACTTCGCTGACAAGACCTACATCCTTATGAGAGACAAACAGTCCGTCATCATTTACAACAATGCCGCAGCTTTCCTGACCGCGGTGCTGAAGGGCATATAAGCCGAAATAACAAAGACCGGACAGATTGCGCGGCTTTCGGGAATATACTCCGAAAACACCGCATTCTTCGTGAATGCTCATATGGAACCTCCCTGCATGATTGCGGCCGAAATGGTTCTGAGTCCTTTAAACACAGAATAATGCTGTACTGTTTCCATCGCTGCTCCTCTCTCTTTGTACGATGGAGTCATGCAACAGAAAAAAGGTGACTCCGGGGACGTACCCGAAGACACCTTTGTCTTCTTCCCGTTCATCTTACGACGCGCTGATTCATCTGTCAACATTGCTTTCAGATAAGATCGAGCCAAGACAAGTTCAGATGAGCTTTGTACATTCAGATGTATGCGATGACAAAAGGACCGTATCTTCACATTCTCTGAGGTCTTCAACCATATATTCAGCTATGTAACGAATATCTTCTTTTGAATATTTTTCACTCATTCTGTGCATTCTCCTCAAAACTGGATACGGTGAACTACTCGGCAATTGAATTGCCAAGCATCGGGTTGGCACAGCATTAGCTGTGCAGCTCCCGGGTGCGTCCATGACACCTTTACTGTTGTATCTGCATATCGCAGATACTACACAGCTGCCTGTATCACTACTGTCGAGGACAAGCCTGCTGCAGATATATATACAT
>JAZPXY010000027.1:0-18861 GCA_045543875.1 Bulleidia sp.
GGCCATGACGATAAAGGTAGACGCTGCGGTTGTGATCAGAGCGGGAATCAGGATCGGCTGCAGATCACTCCAGGAGTTGATCAGGCCGGCAGCGGCCGGAATGAACATGACCGGCATGATGGCGATCAGAAACTGGGCTGCATCCTTGACGTCTTCCAGCCTGATTACTTTCGTAATCAGAAGGACAAGCATCAGCACCAGGCCGTAGATACTGCCGGGAATCGGCAGGGGAATGAGAAAACGGAACAGTTCGCCGATGCAGGTGACCAGCAGAACAATGCCGAATTGTTTCAGATATTTCATAAGAGCGCTCCTTGATAATTATTCTACTGGAAAATAGAGAAGAATGATAAAAAATGTTGACAGTAAAAATATATTTGATAAAATACAATTGTAAACAATAAAGGAGAAAGATTATGAGCATCTATGATTATTCATTAACGACCCGCCAGGGAGAAGAATTCTCGCTGAAGAACTATGAAGGAAAAGTCATCGTTGTTGTCAATACAGCTACCGGCTGCGGCTTCACACCGCAGTATGAAGATCTTGAGGTCATGTATGAAAAGTATCATGACAAGGGTCTCGAAATCGTAGACGTTCCCTGCAATCAGTTTGCCGGACAGGCTCCGGAAGGAGACGAAGAGATCCATCAGTTCTGCACACTGAAATACAAGACCCAGTTTGATCAGTTCAAGAAGAGTGATGTTAACGGTGAAAATGCACTGCCGCTGTTCATATACCTGAAGAGCCAGAAGGGCTTTGAAGGCTTCGGCAAGGGCATGAAGGCACTGGCCATGAGCGCCATGCTGAAGAAGCTGGACAAGAACTATGCTTCCAACCCGGATATCAAGTGGAACTTCACTAAGTTTGTCGTTGACCGCGAAGGCAATGTTGTTGCCCGCTTTGAACCGACAGCTAAGATGGAAGATCTGGATGCATGTGTTGCATCCCTGCTGTAACCACTGATTCGGCAGATTCTGACGAAACCGATGCGGCTCTGTATGCCGCATCTTTTTTTGCCGGCCGGAAAAAAATGTCTTCGCTTTCCATCGGCATGGACAGATGGTACAATTGAAACGCACGCCGTACAGCGTCTGGGAGGTGACTCATGACAGTTATGGAAAAGTCCTGCGGGGCAGTTGTCGTCAAGGAAAAGGGCGGCCGCCTGTATACTCTGGTGATCCGCCAGAATCAGGGACACTGGTGTTTTCCGAAAGGCCATGTCGAAAACAATGAAAACGAATATGAGACAGCCGAGAGGGAAGTGTTTGAGGAAACCGGACTGAAGGTAAGGTTCATCGACGGTTTCCGGGAAAGCGTCGTCTACAGTCCGCGGGAAAATGTCATGAAGGAAGCCGTCTATTTCCTGGCTGAACCGTGCGGCGGCAGGGAAAAGAAACAGGATGAAGAAATCAGCGAAATGCACTGGGCTGATGTCTTTGAAACACTGGCACTGATCACCTATGACAACGATGCCGTGCTGTACCGCAAGGCGATCCGTTTTCTGAAGAACCGGGAGGATGATCTGCTGTGATCCGGCTGGAACAGTATCCCCATGCCGTCTATCATCCTGATTTCATTCCTTCCCACCGGCATGAGATTCCCTCGGAATTCTTCCGCAGTGAGAATGAGAATGCCGAGTCATGGATTCTTCTGAGTGACCGCGAACCGGCCGGATTCTGTTCCCGCTGGCTGCAGGATCAGCGGGCTCATTTCCGCTTCTGGTTTACGGCCGACTGTTCGTTTGAAGATCAGGCGGATGCCGTTGCCCTGGTCACCGAAAAGACCGTCAAGCAGCATCATCCCCAGCGGCTGTTTGTCCACGGCGGCCAGAAGCTGGCCAGAGCCCTGAATGCCAACCGCTTCTTTCCGAAGGGTAAGGTCTTTCAGAAAATCATTGAGCCCTGGCGCTATCAGGTTCCGGATGCGGCTTTTGACAGCATGGGCTATATCATCAACCAGGGACTGATGAAGGCGCTGCCGTTCGGCTGGTTTGATACGATGGCAAAAGGCTGCGGATGGATTGCCGCCTACAATCTGCTGAAGATGAATCACATGGAATGCACGATGCAGGAGTGTGCGGAATCACTGGGCAGAAGAACATTTCTCGGCGGTGTGATGGGACAGGAATCACTGATGCTGCTGGTATGGCTGCGCAGCCGCGGCCTGAATGCGGCCATGACCCGTCCGTCCAATGCCAGAGCCCTGGAAGCGATGCGGAAGACACAGAGCGGCATTCTTCTGTATACCCATTCCCGCGGCGCACACTATACGGCGTTCCGCCGGCTCTCTTCCGGCCAGCTGTGGTTTTACAATGCCATTTACGGCAAGGCCAGCCATGTCGATTCACCGGAAGGCTTTTTAAAGAAATATGCACTGTTTCCTTTTTCGACAGTGATCTATATCAAATAACACTATGATCAATACAACTGTAAATCTGAATGAAATCCGCTATGAAACAAAGGATCCGGGAAAGCTGCTGGATAGCATCGCTGTCCGCGGCATTGCCATTCCCGTCCAGGTCAATGTGACTGAAGACGGCTATGAATGCGTTGACGGTCACAGGCGGCTGAGTGCCTGTGCTGTTCTCGGCGCCGGTGATGAACGCTTTCTGAACATCCCGGTCATGATCCTGAATGACTATTCCAAGGCGGGAAGTGCTTTCTGGGGCAATACCCAGAATCACCACTGAGAGGTGATGAACAATGGAACGACTTCAAAAAGCAATCGCAAAGGCAGGCATTGCGTCACGCCGCCATGCGGAAGAACTGATCCGGGCCGGCCGGGTAAAGGTCAACGGCAAAACCGTGACGGAGATGGGCGTGCAGGTGGCACCTTCCGATATCGTCAGTGTTGACGGCAAGGAACTGCAGAATGAAAACAAGGTCTATTATCTGCTGAACAAGCCGAAGAAGACGATCTGTTCACTGAAGGATGAGAAGGAACGTGAGACCGTTCTTTCCTGTTTCCCGGATGTGAAGGAAAGAATTTTTCCGATCGGCCGTCTCGACTATGAAACGACCGGACTGCTGATCCTGACCAATGACGGTGAATTTGCCAACCAGATGATGCATCCGAAATACCATCTGCCGAAGACATATGAAGTGGCAGTGGACGGCGTGCTGACCGACAATATGGCAAGAATGCTGAGCCGCGGCATCATGCTCGAGGGCAAAAAGACGCTGCCGGCTGATGTTGAAATTCTTTCCCGCTCGGAGAAGCGAAATAAAACCGTCCTTCATATTACGATATACGAAGGACGGAACCGTGAGATCAGACGCATGATGGAATACTTTCACTGCGAAGTGACACGGCTGGCAAGAATCGGCTACGGCTTCCTGACGCTGGGAAACCTGCGCCAGGGACAGTACCGGCGCCTGCGGTCTTTTGAGGTCCGCAAGCTGATTGCCATGAGCCAGAATCAGATGTCGATGCCGGAAGACTGAAGAGTTTCCGGTTCCGGATCGATATAGATCATTCTATATGCACCAAGCTGCACAGTACCCGGTTTTGCGCCGGGTATTTTTTTCAGATTGCGCTGCGGGCACCATACCACCGGAACACTGGAAGACTGTCTGCCTTTGGAGAAGCAGGCGGCGATATTTGCGGCCATGCGCAGGGTTTCCTCGTCGGGATGTTCATCATGGATGACGACATGGGCGCCGTGGTAATCCTTGGCATGCAGCCAGATTTCATTCTTCCGGGCCTGATGCCAGGTCAGTTCATCATTCTGGAAGTTGTTGCGGCCGAAGGAAATGCGGATGCCGGAAGGGGAAACAGCAGAGGCAACAGCTGCCTTTGTTTCTTTCTTTTTGCGGCCGGTCTTTCGCTTTTTCTGACTGTTTCTCAGATAGCCCAGACGCTGCAGTTCTTCCTGGATTTCATTTGCGGTTTCATAATCGGCCAGATCGAGCTGTTCGATCAGACCTTCAAAATAGGCAATCTCATCTTCACAGATGCGGATCTGTTCCTGCAGGTATGTCTGGCCTTTCTTCAGCTTGTTGTAGCGCTGGTAGGCTCTGCGGGCATTGGCCTTGCCGTCGAGTTTCGGATCCAGCGGCACGGCAATGTCTTCGCCGGTTTCATAATCGCTGAGGATGACGGAAGATGTGCCTTTGGTTTCGCTGACCTGATAGGTAAACAGAAGATCACCGTATTTCTTCCATTTCTCACAGTCCTTTGCCTCATCCAGTTCAGCCAGAAGCCGCGGCAGCTTCTGCTGCTGGTGCTTCAGCTGGCGGCTGACAAAATGATAGATGTCGCCGCTGACCTGACGGATCCTGTCTTTTTCCTCGCGCCGGTAATACAGCACGTCAAAGCCTTCAAAGAGGGGATAGCTGACATTGGTTCCGCAGTGTTTCAGCTCAATGCAGTGGAACACCGGTTCCTGCTTCTCGGCGGCAATATACAGACGGTCTGATTCTTTGATTTCACGCATGAAATCAGCAAAGCTCTGGCCGCGTTCCATGCGGTATTCCGCTTCCCGTGAAAGAAACGGCGAAAAGCCGGAAAACTGCCTGGTCAGAGGAATTTCCGGATCAAAGGTTTCAGCCGCAAAGGGATCTTTCTTGTTCTGGGAGGGGGTTATCGGAAAAACGGCGCCGGGATGGATGGTGCGGCGGCTGTTTTCAAACGGCGGAATGCGCTTGAGGGCATCAACGATCCGGTTTTCACTGTTTACCAGAATAACATTGGCATATTTGCCCATCAGTTCGATATAGAGATACATTGTTTCCGGATCACCGAGATTGTTGCGGCGCTGGATGTCCATCCGGCACCAGCGGTCCAGTTCGGCCTGTTCAATGGCCGTGATCATGGCACCTTCGATGTATTTCCGCAGGACCATGACAAAATTGCCTGGCTGCCAGGGCGCAGTATAGGAACGCTGTGTAAACATCAGCCGGTTATATACGGAATGACAGGAAATCAGCAGCTGCCGCTTTCCCTGGCTGCCGTGGGTATGAAACAGGAGCTCAGTTGCCGAAACATCCTGAATTTTCTGAATTCGCAATGGCAGAGCCGATCGGATCTGGGGTATGATTTTACTGAGAAGAATACCGTCAAGCGCCATATGTTCACCTCACACAGGAAACATTATATCATCATTGACGCGCGCTTCCGGTATGTCTATCATTTATGTATATGTTCCGGAGGTGGAAATGAAAAAAGGATTACTGATCGTTGTAAGCGGACCGTCCGGTGTCGGTAAGGGCACAATTCTTGCGAGGCTGATGGAAGACAAGGAACTGAAACTTGCGTATTCTGTTTCCATGACGACCAGAGAGAAGCGCCCGGGCGAACAGGAAGGCGTAAATTACTTCTATGTCACCAAGGATGAATTTGAACAGGCAATTGAAAACGGCGAGATGCTCGAACATGCGGAGTTTGTCGGCAACTATTACGGCACACCGCTGAAGGAAGTCGAACGTCTGCGCTCGGAAGGATATAATGTCGTTCTGGAAATTGAAGTGCAGGGCTGCCGTCAGGTACAGGAAAAGGTCAAGGATGCCCTGACGATCTTCATTGTTCCGCCGAACATGGAAGAACTGGAAAGAAGAATCCGCGGCCGCAAGACGGAACCGGAAGAGATCATCCAGCAGCGTCTGGCCAAGGCAGCCACTGAAATGGAGAGCCTTTCCCAGTACAAGTATGTTGTATGCAACGATGATATCGACCTTGCAGCAGACATCATGCGGGTCATCATCCGCCACTATATGGAAAAGAATGACTGACAGCAGGTATAGTTGATAAATGCGATCGGGACGGCATCTGCCGTCCTTTTCTTTTTTCTCTCATGCGGGCAAAAAGAAAGGGGACCGCAGCTGCGGTTCCCCGGGAACTCATTAACGGTTGTAGTATTCAACGATGAGAGCTTCATTGATTTCCTGATTGAGTTCGCTTCTTTCAGGAAGACGTACATATGTGCCTTTTTTGTTTTCCTTGTCGACTTCAACGAATGCCGGTGTGGAAATCGTAACTTCCAGAGCTTCGTTGACGACTGCCAGGTTGCGGTCCTTTTCTCTCAGAGCAATGACGCTGCCCGGCTTGATTTCAGCAGAAGGGATGTTGACCTTCTTGCCGTTGACTTCGATATGTCCGTGGTTGACCAGCTGTCTGGCTGCTGCACGTGTTCTGGCAAAGCCCATGCGGTATACCAGGTTGTCCAGTCTGCTTTCCAGCAGTACCAGGAAGTTGACACCTGCCATGCCGTCCATCTTGGAAGCCTTGCGGAACAGGTTGGCGAACTGACGTTCGTTCAGTCCGTACATGTTGCGGACTCTCTGCTTTTCACGCAGCTGAGTGCCGTAGCCGGAGAGCTTGACTCTCTTTGTCGGGCCGTGCTGACCCGGCGCATAAGTTCTTTTCTTGAGTTCCTGTCCTGTTTCAAGAACAGAGAAGCTGAGACGTCTGGACTTTTTCCAGATCGGTCCTGTGTAACGTGCCATGTCTTGTTTCCTCCTGTCATAATGGCTGAAAACAATAACAGGTACAGATCACCGATGCGGGGTGTTGCCGTAAACCTTTTCACCTTATGCAGCAGGTTACTCAGGTACAGCCGCTTGTGCCGGCAACGCCTGGTGTATCAGCTCTGTATGCTGCCATCATTTAACGCGAGAAATATATTATCATTCCGGCGGCCCGGAGTCAATCAAAAGGAGGAGGATTTCTGTGTGAGTTATAACTCTTTCTGTGGTAGAATATCATGGATAAGTGAAAGGGGCTGCTGAGATATGAGTGCTTTTTTAAATTTTATCGGTGATACCAAGACAATTATCGCAATCGCCGTGATCATAGCTTTTCTTGTGATCTGGCTTATTATAAACCGAGTTTCAATGAAACGTCTTTCCCGGGAACTGTCTGAACATGAGAACCATTACCGCATGATCAAGAACATCCCGCTGTCTCTGAAGATGAACAAGGCGGTAGCAATCAGCCGTGTTGATCTGGATACCGTCGGCCGCGTCAATGAGGCGCAGGCGGTCTTTGACAGAGTACAGTCGGAACTTGCCCAGATTTCCGCATCGCTTTCCGATGCCGAGAATCATATTGCTGACGGCAAGATGAAATCTGCCGGTGAACTGCTTTCATCCCTGGACAGGGAACTGCGTCTGACCGAATCCCAGGCCAAGGGTCTGGAGACAACGCTCGACGGCATTCTTGCCAAGGAAACAGCCCAGCGCCAGCAGGTCACAAACATGAAGAACAGATTCCGGGCTCTGAAATCCCAGGCTCAGGAAAATGCCACCCGTCTGTCCTTTGCCTGGCCGATGGTGGAACAGAAGGTTTCCGATACCGAGAAGATGTTCTCAACCTTTGAAGAATGGATGTTCTCCAATGACTTTGACAAGGCCAATACCGAACTGGAAAGCATTTCCCGCAGTGTTGCCGAACTGGAAGAACTGCTGGACACAATGCCGGGTCTGATCGAAGATGCCCGCGGCGTCATTCCGAAGATGGCCGAACAGCTGCATCACGATTATGCCAAGGCCCGCAAGAACGGTGTCTACCTGAAGCATCTTGAAATTGAAAAAAATCTGACTGTCATGACCGCTGCCCTGAAAGAAGATCTGCGCAAGCTCAAGAGCGGCAGCACGGAAGGCGTGCGTGATCATCTGGAAGACTACAAGACCCGCATTCATCAGATGGTCCGTTCGGTAAAGAAGGAAACCAAGGCCAACTATGATGTCGAACAGCTTGCCCGGGAAACAGAAGAACTGGCAGCCGATGTAAAGAAGAATGCCGATTTCGTGAATTCTGTATATGAGAAGTCTTCCGAAAGATTCGGACTCGGATCTCTGGAAGACGAACTTGGCAGCCTGAACCAGGAACTTGAGCGTCTCAACAGCCAGCTGCCGGAACTGCTTGAAAACGTCAACAGTTATCAGATGCCGGCAACCCAGCTGGTTTCCTCGCTGCGGACACTGAACAGCGAATATGCCAATTACAACCGTTCCGTCAAGGAAATCAGAGACCGCATTGAAGTTGCCAGCGGTGATGAGGACAGAGCCAGAAAACAGCTGATCAAACTGCAGATCATCATGAATCAGATGCAGGTCAAGATCAGAAAATACAAGCTTCCGAACATCTCTGAAACATATGATGAGGATATGCAGAAGGCAGGGGAATACATTCAGCGTCTGAAAGACCTGATCGATGAATCACCGCTGAATATCCAGCTTCTGAATTCAACGCTGCAGGAAGCACTGAACTTCATCTATCAGCTGTACAACAATGTCAACAATGTCGTCGGCACCGTTGTCATGGTTGAAAATACGATTGTCTTCGGCAACCGCTACCGTTCCACCTATGCCGATATCGATTCCGAACTGACGCGCTCTGAGCTGAGCTTCCGCAACGGTGAATACACCCAGGCTCTGACCACGGCAATTGCCACGATTGAAAAAATTCATCCCGGCAATTATGAATCCATGATCAAGGAGAATGCGAAGAGTGCAGCGTAGAATCTATTTCGACAATGCCAGCACGACAGATATTCATCCGGAAGTTCTGAAGACTTATGAAGAACTGCTTGAGACATACTATGTGAACAGTGAGTCGCTGTATGACGAAGGCAGTGAAATTCACCGAATGATGGAAAAGGCCCGGGGAGCAATTGCCGGGCTTTTGGGTGTACATGCGGAAGACATCATTTTCACCTCCGGTTCTTCAGAATCCAACAGTGCTGCCATCAAGGGCGTCTGCTTCGCTGATATGAGCAGAAAGCATATCATCACCACGCCGATCGAGCATTCCTCGATCCTGAACTGCTGTGCCCAGCTGCACCGTCTGTTCGGATATGAGATCACATATCTGCCGGTCGGCAGCGACGGCAGTGTCAGTGCCGAGGATGTCAGGAAGGCGATGCGCGATGACACGGCGATCGTATCGGTCATGGCAGTCAACAACGAAACCGGTGCTGTCAATCCGGTGGAAGAGATCGCCGAATATGTCAAAAAGCATTCCCATGCCTATATGCATGTGGATATGACCCAGGCCTGCGCCAAAGTGTCATTTAACATGAAGAACATCGATCTTGCGTCATATTCCGCCCACAAGCTGGAAGGCCTGAAGGGCAGCGGCATTCTGGTCAGAAAGAGCCATGTGCCGTTTGAGGCGCTGATCAACGGCGGCGAACAGGAAGAAGGCCTCCGGGGCGGAACTTCCAATGCCTGCGTCAACATGGTCTTTGCCAAGACGATGCGGCTGGCCCTGGAGAACGGAAAGCGCAGCCATGCCTATATCGGCGAACTGGGTGAGCGCCTGAAGGAAGGGCTGAAGAAGATTCCCGGCATTGTCATCAATTCGCCGGCCAATGCTGTCGCCGGCATCGTCAATTTCTCCTATGAGAACATTCCCAGCGAAGTCATGCAGAATGCCTTGAACCGGCAGGGGTTCATGGTCAGTGCCCGCAGCACCTGTGCTTCCAGATCAGACGATCCGAGCTATGTGCTGATGGCCATGGGGCTGGGCGCAGAACGGGCCAATTCCTGCATCCGTGTTTCCCTGTCACGCCGCAATACCGAGGAAGAGGTGGATCTCTTCCTGAAAGCTTTAAAGGAGATCACAGAACAGTATGGCTAACTATGACACCGTGCTGGTGCGCTTCGGCGAACTGAGCACGAAAGGAAAAAACAGAAAAGATTTCATTAACCGGCTGTTCCGCAATATTCAGTACATGCTGCGGGACTTTGAGGAACTGGAATACCGCAAGGCCTATGACCGCATCTATATCCGCCTGAACGGAGCCGATCACGAGAAGATCAAGGAAAAGCTGCAGAAAGTCTTCGGCATTTCTTCCTTCTCCTTTACCGAAAAGGTCGCGCCTGACATGGAGGCAATCACGGCCGCATGTCTCAGGACTGCCAGGGAATCCGGCGCAAAGACATTCAAGATGATTACAAAGCGCCATGACAAGACATTCCCGCTGCGCTCCGATGACATCAACCGCCAGACCGCTTCGGTGATCCTGAAGAATACCGATCTGAAGGTGGATGTCCATGATCCGCAGCTGCCGATCCGGGTGGAAGTGCGTGAGGATGCTGCCTATATTACATCCGAGAAGATTCCCGGTGCCGGCGGCTATCCGGCCGGCATCAACGGCAAGGTACTGCTGATGCTGTCAGGCGGCATCGATTCACCGGTTGCTGCCTATCAGCTGATGAAGCGGGGACTGAATGTCGAAGCCGTGCATTTTGCTTCGCCGCCCTATACCAGTGAAAACGCCAGAAACAAGGTGCTGACACTGGCCGGCATGGTATCGGAATACCAGGGCAGAATGAAGGTGCATGTCATCAACTTCACCGATCTGCAGCTGAACATCTACAAGACAGCCGGCGATCCCTATGCCGTGACGCTGATGCGCCGCATGATGTTCCGTCTGGCTGAGAAGATTGCTCAGAAAAACGGCTGCATTGCCATTGCCACCGGCGAAAGCATCGGCCAGGTTGCTTCCCAGACCCTGGAAAGCATTGCCTGCATCAATGACGCGATCCGCATTCCGGTCCTGCGTCCTCTGGTCTGCCATGACAAGCTGGAGATCATTGCCCTGGCCAGCAAGATCGGAACCTATGAGACATCGATCCTGCCGTATGAAGACTGCTGCACGATCTTTGATCCGAAAAATCCGGTAACGAAGCCGAGCGTCGAGAAGGCGGAGTACTTTGAAAAGATGTTTGACTGGCAGAGCCTGATTGAGGCAGCGCTTGCCGGTGATGAAGTCACGGTGGTTCAGCCGCCGCGCGATGAGGAGTCATTCCTGTAGGAGGTACGTATGGCAAAACATGATCCGCAGATCGCTCAGAGCCTGACGGCAATTGCGCCGGAATGCGACAAGCTTTCCGACAAGGAACTTCTGCATGCTCTGAATCCGGTCATTGTCAGCGTGGAAAAGGATGATACCTATTCCACCAAGGCAAAGCTGAAGATCTTTTCGCTGCTGACAATGCTCTGCAATGTCGAGGCAAAGGATCGGAAGAAGTACATCAAAAAGGTCATCAGTGCCGTCCGCTGAGCAATGAAACAGACAGAAAATTGTCTGTTTTCTTCTGCTTCCGCACAGACAGTTTTCTTTCTGATGCAGAAATGAAAGAAAGTGCCTTAACAGCGAAAGATTTCGTTGACTGTGAAACAGTTTGAATGTATCATATATGCGTTATCAGCCCTCGTGATAGAGGTCTGTAACCGCTCAGGAAAGGGTTTAAGTACGCATGTACCCCTTGATGGCGCGTCTTAAGATAAAAGTCAGGAGGTGTTGTATTTTGTACGCAATTATCGAAACAGGCGGAAAGCAGCTGAAAGTAGAAGCTGGACAGTCAATCTTCGTTGAGAAGCTCAACGTCGAACCGGGTGATGAAGTAGTCTTTGACAAGGTTGTTCTTGTCAGCGATGCTTCCACAAAGATCGGCACACCGTATGTAGAGGGTGCCAAGGTTACCTGCAAGGTTGTAAAGCAGGGCAAGGACAGAAAGATCCGTATCTTCAAGTATAAGGCCAAGAAGGGCAGCACACGCCGCAGACAGGGTCACCGTCAGCCTTATACAAAGCTGAGTGTTGAATCTATCGAGGCTTAAATGATACACATCGTTGCTGACAGGCATAACGGTTTCTATACCGCTCTGACCATTTCCGGCCATGCCGAATCGGCGGAATACGGACAGGATCTTGTCTGTGCCGGTGTCAGCAGTATTGCTTTCGGATTATGCAATGCATTATCCGATATCGCTGGTCTGGAAACCATTCAGGCCGAAAACAATATGATATCGATCCGCTGCGAAGAGCCGGATGAGCTGACCCAGGTTATTCTGGAAACAGGCATCATTCAGTTCAGAACAGTCGAGATGTCATATGGAGACTATATTGATATTCAGATTACGGAGGTGTAAATATCATGAGATTCGTATTAGATATTCAGTTTTTCGCCAGTAAGAAGGGTGTTTCTTCCACAAAGAACGGCCGTGATTCAGCCGGCAGGAGACTTGGCGCTAAAAAAGCCGATGGTGAATATACAAATGCCGGTTCGATCATCTACCGTCAGCGCGGAACCAGGATTTTCCCGGGCAAGAACGTTAAGCGCGGCGGCGACGATACACTGTTCGCTACAGCAGCAGGCATCGTCAAGTACGAACGTCTTGGCAAGGATAAGAAACAGGTTTCTGTATATCCTGTCGAAGCTTAATTCGCTGAAGATGAAAAACTCCTGAAATCATTTCAGGAGCTTTTTTTGCAAAGGAGGTGCAGGATGATCGATTTTGTAAAACTGCATGTAAAAGCCGGTGACGGCGGCAAGGGTGCCGTTGCCTGGCGCCATGAAAAATTTTATCCGAACGGAGGCCCGTTCGGAGGTGACGGCGGCGACGGCGGGGATATCTGGTTCCAGGTGGATACCAATGAAACGACCCTTACCAAGCTCCGCTTTACAAAGACCATCAAGGCCGGAAACGGCATGCCGGGCCTGACCAAGAAGATGCACGGCAAGTCCGGTGATGATGTATATGTCAAGGTGCCGCTCGGCACCATGATCAGAAATGCTGAAAACAATGATCTTCTGGCCGATCTGACAAAGCCCGGACAGAAGGTTCTGATCGCTCACGGCGGCAGAGGCGGCCTCGGCAACATGCACTTTGCGACAGCCCGCAATGATGCGCCGGAATACGCCCAGCCGGGCGAGCCGGGAGAAGCCCTGGATCTGCAGCTGGAACTGCGTCTGCTTGCTGATGCCGGTCTGATCGGTTTTCCGTCCGTCGGCAAATCCACATTCCTGTCGGTTGTCACCAAGGCAAGACCGGAGATCGCAGCCTATCCGTTTACGACGATTGAGCCGAACATCGGTGTCGTTACTCTGCCGGATGAGCGGAGCTTTGTACTGGCTGACATGCCAGGCCTGATCGAAGGCGCCGGTGAAGGCCGGGGACTTGGTCATGAATTCCTGCGTCATATCCGACGCTGCCGGGTTCTGATCCATGTCGTTGACATGAGCGGCAGTGAACGCAATCCGATCGAGGATTACCGCATTATCAATAAGGAACTTGCTGATTATGATCTTTCTCTGGAGACCCGGCCGCAGATCGTTGTTGCCAACAAGATGGATGACGAATATGCCGAAATGTATCTGGAGGAATTCCGGGCAGCCTATCCGGATCTGAAGATCTATGAGATCAGTGCCATTGAGCATAAAGGCATCAATGAAGTCCTCTATGCGGCCATGACCGAGATCGAAAATGCCAGAATTGCCGAAGAAGAGAATATGGAACCGGCAGAAGAAACTGTTGTCTACCGCTACGAACCGAAACGGCCGCTGTTTGAAATCATCTCCCAGGGACCGCACCGCTGGAAGGTGGCCGGCGAGAAGGTTGACAGAATGGCTGAACTGTATGACCTTGATAATGATGAACAGGCTTACCAGTTCGCGGTAGCCATGCAGAGAATGGGCATTGAATCAGCCCTGCGTGAAAAAGGCGCAGCTGACGGTGACCAGGTCATCATCGGTTCATATATCATGGACTTTAAGGAATAGGAGCACGTATGATCGCATTTATCAAAGGCACAGTCGCATCGTATGGTGCCGACTGGATTGCTGTGGACAACCACGGAATCGGCTATCAGATTGCCTATCCGCATACTGACCGGGTAACTCTGAATCAGGAAATTACCGTGCATACCTATATGCATATCAGTGAGAATGATATCGGCCTGTTCGGATTTGAATCCTCCGAGGAGAAGGATCTGTTCATGCGTCTGATCTCCGTCAAGGGCCTCGGTCCGAAGACAGCCATGAACATGCTGGCAAGAGCCGGCTATGATGAGATCATTGCTGCTGTGGAAACCGGCAATGTGGCAGCACTGAAGAAGATGCCGGGCATCGGTGCCAAATCCGCCAGCCAGATCGTTCTTGACCTCAAGGGCAAGCTGGTGGCAGCTCCTGCCGCATCCGCAAAGCCGGCGGAGAATTATCCGCCCGAGATCCGTGATGCCATGGAAGGCCTGAAGAATCTCGGCTATAAACAGAATGAAGTCAGCAGTGCCGCAAAGGCAATGAGTGAATCACCGGGACTCAGCACGGCCGAATATCTGCGCATCGGCCTGCGTTATCTGAGCAGATAAGGAGGTACAGCAATGGACAGCGACAACCGTATATTATCGGGATATGCGAGCAGCGGCGAAGATGCCCTTGAAGCGACGATCCGTCCCCAGACACTGGACGAGTATGTCGGCCAGAATGCGCTGAAGGACAACCTCCGCATCTATATTCAGGCAGCGCTGCAGCGCAATGAACCGCTGGATCATGTTCTTCTCTACGGCCCGCCGGGACTCGGCAAGACGACCCTGGCATTCATTCTCGCCAATGAGATGCATTCCAAGGTAAGAGTCGCCAGCGGCCCAAGCATTTCCAAGGCCGGTGATCTGGCTGCAATCCTTTCCATGCTGGAACCCGGCGATGTGCTGTTTATCGATGAAATCCACCGGCTTCCGAAAGTGGTGGAGGAAGTGCTGTATCCGGCGATGGAAGACTTTGAACTGGATATCATGGTCGGCGGTGAGAACGGAGCCGGCGGAAGAAATGTCAGACTTGATTTGCCGCCGTTTACACTGGTCGGGGCAACGACCAGGGCCGGTGATCTTTCGGCGCCGCTGCGTGACCGTTTCGGCATCATTTCCAAGCTGGAATATTATGATCAGGAACAGCTCTCATCGATCGTCAGACGCACGTCCAGAGTTCTGGATGTGCCGATTGAAGAGGGGGCTGTATCGGAAATTGCCAGAAGAAGCCGCGGTACGCCGCGTATTGCCAACCGTCTTCTGCGGAGAATCAGGGACTTTGCCCAGGTGCTCAATGACGGTGTCATTTCTGCCGGAATCGCCGATGAGTCACTGACCCGTCTGCATGTCGACAGCCTTGGTCTTGATGAAGTCGACATCCGCTATCTGCGCGGCATCATCGAACGTTTCCGGGGCGGTCCGGTCGGCCTTGAGGCTCTGGCCAATTCAATCAGTGAGGAGACAACGACACTGGAAGATGTCTATGAGCCGTATCTGATTCAGATTGGCTTTGTCAACCGCACCAGCCGCGGCCGGGTGGCTACGGATAAAGCGTATGAACATCTGAAGATTCCTCACAACAATTCATTGTTCTGATCAGGAAAACGCTGAAAACGGCGTTTTCTTTTTTTCTTAGGTGCCATATAATAACAGGCATGGACAGAAAAGAAGAAGACAGAGTGATCAGCCGCCGCAAACGGCGCTATCTGTTTGGCGTTATTGCCATCTATATGGGAATCTATATCTTTTTGTATCTGCTGCTGACAGTGCTGAACTTTGTGGCGGAAATGAATCCCTATCTGAAGCTGGTACTGATGCTGGTGTTCTTTGGCGTGGACTTTTTTGTGACAAAATGGCTGGCCGGACGCCCGGAATTCAATGAATTTGTATGCCGGAAAGAGGAAAAAACAAATTAATCACAGCGTGACGAAATAACATGCAGAAGTATCTGCGCAACGGTAAAATGTCCTGAAAACGCGGCAAAAAGGGCAGAATTAGACATTTCATCAGTTTGTGCTATAATTGAAGGACGATCGGTTGATCGTCCTTTTTGGAGACTTTATGGTTATGAAGAACAGAAAGAGCAGAAAGAGCAGAAAAAGCAGAAATATCAGCAGACATATCGGCAAGATCATGGTGATGGCCTGCGCTGCCATGGTATATTCGGCAGTGCTGAGCAATCTGATCGACAGAAGTGCCAGTGAACTTGTCGTCAGTGCCTACAATGATGAATCAGTGGAGAAGCTGCAGCTGGTGAGTGCCGAAGCCGAAACGGAAGAGGATCTCATCCTGCTGGATGAAAAATACCCGATGCGCTATCTGAATGCGGATTCCGATCTTCTTGAATCCAGTGAAATGCTTTCGGCAGCGCTGCAGACGATCGGCAGACGAACACCGGTGTATGTCATGGAAGATGACGGCCAGCTTTCCCATATCATGCTGCAGGACAGCACGGTCGGCTATGTCCGCAGTGCCGCCCTGAGCGACAGCCTCAGTGTCATCTTTGATGACTGCAGTGAAACGAAGTATATTTCCGGCGACGGCGTGCTGAAGAGCGAACCTGTCGGAAATGCCGGCGATGCAGCAGCTGTGACACTGAATGATGAAGTGACTGTGACCGGCCGCAATGATGAAACCTACTGGCGTGTCAGCTTTAACGGCATGACCGCCTATGTCGACAGAAATCTTCTGATGGATGAGAAGTATGTCGAACCGGAACCGGAGCCGGCGCCGAGCTATTCGGAACCGCAGACAAATCCGGCCTGGGACGGCAGTGTTCTGACCAGAAGCGCCGGTGTAGTATATGGTCCTTCCGGCAAGGAAACCTATTACAATCTGAACATGTCCGGTGTCATTGCCATTCTTCAGGGCATGGGCATCAACGGTGAATACTGGGTACGCAGCGACGGCGTCAAGATGTACGGTGACTATGTCATGGCAGCCTGTGCCTTCGATATCCGGCCCCGCGGCTCTACCGTCGAAACAAGCCTTGGCACGGCAATCTGTGCCGATACCGGCGGTTTTGCGGCAAATAATCCGACACAGGTTGATATTGCCGTCGACTGGTAATATAGTTATTAGGTAAATTCAGAAAGGCTGTGAACGGAAGCAGTAGTTCATGATGTCCCTTGCAGAGAGTCTGCGGCTGGTGAAAGCAGATAAGGACAGTGGATGAAGTCGTCCGCGAGCCGCATTGCCGAACTTCAGTAGGCATTGCCGCATGATGCACGTTACGCATATTGAGAAGCAAGCAAAGGTGGTACCACGTTCAAGACGTCCTGTGCAGGGACGTCTTTTTTTGTTTCAGGAGGAAAAAATGGAAAAGAATCTGGCACAGAAGTATGATCACAGCAAAGTAGAGGAAGGCCGCTATAACGAATGGGTCGAAGCCGGTTATTTCACCGCCGGCGACAAGTCGAAGGATCCTTATACGATCGTTATTCCGCCGCCCAATGTCACCGGCATCCTGCATATCGGACATGCCTGGGACAATACGCTGCAGGATATCATTTCCCGCTACAAGAGACTGCAGGGATATGACATGCTGTACCTGCCGGGCATGGATCATGCCGGCATTGCCACCCAGGCAAGAGTTGACGCCCGTCTGAAGAGCGAAGGAATTTCCCGCTATGACATCGGCCGTGAAAAGTTCCTGGAAAGGGCATGGCAGTGGAAGGAAGAATATGCCGCAACCATCCGCAAGCAGTGGGCAAAGCTCGGCAATTCCCTGGACTATACAAGAGAGCGCTTTACGATGGACGAAGGCCTGAACCGGGCTGTCCGCAAGGTATTCGTCGATCTGTACAATGAAGGCCTGATCTACAGAGGCTGGCGCATCATCAACTGGGATCCGGAAGCCAGAACGGCTCTTTCCAATATCGAAGTCTATTATCAGGACGATCCCGGCAAGATGTATTACTTCAATTACCGGGTTGTCGAAACCGGCGATACCTTTACAGTCGCAACGACCAGACCGGAAACGATGTTCGGTGACGTATGCGTCGTTGTCAACCCGAAGGATGAACGCTTCAGTCATCTGATCGGCAGGCATGCCGTCAATCCGGCCAATGACGAGGAACTGATCATCATCGGCGATGACTATGTCGATATCGAATTCGGCACCGGTGCCATGAAGTGCACGCCGGCCCATGACCCGAACGACTTCCAGATTGCCGAACGCCATCATCTCGAGAAGCCGATCTGCATGAATCCGGACGGAACAATGAATGAACTGTGCGGAAAATACAACGGCATGGACCGCTACGAATGCCGCGACCTGCTGGTTGAAAAGATCAAGGAAGACGGCAACCTCGTCAAGATCGAAGACATTACCCATAACGTTGCCCACAGTGAAAGAACCCACTGTGTCATTGAACCGTATCTGTCTCAGCAGTGGTTCGTAAAGATGAAGCCGCTGGCAGATGATGTTCTTGCCAATCAGCAGATTCCGGAACAGAAGATCACATTCTATCCGGAACGCTTCGAGAAGACATTCTCGCAGTGGCTCGAGAACATTGAAGACTGGTGCATCTCCCGACAGCTCTGGTGGGGTCACAGGATCCCGGCCTGGTATCATAAGGAAACAGGTGAGACCTACGTCGGCATGGAAGCACCGGCCGATCCGGAAAACTGGATTCAGGATGAAGACGTTCTGGATACCTGGTTCTCCAGTGCCTTATGGCCGTTCTCAACCCTCGGCTGGCCGGAAGAGACAGACGATATGGCCCGCTATTATCCGACCGATACGATGGTCACCGGCTATGACATCATCTTCTTCTGGGTTGCCAGAATGGCATTCCAGGCCCGTCATTTCACTCATGCCAGACCGTTTAAGGATGTTCTGATCCACGGCCTGATCCGTGATGCCCAGGGCCGCAAGATGTCCAAGTCACTCGGCAACGGCGTCGATCCGATGGATGTCATCGATGAATACGGTGTCGATGCCCTGCGTTTCTTCCTGACAACCAACAGCACACCGGGTCAGGATATGAGATATATTCCGGAAAAGGTGGAAGCGGCATGGAACTTCATCAACAAGATCTGGAACGCATCCCGCTTCGTGCTGATGAATCTGCCGGAAGGCATGACCCTTGCCGATGCTGATCTCAGCCATCTGTCTCTGGCTGATGCCTGGATCCTCAGCAAACTGAACCGGACCATCGAGCATGTGACCGGCAACATGGAGAAATATGAATTTGCCCTGGTCGGCAATGAACTGTATTCCTTTGTCTGGGATGATTTCTGTTCATGGTATGTGGAAATGAGCAAGGCCAGTCTGTCCTCGGATGATCCGAAGGTTGTAAAGAAGTCGGAGGCCAAGCGGTC
>JAZPXY010000028.1:0-44251 GCA_045543875.1 Bulleidia sp.
CGCGAAGCAATGGAAAAGCAGATGAAGGCAGAACGTGAAAAGAGAGCTGCCATCCTGACAGCGGAAGGTGAAAAGCAGTCCATGATCCTGACGGCAGAAGGCCGCAAGGAATCGGCCGTGCTGGAAGCCGAAGCTCAGAAAAAGGCAACAATTCTCGCTGCCGAAGCCTCAAAGGAAAAGGAAATCCGTGAGGCAGAAGGCCGTGCTGAAGCAATCCGCACAGTCCACCAGGCAACCGCTGAAGGTCTGAAGGCCATCAAGGATGCCGGTGCCGATGAGGCCGTCATCAAGCTGAAGAGTCTGGAAGCCTTCCAGGCAGCTGCCAACGGACAGGCAACCAAGATCATCATCCCGTCCGAGATCCAGGGTCTTGCCGGACTCGTGAAGGCAGTGAAAGAAAGCGCTGAATAATGCCGTTTCTCATCATTCTTGCGGCCTGGGTATTCATTGTGGCAGTCTTTACCATCGTAACTGCCTCAAGGAAAACCGTCCGCATACCGCCGAAGTCAGACGACGGCCACAGCGTGCCGCCGTCCCAGGATCTGACCTGTGAAACCCAGTACGGCCATGATCACAGCGGACCGAAGCAGACCAAGCGGTATATCGTCCACGAAGATCCGCCGCAGGGCTATGTCATACTGAACGGCATCAAGCGGAAAATCTCCGACTGCAAAAATCTGTAATGAACTGTAAGAAAAAGTGCTTCGACTGAAGCACTTTTCTTATGCACTGGTGTTTTCCTTCATCTTCCGGACCATCATCTTCCAGCCTTCCCGGGCTTCCTGGCACAGGGGAAAGACCGGATAACAGTGAAACATTCCTTCGCCGGCAATCATTTCATAGGGAACATCATATTTCTGCATCGCTGCCTCAAAGGAAGGAGCGATGGCATAGAGCACCTCATTCGTGCCGTAGATGAATGTCACCTTCGGACAGTCCGTGAAATCCCCCTTCTGCAGAAAGATCATATACTCCGGAACCTCGGTGCCGTGACGCATGATCGTTTCGGCACTCAGCATATACCGGGCCGGGATGGCCACATCCTTCCCGTCCAGTTCTTCCATCCGTTTCTTCTCTTCTTCGCTGCCGGGACATGTGCCGGGCGATACGGCCATAATATATCCCGGCCTCGGCAGGCTGACATGTTCCGCATTCATATAGGCAATCATGCCCAAAGCCAGATTTCCGCCCGAGGATGTGCCGAAAAGAGAAAGGTTCTCCGGCGAATAATCCTTCAGCATTTCCCGCCATGTCGCCAGAATCATTTCATAGGCCCGGCTGACCGGATAATCGGTGCACAAAGGATAATACGGGACATACAGATCCAGACCTGTCTGACGGGCAAAGCGCAGTGCCTTTTTAATTGAAAGCGGCTTCGGGGCCCGGACCATGCCGCCGCCGATAATGAACATGCAGGCTTTTCCGGTCCTTTCCCTGTGAATCATTTTCAGCACCGGACAGTTCATGACGGATATTTCCGAAATTTCAAAGGCAGGATCACTGATCTGGGGAATCCGGTTTCCGGCATTCTGTTTTTTTGCGGCGGCAATGATTTCTTCCGGACGCATTTCCATCTGTCTGCGGATATTGACGGTTTTTGCGATACGCTTCAGTATTTCATACCACAGTGTCATTCCCTTTCCCCCTTTCCCTTTCAGAATTCAATTTTGACGATCACCATTTTTACAAAACGGTCGCAGAAGCGGATCATCAGCCGGTGGAAGAAACTGACCTCATGACTGATGTCCCGGTATCCGCTCATATAGCTGCGGGATGAAACCTTCCGGAAATGGCTGCTCCATGACTGCAGTTCACTGACATCGTTCAGGGCGAAATAGGCGCCGACATCACGGATTCCCGCTTCCTTCAGCCAGGTTCTGGCAATCATTCCGGAGCCAAAGGCATTGCAGGCGTCAAAGACGAGAATGCCGCCCGGAAACTTCTCTGCCATGGCCGCGAACAGCTTCTTCAGATCTTCTGTCCGGAAATAATAGAAAACCCCGGCCGCAAAGAACACGGCACCTTCAGAGGCATCGATCTGATTCATCCAGGAAAAGTCATTCAGATCACAGGCAATATTCTTTTCCCTTTCACTTTCCGGCAGAAGTGCATTCCGCATTTCAATGACATCAGGAAAATCAATATTGTATCCGCGGCAGAGACCGTTGTCGCATTTCTGAAAGGTATCATCCAGACCGCATCCCAGATTGACACAGGCTGCCCGGGGATGACTTTTCAGGTATTCCCTGACTTCATATGCCAGGTCATACTGACGCTGTGCCACTTCCAGGGCACCAAACAGACCGGCTGCCGATTCCATCTTCTTTCCCTTCTGTTCGAAGTCATAGTCCAGCATGGCACAGAGCCGCTCTGCCTGTTCGTCGCGGAACAGGTGCGGAAAATGGTCTGAACATATCTTTCTTCCATACAGAGGAATGACCAGCGTTTCCTGCACAGTATCCGGTTCAATATGATATTTGTTCATAAGCATTCTCTTTCTAAATGTTAGTCATTGCTAACCATACAGCAGAATTGTATCCCTGCCGCTGCTGTATGCGCAAGAAAAAAGTGACCGTGAGACGGTCACTCAGACTCCCTGATACAGGAACCAGCCGATCAGTGCCGTCCAGAGGATGACACTGAGGCCGTTGGTGATGCGGAAATAGGTGTGCTTTGTCTTGTGGCGAAAGAAATTCATACCGAGAAAGGCACCGTATGCCCCGCCCAGTACGGCACACATCAGCAGCGCATTTTCCGGAATGCGCCAGCTGTTTCGCTTTGCCTTGAGCTTGTCAGCTCCGTACATCA
The DNA here is from genome assembly GCA_045543875.1 of Bulleidia sp. Taxonomy (GTDB): domain Bacteria; phylum Bacillota_I; class Bacilli_A; order Erysipelotrichales; family Erysipelotrichaceae; genus Bulleidia. The sequence continues at coordinate 2,809 of JAZPXY010000028.1, forward strand.
GGAAAGAAGCCGTATTCATGATGACAAGATAGATCACCAGCAGCCGCATCAGATCACTCATGATGCCTTGTCTCCTTTCAGTTCATGGATTTCATCGCAGATCCTCAGGGCTGAAGGCCGGTGTGATACCAGAACCACTGTCCGCCCGGACGCTTCTTCCCTCAGTGCCTTCAGAATCATTCCTTCATTGAGGCTGTCAATATTGCTGGTGGGTTCATCCAGCAGAAGCAGACGGCTCTGATGGAGGAAGGCACGGGCCAGTCCCAGACGCTGCCGTTCACCGGAAGAAAGCGTACTGCCAAGTTCACCGATAACTGTGTCATAGCCGTCCGGCAGACTCATGATGAACTGATGCACCGATGCTTTCCGGCAGGCTTCCTGCAGTTCCTCTTCCGATGCATCCGCCTTCGCGATCAGCAGATTATTTCGAATCGTATCATGGAACAGCCAGGTATCCTGGGTCATATAGCTTTCCATATTTCTGAGATCGGCAGTATTGATCTCTTCCAGATTCTTTTCATTAACGGAGATAGTTCCCTGCTGCGGTTTCCAGAAGCGCATCATCAGCTTCAGAAGCGTCGATTTGCCGGTGCCGGAAGGACCGCTGATGCCGATGATCTTTTCCTGCGGGATCTGCAGGCTGACATCTTCAAGCACGGGTGCACTGTCCTGATAGGCAAATGTGACATCCTCTGCCTTTACATCTCCGAATGCGGATGCTTCCTGACCGGAAATATCCGGCAGAACCGGTTCTTCCTCAAGAATGTCCAGAACTCTGTTTCCGGCCGCAATCGTATTCTGCAGAGTGCTGCCAAGGCTGGCCAGAGCCGTCACCGGACCGAATGAGCTCATGAACAGCAGAACCGTGATCAGGGCTCCTTCAAAATTCATCGTCCCCTGCCGGTACAGCAGAATGACGGCAATGATCATCATGATATCAAACAGATTGATCAGGAACGATGCCTCTGCCATACTGCGGCCGGCCAGGTATTTTTCCTCTTCCTGTGCTTCCAGCAGCAGTTCGTTATTCTCATCCATGATCTCTCTGCGCCTGTCCGTATCCTGATAGCGGATCGATTCCTCAAGACCGCGGATATTGTCCAGCACCGCTGCTGCCAGTTCCCCGGCCTGTTCGCGCACTTCCATGCCGATGTCGCCGCTGCGGGCATTGGTGATCAGCGGCAGGGCAATGCCGACTGCCAGATAGCTTGCCAGCGCCAGAAACATTGTCATATAGCTGTATCTTCCCAGCATCACCAGAACGATCACCGTATAGACGGCCGCGATGCATACCGGCGAAATGGTATGGGCATAGAACACTTCCAGCAGTTCCACATCCGAGGTCAGAAGCGAAATCAGATTGCCTTTGTTCTTCCCTTCGATCTTTGCCGGAGAAAGCCGGCGCATGGCCCGGAAAAGCAGGTCCCGGATGATGGCAAGCAGCCGGAAGGCAACATAGTGATTGCACCCCTGCTCACCGTATTTCAGGACTGCCTGCAGCACTGTACACACCACCATGGCAGCAGCAAGCAGAAACAGGGAAAGGCTTTTGCGGTGGCCGATGATCTGCAGAATGGCATAGCCGCCGAAAACCGGAATCATCGTTGCGCAGAGATAGCCCAGAGTTCCCATGACAATTGCCGCAAGCATGTACTGGTACAGCGGCCGGATATGACGGATCAGTTTTGCCATGACTTCAAAAGGAGTCCGCTTCATAATGTCTCACCGTCCTTTCCGTAGTTCTCAAGAGCGTTCTGGGCACGCCACATGCCGGCGTAAAGTCCATCCGCTTCCAGCAGTTCCTGATGCGTTCCGCATTCCTTCAGACAGCCGTCCGCAAGTACCAGGATCCTGCCGGCACTGACAATATTGTTCAGCCGGTGTGAAATCAGAATGACTGTTCTGGTTTCGGCCAGCTCCCGGATATTTGTCATGATGATTTCTTCGCTTTCCGCATCAATGTTTGATGTCGCCTCATCAAAGATATAGACCGGTGTATCATGCAGCAGCGCCCGGGCCAGGGCCAGACGCTGTTTCTGACCGCCGGAAAGATTTCCGGCAGCTTCTTCCAGAACCGTATCCAGACCATCACGACTCTGCAGCCAGTCACTCAGACAGACCTTTTCCAGAGCCTTCCAGAGTTCTTCATCGGCAGCTTCCGGTGCTGCCATCCGGAGGTTTTCCTGGACGGTTCCCTTATACAGATAGGAATGATCACTGACATAGGTGATTTCCCGGTTCAGCGCTTCATACTTCCAGTCCCTGATTTCATGGCCGCCGTAGACGGCACTTCCTTCATAGTTCTTCATCTGGCCGCAGAGTATTTTTGCCAGCGTCGACTTGCCGCTGCTGCTCTCTCCGGCAATGGCTGTAAAGCCGTTTTCCGGAAGAGAGGCACTGATTTCTTTCAGCACCTGCCGGTCATAGGAAAAAGACAGACCGTTCAGTTCGAAGGCATGGCCTTCTGCCTCAGCCGCCGTTCCGTCCCCGCCTTCTTCCAGATCCAGAAAGGCAAAGATTCTGTCCGCAGCCGCCATGCCATTCATGGCAATATGGAAATAGCTTCCCAGCTGCCGCATCGGCAGAAAGAACTCGGCGGAAAGCAGAATGATCATCAGGCATCCATAGATCGGCACCGCATGGCTTTTCAGTTCCAGCAGAGCAGCGATGATGCCGGCTGCCGCTCCGCCCCAGGCCACCAGATCCATGACCGATATTGAATTCAGCTGCATGATCAGCACCCGCATGGTCGCCTTGCGGAACTTTTCAGCTTCATTGTTCATCTGAATATTCCTTGCCTCATCCGCCTGATAGATCTTCAGGACTGTCAGTCCCTGCAGGTTCTCCAGAAAGGAATCACCTAGCTCGGTGTACTGACTCCAGCAGCGGCCGAGAATCTTCTTCGCCCACTTCTGCACCGCGATGATCGAAAACGGAATCAGCGGCACGGCAATCAGCAGAACCAAAGCAGCCTTCCAGCTGACAGAAAACAGGGCAATGAACAGTGTCAGCGGTGCCAGCATGGCATAAAAAAACTGCGGCAGATAGGCTCCGTAATAGGTTTCCAGCTGATCCACGCCTTCCGATGCTGTCTGCAGCAGCTCCGCCGTGCAGATTTCCGTGCTTCTGCCTGTGCCGAGCCGGACCAGCTTATCATAAATCTTTTCTCTGAGCACTTTCTTGACCATACGGGAAGAAAGAAAGCTGCAGCGGGAGGAAGCCCGGGTGCAGAGATACCTGACTGCCATTGCCCCGGTCGCAGTCATCAGGGCAAACACGCCGAGCATGCCGCCGGACATGCCGCTGTACAGGGCATCCATGGTCAGAGCTATGGCATACATCATGGCAATGCCTGCCAGCAGTGAAATCCACTGCGCCAGAACATTCAGAAAAATATATTTTTTTCCTTCGCCGATCAGCGAAAAAAGACGCTTGTCAATCATGAGTTTGTCACCTCTTACCTGCATATTCTAGCACAGAAAAACAGCATCACACAGACTGTGATGCTGCTGTATCAGATGGCGAAATCACCCTGGTCAAAGACGGTAATTTCTCTGCCGTCGGCGGTTGTTCCGGTGATGTGCATATCCTCGGTTCCGATCATGAAATCGATATGAATCACCGAATCATTGAAGGTATAGCGGGGATCACTTGGCTGACTGCGGCTGAGCCCTCTTCCCAGAGCCAGATGGCAGGAGGCGTTTTCATCAATCAGCGTTGTATAGAACACTTTGCCGCTCATCGAGATCGGCGAATGATATTCCACCAGGGCACATTCACCGAGATAGCCGGCATTCTCATCCATCTTCACGAGTGCTTCCAGCATTTCCTTTCCTTCCGAGGCAATCACTTCAGTGACCTTTCCCTTTTCAAAGCGGAAGCCGAAATTCTCGATACTCTTGCCGCCCAGTACCAGCGGTCTTGATGCATAGACAACGCCTTCCGTTCCGAATTTTTCCGGTGTTGTGCAGATTTCCTCGGTCGGAATGTTGGGATTGTGCGGCACATAGTCTGCCGGCACATCTTTTCTTTTGTAGCTGAATTTTGAATCCGGTGTCAGTTTCACCGTCAGATCCGTGCCGTTGCCGGCCGTATAATGCAGCCTGGTGAAATGATAGCTGTCGATCTTCTCTCCCATCTCCTGCTTGCGCCGGTTCTTTTCTTCCCAGGTCTTTACAACATCGTTCTCTTCATCGATATAGCACAGCTTCAGAAGCAGTTTCCACAGTTCATCCAGACGTTCATCTTCAGGAATTTCCGGCATGATCGTATCTGCCCATTCCTTTGTCGGAATCATGGCAATCAGCCACTGGCACTGCTTTTCACGCGATGCCCTGCGCATGATGTTGCGGACGGCATCGATATGGGCAAATACGGCATTGGCCTGTGCTTCCGGCACATCTCTCATCAGGGCTGGATTGACTCCTTCCAGACGGACAAAGCAGGCACCTTCATCCAGATATTTCTGATTCTGCAGCACTTCCCACTCTTCTACCCTGCGGACATCCGCATCGCTGCGGTACTTTGCCGCAACTTTCAGATTTGCCTCGTCCAGATAATGAACAATGACATTCGAAGCACCCAGCTTATAGCATTCCTCGGCAAAGACAGGCGTAAAATAGGCACCTTCCACACATGCTTCCACAAGAACCGGCTGGCCCTTCTGAACATTGAGGCCGACCCGGGCAAGCGTATAGGCATATTTTCTCTGCATTTCCTTCAGATTCATCTTATTTTCCTTCTTTCTTCAGTTCTTCAAACCGTTCTGCCACCGACGGGGCATTCTTTGTCAGTTTCTTGATGGAAAGATCCTGGGCCTTGTTGTTGGCAAGACGCAGATTGTTTTCGCTGGACAGCAGTGCATCCTTTGTCTTCTGCAGATGATCGATGGTCTTGTCGATCTCTTCAATGGCTTTCTGAAACTTTCTGGAAGCCAGTTCATAGTTTCTGCCAAAGGCATCCTTGAAGGCATTCATATTCTCTTCAAAGTGCGTGACATCCAGATTGTTGTTCTGTTCGATCATCAGCTGCCGCTTGTAGCCCAGCGAATTCAGGGCCGCATTGCGGAGGATCGTAATGATCGGAATGAAGAACTGAGGCCGGACCACATACATCTTCGGATAGCGGTAGGAAACATCGACAATGCCTTCGTTATACAGTTCGCTTTCTGCCTCCAGCAGGGAAACAAGAATTGCATATTCGCAGTTCTTTTCCCGGCGGTCCTTATCCAGTTCCTTCAGGAAGTCTTCATTTTTATGCTTGGTGGCTGTAGTTTCATTTTCATTCTTCATTTCAAACATGATGGAAATGATCTCTGTGCCGTCTTCATCGTAGTCACGGAAGATAAAATCTCCCTTGGAACCGGTGCGGGCATCGTTGTCCTTTTCGAAATAGGCCCGCGGAAACATGCCCATGCGCAGCCGGTTGAATTCATAGGCACAGTGCTGTTCCAGCGATTCACCGACCATCTTGGTCGACTGTCTGGCCTTGAAATCCTTGTACTGCCGGACCAGTTCCATCTGACCGGCAATTTCCTTGTCCTTTGCGGCAACCATTTCATCATAGCTGGCCTGCATGGACTGTTCCTTCAGCGCCGCTTCTGACTTCAGGGTATCGATCTGAACAAGATAGTCACGGATCTCCCCGTCCTTCTTTTCCCTGAGATCGGCGATTGCCTTTTCCACTGCCAGCTGCTTTTCCGTCTCCTTGGCATCCAGATTCTGAGAAAGAACCGCGATTCTGCTCTTCAGTTCGGCAACGGTATCGGCTGCTTCCTTTTCTTTGACAGCGGCGGTTTCCCTGACGGCGCTGTCGGTTCTGCTTTCAGCAATCTTCAGCTGATTCTGCAGATCATTCAGCTCCCGCTCCTTTTCATTGAGCCTGTCCTGATAGTTTCTCTCAGCCTGCGTCCTGACCAGTTTCAGCTCTGCCTCCATATGTTCGCGGATCTCATTTTCTCTTCTCTTTATTTCCTCGGAAAACGTATGATCCCTGATCTGACTGACAATCGAATTGTAATTGGTTTCATCTATGGTAAACACTTCTCCGCAGTGCGGACATTTGATCTGCTGCATGTATGCTGCCTCCGTTTCCGTATTTCGTATTTAGTATTCAGATAGAATAATACAATTATATATGATTTCACTGCTGAACCCGCTTTCATCTGTCTTTTATCGATAATTCGTGTATTACTACAATCAATTTTTGATTATAATATAAATTGACACATTCAATTGTTATAGGAGTAAAAGATTATGGATTGGCGTACATTACCTGGTTTTGATGAGAAGTATTCAAGAATTACGATTAAGGAGCACAGGACGTTCGGCGGAAAAACCGTTGAGGTTCTCTACGGCGCACAGGACGAAAACGGAAATCCTGTTGCCCCGAAGGAAGTCGGTGTCGACGGCTGCGGCAGATGGTTCGGCATTGAATCCAACGGAGAATATACAATGTTTTCCTGGCAGCATCCGGCCTGCGACGGCGGTGCTCTTGAGTTCGGAACAGATCTGAAGGAAAATGCCCTGCAGGGTCTGGAAGACGATATCCGCACCAAATATGATCTCGTCCGTGAAGCGGAAGAGGCCAGCAAGAATGCAAGTGAAGAAGCACAGGCTGTCATTGACAATGTCCGCAGCAAGCTGGACGCAATGAAAGACTGGAAAACAAACAAGGAAGAAGAGTACAAGGAAAGATTCGGCCGTGCTCTCAGCCGTTTTGATAACAGCATGAACCACATTCTGTTCAACAAGGAACAGAAAGAAAAGATTGTTGAGGAAGCCAAGGAACTGGCTGAATCCACAAACTGGAAATCTGCCCAGCAGGCATTCCGCGAACTGCGTGATGACTGGAAAGAGCTCGGCTATGCCGGCAATACCAACGATGAACTCTGGGATCAGTTCAGATCCTTCGAAAAGCAGTTCAACGAAAGCCGCCGCAACTATTTCGATCATCTCGATGAGATCCACGCAGCTGCCGGTGAAACCAAGGAAAAGCTGATTGCCGAAGCTAAGGAAGTCGCTTCCAACGTCAAGAACTGGAAGGCTGCCGGCGACAAGATGAACGAACTGATGGATCAGTGGAAGGCTGCCGGAAGAGCCGGCCGTGAAACAGACGACAGTCTGTGGGAACAGTTCAGTGAGATCCGCAGAAACTTCTTTGCCGAAAGAAAAGACTTCTTCAACCAGCGCAACGCTGAAATCAAGGAAGCTGTCGCAAAGAAGAATGAGCTGATTGAAAAGGCAAAGGCTTATGCAGCAGACAAGAACTTCTCCAGAGAAGTTACTGAAAAGATGAAGGAACTGGACGTTGCCTGGAAGGCAATCGGCTTCGCAGGCAAGGAAAACAACGACCGCCTCTGGGAAGAATTCAAGGCTGCCAAGAACGAGTTCTGGGATGCCAAGCGTGAAGACAATACCCGCCGCTTCCAGGAAATCATCGACCGCAAGACAGAAACCATCAAGAATCTGCGCAGCGAAATCGAAGAACTCCAGATCAAGGAATACGAAACAGAAAACTTCGACACCATCCGCTCCTATCAGCGCCGTGCCGAAGAAAAGAAGGAAATGATCGATAACCTGCAGAAAGACATTGAAGATCTGCAGTCCCGCCTGTCCAAGTAATCTGATATAACAAAGAAGATGCCGCCGGCATCTTCTTTTTTTATTTCAGTTCGTATATCATTTCCGCCAGCAGGTCCGGATGTCTGACAGCCAGACCGGCATGTCCGAGCGAAGGGATTTTCCGGAAATCCGTATGCGGCACATGTTCCCGCATGTAGCGGATATCCCAGGCCCGCTCCTTTTCCTCATTCTCGGCATACCAGTAATGAACAGCCGTATCTTTCACCAGCAGGTCCGGCATCCGGTAATTATTGCAGGAATCAAATGTATTCCAGATGGTTCTGCGGCTGCAGCTTTTCAGAATGTCAGAAACATATCTGAGGTCTTCCGGTGAATATTTATCTGCCGCAAATGCCTTTTCCAGCAGTCTGATGCCGCCCGCCCTTCCGGCCATGACCAGACAGTAGTCACGCAGGGCGATCGGCCTTGTCAGGAGCCGCGGCAGCTGATAGGGTGTTATGCCGCCGTCCATGATGCAGTGTCTGATCTTCACTTCGGCATCAGCCGTCATCCGCAGGGCAATGGAGCCGCCCATCGAGCAGCCGTATACCGCATGAATGTCATCCCGTCCGTTTTCCTTCAGCCGGCCTGCCAGCCTGGATGCTGTTTCTTCAACACTGCTGAAGTCTTCCGCTGTTTCCGCATCATATCCCGGCAGAGCCGGAATCAGAAGATGAAAGTCATTTTCCAGAAACGGAATGACATATTCGAAATAGTCCCAGCGCACAAGCGACGGATGAATCAGAACAATCGTTTTTCCGTTCCTGTTTCCGTATTCATGAATATTCATGCTGTTCCTTCCTGTTCAATAGTTAGTTATCCCTAATATATCACAGTGAAAGGTATTCAGCTCTGTTTTTCGGAAAGCATCTGCAGTTCTTTTTTTCTTGCGGCTGTCCGCAGGTATACAAGACAGAGCACTGTCTGTACCAGCGAGGAAGCCGGTGTCGCAAGACCGACTCTGAACAGTGATACCGGCTGCAGGCGGGACATCAGGAATGAAACCGGAACACGGACGCCAAAGGCACCGATGACGCTCTGGGCCATGACAAAGGAAGTATATCCGCAGCCGTTGAAATAGCCGGTCATGCAGAAAAAGAACGGTGTCAGCAGACAGTCGATGGCATAGGCCTTCAGGTATTCCCAGCCCTGAACGATCACCTCACTGTCCTTTGAGAAAATGCCGCACAGAAAGTCACCGTGAAAGAACGAAATATATCCCATCAGGGCACCGAACGCAAAGGAAAGCGCAATGCCGATCCGCAGAGCCCGGTGGGCTCTGTCCATTTTTCCGGCCCCGTAGTTCTGGGCTACAAAGGATGCCATGGACTGACCGAAGGCTGAAGGCACCAGCATGATGAAGCCGCATACTTTTTCGGCAACACCCATGCCGGCACTGGCCAGCAGACCCAGGGAATTGACAATGGCAAGAATGATCAGAAAACTGATTCCCACCAGAAAGTCAGCAAGCGCAATCGGCGCTCCGAAACCGACAATGCGGCGGATGACGGGAAAATCAAACACAATATCCTTCACGGAGAAGGAGAACGGCATCTGAACATTGCGGATAACAAACAGTGAAATCAGAACACTGATTGCCTGCGAGGCAACTGTCGCCAGGGCAGCCCCGGAAGCACCCATTCCGAATACCCGCACCAGCAGAAGGTCACCGGCAATATTGACCAGTGCCGCAATCGCAACGGCCAGCAGCGGAATACGGGAATTTCCGATTCCCCTGAACAGAGAACCGAGCAGATTATAGGCAGTGATGAAAAACAGTCCCATAGAACAGATGCGCAGATAGGAACAGGTCATATCAAAGGCTTCTGCCGGTGCATTCATCAGTGAGGCAAGACCACTGCTGAATACCGTCATGACGACGGAGAGAATGACAGCGGCAGCCGCAAAAAACAGAATGCTGACACCGACCGCATGTCCGGCATCCCGGCTTCTGTTCTCACCGATCAGCTGTCCCAGCAGGATTGTCGTGCCCATGGACAGTCCGGCCACTACCTGTGTGACTGTCATCATGATCTGAGCTCCGGTGGAAACCGCCGATACATCGGCACTGCTGGCATAGCGGCCGACAATGAGCAGGTCAACTGCTCCGTAAAGTGACTGCAGGAACAGTGCTGCCAGGATCGGCAGTGTAAATCTGAGCAGCGGCTGCAGTATTTTTCCTTCTGTAAAATTGCTGTTGTTCATATGAAGATTCCTCAAAAAAAGCCGGAAGAAGCTCTTCTTCCTCCGGCAGATATTGTACTTATTTTTGCTGATTTGTCCAATCAGAACAGACCCTGAGCCATCATTGCATCGGCAATTTTCTGGAAGCCGGCAATATTGGCACCCTTGATCAGGTCATAGCCGAGTCCGTATTCTGCAGCTGCAGCAGCAGAATTGTCATGAATTGCCTTCATGATGCCCTGCAGTCTTTCATCAACTTCTTCTCTGGTCCAGCCGTAGCGCAGAGCGTTCTGGGACATTTCCAGAGCTGATACGGCAACGCCGCCGGCATTGACTGCCTTGGCCGGGCAGACGATCAGTCCGCTGTCCTGCATGAACTTGATTGCTTCGTTGGTTGCCGGCATGTTGGCACCTTCGAAGTAGTACTTCGCACCGGACGCAACGATCAGCTTTGCCTCATCCATGCCGACTTCATTCTGGGTTGCACACGGAATATAGACATCTGCCTTGACTTCGTACGGCTTCTTTCCTTCATGGAATTCACAGCCGAATTTCTCAGCATACATCTTTACATTGGCATGACGGGAAGATCTCATCTCCAGCAGATAGTCCAGCTTTTCCTTGGTTATAATGCCTTCCGGATCATATACATAGCCGTTATGGCCGGAAATCGTAACAACCTTGCCGCCGAGTTCGGCAATCTTGGTAGCCGCACCCCAGGCAACGTTTCCGTAGCCGGAGAGGACAAATGTCTTGCCCTTGATGGTATCGTTCTCATGGGCAAATACTTCGCGGGCATAGTAGAGAATTCCGAAACCGGTAGCTTCCGGACGGATCAGGGAACCGCCATAGGTCAGGCCCTTGCCGGTCAGAACGCCGTTGTCATAGGCATCTCTGATTCTTCTGTACTGGCCGAACATATAGCCGATTTCTCTGCCGCCGACACCGATATCACCGGCCGGAACGTCAGTGGAAGGTCCGATATGTCTCTGCAGCTCAGTCATGAAGGCCTGGCAGAAGCGCATGATTTCGGCATCGGATTTGCCGTGCGGATCAAAATCAGAGCCGCCCTTGCCGCCGCCGATCGGCAGTGTTGTCAGGCTGTTCTTGAAGATCTGCTCAAAGCCGAGGAATTTCAGGATCGACAGGTTGACTGTCGGATGGAAACGAAGTCCGCCCTTGTAAGGTCCGATTGCACCATTGAACTGTACACGATAGCCGCGGTTGACATGTGCCTTGCCGGCATCATCTGTCCATGCCACGCGGAATTCCACGGTGCGCTCCGGTTCAACAAGTCTTTCAAGCAGAGCAGCCTGTTCATACTCCGGATGCTTCTCGATGACCGGTTCAACAGATGTCAGAACTTCTTCTACAGTCTGCAGGAATTCCGGTTCGGCCGGATTCTTTTTTCTTGTTTCGTCAATCACTCTTTTTACATACTCATTCATAGTCATTTTCTCCATTCTGAACAGCTAGTCTTTGATTAAAACGGCAGATAAAAAGGCCTGGCATGATGTGGTGAAGAAAAGATACTGAACATTCAGATCACAGTGTCTGTCCATCTTTTCTGCGAACATGCCGGCCTCCTGTCTGAAAACACGGATTTATTATATGTCAAAACAGATAGCGTGAAAAGATTTTCTTTTTATGAAAATATTTTCATTACAGGAATTTATCAAGTTCCTCTTCCACGATCTTTCTGTGTCTGACTTCCGGATTGCGGATTATATTGTCATCCTTCATGACCATGGTGATCTTTCTGAGCGCCGTCAGATCATCCAGCGGGTTCTTTTCCGTCACAATCAGTTCAGCTTTTTTGCCGACATCGATCGATCCGGTGATACTGTCAATTCCGGCCAGTCTGGCATTGCCGAGCGTTGCGGTATGCAGGGCAAAGGAATTGGATATTTCCGCATATTTATGGAAATAGACCAGCTCACGCCAGAAATCATACTGGGAAACCCACGGACAGCCGACATCATTGCCAAGGCCGACCGGTATGCCGTTCGCCAGTGCCTGTTTGGCACATTCCACGATGCCGTCAAAGACTACCTTGCCGTTATACTGTTCCACTTCTGAAGCATTGGATACACTGCGGTCAAACAGGGCATACGGCAGAGCCGGTGAAATGGTTGTAATCAGGAAGGCACCTGTCTTCTTGAACAGTTCGATCGTTTCATCATCCATGGCAGCACCATGTTCGATCGAATCTACGCCGTTTTCCAGAGCCGCTCTGACACCGGCCGGTGATTCAACGTGGGCAGCCACCTTAAAACCAAGGCTGTGGGCTTCATCGCAGACCGCTCTGATCATGGCCGGATCCATCTTCATTTCTCCCGGTGTTCCCTTTTCGGTGGCATCCATGACACCGCCGGTAATCATGATCTTGATCAGATCGACTTTCTGAGCAGCTCTGTCATGCACCATCTGTACAGCTTCTTCAATGCTTCCGGCAGCTATAGCCACTGATCCTGCCATATGGCCGCCCGGCACGCTGATGCCTTCATTGGCCGCAAGAATGCGCGGTCCGATGCGGGCACCGGCATTGATCTCATCACGGACACGGGTGTCCAGTTCCCTGAGGCCGCCGACCGTACGGATCGTTGTCACGCCGCTGAGCAGTTCATACTCGGCATAGCGCGATACCAGATGATAGGCAGCTGCCGCGCCAAGATGAGTCGCAAAAATGAAGCCGACAAGCTTTTCATTGTCACGCTGCTTTTTCTGCGGCTTGCCGTTGCCGGCAAGGTGCACATGCATATTGATCAGTCCCGGCATCACATACTGACCGCGCAGATCAATTTTCTGATAGCCGGATACCACTCCCATGTCATCGCAGATACCGGTAATAACACCATCGCTGACCAGAATCTGTTTTCCCTGGATCGGCATCATTCCCTGATGACCGTTCAGAATTACGCCATTTACCAGTGCATACTCCATTTTCCTACATCTCCTTTGTGAAATTTCCGTTTCTGAAAACCGGAATCACGGTTTTGTCGCTGCAGATGCCGTCCACCGACAGATCGGAAGTGCCGAACATGAAATCAACATGCTGGCGGGACAGATTTCCGCCGGCAGATTTCAGTTCATCATCATTCATGTTCAGACCGCCGCTGAGGTTTTCCGGATAGCAGTTTCCCAGAGCCAGATGGCAGGCTGCATTCTCGTCATACAGAGTATTGAGGAACAAAATGCCGCTCTTTGAAACCGGTGAATCATAGGGCACCAGTGCCACTTCTCCCAGACGGGAAGAGCCTTCATCAAAACCGATCAGCTGTTTCAGAGATTCTTCTTCCTTTTCAGCATACACCTCTGTAACCTTTCCGTCCTTAAAAACAAGATGAAAATTCTCAATCATCGTGCCGTTCCAGGAAAGCGGCATACTGGCATATACAACACCATTGACCTTGTCACGGTGCGGCATGCAGAAAATCTCTTCCGTCGGAATATTGGGATCGAAATAGACGCCGCCGGGTGTTGTTCCGCCGCCTCCGACCCAGATATGATCACTGACCAGACCTACAGTCAGATCTGTGCCGAGACTGTTGGTGAAATGCAGGCTCTCAAACTGGCGGCGGTTCAGCGCTTCGGCATGGGCGATCAGTTCCTGATCATGTTTCTGCCACTCCTGCAGCGGATCACCGCCTTCATAGATACGGCTGACATCAAAAATAGCCTTTTCCAGCCTGCAGAATGCCTCTTTCCTGTCAAGTTCCGGGAATACGGCGGCTGCCCATTCTTCAGAAGGAACACCGACGACACACCACTGGCCTTCATTGTTCATGGTGTACTTCTGCAGATCATTCATCAGTTCGGCATAGGCACGCTGCCAGGCACTGCGCTTTTCGGGATCGATTCCTTTCAGAAATCCCGGCGCATCGGATATGACGGACAGATAGCAGGCCCCTTTCTCATGCCGCAAAGCTTCACGGTCATGGATCCAAGTTCCAATGTCGCTGAGTGTTTCCGCTGTCTGATATTCATAGTCCATGCGGGTCAGCTTCTGATCCTTCCAGTCGACTGACACACTGGCCGCACCGGCTTCATAGGCTTCCCTGGCACACAGTTCAACAAATTCACTGTCCCTCACGTCAGCCCGGATCACCAGCGGCTGTCCTTTCTGAACGTTAACGCCATGTCTGATGGTCAGACGGGCAAGACTGCAATAAAGTTCATTCATGTTCCGAATCCTCCATAAATTCTTCCTTCCAGCCTTTGAGGCTGATCAGTGACTGAATATAGTCACGGCCGAGATAGAACGGTCTCGGTCCGAAGGGATCAATGACAATGCCGCTGTATCCCTGTTCCGTCAGCTGCCGGCAGCGGTTAAAATCCATGACCAGAACCGTGCTTTTCGGCTCTTCGATCACAAAGCCATAGCGGCCCAGGGCATCCCAGTCAGTAAACACCGGCAGGCATGCCTCATCCGGGCTGTCGGCAGTGCTGACAGAAAGAAAGACAACCGAAGTCTGACTGTTCAGCGGATCCATCATGTCACGATTCGCTTTTCCGCCGGCAATTCTTGCCGGTACCAGGAATTCACCATGACAGATGTCATAATTCAGAATGCCGATGTAGTCATCATTGGCATAGTGATCACTGTAGGCGGAAAGAATACCGGAAAGATGCGGATTCTCTGCCTGAATCACAGGTGCTGACTGATGCATCGGATAATGGGTTGAAACAACTGTGAACGGCGAAATTGCCTCGCTGCATTCGACCGTGATTTCTGCATAGCCCTCGGCTGTGCTGCTGACCTGTCTGCCATCGGCAGCAATCTGCATGATCCGGCCGGCCAGCGGCTCTTTCCTTCCCGGCAGCATTACATATACCTGATCCCCGGTCATGATTTTTCCCTGTACACGGCCGCGGCATTTCTGTCCGTCAGTTTCATATACGGTAAAGCGAAAGCGGCGCCGGCCGCAGGAAGACAGTGTATATTTCAGATCACGGATCCGTTTCCGCCTTGCCGCATACTTGCCATAGCGCGAAAGAAAGATCACGGAGGCAAAGACTGCCGCCAGCAGCAGTGCCGTCAGGATCCACGGCTGCTTCTGGGTCCAGCTCGGCTGATTGATGCTGACTTCCATCAGCATGATCATGAAAACAATCAGCAGATTGCCGAAAAGCAGGCTCCGGTTCCAGCGTCCGAATCTGTCGGTATCATTTCTGTATCCTTCCGGCTGGTCAAACAGACGGTTCGCCTTGTTCATCAGAAAAAAGCAGGCACCGTTCATAGCAGCTGCTGCCGCCGCGAGAAACATATAAAAGCCGGCATCCGCGCCGCCTTCAAGTCCCACCGCAATAAACATTGTCATCAGAGCTGCCAGAAGAACAGACATCACACCTGCCGAAACTGCCAGCAGAATACCGGAGATTTTCTTCGTCATATTCAACATTATAATATAAGCTTCGCATGATAAGATGAATTCATGAACGAACTCACACGAATTCTGAAAGAAAACTGTGACCAGTCCTACCGCAGCTTTTTCCTGCCGCTGATTCCCGGCATCGATCCGGATACTGTCATCGGGGTCAGAACGCCAGTGCTCAGATCCCTGGCAAAGAAATATCGGGGTACGGAAACCGCTGAAAGCTTCATGCTGGAAACTCCCCACCGCTTCTACGAAGAAGTCAATCTGCATATCTTCCTGCTGTCCTATGAGAAGGACTATGAAACATATATCCGGAAACTGCAGCAGCTCCTGCCGGAAGTAAAATGCTGGGCCAGCTGTGACGTCATCCGCAATCCGATACTGAAGAAGCATACCGGCGAGCTGTATGAACAGCTCCGGACATGGATCACGGACAAT
Organism: Bulleidia sp.; assembly: GCA_045543875.1. Classification (GTDB taxonomy): domain Bacteria; phylum Bacillota_I; class Bacilli_A; order Erysipelotrichales; family Erysipelotrichaceae; genus Bulleidia. The sequence goes on from JAZPXY010000028.1 coordinate 18,431, forward strand.
CATGTCTATACCGTGCGGCTTGCTGTCGGCTTTCTGATGGCCTATTATCTCGGCGATGCCTGGGATCCGAAACATCTTGATCTGGCGGTTTCTGTGCAGGGAGATGAATACTATATCAATATGATGATTGCCTGGTATCTGGCCACGGCCATGATCGCTCATGAAAAAGAAGTTCTTCCGCTTCTGGAAAACAGGATTCTGATTCCGGAAGTGCACCGCATGACGATCCGCAAGGCCTGCGAGAGTTTCCGGATACCGGCAGAAACAAAGGAATATCTGAAAACTTTGCGGTGACCATGGTCATTTGCCTTTTGGTATCTTCCTTTGGTGTTATAATTTTGGCGCGAGGCATATTATGAGCACAGCAAATACTTTTGATAAGAAGTCTCTGTTTCTGGAGACCATCCGAATGGCATGGCCGGCTGTTCTGGAAAGCTTTTTTGTATCACTGGCCGGCATGATCGATACCATGATGGTATCTTCCCTGGGAACCTATGCGGTCGCAGCAGTCGGTCTGACAACCCAGCCGAAATTCATTACCCTGGCAGTATTCTTTGCCTGCAATGTTGCCGTATCGGCTCTGGTCGCAAGAAGACGCGGTCAGGATGACAGACGCAATGCCAACGAGATCCTGCTGACAGCAATCGTCTTTACCGTGATTGCCTGCCTGATCATTTCGGTGCTTTCGGTTGCATTCTCCAGTCAGATCATTTCCGTCAGCGGTTCCAGCGCTGACACCCATGATCCGGCGGTCACCTATTTCAATGTCATTCAGGGCTGCATGTTCTTCAATGTCATGTCACTGGTCATCAATGCCGCCCAGCGCGGATCCGGCAATACCAAAATTGCCATGACCACCAATATCACTTCTTCCATCGTCAACATGCTGTTTAACTACCTGCTGATCAACGGCAACTTCGGCTTCCCGCGCTGGGAACTGTTCGGCGCCGCCGTCGCTACTGTACTCGGAACGGTCGCTGCCTTCGCAATGAGCCTGCGCTCTCTCTTCAGCAAGGAAAGCTATGTCTCCATTCCGTATATTATTGAAAACAAGATCCGGCCGCTTGGCTCGGCTCTGGAAAGCATCTATCATCTCGGCTCCAACATGCTGGTGGAAAACATTGCCATGCGTGTCGGCTTCGTAACCACGGCAATGATTGCCGCAAGACTGGGAACCGATGCCTTTGCCGCCCACAATGTCGGCATGAACTTCCTGTCACTCGGCTTCTCATTCGGTGACGGCATGCAGGTTGCGGCCGTTGCCCTGATCGGAAGATCCCTGGGTGAGAGAAATCCGGCAAAGGCCAAGGCCTACGGCAGTCTGTGCCAGCGCACCGGCCTCTGCATCTCGCTGATTCTGGCCATGATTCTGTTCTTCTTCGGAAGAAATCTGTTCGGTCTGTTCTTCAGTGATCCGGCGGTGCTGGATATGGGCGTACTGATCTGCGACTACATCATTGTCATTGTCGTTTTCCAGATTTCCCAGATCATCTTCGGCGGCTGCCTGCGCGGCGCCGGCGACGTCAAGTACACACTGTTTGCTTCACTGATCAGTGTTACCCTCATCAGAACGCTTGTCACATGGGTTCTGACAAGTGTCTTCAACCTTGGTCTGACCGGCATCTGGATCGGTATTCTGTCCGACCAGGTATCCCGATTCATATTCCTCTCCCTGCGCTTCCGCAAAGGCGAGTGGACACAGCTTACCATCTGACATTCCTTCGGGAATGTTTTTTTTCAAAGAAAAAGGCCTGCCGAAGCAGGCCGGAATCATTCATCTGAACAGATGGATATGAACGAAGACTGTGGCCATGGAGTTGGCAACCGTTGACATCGTCTTGATGAAGATATCCAGGGCAACACCAACCACGTCTTTTCTTGTATCACCGACTGTATCGCCGGTAACGGCTGCCTTGTGGGCAGGCGAGCCTTTTTCACTGCCGACGATGGCGCCGCTTTCAATGTACTTTTTGGCGTTGTCGAAGGCACCGCCGGAATTGCCCATGAAAATCGCCCGCGGAATTGCCACAATGGTAGCTCCGATCAGCATGCCGCCGACAAATTCAGCACCGAACAGGAAGCCGCCGAGCACCGGAATGAACAGAGCCAGAACCGACGGCATCAGCATCTTGCGGATGGCTGTATTGGCTGCCATTTCAATCATCCGGTTATAGTCAGGCTTTTTCGTTCCTTCCAGGATTCCCGGTTCAGAAAGCTGGCGGTCACCTTCGTCTGCCATCAGTTTGGCAGCGTCGATCGTATTGTCTGTCAGCATGGCGCTGAAGTATTCAACCATGGCACCGCCGATGATGGAACCGGCAATGACAATATAGGAGGCGATATTCAGGACCGGTTCAGCACCGGCACTTGTATAGTTGGAAACATAGGCAACGATCAGAGAAACGGTCGCAAATGCAGCAGAACCGATGGCAAAGCCCTTGCCGATGGCAGCCGTCGTATTTCCGACAGCGTCCAGACGGTCGGTGATCGCCCGCACCTTTTCATCCAGATGGCATGATTCGGCAATGCCGCCGGCATTGTCGGCAATCGGGCCAAAGGCATCGATCGATACCGTTGCCCCTACAAACGACAGCATGCCGAGCGCCGATACGGCAATTCCATAGGTGCCGCAGATCCGGCCGGAGACAAACAGAGCCAGACCGATGACCAGCACCGGCGGAAGACAGGAACGGGACCCGATGGCATCTCCCTTGGTAATGACAAACGCTTCGCCTTCATCGGCAATGTTTGCCAGTCCTCTGGTCGGCTTGAATTCCGTACTTGTGTAGTATTCGGTAATCGAGCCGATGGCAATGCCGCTGATGATGCCGAGCACAGCCGAGATCCACGGCGTGATCCAGCCAAACCGGAAGCTTTCAAACAGAGGCACATTCCGGAATACATACCAGCTGGCTGCCAGACACAGAATCAGCGTAATGCCGGCCGAGAACCAGGTCGCAAGATTCATCTCCCGGGAAGGATCATCCGACATCTTTCTGACATTGGCAGAAAACAGTCCGATCAGGCAGGCCAGAAGTCCGGAGCCGGCCATGATCAGCGGGAATGTTACAGCCGCATTGAATGTGTCAGGCGTAACCGAACTGCCGGCATTGTTATATGCCGTTACGGCAATCATCAGCGTCGCCGCAATGGTCGCGACAAAGCTTTCCAGAAGGTCGGAACAGTTGCCGGCAATATCATTGACATTGTCACCGATGAAGTCGGCAATCGTATTGGGAACACGGCTGTCATCCTCCGGCAGATCGTGGCGGATCTTGCCGAGGATGTCGGCCGAAATATCCGCTGCCTTGGTATAGTTTCCGCCGGCCACACGATTGAACATGGCGACGATCGAACAGCCCAGTGAATAGGTTGTAATGCGGGTAATTGTCGGATTGCACGGCAGTCCGGTCAGAAGCCCCTGCCCTGATGCATCCGGCGAGATTCCGTTCCAGATGATCAGAATGAGAACCAGTCCCATCAGACCCATGGCCTGAACAGAAAGACCGCTGATGGATCCGCCGGCCAGGGCGACCTTGACTGTTTCGCCGATTGACATTGTTTCTTTGGCCCGGTTGGTGGTGCGGACATTGGCGTAGGTTGCACTGCGCATGCCGAGAATGCATACACAGCTGCTCATGGCAGCTCCGATCAGCAGCGTGATCCCGCTCGTCACTTCCACCAGCAGCGTAAAGATCACGGCCAGAACAGCCACAACGATGATGACATACCTGAATTCTGTTTTCATGAACGTATCAGCACCGCTGCGGATGATGCCGGAGAGCTCCGTCATATCTTCGGTTCCTTCATCCATTTTTTTGATGGCGCTGTAGTTGCAGAAAACATAGACCATTGCGATACACGAAATGACCAGGATACTTAACCAGTAAACCATAATTGTTTTCTCCCCTTAGAAATCGAACTTACTTTTATGCTAGCACATTTTCTGCTTTTGCTGTAAAAGCAGCCGATAAATGCAGGACTTTTTTGACAATCTCCGTTATCATTAAATTAGAAACTGTCATTTGAAAGAAGGTACATTATCATGAGTGAAAAAAGGCCAAAGATCCTTTACATTGTCAGGCGTCTGAGCGGCGGTATCTTTACCTATCTGATGGAGCTCTCAAACCGTCTGATCGAAATGTATGACATCACAATCGGTTATTCCACCAACGAAGAAACACCGGAAAACATCCGCAGTCATTTTGACAAGCGCATATCTCTTGTTCCGATCAGTTCTTTCCAGGGAAAATCCAATCTGATCAATGATGCATCCGTCAGGTCCGAACTGCGGGCTCTGGCGGAAGCAGAAAAGCCGGACATCATTCATTTTCACGGTTATGAAGCTGGCCGTCTCGGACGCAAGACCTTTGCCGGCAGCGATATCCCGATGTTCTATACACCGCATGGATATCTGTTCCTTTCCGAAGATCACAATGTTCTTTCCCGCAGTCTGTTCCGTATGAACGAACAGAGCTGTGCCCGCACCAACTGCACGACGATTGCCGTCAGTAAGGGTGAATTTGCCGAAACCCTTGCATTTACCGACAATGCTGTCTATATCAACAACGGCGTCAATCTTGGGGAAATTGACAACAGCATCAAGGATGAGGTCAACACGGAGCATCCGCTGACTGTCTTCACCACCGGTCTGATCAATCCCCAAAAGAATCCCGATCTCTTCAATGAAATTGCCGAAGCCATGCCGGATGTAAAATTTGTCTGGATCGGCGATGGTGAACTGCGCTATAAGCTGAAATCAAAGAACATCGAAGTCACAGGCTGGCTGGACCGCCAGGAAGCACTGCGGCGGGCATATCAGTCCGATGTATTCATCCTGACATCTTTCTGGGAAGGTCTTCCGCTTTCCCTGCTCGAGGCAATGTATATGAAGAAGCTGTGCATCACCACCAATGTCATCGGCAGCCGCGATGTCATCCGCAACGGTGAGAACGGCTTCCTCTGCAGCAGTGCTGCCGCCTTCGTCAATGCCATCAACCATTTTGACGAACCGCAGACAAAGGAAATCGTTGAAACCGCCCAGCAGGATGTCATCAGACTGTATAACCTCGACAAGATGGCTGTTTCCTATATCAGGATTTATCAGAAAGCTCTCAGCCAGTAATTCATATTCAGCAGGAATTAAAAATGCGTGAAGTCATTCACGCATTTTTTTCTGTTCTGTAACGTTCTGATCCGTCATGATTCCCACTGGGCATTGAACAGTGAAGCATAGAAGCCTTTCTGATTCAGAAGCTCTTCGTGAGTGCCGCGTTCGATGACAGTTCCGTGCTGCAGCACCAGAATCAGGTCTGCCTCCTTGATCGTAGACAGACGGTGGGCAATGACGAATGTCGTCTTGCCGCGGCAGAGTTCAAGCATTGCCTTCTGAATCTTCTGTTCCGTCGACGAATCAACATTGCTGGTGGCTTCGTCCAGTATCAGCATCTTTGATTCATTGAGCATGGCCCTGGCAATGGTCAGCAGCTGTTTCTGTCCCTTGGAAATATTGACGCCGTCATCACTGAGGACCGTGTCATAGCCATCCTTCAGCGAAACAATGAAGTCATGGATTTCAACTGCCCGGCAGACTCTTTCGACATCCTCACGGGTCGCATGATCACTGCCGTAGGCAACGTTTTCACTGATCGTTCCCTGGAACAGCCAGGTATCCTGCAGGACCATCGAGAACTGTTTCCGCAGGGAATCTCTGGTGCAGTGAAGAATGTCATGGCCGTCAATGCGGATAACACCGCTGTCAGGATCATAGAATCTCATCAGCATATTGATGATGGTTGTCTTGCCGGCACCGGTCGGGCCGACAATGGCAATCATTTTTCCTTCTTCCGCCTTCAGATCCAAACCGTGAATGATTTCCTTTCCAGGCACATAGCTGAAGCGGACATTGTCAAATTCCACATTGCCGCTGACATGATCAAGCACCACTGCATCCGCATCGTCTTTCTTTTCAGCCGGCTCATCAAGCAGCGCAAACACACGTCTGGCAGCGGAGAATGCCGACTGGATCTCAGCCAGAACCTCGGCAGCACCGCTGATCGGACCGGAGAATCGTTTGGAATAAAGAATAAAGGCTGAAATACTGCCGATGGAAATCTGCTGCAGAAGATACAGCACACCGCCGAAGCCGGCGATCATTGCCAGCGACAGATTGTTGATGAACATAACGGTAGGGCCGACAATGGAACCCTGGTAATCTGCCTCATAGTAAGTATCCACTGCTTCCAGATTCTTCTCATCAAAGCGGGAGATGATCGTCTCCTCATTGCCGTATGCCTTGATCGTTTTCTGTCCCGACAGCATCTCTTCCACAAAGCCGTTCAGCTCACCGAGCTTGGCACTGCGCTTCGAGAAAAGCGGCCGCACGACCCGGGCTCTGTGCCGGGTGATATAGAAGATCAGAGGGGTGGTGACAACAAAGATCAGAGACAGTCTGCCGCTGATCCTGAGCATCATGACAAAGGATCCGATGACGGTAATGACACTGGTCGCAATCGTTACAATATCCGATGAAAGCGACGCGTTGATGGTATCGATATCATAGGAGATACGGGAAATGATATCTCCGGCCGGATGTGAATCAAAGAAGTAGACCGGCATCTGCAGAAGATGATCAAAGACTTCCTTCCGCATCTCAGCCGTGATCCGCGATGACATGCGGATCAGCAGCAGCTGGGTGATATAGGCAAGGATGCTGTTGGCCAGAATGCATGCCAGCATCATTGTGCAGAGACGTATCACCGCCGCAAAATCAACATTTCCGATTTCACCGATGGCATCGATTGCCAGTCCGGAATAATACGGAATATACAGTGCTGCCGCATTGGCCGCCACCGTCGTGATGACAGCCAGCACCGCCGTTTTGATATGCCGGCGGATATAGGTCAGAAGACGCATTGCGACTGCCCCTGAAGATGTTTTCCTGTCAGTCAAACAAAGCACCTCCCATCTGTGAATCGGCAATCATCTGATACAGTGCATTGTCCCTGATCAGTTCTTCATGGCTGCCGCGGCCGTTGATGGTTCCATGGTCAAGAACAATGATTTCATCACAGTTCCTGATTGATGATACACGCTGGGCAATGATAATCATTGTCGTATCCGGGTATTTTTCTTTCAGTGCCCGGCGCAGAGACGCATCGGTCTGGTAATCGAGGGCACTGCTGGAATCGTCCAGAAGCAGGAATTCAGGTCTGCCGGCAAAGGCACGTGAAAGCAGAACCCGCTGCCGCTGGCCGCCGGAAAGATTTGTGCCCTTGGTTGTCAGCATATATTCATTCCGTTCCTGCAGCTGCGAGATGAATTCTGCCGCCTGGGCGTCTTCTTCCGCATCCAGCATTTCATCATCACTGATATCGCGGCCGAAGCGGATATTCTCGGCCATACTGTCACGGAACAGGAAATCATTCTGCATGACAATGCCGAACTGCTTCCGCAGTTCCTGAGGTGTAAAATTGCGGATATCCCTGCCATTGAGATAGATGGCACCCTGATCAATGCTGTAGAAATGCAGCAGCAGGGAAAGCACCGTGCTCTTGCCGGCACCGGTGGCGCCGATGATGCCCAGGGTATCACCTTTGCGCAGCCGGAAACTGATATGCTTCAGATTATCCTTCACTTTCAGATAGGAGAAAGTCACATCTCTGAATTCAATGGCATACTGCGGATCTCCATCCGGATAATTTCCCGGGACATAATTCTTTTCCGAATCACTGTTGATGATTTCCATGACACGGGCCGATGAAGCCATGCCGCGGGAATACATGATGAACATGCGGCTGACTGCCATCAGCGATCTGGAAATCATCTGAAAATATGACATGAAGGCAAGAATTCTGCCGGTTCTGGACAGACCGAGATTGACCCGCCAGGCACCGACAATGATGACGCCCACCATGCCCAGATACAGCAGCATGTTCATGGCCGGATTGATCAGTGCCATCATCCGGTTCGCTCTCGCCTCCTGGTTTTTCAGTTTCTCATTGACGCCGGCAAAGCGCTTCATTTCAAACGGCACCTTGGACAGTGCCTTGATGATGCGGATGCCCTGGGCATTTTCCCTGACCACGGATACCATTCCGTCATTGGCCTTCTGCACATCGGTAAACATCTTTACGCCCCTGGTGGCACGCAGGACAAGGATGATGATCATAAACGGAATCACTGCCAGGAACACCATGGCCAGAAACGGATCGATGACAAAGGTCATGATCAGGCCGCCGATGGTGATCATCGGAGCTCTGACACCAAGTCTCTGCATCATGCCGATCATTCTGTGCATGTTGTAGGTATCGGATGTCAGTCTGCTTTCAATTGAGGGTATGGTAAAGGCATCTGTCTTTTCACAGGTCAGATACAGTGCCTTGTCAAACAGATCATGGCGGATATTCTGTGTTACATTGCGGGCAACCCGGGACGCATTGCGGTTGGCCAGAACATTGAAAATCAGCGCCAGCAGTGATGCAATTCCCATGAGGCCGCCCCAGACGGCGATCTGCTTCATGTCGCCGGCAGGAACGATATCATCAATGATGCGGGAAAGGATCTGCGGCAAAAACAGTTCAAGAAAAGTTCCGGTAATTTTGATCGTAAGACCGAAAGCGATCATCTTCATCCATGGCTGCAGGTATGACTTGAGACTTTTCATGTTCTTTCATTGTAACTGAACAATTATTTTTTTTAACAAAAATGCACAGAAAAAGCAGTATGTTTCCATACTGCCTGAAGATTACATTTTCTCGGGAGCACTGACACCGATCAGATCGAGAGCATTTTTCATTGTTACCATGACCGCCGATACCAGTCCGAGTCTCTGGTTGGTCAGTTCCGGATTCTCCGGATCACTGACCCGGCAGCTGTTGTAATAGCTGTGGAATTCACGGGACAGCTGCTGGCAGAAGTTGCAGATGCGGTTTGGCGTTCTGTTCTTTGCCGATTCGGCAACTGTCTTGGGGAATTCGGCAATCAGCTTCAGCATCTCTGTCTCATGGCTCTCCGTAAGCAGATCATAGCTGTCTTCGCGGCGGAATTCCGGTGTGCCTTCCTTATGCAGGATATTGAACATGCGGGTATAGGCATACTGGGTATAGTAGACCGGATTGTCATTGGAACGGGTTCTGGCAAGCTTCATGTCGAAGTCCATATGGGTAGCCACATCCTTGGACACAAAGAACCATCTTGCGGCATCGACACCGACATCTTCGCACAGTTCACGGATGGTGATGGCATTGCCGGTGCGCTTGGACATCTTGACTTCGACTCCGTCCTCAACCATTCTGACCATCTGAATCAGATCAACCTTCAGGGTTCCTTCCGGATAGCCAAGAGCCTTGAGGGCTGCCTGCATTCTTGTCACATAGCTGTGATGATCGGCACCCCAGAGATCGACCAGCAGCGGATAGCCGCGCTCCACCTTATATACATGGTTGGCAATATCCGGTGTCATATAGGAAAGCGTTCCGTCGCTCTTGACCAGAACACGGTCCTTGTCATCGCCGTATTCCGTGCTCTTAAACCAGAGGGCACCGTCTTTTTCATAGGTCAGGTTCAGATCCTTCATACGCTGCAGGCAGGCATTGATCCGTTCCCTGTTGTTTTCATAGAACAGAGTCTCGTGCATCCAGGAATCAATGCGGACACCGTAAAGCTTCAGGTCGGCATCGATTTTCTTCAGTTCTCTGGTCTTGCCTTCATTCATGAAGTATTCCAGGCGTTCCTTCGGATCGGCATCAAGCCACTTTTCTCCGTCCTGGCGGGCAATGTCAAAGGCAATATCCTTTACATCCTGGGCATGATAGCCGTCTTCCGGCAGCGGATATTCCTTTCCGAAATATTCAAAATATCTGGAAATCAGAGATTCTCCCAGCATCACGATCTGATTGCCGGCATCATTGACATAATACTCTCTCAGCACATCCCAGCCGCTGGCTTCCAGCAGACGGCAGATACTGTCGCCCCAGGCCGCATTTCTGGCATGGCCGCAGTGCAGGTCACCGGTCGGATTGGCGCTGACCCATTCCACCAGGATCTTCTTCCCTTCACCGCTGTCATTATGGCCGTAGTTTTCACCGGCATCGAGGATCGTATTGATCACGGAAGCCAGAGCCGCCTTCTTCATCCGGAAATTGATGAATCCCGGACCGGCGATTTCAATTGTTTCAGCTTCCGGCAGTCTGTCCTTCAGGCCGTCGGCAATGGCCTGGGCGATGACCTTCGGGTTCTGATGCAGAGTCTTTGCCAGACGCATGGCACAGGTCGAAGAATAGTCACCCATCTTCGGATCCTTCGGAATCTCTATGCTGAGAATTCCGTCTTCGGCATCGAGTTCATATTTTTCTTTCAGCACTTCTTTCAGAGCGCTGACTATTTTTGCACTGATATCATTCATAGCGTTCTGCCTCCGTTAATACAGCCCTCATATTATATACGAAATATTAACGATTTGTGTATCATCTCAAATGCATCTGCAAATCGGTTCGGATATGATGTTGGTAATCAGAAAGGATTCGATTCTTATGAAAGATGTGATTATCAGCACCATTGACAGCCATGCCGATGAACTGACAGACCTTGCTTCAAAAATCTGGAACCATCCGGAAATGGGCTGGAAGGAAACAAAGGCCGTGGAATGGACCGCCCAGGTTCTGCGTGACAACGGCTTTGAAACCGAGATCGGCGCCTATGAAATGCCGACATGCATCAGAGCCGTATACGGAAGCGGCCATCCCGTTGTCGGCTTCTGTGCCGAATATGACTGCCTGCCCGGCCTTTCCCAGCAGCTCTGCAGCTGGCAGAATCCTGTTGTTGAAGGCGGCGACGGCCATGGCTGCGGCCATAACCTGCTTGGCGTCGGCTGCCTGGGTGCCTGCATTGCCCTGAAGGAGGCAATGATCCGCGACAATCTGCCCGGAACAATCGTCTTCTACGGCTGTCCGGCCGAAGAGCAGCTGCTCGGCAAAGGCCTGATGGCAAAACAGGGTGCTTTCTATGAATGTGACTTTACAATTGCCTGGCATCCGGCCACTTCTTCTCACGATACGCTAGGTGCCCATACCGGCGTCGAAGGCCTGAAAGTGGAATTCCACGGCCGCACCGCACATGCGGCAGGTGCTCCCTATATGGGCCGCAGTGCCCTGGATGCTCTGCAGCTGATGAATATCGGCGTCGAGTTCCTGCGCGAGCATGTCACCAGTGACGTGCGCATGCACTATACCATTACCGACGGCGGTCTGGCTCCGAATATCGTACCGGACTATGCGGCCGCCAGATACTTCATCCGTGCCCTTTCCCGCAGTGCAACGGTTGATGCCTACGAGAGAGTCTGCCGCTGTGCCGAAGGGGCAGCCACAATGACAGATACCAAAGCCGTCATTACCCGTCTCGGCGGTCTCTATCCGACCCTGCAGAATCATGTCATCGGGGAAGCGATCCAGGAAGCCAGAGCGGAAATTCCTCTCAATACCTATACCGAAGAGGAACTGAAATTTGCCGATGAGATCAACCAGAAGTCTCCTTCCTATGTTCCCGGCAAAACCCTGCCTCTCGACTATGAAGACCAGACGCTGCGCACCGATCCTGTCTTCGGATCCACTGACTACGGCGATGTCGAATACATCTGTCCGGGATTCCAGGTCAACGAATGCACAGCTGCCTCCCTTTCCGCCGGCCACAGCTGGATGATGACCGCATCTTCCGGACATTCCATCGGCATGAAAGGCATGCTGAGGGCAGCCAAGGTCATGGCCCTCGGCACCTACAAGCTGATGAAGGATCCCTCCCGCATCGAGGCTGCCAAAGAAGAATTCAGGACATCACTGAACGGCGAGACCTATGTCTGTCCGATCGATGATTCGATTCCCTGGCCCTATCAGTAAGCAAAACGGCTGTCACCAGACAGCCGTTTATCTTTTTTCGTAGACATCCCGCTTCAGGGTGCCGATGAAAGGCACATTGCGGTAGCGTTCATCATAATCAATGCCGTATCCGACAAGGAATTCATCACCAACTTCATAACCGACATAATCCACCTGCACCGGTATGACGCGGCGCGACGGCTTGTTCAGAAAAGTGCAGATCTTTACACTTGCGGCTCCGCGTTTCTCCAGTTCTTCTTTCAGACGGGAAAGGGTTCTGCCGGTATCTACAATATCTTCCACGATCAGGATATGACGTCCTTCCGGATTCTGTTCCATGTCTTTTTTGATCTTTATGACACCGCTGGATTCGGTGCCGCTGCCATAGCTTGAAACAACCATGAAATCAATATAGATCGGTGTCCGCACTTCTCTGATCAGATCAGCCATGAATATGCCTGCTCCCTTCAGAATACAGACCAGGATCGGATGTCTGCCGTCATAATCGGCAGTGATTTGTCTTCCCAGTTCTTCCACTCTCTGCCGGATCTGTTCTCTTGTATACAGAATTTCGGCAAAGTCTTTTTTTATATAATCCATAAATACTCCTGCTGCACATATCCTGTTCAATATCATTGTCGCACAGCAGAAAAAAAAGCCAAAGCCCTGCTTTGACTTATTTCTGCGGAACCAGCCCGCTGTTCATGCTCTGGAAACGTTTGCGGCCCAGCAGGAACAGTCCTGTTGCCGTCACACTGACTTCCGGCAGCCGGTCGGGATACTTGTCGGAAACTGCTCTGACATACGCTCTTCCTTCAATCAGCACTCTGTCACCTTCCTTGAATTCATAGGCTTCATCTGCCCGCCAGTCTTTGGCGGAATAGCTGATGATATCGGTTGAGCCGTTTTCCTCACTGTAGGAATGATAGTAAATCCGGCAGTTCAGCTCATTGGTAAAAACCTTGATTTTCTTATCCAGGCCGCAGATTGTCAGACGGCCGAATGCCATCTTCTGATCTTCGTTTGCGCCAAAATCCGTGCGCAGTCTGGCAACGCCGTCATAATCGATCGTTCCGATCATTGTCACATGATAACAGATTACATTTCCTTCTCTGTCCCGGATCGATTCAAATGAAAAATAGTCTTTCTGTCTGGCCATTCATACCTGCTTTCTAACGATATGCATGTATATTAACACATCGGTGTGTATTTTATGTGAATTTTTCAATTATTTTTCATTTATTTGCAATGCCTTGGGCCGTATGCTTTTTGAGCCAGCTGCGGACCTCATCCATCTGACCTTCCTCAAACTGCAGATCAACCCGGTTGCCGCGGGAATGGAAGCTGATAAAACTGCCCTTTTTATATATGGTGATGCGGCCGGCTTTCTCATAGGAAATGAATGATCCGGTCATGATGATGCCGTCTTCGCTCAGACCGCTTTTCAGCAGCATGTACATGCCGGCAATCAGAACCATGAAAGCCAGCTGAATCAGCGTGAACGGTGCCCGGTAATTGACAAATCCGGCGGCTCCCAGCAGCAGAAACATTCCGGCCACAAGCCATCTGCCGGTCACTTTGGCATGAATCACGATGCTCTGCGAACGCCACAGCATATATGCGAACATGACAAATACGCCGGCATCCATCATATAAAAGACAATATCATTCATAATTGTTCTCCTGTTACCACGGCATTATATACATTATCCGAGGGCAACATCAAGAATCATCATGATTACAAATCCCATGGCAAACGCAATGGTTCCGGTATTGGAATGTTCCCCTTCCGCCATTTCCGGCACCAGTTCCTCGATGACGACATACATCATGGCCCCGGCCGCAAAGGAAAGAAAATACGGCAGCACGGCTGAAGCCAGCCCGGTGAACAGAATCGTCGCCAGGGCTCCGAGCGGTTCAACCGCACCGGAAAGAAAGCCCCAGAAAAACGTCTTTCCCCGGCTCATTCCCTCAGCCTTCAGGGGCATCGAAACAATCGCACCTTCCGGGAAGTTCTGCAGGGCAATGCCGAGCGAGAGGGCCAGAGCTGAGGCAAAGCTGATGCCGGCGTTCCCGCTCATCCATCCTGCCAGCACGACACCGACTGCCATTCCTTCCGGAATATTGTGAAGGGTAACAGCCAGAATCATGCGGGCTGTACGGGAGAGTGTGCTTTTCGGACCCTCCGCACTCTGATCCATATGGATGTGCGGGGTAATGACATCAAGCACGAGCAGGAAAAAGATTCCGGCAAGAAAACCGGCTGCCGCCGGCACAAATGCCAGCCGGCCCATTCCTTCCGCCTGTTCCAGAGACGGCTGCAGCAGACTCCAGAAGGAAGCTGCCGTCATAACCCCGGCCGCAAAGCCGGTCAGTATTTTCTGCAGACCTGCAGAAATCTCATCTTTCAGTATGAATACCATTGCCGCTCCGAGTGTTGTTCCCAGCAGCGGAATGAAAATTCCAATCAGTACATTCAGCATGCAAACCTCCAGTTAGTAAAAGCTAACTTCAGAGCATCATACACCCATAATAAAAAACTGTCCACCAAAAGTGAACAGTTTCAGCTTTCTGTTTCAGCAGAAGACTACCTTTTTTCCATCCATTGTCGTCTGAATAACGCGCACAACATTGAAGCCGGCATTGGTCAGGATGTCTGTCATGCTTTCAACCGAAATCTCGCCGGTTGCCTTGACAACGACTTCAGTGCCGCGTTCTTCACTGTGATAGACGGCAACAGATTCCAGGTTCGCATCATTTTCAGCGAACAGAACGGCAATCTGAGCGAAAATGCCCGGCACATCCTCACAGCTGATGACAAACTTCGTACCCTGATGATGATATCCCATCAGTTCAACAAAGGCCTGGAACATATCCTTCTCGGTAATGATGCCGACAACCTTTTTGTCTTCATCCACGACCGGAAGAACATTGATGGCATTGTCCAGCATGACCGAAGCAGCTTCCTCCAGGAATACATTCGGAGAAATCATTTTGACATCGGTAATCATGATGTCACTTGCCTTGGTGCGGGACAGAAGATAGTTCAGTTCATAGATCGAAAGCGATGTTGAGTTCTTGCCGGATGTTTCCGAAACAAGTCCTTCTGTAACCAGACCGATCAGCCTGCCGCTGTCATCAACGACGGGCAGACGGTGGAAGTGATTGCGGCCCATAATTTCCAGTGCCTTCAGCACGGAAGTATCGGCTGTGATCGTCTTCGGATCCTTCGTCATATGATCTTTTACGTACATATTATGATTTACCCTCCCAGATAAGCCTTTCTTACCTGTTCACTGGCAGCCAGTTCTGCACCGGTGCCTTCCAATATTATTTTACCAGTTTCCAGAACATATGCACGGTCGGCGATTGCAAGTGCCATTTTGGCATTCTGTTCGACAAGGAGAACTGTCGTTCCCTGTCTGTTGATGTCTTCGATGATACGGAAGATTTCCTTGACCAGAAGCGGCGAAAGACCCATGGACGGTTCATCCATCAGCATGATCTTCGGCTTTGCCATCAGGGCTCTGGCCATGGCCAGCATCTGCTGTTCGCCGCCTGACAGAGTTCCTGCCAGCTGGCTTTTTCTTTCGCGAAGCCGCGGAAAGAGTTCATAGACATTTTCCATATCAGCCTGCACGCCTTCCTTGTCACGGCGGCAGTAGGCGCCGAGTTCAAGGTTTTCGGCGACTGTCTGCTGGGCAAAGACACGTCTTCCTTCCGGAACCTGGGCAAGGCCCATCGGAACGATCTTATGCGGCGGTGTCTTTGTCAGATCCATGCCGTCCAGCAGCACTGAACCGGAGGCAGGCTTGAGCAGTCCGGAAATGGTCTGCATTGTTGTTGTCTTGCCGGCACCGTTGGAGCCGATCAGGGTCACGATCTCACCGTCATTGACTTCAAAGGAAATTCCCTTGATGGCTTCGATCATGCCGTATTTCACTACCAGATTTTCTACTTTCAGCATACGGTCACTCTCCCAGATAGGCTTTGATCACATCCGGATTGGAACGGACTTCATCCGGTGTGCCCTGTGTCAGCATCATGCCGAAATTCAGCACGGTGATCCGCTCGCAGATGCCCATGACAAGCTTCATGTCATGTTCAATCAGCAGTACGGCAATCTGGAAATGATCGCGCACAAAGCGGATGGTATTCATCAGTTCTTCTGTTTCCTGCGGATTCATGCCGGCTGCCGGTTCATCAAGCAGCAGCAGCTTCGGCCGGGTTGCCAGAGCTCTGGCAATTTCCAGACGTCTCTGTTCACCGTACGGCAGATTGCCGGCAATCAGATCCGCCTTGTTTTCCAGACCGAAGATCTTCAGCAGTTCCATGGCCCGCTCACTCTTTTCCTTTTCTTCCCGGTAATATTTAGGCAGACGGAAGATGGCGCTGAGTGTGCCGTAGGTGATCTCGTTGTGCATGCCGGTCAGAACATTGTCAAGAACGCTCATGTTCATGAACAGACGGATGTTCTGAAAGGTACGGGCAATTCCTGCCTTGTTGACATCAATCGTTGTCATTTTCGCAGTATCCTGGCCGTTTAATCTGATGGTTCCGCGGGTCGGCTGATAGACTTTTGTCAGCATATTGAAGACCGTTGTCTTGCCGGCACCGTTCGGACCGATCAGACCGACGATTTCATTCGGATAAACTGTCAGGTTCAGGTCATTGACCGCTGTCAGGCCGCCGAAGTCAATGCCGAGATCCGTTACTTCCAGGACCGGATTCTGATTGGTTTTTTCACTCATCTGCTTCCGCTCCTTTCTTCTTCAGTTTCGTTCTCAGCATCTGCATGCGCAGGCGGAGGAAATCATTGTTTGATACAAGCATGATCAGGATCAGGACAACTGCATAGATCAGCATTCGGTAGTTCTGCAGGAATCTCAGCATTTCCGGCAGCACGACCAGCAGAGCAGTGGCAATGACTGTGCCGGTCATATTTCCAAGACCGCCGAGCACTACATATACCAGCAGCAGGATCGAGTTGTTGAAATCAAACTTCGTTGCCGCAAATGAAGAATAGTTCAGGGCATACAGGGCACCGGCTGCACCGGCCAGACAGGACGCTGTCACAAATGCCAGGGTCTTGGCCTGAGAAACCTTGATGCCGACAGATTCAGCAGCAATCCGGTTGTCACGGGCTGCCATGATGGAACGGCCGTTCCGGCTGTACATCAGGTTATAGACAACTGCCAGAGCCACAATGATCAGAATGAATCCGGCTGTAAAAGTCGAGGCAATTCCAACTCCGGTCGCACCCATCGGCCCGCTGATCAGCAGCCTGCCGCCCTGTTCCATCTGGAGTGTATTGGTAACAAAAGCGAAGTGAAGACCCTTGGAATCCAGACCGACATAGCTGTTGTTCAGAAGTGACATGATGATCTGTCCGAAAGCCAGGGTTACGATTGCCAGATAGTCACCCTGCAGTTTCAGAACCGGAATACTGATGAGCCAGCCCATCAGAGCTGCAATCGCAGCACCGGAAACAATACAGATGATGAGACGCAGAATATCACTGACACCGGCGTTCTGAAGAATGCCGGAAACCACAACGGCACTGAAGGCGCCGATGCTCATGAAGCCGGCCTGGCCAAGATTCAGTTCGCCGGAAATACCGACATTCAGATTCAGGCCGATTGCCGCTACGGTATAGGCCGTGACCGGAACAAGCAGCGATGTAAACAGGCGGCTCATATGACCGGTCGCAGACAGAAGCGTCAGTATAACATAGGCGGCGATGACGACCAGAAAGCTGACCGTACGGCTGCGCACCTTAGGATTAAATAATGTATTGATCAATTTGCTCATATCCCGGTCCTCACACTTTCTCGCTGATCTTGTGACCGAGCAGTCCGGTCGGCTTGATCAGCAGCACGATGATCAGCACCGCAAATACGATGGCATCAGACAGCTGAGTGGAAATATATGCCTTGGCAAACGTTTCGATGACTCCCAGCAGCAGGCCGCCCAGGAAAGCACCGGGAATCGAGCCGATGCCGCCGAAAACGGCTGCCGTAAAGGCACGGATGCCGGGCATTGAGCCCAGTGTCGGATATACAGACGGATAGGTTGCACAAAGAAGCACAGCCGCGACGGCCGCAAGTCCGGAGCCGATGGCAAAGGTAATGGAAATAATCTGATTGACATTGATGCCCATCAGCGTTGCCGCACCTTTGTCCTCCGAGCAGGCACGCATGGCCTTGCCGGTCTTTGTCTTGTTAATGAACAGCATCAGTCCGGTCATGATCAGAATACAGGTCAGAATCGTCACGATCGTCAGATAGGAAACTGACAGCTGACCGCCGAACAGGGAAACAGCACCCGGCAGAATCGTCGGATAGATCTTGGTATCCGAGCCCCACAGCAGCTGGGCAGCATTCTGCAGAAAATAGCTGACGCCGATGGCGGTGATCAGTACTGCCAGGCTTGATGCCTGACGCAGCGGTTTGTATGCCAGCCGTTCAACGGTCATGCCGAGCAGTGTGCATACCACGACGGCTGCCGGAACACTGACCGCAAAAGGCAGGCCGGCAAGAGTCATCGCAAAGAAAGAAACATATGCACCGACCATAATGACATCGCCATGGGCAAAGTTCAGCATTTTGGCAATGCCGTAAACCATGCTGTAACCAAGGGCAATAATGGCGTAGACACTTCCCAGGCCAAGGCCGCTGATCAGGTATGATAGAAAGGCCATATAGAACTCCCCCTTTACTTTTATAAACAAATAAAGGTTACCAATATTGAATAACATTGGCAACCTTTCTCAGCAATTGCTTTGGCTGCAGATCAGTCTGCTACACCGACGTACACGCCGTCCTTGATAATGACTGCCTTCGGTTCCTTGGAAACGGCACCGTCTTTGGACCATGTCATGGAGGAACCGGTAATACCATCGAATGTCATGGAAGTGAACTCGCTGACAAGTGCTGCTGTGATGTCTTCTGTGGACATGTCTGCTGTAACGCCGGCAGCATCGCATGCCTGCTTCAGAGCATATACGCAGTCATAAGCGTCAGCAGCGAACTGGTTCGGAACTTCACCATGCTTTTCCTGATACTTGGTTACGAAGTTCTTTGTCTTTTCATCTTCTGCATCGGCAGAGAACGGTGTCAGCATGTATAAGCCTTCAGCCAGGCTTGTATCAAAGTTTTCAAGTGAGAGAATGCCGTCCATACCATCGCATCCGAAGAAGACCGGCTTGAAGCCCTGCTTGTTGGCTTCAACCAGGATCTGAGATGCCGGCTGATAGTAAATTGGAAGGAATACGATATCAGCGCCGGCATCAGCAGCCTGCTTGACCTGTACAGAGTAATCTGTATCGGAGTTTACGAAAGCTGCTTCAGAGACAACATCGAGACCAATTGCCTTTGCTTCAGCCATGAATGTGTTATAGATACCGGTGGAGTAGTTGTCATCGCTTCTGTAGATGACAGCAACCTTGGAACCGAGTTCTGCATGTTCTTTCAGATAGTCAGCAGATGCTGTACCCTGGTTCGGGTCTGTGAAGCACATCTGGAATACTGTGCCAAACGGATTGGCGCTGTTTTCAGCATCAGCATAGATGACGCCGGTAGAAGATGCCGACGGTGTGAGACCGAAAACATTATCCTGCTGGTAATAGGAAGCAACAGCCTGTCCGGCGCCGGATGTAACTGTCAGCATCGAAACCTGCATGCCCCAGTCCATCAGAGCGTTGTATGCGGATACTGCCTTTTCCGGATCTGCCTGGTCATCCTGTGCATTCAGAGTGAACTTGACACCGTCCATGGCGTTGACTTCTTCGACAGCAATTTCAGCTGCATACTGAACTGCCAGACCGTAAACGGAAGCGTCACCTGTCAGCGGACCGGAGAAACCGAGTTTGACTGCAGCAGCATCGCCTTCTGCAGATGGTGTTGTTGAAGATGTGTCGGATGTGCCGGAGTTGCTGCAGGCCATCATGCCCATAGCCATGACTGCGGCCATACCTCCTTTAACAAATTTGTTAAACTTCATTTTTCTTCCCTCGCTTTTCTTTTTAGTTGAATGAACTCATTATATTTATTGTGTTTTTCAATTTCAACATAAAATTTACACAATTCTTTCAAATTTCATGAAAATATTTCAATTTCTGAAACTATTTACATTTTCGCCTGTTTTTTTCGACAAACCGCCCCTGATGTCGGATCAGATTTCTTCCGGAATAAAAAAAGCCCTGCGCAGGAATGACTGCATATGCAGGACTTTTTTCAAGAATAAGCGGCGGTCAGATCGCACGGATGCGATACATTCACGCACATTCCCGGCCTCCTTCCATTATTGTGTGAAGCCATACACACATTTCGGCGAGAATGCTTGAACTTGCGGGGAATGCACCCGCAATTCGTACTTTCATTATAGCAGAAATATATAAAAGGCAAGACCGGATGAGTTTTCATTTTGCCCGGTATTGTTTATCATATGAATGGATATGACAAAGGGCATCGGCATTGACACTGTATATATTCCGCGGATCCAAAAGCTTCTGGACAGGAATGAGGAAGCTTTTTTCAGGCAAACCTTTACGGCCGCAGAAAACCTCAATGCCCCGCAGAACTTCCGCCGGGCCGAATACTATGCCTCCCGCTTTGCCGCAAAAGAGGCAGTGTACAAAGCCCTGGCACCGATGCTGAAAAAAAAGCATTTTGATCTGCGGATCATCGAAACCCTGCATCATGAAGACGGCTCGCCCTATATAAACATCAGCGGCGAAACAGCGGCTCTGCTGCAAGAAGCCGGGGCAGAAAAAATCCTGCTCTCAGTTACCGGAGAACAGGATTATGCTACCGCATTTGTAATCATTGAATGACCTGACAGGTCATTTTTTTCATTCCATCCAGGGTTCGATAACAACCGGTTCCTGCTCCAGCAGAGCCAGCTGCCGTTCATTCAGATAGCGGCGGTCAATGATTGCTTCATAGACAAATTCATCAAAGTAGGCATCACTGCATACAAAATAGCCGTCTTTTCCGACTTCCTTTCCCCAGCTGTTTTCAATCTTCCAGCGGTCCGGCTTGCCTTCCGCATCCAGATTGACACCGGTCAGGATCATGGCATGTGTCGCAAAGCTGTCTCTGTATTCCAGCCGTTCTCCCTTTTCCATAAAGAAATCCACACCGCCGAACAGTCCGTCAAAGTCAAAGCTTACCGGATCCCATACACCTTCCCGGCGGGCACCATAGGCACCGGAATCACAGCCGAACCATACCGGCACGCCGTCTTTCAGCTGCTCAATGCACAGATTCTTCAGTTCCGGCATCGACAGGTTCAGGCAGCGGATATCCCCTTCCGCCATGCAGCCGATATAGTGAAACTGATACAGCATGTCTTCTTTTTTCAGATGGGTCGGCTCATTGGTAATGGTTACAAAGGCATCCAGATCCATATCCGTATAGTTCCGGAAGAATTCAACCGGTGTCAGACTGCGGTCAATATGATACTTGTCACTGCTGTCGCGCCAGCTGAAATCAAAGCGGCGGGGAGGACAGCCGAAGGCAATGCATTCCGCCTTGTAGATCTCAGCCATCATCTCCTGCTTGCGGGCACTGACATCTTCACCTGCGGCAATGCGGCGGCGCAGTTCTGCCGCATCCTTGCGGAGCAGGGAAGTCAGTTTGCGCATGAACTGCTCGGTATGGGAAGACTGGTAGGTCTCGGGCATGGCATCTTTCGGGACAATGCCGTATTTCTTCACAAGATCCGCAGCCATATCCCAGTAGCCGCCGTCCCAGAAGCCTTCCAGAATATATTCCATCTTTCTGTCTGACAGCGGCTTTTCGGCATTGGCAATGACCATTTCCAGCATGTTGTTGGACTTTTCCAGCTTGTCATAGAAGGCCAGATAATTCTCCGACAGTTCAAAGAATTCCAGTCCGCACCGTTCGGCAATCTGTTCCCTCAGCATGTTCAGAAGCGCAAACATCCAGCAGCGGCCGCTCTTTTCCTGCGCCGTGATTCCTCTTGTCTTCACTTCGATGCTGAAGGCTCCGTTCAGTCTGGCAGCTTCCGCCGGCAGAAAAGCCAGCTCACTGATTTCTGTTTTTGCCATTGCTGCGGACGCAGTTCTGGCCGCCCGGTCATTTTCATAGCCCCGGCGGAATGTTTCCAGCATTTCCATTGTCAGTTCTTTCATTGATGGTCTCCTTTTTTTCACAGACTCATTTTAGCGCCAAACCAATCCGGCGCTCAAACAGTCTGCATGTGCAGTCTGTTTTTATAAGAAAAATCCCGCTGCGACAGCGGGATCAGATTTTCCGAAGATTATTTGCGGATCTCCATATCGACCTGGCTGAACGGTGTTTCTTCCAGCGCCTGAGAGATGGTCTTGGTCTTGTTCAGCATGTTTTCCTTCATCATGCGGCCCTTGACAAGATTGGAAGCTGTCAGGGTAGCCGGACCGCCGACACAGCCGCCGATGCAGCTCATGCCTTCCAGAATATTCTTGGTGAACTTGCCGTTCTTCATCAGGGTCAGCTGCTGCTTGCACTCGAAGCCGCCGTTCGCCAGTTCATATGTGACATCGGTAATGCCCTTTTCCTTCAGTGCCTGTACGACTGCTGCTGCGACACCGCCGCTGGCCGCAAAGTTGCGTCCGTAGTTACTCGGTGTCTTGTCTTCAGCCGCTTCAATTTCTTCCGGATTGATATGCTTGGCGACAAACATGGCCGCAAGTTCTTCATAGGTCAGAACATAGTCGACGGCAGAATCTTCCATCATCGCTTCCTGCTTCTTGGCAACACACGGGCCAATGAAGACAACCTTGTGATCCGGATGTTCCAGCTTCAGCTTTCTGGCCATCGCCATCATCGGCGTTACCAGAGTAGACTTATTCACTGCGAACTGCTCCGGGAAATGAATCTTCTGCATGTTGACGAAGGCGGTGCAGCAGGATGTTGTCATCGGCTTGCCTTCCTTCATTCTCTCGACCAGTTCTTCTGCTTCATAATAGGCAACCGCATCGGCACCGGCCGCAACTTCCAGACATTCATCAAAGCCAAGCTGACGGATGGCTTCCTTGATCTGCGGCAGGACAGCATTGTCAAACTGTCCCTGAATGCTCGGAGCCATAATGGCATAGCACGGTGTTTCCGATTTCAGTTCTTCGATGACCGGGGCAACCCAGCTCATATCTTCAACAGCACCGAACGGGCAGGCCAGAACACACTGGCCGCAGTTGATGCATTTTTCCTGATCAATGATGGCAATACCGTTCTTGTCCCAGCTGATTGCCTGAACCGGACATCTGGCATAGCACGGACGCTCGGTCACAACGATCGCATTGTATGGGCATGCTCTTGCACAGGCACCGCACTCCTTGCACTTGGAGTAGTCGATCTGGGTGCGGGTTGTACCCAGGGAAATTGCTCCGAAGCGGCACGAAGAGAGACAGGACTTGGCCATGCACTTGCGGCAGTTGTCGGTTACCGTGATCTTATGAATCGTACAGCCGTCGCAGGCCGCATCAATGACCTGAACGATCTGTTTCGGATTGAACTCAGCCGATTCAGATGCCATGTGTCCCAGGGAAAGACGTACACGCTGGCGCAGAATTTCGCGTTCCTTATAGACGCAGCAGCGGTATCTCGGACTGTCGAGAGATACCAGATTCTTGGCCATCGCCTGCACCTTGTCTTCAACAAGTTCGCCTTCAAAAGACTGTTTGCATATCTCAGTAAGCACATCAAATTTAAACTGACGTGAATCACTCGTAAACATTGCCATATCAGATGATCCTCACTATTCTTTTTCTGCATTGAAATCATATCATCAAAAAGAGAATTGTGGTATGGACAAAACAGACAGAAAAGGGGTCTTTTCTGTCTGTCTGCTTCACTGATTTCAGCTGAAAATATAGTCTTCAATTTCTTTGTACGAGGATACTTCCAGATCGGCCTGGGATGTGTTCTGCACAACCGCCGAACCCTTGAATCCGATCGTAAACATGCCGGATGCCTTTCCGGCCCGGATGCCGTTTTCTGAATCTTCAATGATCAGGATCTCATCCTTTTCAATGCCGTATTTCCAGAACCGGGAGGCACAGACAAGGAATGTCTCGGGATCCGGCTTGCCGTGTCTTACATCCTCATGTGTCACCACTTCATCAAACGGCATGCACAGACCGATATCTCTGATGTATTCCAGGACATTGTCCCTGCCCCGGGAAGTGCCCAGAGCCGTACGGATGCCGTTTTCCTTCAGGCGGTCAAAGAATTTCTGCACGCCCGGCATCGGTTCGGCATAATGGCCGGCAATGCAGGTCCGGTACATCCGGTTCAGTCCGCTCTGCAGTTCTTCATCCGTATATTTTCCGGCTGTCATGTTTTTGATTCTGGCAATCGTTGAGGTGACGGGAATGCCGGTGAACTGATACAGCAGTTCATTTTCCGCCTCAATGCCGAGGCTTTTGAAAAAGTCCTTCAGTGCAGAAGTAAAGATGACTTCGCTGTCGACGATGACACCGTCGAAGTCGAAGATGACAGCTTTGTATGTCATAAGGATCCTCCCGGATCAGAACTTCCAGTAGTCAACACCGTCACCGATTCTGGCATCCGGTTCCTTTCTGGCTTCTTCCAGAAGATGCAGGACTTCCAGAACTTCTTCATCCTTGATCTTCTTTTCGGCACCTTCGTTGATCACTGCGTCCAGATCATCATACAGTTTACCATAATCGGTTACCTTTGACGGATGTCTGTAGCGCACGGAGTTGCCATAATCATCCAGATATTCCACGGTTGCCCAGTTGTCTTCCTTTTCCAGAACAAACGGCGGTGTCAGCGGTTCTTCGCCGACCATCATGCGGGACAGATTTCCCATCGACATCTTGACGAAGCTTCCTCTTGTGCCGTGGGCAACAAAACGCGGATAGGGAATCTTGACCAGATGACTGGAACGGACCGACACCCGCAGTCTGTCACCGTAGAACAGCATCAGATCAATATAGTCTCTGCCGCCCTTCGGATTGACAATGCCTCTGACATCGCTGACCATGCGGTCCGGCTTGCCGAACAGGCCGATCATCTGATCAAGGGTATGGATCACCAGGCCATACAGCATGTCACCGTTGCCGTTTCCTCCCGGCCGGAAATAATCGTAATGCGATTCAACTTCGATCAGATCACCAAGCACACCGCTTTCAATGACTTCCTTCAGTGCCAGGAAATCAGTATCATAGCGGCGGTTCTGATTGACATAGCATGTCAGACCTTTTTCCTTTGCCAGATCAAAGACCTCGCGTCCTTCTTTCTCGGTCATCGCAAAAGGCTTCTCCACCAGAACGTTTTTGCCGGCATTGAGGAATTCCTTTGCATAAGGCACATGGAATCTGTTCGGAGTATTGATGACGACAAGATTGGTCTCGAGATCATTCTTGATATCGTCAAAGCTGCTGGTAAAGCGATAATCCGGATACTTTCCTTCCAGTTCCGGATTGATCTCCGATTCCAGACGATAGATCCATTTGACACATACATTTTCTTTTCTGCGGATAAACGGCAGATGATATCTTCTGACGCTGTTGCCAAAGCCGATATAGGCGACATTAAGCATATGAATTCTCCTTTTCTCTCAGTTTAATGGTAAAGAACTTTGCCTGTACAGGCATGCAATTTAACGGCATTTAAAAAGACACGTCAAAGAAAAAAGGATCCTTCCGGATCCCTTCTGTTTACTGTTCAGCTTCCTTCAGATGCTGTGTCTCTTCGATCTCAGCGATCTCGCCGACACGGATGGCATGTCTGCCGCCTTCATATTCGGCTGCCAGCCATTCATCCACGATCATCTTCGCTGTCTCAATGCCGATGACTCTGGCACCGAAGGCAATGATATTTGTATTGTTGTGCTGCTTCGAAAGCTTTGCCGTATACGGTTCCGAGCAGACACAGGCGCGGATGCCGTGCACCTTGTTGGCAGCCAGGGAAATGCCTACGCC
>JAZPXY010000029.1:0-7292 GCA_045543875.1 Bulleidia sp.
TTCAACTTTCATCAGACAGATATATATTTTTGGACTGTAAAAGGGTATAATATAACAGGCAAAAACAGGAGGACTTATGAGTACAGAAAACAAACGAGTTTTCGAAGCTATGGATGGTAATACCGCTACTGCTCATTCCGCGTATGCATTCACGGAAGTTGCCGGTATCTATCCGATTACGCCATCTTCCCCGATGGCAGAACACATTGATGACTGGGCTACAGCCGGCCGCACCAATGTGTTCGGCGACAAGGTAAAAGTTGTCGAAATGCAGGCCGAAGGCGGAGCTGCCGGTGCAATTCACGGTGCTCTGCAGGCAGGTTCTCTGGCTGCTACATTTACAGCATCCCAGGGTCTTCTGCTGA
Organism: Bulleidia sp.; assembly: GCA_045543875.1. Lineage (GTDB taxonomy): Bacteria > Bacillota_I > Bacilli_A > Erysipelotrichales > Erysipelotrichaceae > Bulleidia. The sequence goes on from JAZPXY010000029.1 coordinate 366, forward strand.
TGATTCCGAACCTGTACAAACTGAAGGGCGAGCTGCTGCCGGGCGTTGTCCACGTTGCTGCACGTTCCCTTGCCACCCACACATTATCGATCTTCGGCGATCATCAGGACGTCTATGCATGCCGTCAGACCGGCATGGTCATGATGTGCTCTCATTCCGTTCAGGACTGTATGGACCTGGCCGGTGCCGCACATCTGATTGCCATTGACGGTTCCGTACCGGTCATGCACTTCTTTGACGGTTTCCGTACATCGCATGAAATCGACAAGATTGAAGTCATGGACTATGACTTCCTGAAGAGCCTGCTGCCGACGGACAAGCTGGAAGCTTTCCGCGCTGCTGCTCTGAACCCGCACGGAAATGCCATTACCCGCGGCGGTTCCCAGAATGATGACATCTACTTCCAGGCTGCCGAAGCCCAGAACGAACACTATAATGCAGTTCCGGACATCGCCGCCAAGTATTTCAAGGCTATCAGCGACCATACCGGACGCAACTATGCACCGTTCGTATATGTCGGTGCTCCGGATGCTGAGCGCGTTATCGTTGCCATGGGCTCCGTTACAGATACAATCACAGAAACGATCAACACTCTCGTAGCTAGAGGCGAAAAGGTCGGTCTGATCAAGGTTTATCTGTATCGTCCGTTCTCTCAGAAGTATCTGGAAGCTGTTCTGCCGGCAACAGTCAAGAAGATTGCCGTTCTTGACAGAGCCAAGGAACAGGGCGCAAGAGAACCGCTGTTCCTGGATGTATGCTATGCCCTGAGAAAGCATAAGGATCTGACAATCATCGGCGGCCGCTACGGTCTGTCCTCCAAGGACACCAACCCGTCTCATATCAACGGTGTCTATGAAGAACTGAAGAAGGATGATCCGAAGGAAGAATTCACAATCGGCATCGACGATGATGTAACCAACCTGTCCATTGACCCGGTTGACATCACAGTTGACTCCGACTACACAAGCTGCCTGTTCTATGGTCTTGGTTCCGACGGAACTGTCGGTGCCAACAAGAGCACCGTCAAGATCATCGGCAACAACACTGATCTGTATTCCCAGGCATACTTTGCCTATGACTCCAGAAAAGCCGGCGGCGTTACCCGTTCTCATCTGAGATTCGGCAAGAGCCCGATCCACAGCCCGTACTACATTGACAAGGCTGACTTCATTTCCTGCTCTCTGGAATCCTACTGCTTCAAGTTCGATATGGTCCGTGATCTGAAGGACGGCGGCACATTCCTGCTGAACACAACGATCCCGGCTGAAGAAATCGAAAACAGACTGCCGAACAGAATGCTGGCAGGCCTGGCCAAGAAGCATGCGAAGTTCTACATCATCAATGCCAACCAGATTGCCCAGGAGACACACATGGGCCGTCATACGAACACGATCCTGCAGAGTGCATTCTTCGCCCTCAACGAGCAGATCATGCCGTACAGCAAGTCCATGGATCTGATGAAGGATTCCGCAAGACACACCTATGCCCGCAAGGGTGAAGATGTTGTCAACAACAATATCGCTGCCATCGACAGAGGCCAGAGCGGTCTGGTAGAAGTCACTGTCAAGCCGGAATGGGCTGACCTGACATATGACAAGAGCCTGATCGTCAAGACCGGCGATGAATACTTCGACAACAACCTGCAGAGAATCAACGCTCTGGAAGGCTATGATATGCCGGTATCCTCTTTCATGAAGTACGGCGTCCTCGACGGATCCATTCCGGAGAACGTTTCCTTCCGTGAAAAGAGAAACATCGCTGCTCAGGTTCCGACATGGGATGCCAATAAGTGCGTCGAGTGCGGCAAGTGCGCATTCGCATGTCCGCATGCTACCATCCGTCCGTTCCTGATGACACCGGAAGAACTGGCCAAGGCTGAAGCAATTGCCAAGGAAAACAATGTCGAATTCACATACAAGGATCCGACACCGGCTTACAAGGGCGCCAAGGAAGCTGGCCTGAAGTACAGAATCCAGCTCTCCCCGATGAACTGCGTAGGCTGCGGCGTATGTCTGACAGTATGTCCGACAAAGGCACTGGGTGCTGCTGAAGTCTCCACACAGGTCAACCAGGAACCGCTGGCTGATTACCTGTACAAGGAAACAGAATACAAGCCGGAATACGGCAACCCGAATACCGAAGCAGGCGTATCTCTGATGATGCCGTACTTCGAAGTATCCGGATGCTGCCCGGGCTGCGGCGAAGCTCCGTACTACAGACTGGCTACACAGCTGTTCGGCAAGGACATGATCGTTGCCAACGCTACCGGCTGTACAATGATTTACTGCTCCTCCACACCGTCCACTCCGTTCGTAACAGACAAGGACAACAACGGTGTTGCATGGGCTAACTCCCTGTTCGAAGACAATGCTGAATTCGGTTTCGGCATGGCTGTCGCACAGACAACAAAGGCTGCCAAGATCCTGCGCCTGATGGAAGAAAACCTGGATAAGGTTGAACCTGAACTGAAGGAATCCTTCGAAGCTTACATTGCTGCCAAGGATGACAGAGATGCTCAGAGAGCCATCAAGGACAAGCTGGTTGCCGGCCTGAAGGCTTCCTCCAACGAAGCTGTCAAGGAACTGCTCGAGATGGAAAGAGATCTCGTCGGCAAGTCCGTATGGATCGTCGGCGGCGACGGCTGGGCATATGATATCGGTTACGGCGGACTCGATCACGTCATGGCCAACAACCTGAACGTCAACGTTCTGGTCATGGATACCGAAGTCTACTCCAACACCGGCGGTCAGTCCTCCAAGTCTTCTCAGGCTGCTTCCATCGCCAAGTTCGCAGCCGGCGGCAAACCGCTGGCCAAGAAGGACCTGGGTCAGATCGTCATGGAATACGGTCATGCATATGTTGCTCAGGTTTCCATGGGTGCCAACCAGATGCAGACCATCAAGGCCATGAAGGAAGCTGAAAGCTATGACGGTCCGTCCATCATCATCGCTTACTGCCCATGCGCAGAGCAGGGTATCAAGGGCGGTCTGGTCAAGGCTCCGCTCGTACAGAAGGCTGCCGTTGAATGCGGTTATGTCACACTGTACCGTTTCGATCCGAGAAATGAGAAGCCGCTGACAATCGACTCCAAGGCACCGGATTGGAGCAAGTTCAATGACTTCCTGATGAACGAGGCTCGTTACTTCAACCTGCCGAAGCTCAAGGGTCAGGAAGAAGCCGAGAAGATGTTCGCGAAGACACTGTCTGATGCTCAGACACGCTACACGAAGCTTGTCAACAAGGCAAAGATCCAGGAAGAAAACTGAATCTGAAACTGCACGAAAAGGACCGGCAAAAGCCGGCCCTTTTTTCTCTTTGCAGGAATCCGGCGCAGATTGAGAAGAGGCACAAATGAGAGTATACTGTATTTGATTATGTGGAACCGACTCAAGAAACTTTTCAAAAGCACTGCTTTCAATATATTTCTGATTTTTGCCCTGGCCGGATGCGTACTCTGGTTCACTCTGAAGGATGACGGCGATCAGGTCCTGGAAATCTTGTCCCGCGTCAATGTCTGGGGTGTTCTTCTGATCATCGGCCTGATGGTACTGGAGAGGCTCATGCTGGGATGGGGACTGATGTATGAATGCCGTCAGACGCATCCTCACTACACGCTCTGGCAGGGTTTTCAGAATGCCTATGTAGCCGGTCTATTCTGCAATATCACACCGGGAGCTTCCGGCGGTCAGGTGGCGCAGGGATATATCTTCAAGAAGCAGGGCATCCCGGTATCGCACTCGGTCGGCATCCTCTGGCTGGACTTCATTGTCTACCAGTCGACGATGACGCTGTTTGTGCTGCTGCTGATCATTCTGAAGTTTCCGTATTTCTATTCCAACTATTCGGAATTCTTCCTGATCGTTCTGCTTGGCTTTGCGGTCAGTTCCGGCATCATTGTCTTTCTCTGGATGCTGGCAACTTCGCCGCGCTTCTATACCTGGCTGACAACGACCGGCATTAATATCGGTGCGAAGCTGCATCTGATCAAGGACCGCGAGGCAACGCTTGCCAATCTCAACCGCCAGCTGACGGCCTTTGCCAAGGAAATTGTCGTTCTGCGCACCCACAAGAAAATGATCGCGCTGCTGGCACTGGAGAATCTCGGCCGTCTGATCATCTATTACAGCATTCCGTATTTCTGTGCCCTGGCTCTGAATATTCCGGTAAAGCCGGGGACGCTGCTGAATGTCATTGCCCTGAGCTCGTTTGTGGCAATGATCAATGCCTTCCTGCCGATGCCGGGCAGTGCCGGCGGCACGGAAGCGACATTCATCCTGATGTTTTCGACCATTTTCGGAAAGGTCGATGCCACATCGATCATGCTGCTGTGGCGTCTGGTAACGTTCTATCAGACACTTCTGATCGGCGGCATCATCTTCCTGTATGCCCGGACCAGAAAAGACATCCCGATCAGCAGTGAAGAAGAACACCGTCCGCGCACCTATGCGCCGGAAGCAATGGAAGAAAATGAGAAGGAGCCAAGCGCATCATGAGAATCGGACTGTTTACAGATACCTTTCCGCCGGAGATCAACGGCGTTGCCAACAGCACAAACATTCTGCGCAATGCCCTGGAGGCACACGGCCATACCGTCTTTGTCATCTGCACCGGCCTGAATAAAGAAAACGTCTGGGAAGAAGAGGGAAAGGTGCTGCGCATCAGCGGCATCCGGCTGCCGTTTCTTTACGGATATGTGCTTGCTTCGCCGTTTCATAAAAAACTGATCAGAACGATTGCTGACCTGCATCTGGACATCATTCATGTGCAGACGGAATTCGGTGTCGGCATCTTTGCCCACACCTGTGCCAAAGAGCTGCATATTCCGATGATCTGCACCTACCATACGACCTGGGAGGACTATACCCATTATTTCAATCCTGCTCACTCAAAGATGGTTGAAAAGGGCGGCCGCAAAGCCATTGCCCGGCTGTCCAGGAAAATCACGGACAGTGTGCAGGAAATCGTCACGCCGAGTGCCAAGACGAAGAGCCTTCTGGAAAGCTACGGCATCACAAAGCCGATCAATGTCATTCCGACCGGCCTGAATCTGAAGAAATTCTCAGCCGATCTGCGGACACCGGAAGCGCGCCTTGCCGGCCGCCGGGAACTGGGCTATGAAGAAAATGACAGGATCCTGATCTATGTCGGCAGACTGGCCGAAGAGAAGGGGCTGGACATGGTTATCCGCGGCGTTGAGAAAGCCGTGAATGAAGGCGCGGACATCCGTTTCCTGATTGTCGGCGGCGGACCGGATCTGGAACGCCTGCAGGAACTGGTGAAGAAGGATCATCTGGAACACTGCGTGCAGCTGACCGGACCGAAATCGATCGAAACCGTTCCCGCCATCTATGCCTGTGCCGATGCCTTTATCTCGGCTTCGCTGAGTGAGACCCAGGGCATGACGTTCATCGAGGCACTGGCCAGCGGCCTGCCGCTGTTTGCCCGTCATGATGATGTCCTGACCGATCTGCTGGAAGAGAATGTGACCGGATGGTTCTTTGAATCAGCCGATGAGCTGAAGGAAGAACTGAAGGTATTTGCCAAACGCAGCCGGGAGGAGCTGGAAGGCATGAAGGAAGACTGCCTGGCCAAGGTAAAGCCCTATACCGATGAGGTCTTCTATGAGCGGATGATCAGCGTCTATGAAAGAGTCGTGAAAGGATACCGGCAGCAGAAATGATCCTGAAGGAAACAGAGATCAGAAACAGCACGATCGTGCTGGTGCTGGAAGAAGACGGAAAGAAGGAGAAACTGGCGCTGAGCGTGGATGATTTCTATGAATTTCGTCTTGCCAGCGGCATGGAAATCGATGCCGCCAAATTAAAAGAGATCAAGTCAGCGGCTGAAAAAACCGCTGTCTTTGCGAAATGCCTGCACAAGCTTGCGGCCCGTGACCGCAGCACGCAGGAAATGCGGACCTGGCTGAGAGATACCGTACAGGCCTCTTCGGCGCTGGCTGAGGAGATTCTTGCCCGGCTGAAAAAACTGGGGTATCTTGATGACGAACGCTATTGCCGGGAACAGGTTTCGGCGATGAAAAGCGCTCTGAAAGGAGAGCGGCTGATCACCGAAACACTTCTGAAAAAAGGCATCAGCGAAGAGATGATCAGACAGTGCCTTTCGGCCTGTGATGATGAAGAAGACAACGCCGGCCGCCTTGCCGGCAAAATCCTGCGCTCCCGCAGCAAAGGCTCGCTGAAAAAGGCAAAGGACGATATCGTCACAAAACTGTATCAGCGCGGCTTCAGCATGGAAACTGCCCGCCGGGCTGCCGAGGATGCCGATTACGGAGATCTTGCGGCAGATCAGGCTGAGAATGTCCGGGCGGCTCTGCAGAAAGCAGGGCGCCGCTACGGCAGAAAGTACAGCGGCAGAGAACTGCGCAGCCGTCTGTACCGCTATGGTCTGCAGCAGGGATTTGCGGCGGATGCCGTAAATGCCGCCATTACAGAAATGGAGAATGAGTATGAAGAAGATTAAAGAGTTTGCCGAGAAGGACCGGCTTCAGCAGCCGCTGCTCGTCAAGGAATGCAAGAACGGAACGACCTCCAAGGGGGCACCGTATCTGAACCTGGTTCTGCAGGACAGTTCCGGAACGATCGACGGCAAGTTCTGGGATGTAAAGCCGGCGGATGCCGAGAAGATCGCAACCGGCCGGATCGCACTGTTTTCCTTTGAGGTTCTGCTGTACAACCAGAATCTGCAGCTGCGCATCAACCGGGTCGAGGAGATTCCCGAAAGTGAAGTAGACCTGTCCCAGTTTGTCATTGCCAGTGAAGTATCGGAACAGGAACGGCGCGCGAAGCTGCAGCGCTTTCTGAACATGATCGGCAATCCGGTTCTGCGGGCACTGACCGAAGGCCTGCTGAAGAAGATCGGGGAAAAGTATTTTACCTATCCGGCTGCTTCCCGTATTCATCACAGCTT
>JAZPXY010000030.1:0-17317 GCA_045543875.1 Bulleidia sp.
GCCAAAAAGGAAACCGCAAAGAAGGCTGCTGAAAAAGAAGAGAAGAAGCCGGCAAAGAAGGAAACCGCAAAGAAAACGGCTGCCGCCAGGGAAGAAAAGCCGGCCGCAAAGAAGGAAACAGCCAAAAAGGAAACCGTAAAGAAGGCTGCTGAAAAAGAAGAAAAGAAACCGGCGAAGAAAGAAACGGCAAAGAAAGCTGCTGAAAAAGAAGAAACGGCAGCTGCTGCCGAGAAAAAGCCGGCGGCCAGAAAGACAGCAAAGAAAAAGCCGGAAGAACCGCAGGAACCGGAAGTGAAGACAATTCCGGCCGAAGCCGGACATGATGCCTCGGAAGCAGTCAGAGTGCGCACCCGCGAAACCAGCAAGACGGTCATCGAAGTATACAGAATCGAAGGCCGTCACAAGGAACTGAAAAGCCTGGAAGAACTGAAGGAAGAATACCGCCGTGTCTATGACAAGGACGGTGAGATCCTGCAGAAGGATATCATGGCTTCCCTTGATCATCTCGATCTTCCGGATGAAGAGATGGATGCCCTCTGGGACTGGTTCAATGAAGAAAACATCAAGGTCTCGGAAGATGAAGACATCGAAGAGATGACCGAAGATGATGATATCGATATCCTCGATGATGCCGACGATGCCGGTGAGGATGATGACAGCGACGAAGATTCCGAGCTCAGCGGACTTGCTGATCTGGCGACGTTCTCCCGTTCTGCCAATGTTCAGCTGAACGATCCGGTCAAGATGTACCTGAAGGAAATCGGCCGCGTACCGCTGCTGAAGCCGGAAGATGAACCGGAAATCGCCAAGCGCATTGAAGAGGGCGATGAAGAAGCCAGAAACATTCTTATTTCTTCCAACCTCCGTCTGGTTGTCTCGATTGCCAAGAAATATGTCGGCCGCGGCATGCTGTTCCTGGATCTGATCCAGGAAGGCAACATGGGCCTGGTCAAGGCAGTCGAAAAGTTTGACTACACCAAGGGATTCAAGTTCTCCACCTATGCAACATGGTGGATCCGTCAGGCGATTACCCGTGCCATTGCCGACCAGGCAAGAACGATCCGTATCCCGGTCCATATGGTCGAAACCATCAACAAGCTGACAAGGATCCAGCGTCAGCTCGTACAGGAACTCGGCCGTGACCCGACCGCCGAGGAAATCTCTGCCCGCATGGAAGGCATTTCACCGGAAAAGGTTCGTGAGATTCAGAAGATCGCACTGGAACCGGTATCCCTGGAAACTCCGATCGGTGAAGAGGATGATTCCCATCTGGGTGATTTCATCGAAGACAAGGATGCCCTGAGTCCTGATCAGTACGCTTCCAACCAGCTGCTCAAGGATGAGATCAACAACGTTCTGAGCGGTCTGACCGAACGTGAAGAAAAGGTTCTGCGCCTGCGCTTCGGCCTCTACGACGGCCGTACCCGCACCCTGGAAGAAGTCGGACGTGAGTTCAATGTCACCAGAGAACGTATCCGTCAGATCGAAGCCAAGGCACTGCGCAAGCTCAAGCATCCGACCCGCTCCAAGCGGCTGAAGGACTTCTTCGACAAATGATGAACACGCGCATCGAAAAGATCGCGGAAATGGTAAAACCAGGCATGGTCATTGCGGATATCGGCACCGACCATGCCTTTCTTCCCATTCTGCTGATCAGAAACGGAATATCAGAAAAAGTCTATGCCTGTGATATCGGCGAAGGCCCCCTGAAACAGGCAAAAGCCAACATCGCCAGAGAAGGGCTCAGCGACAGGATCATCACCGTCCTGTCCGACGGCTTTGACAATGTGCCGGAAGATGCCGAAGGGGCAGTGCTTGCCGGCATGGGATACTATACTGCCGCCGCCATTCTGGAAAAGGCAATGGACAGGCTGCCGGCATTCCGTCAGATCATTGTCGAAGTCAACCGCAATGTCCGTGAGATGCGGCAGTGGATCAGCGATCATCATTTTACGATCGAAGACGAAGAATGCATTTACGACCGCAGTTTCGGCTATATTGCCATCTCATTTACGGCCGCTGAACATGAACCCTACAGCGATGAGGACATCCTGCTCGGGCCGGTGCTGAGAACAAAAAACAGTGAAAGCTATTGGGAATACTGCCGGAAACAGACGGGACGGCTGGATATCGTCATTGCCCATACCCGGGATACAGAAAAAAAAGAAGCGGCGCAGAAAGAGAAAGAACTCTGGCAGAGCGTCATTGAGTGCGGAAGATAACCGCACTTTTTTATATGGAAGCTATAATGAAGGCGGAGGTGCAGATCATGAAAACATTCAGTGACATCAAGCAGGAAGCGAAAAATATCTTCCTGGCCAATTATATGCCGTTTGTTCTGGCCGCATTTATACTTGCCTTTGTGAACGGCACCCTGACCGGGGCACGCTACAATCGCGGCAGCACCGGCGGATCACATGTCTCCCTGACTTTCGGGCCGGTTACCATTTCCCAGCCGCTGTCACAGCTTTCCGGGGCATCTGTCCTTCTGATTGTATTTATGGCCGTCATTGCCGTCATCGGCGCCATTATGATCGATCTGTATATCAAGAATCCGATTGAATACGGCTGCCGTTCCTGGTTCCGTCATCAGGCAGCCGGCGATGACAGTGTGCATATTACCGACATTTACCGCAGCGGTGATCTCAAAAGAGTCGGCTGGACCATGCTCTATAGAGATCTGACGATTTTCCTGTATACCTTTCTGCTGATCATTCCCGGCATCATCAAGGCGCTGGAATATTATTTCGTGCCCCAGATCCTGGAAGACCATCCGGAACTGTCAGAAAAGGAAGTACTGCAGTTTTCTTCCGATATGATGTACGGCAGAAAAATGGAACTGTTTGAATTTCTGCTGACCTTTCTCGGCTGGTGGCTGCTTGGGGCAGTGACCATGGGCCTGAGCCGGATCTTCTTTTCCAATCCCTATCAGACAATGAGCGAACAGCTGCTGTATGAAGAGTATGTGCGTCAGGATGACAGGGAGGCAGAAGAAAAGACGGACTCTGAAGAATCCGTCTGATCCTGATTATTTGCTTTTCTGTTCCAGCCACCTGCGGTGCGATACCGTACGCATGACCCGGATCGAGACGCTTTCGCCTTCGAAATGGAAGGGGTTCATGCCGGTTTCCTTCCAGCCGGCAATGGCATCTTCGGCATCCTGCATGAAGTCTTCGGCCGACATCAGGCCGTACAGTCTTGTCGGAATGACATAAAATGGAACATCCGGATATCTTGCGGCCAGTTTCTTTGACTCGTGCTGCAGATGCGGACACAGCATGATGATATCTGCATCCTTGATTTCTGCTCCGCTGCTCAGACCGCCGAAGTCGAAGGGGATATAACGGTAGTCTACATCCAGATTTTTTTCCTTAGCATCTTTGTTCAGCTGGGTAACCAGGGCGCTGGAAGAAAAGCCTCCTCCGCATGTAATAACGATATGCAGCATAATTTTCACCTCATCTGCTGTTATGATAAAGGTGGTTCTAACCACCGGGTCAACAGGAAATAATAAAAAAATGAAATATTCGCAGAAAGAAATATGCCGGCTTCTCAATATCACCAGGGAAACCCTGCGCTTTTATGAAAAGGAAGGCATCATTGTGCCTGAAAAGGATCCCGCAAACGGCTACCGCATGTACGATGACTGGCAGATGTACCTGATCAGCGAGTGCAAACGGTACCAGACCAACGGGTTCTCCATTGGTGAGATCAGAGTCATGCTGCAGAAGGACAGTCTGGATGACTACATTTCGCGGATGGCAGAGAAGCAGGCAGAATACAATGAACTTGCCCAGCGCTATTACTGGATGAATGAGATGACGAAGGACTACCTTGCCAGGCTCAGAAGCATCCCCGATCAGCTCGGTGTCATTTCCCGCAGCTTTCTGGAAGGCATTTCCTTTGTGCCGCAGAAAAAAGGGGAAGAGCTCAGACTGGATGAGGGCAGCATGGAAAAAAGCCGGAAGATGATGACCCAGCTGCAGTTCAGTTTCATGATGGCCTATTTTCCTGATCTCTCGCAGAATGTCTGCGAATGGGGATTCGGCATGCCGCGGTGGATGAAGGAAAAGACCGTTGTCCTCGAGGATGACGTCACGGAAGTGGAAACGGCCGATGCCCTAACGTGCATCATCGATACCGGCAGCCGGCGGAATTATGACGCTTCCCTGGCTGATGACCTGCTGGCCTATGCCAGTCAGCATAATCTGAAGCCGGCCGGTTCCTTTCTCATGCGCCAGCTGGTGTATATTCATGAAGCAGACAATGAGCACCGGTATTTTGAAGCTTTCCTGCCGCTTGCAGAAGAATGATGAAAGAACAGGCGGTTTCGGTGCTATCATAAGACACAGAGTTTTGGAGGTATAAAACAATGAAAATTACAGATGATATCAGATACATCGGTGTCAACGATCATGAACTGGATCTGTTTGAAGGCCAGTATGTTGTACCGGAAGGAATGGCATACAATTCCTATGTCATCATCGATGAAAAGATCGCCGTGCTCGATACTGTCGATGCCGCATTCGGCGGTGAATGGCTGGCAGATCTGAAGGCAGAACTGAAGGACAGAACACCGGATTATCTGATCATCCAGCATATGGAGCCGGATCATTCCGCCAATATTACGGCATTCCTGAAGGAATATCCGGACACTACAGTCATCGGCAGTGCTCAGGCATTTACGATGCTGACGAATTTCTACGGTCCCATTCCGGATCTGAAAAAGCAGATCGTCAAGGAAAATGAAGAGCTCGTTCTCGGAAAGCATGTCCTGAAGTTTGTCATGGCACCGATGGTGCACTGGCCGGAAGTCATGATGACCTATGACATGAGCGACAAGGTATTCTTTACCGCTGATGCCTTCGGCAAGTTCGGCGCCCTGGATGCCGAAGAGGATGACTGGGCATGTGAAGCCAGAAGATACTATTTCGGCATTGTCGGCAAATACGGCCTGCAGGTCACAAATCTTCTGAAGAAGGCAGCTGCCCTGGACATTCAGACCATCTGCCCGCTGCACGGACCGGTTCTGAAGGACAACCTCGGCTACTATCTGGACCTCTATACAAAGTGGGCATCCTACACACCGGAAGACAAGGGTGTAACGATTGCCTATGCCTCCGTCTACGGACATACAAAGGAAGCAGCCGAAAAGCTGGCCGCAATGCTGGAAGCGAAGGGTGTCAAGACCGCCCTCAGCGATCTTTCCCGCTGCGACATTGCCGAAGCTGTCGAAGATGCCTTCCGCTATGACCGCATTGTTCTGGCATCTGTTACCTACAATGCCGTGATCTTCCCGAAGATGCGGGAATTCATTGAAGAACTGCTGGAACGCGGCTATCAGAACCGCACCATCGGCTTCATCGAAAATGGTTCCTGGGGCCCGATGGCTGCCAAGGTCATGAAAGAAAAGTTTGCCAATTCCAAAAATATGACCGTGCTTGAACCGACTGTTACCATCCGTTCGGCGCTCAATGATGCCTCACTGGCCCAGCTGCAGCAGCTGGCCGATGCCCTGGCAGAATGAAAAGACAGTCCGGCCGGCTCTATAACATACTGTTTCCGGTATGGATGCTGGTATGGTTTCCGTCCTGGCTGTGGCTGATCCTGATTCCCGGCAATCTGCTGATTGACGGTCTGGTTCTGCATTTTTCTCAGAAGAAGCTGCAGGTCGAAGACCCGCAGCTGATCCGCAGGAATCTCTGGAAGGTCTGCCTGGCCGGCTTTGCGTCTGACTTTGCCGGAGCCCTGATCCTCTTTGCGGCAGCCCTTGCCGTTCAGGATCCGCAGCTTTCCTCGGCCCTGACATGGAATCCGTTTACAGATATCCGGGCGCTTCTGATTCATATCGCATGCATTGCCGCTGCCGGTGTTCTGATCTTCCTGCTGAACCAGCTGATATTCAGAGAGCAGATGGGCAGGGAACAGTGCCGCTTCATCGCAATGCGCATGGCGGTCTTTACAGCCCCGTATCTGTACCTGGTGCCGGCATCACTGATCTACAGCAATCCAATATGAAAACAGCATCCGCATCAGCGGGTGCTGTTTTGGTAAACAAAGAAAAAAGTCACCGAAGTGACCTTGTTCATTCTGCTCAGTTAACAGAGTTGACAGCCTTGGCAAGTCTGGACTTCTGACGGGCAACGTAGTTCTTCTTCTTGATTCCGGAAACCAGTGCCTTATCCAAAGACTTGTTCGCATTGTTGTATGCTTCGACAGCAGCTTCTTTATTTCCTTCTGCAACAGCAGCAAGTACCTTCTTGATTGCTGTTTTCAGTTCACTTTTCTGTCCGGCTTTTGCATTCTGTCTCTTCAGATTTGTCAGCGCACGCTTCTTCTGGGATTTAATATTTGCCATGAGACACCTCCTAGTATTCTTATCAGCAGTAGGAATTATAACAAAGCACATTTCAAAATGCAATAAAAATGGCGGCAATATACGCTATAATATTACAGATATATCAGGAGGCACCATATGACAAAACCCCGTATTGTATTTTTCGGAACACCGGAATTTGCCTGTACTGTTCTGCAGGCACTGATTGATGAAGGCCATCAGGTTGTCGCTGCTGTTTCCCAGCCGGACCGGCCGGTCGGCAGAAAGCATCTGATCGTCAGCACGCCGGTGCATGCCCTGGCTGAGGAAAACGGCATTCCCGTTCTGCAGCCGGAAAAACTGCGGGCGGAAGCCGATGCTGTTCTGGCCTATGATCCGGAACTGATCGTGACCTGTGCCTACGGCCAGATCGTGCCGGAATCGATCCTGAAATATCCGCGTCTTGGCTGCGTGAATATCCATCCGTCGCTGCTGCCGAAGTACCGCGGCGGCGCACCCATCCATCATGCCATACTCAACGGCGATGACAGAACCGGAGTATGCCTGATGGAAATGGTAAAAAAGATGGATGCCGGCAGGGTCTTTGCCTGCCATGAAGTAGAGATCGGCGAAGACATGACAAGTGAAGAACTCGATCTGAAGCTGAAGGAAGAAAGCATCCGCATCATCCGGGAAGAACTGCCGCGCTATATTGCCGGTGAACTGGAAGGCATCGAACAGGATGAAGAGAAGGTGGTGTTTGCACCGAATATCTCGCGTGAAATGGAACAGGTTCATTTCCAGGAAGAAGACGTCAGCACTGCCTACAACCATATCCGGGCTCTGATCGACTGGCCGATCAGCTACGGCGTGCTGGAAGGAAAACGCATCAAGTTCTATAAAGCCCGCAGGGAAATGAAGGAACACAGCCATGCCCCGGGGGAGGTGCTTGGTTTTGAAAACGGAGCCATGGAGATTGCCGCAAAGGGCGGAATCATAAAGATATACGAACTGCAGCCGGAAGGAAAGAAGCGCATGAGCGCCGAACAGTTTGCCAACGGTGCCGGCCGCGGTCTGACTGGAAAGGTATTTGAATAGGTTACATATGGATCAGAAATACATACGCAACTTCTGTATTATTGCCCATATCGATCACGGCAAGTCCACCCTGGCTGACCGGATCCTGGAAATGACGGATACCGTCAAGGAAAGGGACATGAAGACCCAGCTGCTCGATGATATGGAACTGGAAAGAGAGCGCGGCATTACCATCAAGCTCAATGCCGTGCAGCTTTCCTATCATGCCAAAGACGGGCACGAGTATCTTTTCAATCTGATCGATACGCCCGGCCACGTCGACTTCAGCTATGAAGTATCACGCTCTCTGGCAGCCTGTGAAGGCGCCATTCTCGTTGTCGATTCAACCCAGGGCGTGCAGGCCCAGACTCTGGCCAATACCTATCTGGCCCTGGACAATGACCTGGAGATCCTGCCGGTCATCAACAAGGTCGACATGAACAATTCCCAGCCCGATCACACAAAGAAGGAAATCGAGGACATCATCGGCCTTGACTGCTCCGATGCGCCGCTGATCAGCGCCCGCACCGGTCTCAATGTCGATCAGGTTCTGGAACAGATCGTTACCCATATTCCGGCACCGAAAGGGGATGTGAATGCACCTCTGCAGGCACTGGTATTCGATTCCTTCTATGATCCTTACCGCGGCGTCATTGCCCTCGTCAGAGTCAGGGAAGGAAAGCTGAAGATCGGCGACAGGATCCGCTTCATGGCCACCGGTGCCGAATATGAAGTGCTGGAAACCGGTATCCGCAATCCCCGCGAAGTCCGCACCGACGGACTGAGTGCCGGTGATGTCGGCTGGTTTGCGGCCAGCATCAAATCCATCAAGCACGTTCAGGTCGGTGATACCGTAACAACCGTTGCCAATCCGGCATCCAGCCCGCTGGAAGGCTACCGCAAAATGAACCCGATGGTCTACTGCGGACTTTATCCCAGCGATGCGGCCCGGTACGAAGACCTGCATGATGCCCTCGACAAGCTGCAGCTCAATGATGCATCCCTGCAGTATGAGCCGGAAACATCCCAGGCTCTGGGATTCGGCTTCCGCTGCGGCTTCCTGGGTCTGCTGCATATGGATGTCATCCAGGAACGCCTGGAAAGGGAATACAATCTGGATCTGATCTGCACGGCTCCGTCCGTTATCTATCATGTCTATCTCAGCGACGGTTCGATGATTGCCATCGACAATCCGGCCAGGATGCCGGATGCCTCGCGCATCGATCATGTGGAAGAGCCGTATGTCAAGGCCAGCATCATGGTGCCGGACAGCTATATCGGCGCTGTCATGGAACTGTGCCAGAACAAGCGCGGCATCTATCAGACCATGGAAGTCATCGAAGCCGGCCGCAATACGATCGTCTATGAACTGCCGCTGTCGGAAATCATCTATGACTTCTTTGACCGCCTCAAGTCCTGTTCAAAAGGATATGCATCCCTGGACTATGAACTGATCGGCTACCGCAAGGAAGATCTTGTCCGCATGGACATTCTGCTCAACGGCGAACAGGTCGATGCCCTGAGCGTCATCGTTCACCGCTCCAATGCCTACAAGCGCGGCTCCGGCATCACCATCCGCCTCAAGGAACTGATCCCGAAGCAGCAGTTTGAAATTCCCGTGCAGGCAGCTGTCGGCGGCAAGGTCATTGCCCGCACCAATATCAAGTCCCTGCGCAAGAACGTCCTGGCCAAGTGCTACGGCGGTGACATTTCCCGCAAGAAGAAGTTGCTGGAAAAGCAGAAGGAAGGCAAGAAGAGAATGAAGGAAGTCGGCTCTGTCGTCATCCCTCAGGAAGCCTTCATGTCGGTGCTTTCACGCGATGACGAACCCAAATAAGAAAGCGCAGGCACTCTATCTGCATGTGCCGTTCTGCCGCACCATCTGTTACTACTGTGACTTTGTGCACCGTCCTTATCAGCAGGAAACGGCAGACCGCTGGCTCGATGCCCTGCAGCATGAGATTTCCGGAAAAGAGATCAATACGGATCTGAAGACCGTCTATGTCGGCGGCGGCACGCCGACTTCACTGTCGGAAGAACAGCTTGAACGGCTGCTTTCGCTGCTGGATCCCTATGTCCAAAAGGCAGAGGAATATACCTGCGAGATCAATCCCGAGACACTGACCGCCGAAAAGGCCGCTATCCTTTCCCGTCATGGTGTCAGCCGCGCCAGCATCGGCTTTCAGTCCGGCAGTGAGAAGCTGCTGAAAATGATGGGCAGGCACCATACGGCGGAAGATGTAAAAACGGCCATGGAACTGCTGCGGCAGGCCGGCATTGACAATATTTCACTTGATCTGATGTATTCGCTTCCGCATCAGACCATGACGGACCTGAAAGAAGCCGCAGAATATGCCGTTTCCCTCGGGCCGAAGCATCTGTCGCTTTATTCGCTGACAGTCGAAGAGAATACCGTCTTTGGCAGAAGGGGATATGAAGCGCTGGATGAAGATACGGAGGCAGACATGTACGAATACATCTGCCGGATCCTTCCGGAGAAGGGATTCCGCCAGTATGAGATCTCCAATTTTGCCGTGCCCGGATATGAATCCCGGCACAATCTGGTCTACTGGCATTATGAAGACTTTTACGGCCTCTCGGCCGGTGCCTCCGGCAAGGAAAACCACTGCCGCTATGACAATGTCCGCAGTATTGGCACGTATCTGAAAGATCCGCTGCAGAAAGAAGTCATTCCCCTCAGCCGGGAAGATGAAATGTTTGAAATGGTGATGATGGGACTGCGGCTGAAAGACGGCATCCCGCTGGCATCGTTTGCCGAACGCTTCTCTGTATCCTTTGAAGAAGCCTTTGGCGAAAAGGCAGAAAAGCTTCTGAAGGAAGGAAAGCTGCAGATTGAAGGGCAGCGGCTGAAATGTGCCGATGCCTGGTATCATCTGCTCAACAGCGTCCTCAGCGAGCTGCTGTAATTGAACAACGGCAGGGGATTTGATACAATTTGAAACCGTGAGGGAAGTATGGCAGGCAAATTAAAGAAATCAAAGACAAAACCGCGTTCTCAGCGCTCAATCGAAGAAGAACAGAAGCGCCAGGAAGCCATTGAAAAATATGAACAGGAAATGGAGCGTCAGAAGAAATCGCGCCGCGGCACACTGAGCACGATCTTCTGCTGGTATGCCCTGGTGGCATCCATTTTCTCTGTATTCCTCGGCTTCTGGGGCATCTTCTCGATCATGGCCATCGGTTTCGGCATCGCCGGACTGAAGCTGAACGGCAGGGAAAAAAACAAGGACTACTGGGCTGCCTGGGCCGGCATCATCATCGGTGCCGTATGGCTGGTCGTCCAGATCGTCATGACCGTCATGAGAATGCAGTAAGACACAGCAATGTGTCTTTTTTCTTATCTTTTGGATGACCTGTAGTAAAATGAAATCACAGAGGTACGGGATATGTACGATGAGAGAACCGAACAGCTGCTGAGGGAATTCAAGGACTGGGCCGGTAAGCAGGAAAGCCCGGACTACATCATCTCCTTTTCCCATGAGAAGGGGGATCATATCATTATCGATACCGAATTCGCCCGCGGCACGACATCATTTTATCTGCTTGAAAAATTTGTTGTTGTGGAAATGAACGTTGTCAACAAGAATACCAGCGAGATCGTTTTTTATCTGCATTTTGAACTGAAGGACCTCGAGCATGCCCAGGAACTGTTCATGGAAATGATCGCGGCCGTTCTGAAACAGAAAGAAACTTCTTCAAGAAGGATCCTGATGTGCTGTTCCAGTGCCATTACGACATCCTTCTTTAAGGAAAAGCTGAACAATGCCGCCAAGCTGCTGAAACTGAATGTGAATTTCGATGCGGTTTCCTACAACAACCTGTTTGTGGAAGGAGAAGACTGTGATGTCATTCTGCTTGCACCGCAGATTGCCTATGACTACAACAAGGTAAAGGAAATCCTGAAGGACAAGCTGGTGCTGAAGATTCCGGCTTCGATCTTTGCCTCCTACAATGTCAGTGAACTGCTCGACTTCGTCAACCGCAGCATTCTGGAAAACGACCAGCTGAAAAAGGAACGCCTGGCCCCGGCCGAACGGCTTGAATTCCGCAATACGCCGCGGATGCTGATCATATCGGTCATTGTCCAGTACCAGTCGGTCCGCTTTGTCTACCGCATCTATGACACCGGTCTGGTCACCCATGAAGATGAAGTCATCAAGCAGCGCATGGAGATCCGCGACCTGGAAGACATGATCGACTTTGAAATGGCCAGATTCCCCGGCATTCAGATGATCTGCATCAATTCCCCGGGTGTCTTCTACAAGGGCCATATGACTTTCCGTTCAGCCGGTATCTATGATGTCGATGTTGAAAAGCAGTTCACGGAAAAATACCGGATCCCGTTCATTTTTGTCAACGATGCCAATGCCATGGCGCTCGGCTATTACGGCCTGCAGAAGCAGATCCGCAACCTGAGTTTCTATTTCCATCCCCGGGCTGCCCGTACTGCCGGTGTCGGCAATGTCATCAACGGCACACTCTATACCGGCCGCAACAACCTGGCCGGCGAGATGCAGTATGTGCACAAGATCATCGCCTACAGCCAGGATCCTGCGGAACTGCTGCGCACGCCGGAAGGAACGCTGGAAGTCGTTGCCAAGTATCTGCTGACGATCATTGCCAACTTTGATCCGGAACAGATCATTCTCTTCTGCGGCATGCTGTATGACGTTGACCAGCTGAAAGAATATCTGGCCCAGTACATGCAGAGGGAATTCATTCCTGAACTGATCAAGGTCGACGATGTCATTGAATACATGTTTGTCGGCGGCATGATGATGTGCATCAACCAGCTCTCCCATGCCCGCCTCAGCAAGACCCAGGAAAACTACCGCATCCATGCGGAAAATGAAAATAATACACAGTAATCATTCGAAAGGAAATCATTATGTATCAGTCCATGCTTTATCCGTGCATCAATGTCTGCCGTACGTTCCGGACTCTCGACGGCATGTGGAAGATGCAGTTTGATCCGGAAGGAAAAGGACGTGCCGAAGGCTGGCAGAACGGACTGCCTGAGCCTTTTTCGATGCCTGTTCCTGCCAGCTTTGCCGATCTGTTCACCGAAAAGGAAAAACGCGACTACTGCGGTGACTTCTGGTATGAAACAAAGTTTTATCTGGAAGAAGATGACGGCAGAAGGGTGATCCTCCGTTTCGGCAGCATCACTCACCGGGCCGACATCTGGATCAACGGCAACCATGCCGCATATCACGAAGGCGGCTTTACCCCGATTGTCATTGACATCAGTGAATATGTCACCTTTGCCGCAAGAAACCGCATTGTTGTCCGGGCCAATAACGAGCTGAATGAAACCTCAATACCCTGCGGCACCGTAAAGAGACTGCCGTCCGGGCGGAAACTGGCGCAGCCGTATTTTGACTTCTTCAACTACGCCGGCATCCAGCGCAGCGTTCATCTGTTACGGATCCCGGCCGAATCACTGCTCGATTACGATACCGAAATCAGACTGAACGGCAGCGATGCCGAAATTTACTATCATGCCGTCACCGACGGCGAACATGACATCTGTGCCGAACTGTTTGACCGAAGCGGACACAAAGTCAGTGAGGCCAGGGGAAAGGACGGTATTCTGTCCGTAAAAAATGCCCGCCTCTGGCAGATCGGTGACGGCTATCTCTATACGCTGGTTTTCCGCATTCTGGACAATGACAGGGAAATCGACAAATATCCGGCCCGCCTCGGCATCCGCACCGTTGCCGTACAGGGAAACAGAATTCTTCTGAACGGAAAGGAAGTCTACCTGAAAGGCTGGGGCAAGCATGAAGACTTTGAAGTGCTCGGCCGCCAGTTCAGCTATGCCGTTGCCGAACGTGACTATCAGCTGATGAACTGGACCAATGCCAACTGCTTCCGCACCAGCCATTATCCCTATGCCGAAGAATGGTATCAGATGGCGGATGAAAAGGGCATCCTGATCATTGATGAAGTGCCGGCTGTCGGCATGATGCGCTCGCTGGTCAATTTTGCGGCAGCGGCCGGTGACGGTGCCGATACCCGCTTCTTTGCCGGTGATCATGTACCGGAACTGCAGAAAAACCACCGCACTGCCATTGAAGAAATGATCCGGAGGGACAAGAATCATGCCAGTGTCATTGCCTTCTCGCTGTTCAATGAGCCGGAGACACATTACCAGGAAGCACACGATTATTTTGCCCCGCTGTTTGCATATGCCCGCACCCTGGATGTGCAGCAGCGGCCGCTGACCGGTGCCATGCTGTTCAGCAGCCGTCCCGGCACGGAGACCTGCGGCAGTCTCTGTGACTTCATTTCCCTCAACCGCTATTACGGCTGGTATGTGGCCGGCGGCAGTGAAATTGAGGAAGCGGAAAAGATCTTCCGCATGGAAATGGACCAGTGGGCAAAGATCTGCAGGGACAAGCCGCTTGTCTTTACCGAATTCGGCGCCGATACCTATGCGGCAGAACATAAGCTTCCCAGTGTCATGTGGAGCCAGGAATACCAGAATGAATGCTATGAGATGAACTTCCGGGTCATGGATGACTATGACTTTGTCTGCGGCGAGCTGGTCTGGAATTTTGCCGATTTCCAGACGACCGAAGGAACTATGCGCGTCAACGGCAATAAAAAGGGCATCTTCACGCGAAACCGCCAGCCCAAGGATGCCGCATATCTGCTGAAGCGGCGGTGGCAGGAACGCTGAACAGATTCACTGTCTTTTTCATGCGAATGCATTGACATCATCCTGAGAAAATGATAATCTTCCGTCTGGCTGGGAGTTTTCCGGCCGACAGTATTGAATTGGTTAAACAGGAGCGCACGATGAACGTTATGAAAAGACATTCGAATGTTATCCCACCAAACCAGAGCTTTTATAACCGGTTCTGCAATGTATTTCCGCATTGTTAAGAGCCGGTTTTTCTTTTGACTGAAACAAGGAGGAGAGTATGGCAAAGAGAACAGACATCAAGAAAGTACTCATCATCGGTTCCGGCCCGATCGTCATCGGTCAGGCTGCTGAATTCGACTACGCCGGAACCCAGGCATGCATTGCCCTGAAGGAAGAAGGCTATGAAGTAGTTCTGTGTAATTCCAATCCGGCTACGATCATGACCGATACGCAGATGGCAGACAAGGTCTATATGGAACCGCTGACCCTCGAATATATCGCCAAGATCCTGCGCTATGAAAGACCGGATGCGATCGTCCCCGGCATCGGCGGCCAGACCGGCCTGAATCTTGCCGTACAGCTGGACAAGAAGGGTGTCCTGAAGGAATGCGGCGTTGAACTGCTCGGCACACCCCGCGAGAGTATCGAGAGGGCGGAAGACCGTCAGCTGTTCAAGGAAATGTGCCAGAAGATCGGCGAGCCGGTCATTCCCTCCGAAATCACATACAGCCTCGAAGAGGCGAAGGAAGCCGCAAAGCATATCGGCTATCCGGTCGTTCTCCGTCCTGCCTTTACCCTCGGCGGCACCGGCGGCGGCTTTGCCCACAATGAAGAAGAACTGGTCGAAATCGGAACCAATGCCTTCCTGCTTTCACCGGTCCATCAGGTCCTGATCGAAAAGAGCGTCAAGGGCTACAAGGAAATCGAATTCGAAGTCATGCGTGACTCCTACGATAAGGCAATCACGATCTGCGGCATGGAAAATGTCGATCCGGTCGGTGTTCATACCGGCGATTCGATGGTCGTTGCCCCGATCCTTTCGTTGAATGATCACGATTTAAAGATGCTGAACGATTCGGCCATTAAGATCATCCGTGCCTTAAAAGTTGAAGGCGGCTGCAATGTCCAGTTTGCCTTGCATCCGGAAAGCAGTGAATACTTCCTGATCGAAGTCAATCCGCGTGTGACCCGTTCTTCCGCTCTGGCCTCCAAGGCCAGCGGCTATCCGATCGCCCGCGTTTCCGCCAAGATCGCTTTGGGCATGACCCTGGAAGAGATCGAAGTGGCCGGCACGACAGCCGACAAGGAACCGAGTCTGGACTACATCGTTGCCAAGTTCCCGCGCTTCCCGTTTGACAAGTTCCCGACGACGCCGAACGTCTTAGGCACACAAATGAAGGCGACGGGCGAAGTCATGGGCATCGGTGCCAATCTGGAAGAATGCATCCTGAAGTCGGTCCGTTCTCTGGAGATCGGCGTCTGTCACCTTTATCTGGAAAAGTTTGACAGCTATACGGATGAAGAACTTTTAAATTATCTGAGTGAATTCCGATCGGACGGTATCTTCGCCCTGAGCGAGGCGATCCGCCGTCACATCGATTTAAATAAACTGCATGAAGTGACGATGATCACGATGCTGTTCCTGGAATCCATTGCCAGGATCATCGCCATGGAAGAAGAACTCAAGGATCACGTCAATGATTTGAATGTCCTGCGCAAAGCCAAGAAGATGGGCTTTGGCGACAAATACATTTCCAAACTGTGGAATCTCAAGGAGATCGAAGTCTACGAGAAGCGCATCAAAAACAACATCGTTCCAATATTCAAGATGATCGATACCCTGCATTCAGGCAAGTACATCGCGTATCACTACTCTTCCTATACCGGCGAAAATGAATCAAGACTGACGAACAAGAAGAAGATCGTGGTCTTGGGTGCGGGTCCGATCCGCATCGGCCAGGGCGTGGAGTTTGACTATTCTTCCGTCCATGCCGTACAGACCATCCGCAAGAACGGCTACGAGGCCATCATTATCAACTCCAATCCGGAGACGGTCTCGACCGATTACACGACCTCCGACAAGCTCTACTTTGAACCATTGACACCGGAAGACGTCATGAATGTCATCAACTTTGAAAAACCGGAAGGCGTCATCGTCTCTCTGGGCGGTCAGACGGCAGTCAACCTGGCGGAACCTCTGTATGAAAGAGGCGTCAAGATCATCGGCACCGACACCAAGGCGATCGAAAGAGCAGAGAACCGCGATTCCTTTGAAAAGATCATGGAAGAGCTGGGCATCCCGCAGCCGGAAGGAAAGGCCGTCACCAATATTGAGGACGGCGTCAGGGCGGCTGAAGAGATCGGCTATCCGGTCCTGGTTCGTCCAAGCTACGTTCTGGGCGGTAGGGCAATGCAGATCGTCGGCAACGAGGAACAGCTGCGCCACTATCTGAAAAATGCGGCAGCCATCGATGAAGAAAAACCGGTCCTGGTTGACCACTACATCGAAGGCAAGGAAGTCGAGATCGACGGCATCTGCGACGGACGCGATGTCTTTGTCGGCGGCATCATGGAACTGGACGAAAGGACCGGTGTCCATTCCGGCGATTCGATCTCCGTCTATCCGGCTTACACGATTTCCAATAAGGTCAAAGGAAAGATCCTGGAATACACCAAGAAGCTGGGCTTAGGCATCGGCATCATCGGCCTGTTCAATATCCAGTTCATCGTCGACAAAAACGAATACGTCTATGTCATCGAAGTCAATCCGCGTTCTTCCAGAACCGTGCCGTTCCTGTCCAAGGCGACCGGCTTCCCGTTAGCGGATATTGCCACGGAAGTTATTTTAGGCAAGAGCTTAAAGGAACAGGGCATCTTCGATCTTTACATCGAAGAAAAGAAGCGCTACTACGTCAAGGTCCCTGTATTCTCTTTCAATAAGATCAAGGGACTGGATGCCTATCTTTCCCCGGAAATGAAATCGACGGGTGAAGCGATCGGCTACGACGACAAGCTCAACCGTGCCTTATATAAGGCCTTACAGGCCTCGGGCATGCATCTGAGGAACTACGGTACGGTCTTTGTGACCATTGCCGATTCCGATAAGGATGAAGCACTGCCTTTGATCCGCCGTTTCTATGATCTGGGCTTCAACATCGAAGCGACCCGCGGCACTGCCCGTTTCTTGAAAGAAAACGGCATCCGCACCAGGATCTTACAGAAACTTTCGGTCAACGATGATATCCGCAATT